>NZ_JBEYCR010000009.1:0-275834 GCF_040632845.1 Streptomyces sp. NPDC016459
ACCAGGGCGTACGTCGAACAGGACCTCCACGAGATCTACCAGGGCGAGGTCCGCTACGCCCGCGACGCCTTCGAGGGCCTGCGCCTCATGGACGCCCTCGTCGCCGTCAAGCGCGGCGTCCCCGGAGCCGTACTCCCGCCGCTCAAGCAGCGCCGGGTCGCGAAGAAGGACGCTCCCGCCCTCCAGGTGTCCGAGCCCGAGCCCGGCGGCCGCTCCGACGTCGCCACCGACAACCCGGTGCCGACCCCGCCGTTCTGGGGCACCCGGGTCGTCAAGGGCATCCCGCTGAAGGACTACGCCTCCTGGCTCGACGAGGGCGCCCTCTTCAAGGGCCAGTGGGGCCTCAAGCAGAACAGGGCCGGCGACGGACCCTCGTACGAGGAGCTCGTCGAGACGGAGGGCCGGCCCCGGCTGCGCGGCTGGCTGGAGCGCCTCCACACCGACAACCTCCTGGAGGCGGCCGTCGTCCACGGCTACTTCCCCTGCGTCTCCAAGGGCGACGACCTGATCATCCTGGACGAGGCGGGCAACGAGCGGACCCGCTTCAGCTTCCCGCGCCAGCGCCGGGGCCGCCGCCTCTGTCTCGCGGACTTCTTCCGCCCGGAGGAGTCCGGCGAGACCGATGTCGTCGGCCTCCAGGTCGTCACCGTCGGTTCGAGGATCGGGGAGGCCACGGCCGAGCTGTTCGCCTCGGACTCCTACCGCGACTACCTGGAGCTGCACGGCCTCTCCGTCCAGCTCGCCGAGGCCCTCGCCGAGTACTGGCACGCCCGCGTCCGCGCCGAGCTGGGCTTCGCGGGCGAGGACCCCGGGAACGTCCAGGACATGTTCGACCTCAAGTACCGCGGGGCGCGCTTCTCCCTCGGCTACGGGGCCTGCCCCGACCTGGAGGACCGCGCGAAGATCGCGGAGCTGCTGCGGCCGGAGCGGATCGGTGTGCACCTGTCGGAGGAGTTCCAGCTTCACCCGGAGCAGTCCACCGACGCCATCGTGATCCATCACCCCGAGGCGAAGTACTTCAACGCCAGGTGACCGACCAGAGGTAAATCCGTATGTCCGCGCTGATCGGGACGTACACTTGTCGGTCCAGTGCAGGCCGGTCATCCTCCCCGTACCGGGGAGGGGGGCCGGCCTTCTCGTCCCTCCATGGAGGTGTCCGGATGACCAGTACGGTCCCCGCGTCCCTGATCCGTACGAACGGAAGCTCCGCCCTGCAGGCCGTCTTCCTCGACATGGACGGGACCCTCGTCGACACGGAGGGCTTCTGGTGGGACGCGGAGGTGGAGGCCTTCGCCGACCTCGGGCACCGGCTCGACGAGGCCTGGCGGGACGTCGTCGTCGGCGGCCCGATGACCCGGAGCGCGGGCTACCTCATCGAGTCGACCGGCGCCGACATCACCCTCGCCGAGCTGACCGTCCTGCTCAACGAGAAGTTCGAGCAGCGCATCGACCGGGGTGTGCCGCTCATGCCCGGCGCCGACCGGCTCCTCGCCGAACTGGCCCGGCACTCCATCCCGACCGCCCTGGTCTCCGCCTCGCACCGGCGGATCATCGACCGCGTCCTCGACTCGCTCGGCCGCGACCGCTTCGCCCTCACCGTCGCGGGGGACGAGGTCGTCAGGACCAAGCCGCACCCCGAGCCGTATCTGACGGCCGCCCGCGGGGTCGGGGCCGATCCCACGCTCTGCGCCGTCATCGAGGACACCGCGACCGGTGTGGCGGCCGCGGAGGCGGCGGGCTGCCGCGTCGTCGCGGTGCCGTCCGTGGCACCGATCGCGCCCTCCCCGGGCCGGGTCGTCGTGCGGTCCCTCGAAGAGGTCGACGTTCCCTTTCTGCGCACGCTGATCACCGGGATCTGAGCTTTCCCTGAGCCTTCCCCGACCGGAGTCGGGGAAATGCGGCGACGCCCGGAGAAAACGATCAGGCCATTCACCGAATGGACCTCCGCGTGACGTTGGTCACCCAGAGTGCCTGGCGGTGGGTGGCCTTCGTCGTGCTCCGCGCCCGAAAAGGCAGAGTTTCGGCGTCCCCATGTGTCCCGATTCGCTCGGCGCCGTCCGCATCATCCGACGCATGACTATCGAGCACCCCGCATTCATGATCACTGTGCGATTACCCCTGAGGCCGCCCGTGGTCCGGCGATAGCGACGCCGCCCACTAATCTTTCGCGAGTACTTCGCCGCATATCCGCGTGCGCCGGCGCACACCCAAGTCGCCGAGAACACAGGACCGATCGCAACACCCGGCCCGATCGCTCCCGCCCCGACCGGGCGGCCGGCGGCGGAGTTCCACTGACCGCTGCAATCCAGTGCCGGATGAGGAGATCGTCCCTGATGAACCGCAAGACCCTGGTGCTGCCGGCTGTGGCCGGACTGCTCGCCCCCCTGCTCGCCGCCTGCGGCGGAGCACAGGACGGGGGAGCGATCGTCGTCGGCACCACGGACCAGTTCATCGCGACCGCGGACGCCCCCGCCCCGCTCGACCCGGCCTTCGCCTACGACACCGGCGCCTGGAACATCCTGCGGCAGACCGTCCAGACCCTGATGCACGTGCCCCGCGACGGCGGCGAGCCCGTCCCCGAGGCCGCCCAGAGCTGCGGATTCTCCGACAAGGCCAGCGAGAGCTACCGCTGCAAGCTCCGCTCCGGCCTCACCTTCGCGGACGGCACCCCTCTCACCGCCGAGGACGTCAAGTACTCCGTCGACCGCGTCCTGAAGATCAAGTCGGACAACGGCACGGCCGCCCTCCTCTCGAACGTCGACACCGTCGAGACCAAGGGCACCGACGAGGTCGTCTTCCACCTGAAGACCCCCGACGCCACCTTCCCGTACAAGCTCTCCACCCCGGTCGCCGGCATCCTCAGCAAGGACAAGTACGCCGCCGACAAGCTCCGTGACGGCTTCGACGTCGACGGCTCCGGCCCGTACACCATGGAGGTCGAACGCGACGGCGAGAAGGCCACCCGCTTCGTCTTCACCAAGAACCCCGCCTACAAGGGCGACATCACCCTGCGCAACGACAAGGTCGAACTGCGCCCCTACGCCGACGCGGACGCCATGGGCCGGGCCCTGGACGGCGACGACATAGACATGATGGCCCGTTCCCTGTCGCAGCAGCAGGTCAAGGACCTCACCGAGACGCCCAAGGACGGCATCGAGATCATCGAGGTCCCCGGCCTGGAGATCCGCTACCTCGGCTTCAACACCAAGGCCCCCGCCGTCCAGGAGAAGGCCGTACGCCAGGCCATGGCCGCCGTCATCGACCGGGGCGCCCTCGTCAACCTGGTCTACGGCCCCACCGCCGAGCCCCTGTACTCGCTGATCCCCTCCAACATCACCGGCCACGCCACCCCCTTCTTCGACGAGTACGGCGAGCCCGACCGCGCCCGCGCCGCCAAGCTCCTCAAGGACGCGGGCGTCAAGACCCCGGTCAAGGTGACCCTGAACTACACCACCGACCACTACGGCGCCGAGACCGCGAAGGAGTTCGAGGCGCTCAAGAAGCAGCTCGTCGCCACCGAACTCTTCGACGCCACCGTCCGGGGCACCGAGTGGTCGAAGTTCCGCACGGCCCAGAAGCGCGGCGACTACGCCGTCTACGGCCTCGGCTGGTTCCCGGACTACCCGGACCCGGACAACTACATCGCGCCCTTCCTGGACAGCGACAACTTCCTCAACACCCCGTACGTGAACAAGGTCGTCCGCGACCAGCTCATCCCGCGCTCGCGCCGCCAGGCCGACCGCACCGCCGCAGGCCCCGTCTTCCACCAGATCCAGAAGATCGTCGCCGAGGACGTACCCGTCCTGCCCCTGTGGCAGGGCAAGCAGTACGTCGCCGCCCGCGACGACCTCAACGGAGTCGAGTACGCCCTCAACACGTCCTCCGACCTCCTGCTCTGGGAACTGGGCCGAGGCACCGCATAACCCCGTCGACTGGATCGGTTACACCGGCCGCGCACCCGCGCGCGGCCGGCCTGACAAGAGATCACGAGGCACGTTCTGTGAAGACGCACAACAAGTGGCTGACGGCCCCCCTCGCCGCCGGCCTCGCCGCCGCCCTCCTCAGCGGCTGCGGCACCGAACAGGGTGGCGCAGGAGACTCCGGCAACGGCGTACGCGTCGGCATGTCCGACGAGATTCTCGCCACCGACCCGGCGGCGGGCTACGACCCCGGCTCCTGGCTGCTGTTCAACAACGTCTTCCAGTCCCTCCTCGCCTTCCCCAAGGGCGGCTCCGAGCCTGAGCCCGAGGCCGCCGACAAGTGCGGCTTCTCCGCGGGCAGCACCGTGTACTCCTGCACCCTGCGCGACGGCCTCACCTTCTCCAACGGCAACAAGCTCACCTCGAAGGACGTCAAGTTCTCCTTCGAGCGGGCCCTCAAGATCGCCGACCCCTCCGGCCCCGCGCCGCTGCTCTCCACCATCGACACCATCGAGACCCCGGACGAGCGGACCGTCGTCTTCCGGCTCAAGGTCCCCGACGCCACCTTCCCCAGCAAGATCGCGTCCGGCGCCGGCTCCATCGTCGACCACCGCGAGTACCCCGCCGACGGGCTCCGCACCGACGGCAAGGCCACCGGCTCCGGACCGTACAAGCTGGACTCCTTCGGCGACTCCGAGGCCACCTTCTCCGCCAACCCCGGCTACCGGGGCACCGCACGGCTCAAGAACGACGCCGTCACCCTCAAGCTCTACCGCGGCGACCGCTCCGCCCTCTCCAAGGCCCTCACCGCCGGAGAGATAGACGTCGCCTACCGAGGCCTCTCCGCCGACGACATCGTCACCCTCGAAACCTCCGAGGCCACCGACGACAAGGGCATCGAGGTCACCCAGGGCAGCAGTGCCGAGGTCCAGCACCTGGTCTTCAACATGAAGGACCCGGTCGTCGGCAAGCTCGGCGTCCGCCAGGCCATCGCCCACCTCGTCGACCGCGAGGCCCTCGTCGAAGGCGTCTACAAGTCGACGGCCACGCCGCTCTACTCGATCGTCCCGGCCGGCATCGCCGGACACAACACCGCCTTCTACGACACCTACGGCACCCCCGACGCCGCCAAGGCGAAGAAGGCCCTGCGCGCGGCCGGCATCACCGACAAGGTGAAGCTCACCCTCTGGTCCACCCCCAGCCGCTACGGCCCGGCCACCGACCAGGAACTCAAGGCCATCGCCGGCCAGCTCAACGCGAGCGGACTCTTCGACGCCGACGTCAAGTCCATCGCCTACGACCAGTACGAGAAGGACATCGCCGCCGGCAAGTACGGCGTCTACGTCAAGGGCTGGGTCCCCGACTACCCCGACGCCGACAACTTCACCGCCCCCTTCTTCGGCGAGGGCAACGTCCTCAACAACCGCTACCAGAACACCACCATCACCGGCAGCCTCCTCCCGAAGACGGCCGCCATCCCGGACCGCGCCGCCACCGCCGACGAGTACGGCAAGCTCCAGGACCTCGTCGCCGCCGAACTCCCGCTGCTCCCGCTCTGGCAGGGCAAGCAGTACGCCGTCGCCCGCGACGACGTCACCGGCCTCGAATGGACCCTCGACGCCTCGACCGTCTTCCGCTTCTGGGAGATCCGCAAGGGCTGACCGGGCCACACCCCCGCACCACGGAGGGGCCCGGCGCGCACCAGCGCACCGGGCCCCTCCGCCGTACCCGCTACTGCCCGCCGGCGCCCGGCCGCACCAGCCCGCTCTCGTACGCGTACACCGCGGCCTGCACCCGGTCCCGCAGGCTCAGCTTCGTCAGCACATGACCCACATGCGTCTTCACCGTCGTCTCGCTGACGAACAGGTCCGCCGCGATCTCCGCGTTCGACAGGCCGCGCGCGACCAGCTTCAGCACCTCCACCTCACGGTCCGTCAAGGTGGCCAGCGCGTCCGGCATCTGCTCCTCGCCCGTCGGCAGATGCGCCGAGTACTTGTCGAGCAGCCGGCGCGTGATCGACGGCGCCAGCATCGCCTCACCGGCCGCCACCACCCGGATCGCCTGCACCAGCTCGGTCGCCGGAGCGTCCTTCAGGAGGAAACCGCTCGCCCCCGCCCGCAGCGCCTCCACCACGTACTCGTCCAGATCGAAGGTCGTCAGCACCAGCACCTTCGCCGGGCCGTCCCGCCCCGGACCCGTGATCTGCCGGGTCGCCTCCACCCCGTCCATCCGCGGCATCCGGATGTCCATCAGCACCACGTCCGGCTGCAACGCCCGCACCTGGTCCTGCGCCTGGAGACCGTCCCCGGCCTCACCCACCACCGCGATGTCCTGCTCCGCCTCCAGAATCATCCGGAAGCCGGTGCGCAGCAGCGGCTGATCGTCGACCAACAGGACGCGGATCGTCACAAGGGCTCCTTCAGGGGACCTGGGCTCACGAGGTGCGCCGGCGCTACGGCGCCGGCGGGGCCAGGTCCATTCTGCCCTGATCCGATTCGCCCGACTCCGGCGGGCGCACGGAAACGATCTTCAGCGGATAGACCGGGGGAGTGCCACCGAACTCGGGACACACCGCCTGATGATCACACCAACCGCACAGCTTCGTCGGCCGCGGCCGCCAGTCCCCCGACTCCGTCGCCAGCCGGATCGCCTCCCACAGCGCCAGCAGCTTCCGCTCCACCCGCAGCAGATCCGCCTCCACCGGGTCGTACGTCAGCACCTCCCCGCTGCCCAGATAGACCAGCTGCAGCCGCCGCGGGATCACCCCACGCAGCCGCCACACCACCAGCGCGTAGAACGTCATCTGGAACAGCGCACCGTCCCGGTACTCCGGCCGCGGCGCCTTGCCCGTCTTGTAGTCGACGATCCGCACCTCACCCGAGGGCGCCACATCGATCCGGTCGATCACCCCGCGCAGCCGCAGCCCCGAGTCCAGCTCCGTCTCCACGAACAGCTCACGCTCGGCCGGCTCCAGACGCGTCGGATCCTCCAGCGTGAACCAGCGCTCGACCAGCCGCTCCGCCTCGTCCAGCCACCCCGCGAGCCGCTCACCGTCCGGATCCCCCGCGAACAGCTCACCCAGCTCCGGCTTCGACTCCAGCAGCCGGTCCCACTGCCCCGGCACCATCGCCCGCGCCCGCGGAGCCGTCCGCTCCACCGCGGGATCGTCGAAGAGCCGCTCCAGCACCGCATGCACCAGCGTGCCCCGCGTCGCCGCCGCACTCGGCTTCTCCGGCAGCCGGTCGATCACCCGGAACCGGTACAGCAGCGGACACTGCATGAAATCGCTCGCCCGCGACGGCGACAACGACATGGGCGCCCGGGGCTCCGCCGGCACCTGCTCGCTCGTACTCATGACGAAGACCCTACGACCCGCCACCGACAAGGAGCGGAATACCATCGACCAGGGACCCCGTCGCACTGCATGATCGAAGCGTGACGCACCGACGTGGGTCACACCCCGCGTCGAAAGGAACCCGTGAACCAGGACGAGCCCAAGCCGCAGCGGACCGAGGAACCCGGTGGCGGGATCCTGATGGGCCGGCCCTTCGGCGTGCCCGTCTACGTCGCCCCCAGCTGGTTCCTCGTCGCCGCCCTCATCACCTGGGTCTTCGGCGACCAGATCGAGCGCGTCCTGCCCGAACTCGGCGCCGCCCGCTACCTCGTCTCCCTCTTCTTCGCCATCGCCTTCTACGCCTCCGTGCTCGTCCACGAACTGGCCCACACCATCGCCGCGCTCCGCTTCAAGCTCCCGGTGCGCCGCATCCAGCTCCAGTTCTTCGGCGGCGTCTCCGAGATCGAGAAGGAGACCGAGACCCCCGGCCGCGAATTCGTCCTCGCGTTCGTCGGCCCCCTCCTCTCCCTCGCCCTCGCCGGCGTGTTCTATCTCTCCCTGTACGCCGTCGAGCCCGGCACCGTCCCCGGCGTCCTCCTCGCCGGCCTGATGATCTCCAACCTGATCGTCGCGATCTTCAACCTGCTCCCCGGCCTCCCCCTGGACGGCGGCCGCATGCTCCGCGCCGTCATCTGGAAGATCACCGGCAAGCCCATGAGCGGCACCGTCGCCGCCGCCTGGGTCGGCCGCGCCCTCGCCGTCCTCGTCCTCGTCGGCCTCCCCCTGCTCACCCGCACCGGCGCCCTCGGCAACTCCACCGACGACATCAGCGGCCTCGACACCGTCACCGACGCCCTGCTCGCCGCCATCCTCGCGGCCATCATCTGGACCGGTGCCGGCAACAGCCTGCGCATGGCCCGGCTCCGCGAGCACCTCCCCGGACTGAGCGCCCGCAGCCTCACCCGCCGCGCCATCCCCACCGAACCCACCACCCCCCTCTCCGAGGCCCTCCGCCGGGCCAACGACGCGGGCGCCCGCGCCCTCGTCGTCGTCGACGGCCACGGCGACCCCACCGGCATCGTCCGCGAGACCGCCATCGCCGCCGTCCCCCAGCACCGCCGCCCCTGGGTCGCCGTCAGCACCCTCGCCCAGGACCTCACCGACGGCATGCGCGTCCCCGCCGAACTCACCGGCCAGCCCCTCCTCGACCACCTCCGCGCCAGCCCCGCCACCGAGTACCTCGTCGTCGAGGACACCGGCGAGATCTACGGCGTCCTCGCCACCACCGACGTGGAACGCGCCTTCGTCAAGGCCATGGCACGACCCGGCGCGTAACCCCGGTAGGCTGGTCACATGTCCGAACCGACCGGTGCCGCCCGCCGACGCGGGCCCTTCAAGGTCGGGGACCAGGTTCAGCTGACCGACCCCAAGGGCCGTCACTACACGTTCACGCTCGAAGAGGGAAAGAACTTCCACACCCACAAGGGTTCCTTCCCGCACGACGAACTGATCGGCGCCCCCGAGGGCAGCGTTGTCCGCACCACCGGAAACGTCGCCTACCTCGCGCTGCGCCCCCTGCTCCCCGACTACGTCCTGTCCATGCCCCGCGGCGCCGCCGTGGTCTACCCCAAGGACGCGGGGCAGATCCTGGCCTTCGCCGACATCTTCCCCGGCGCACGCGTCGTGGAGGCCGGGGTGGGCTCGGGATCGCTCAGCAGCTTCCTCCTGCGCGCCATCGGCGACAGCGGCATGCTGCACTCCTACGAGCGCCGCGAAGACTTCGCCGAGATCGCGAAGGGCAACGTCGAACGCTACTTCGGCGGCCCCCACCCCGCGTGGCAGCTCACCGTGGGCGACCTCCAGGACAACCTGTCCGACACCGACGTCGACCGGGTCATCCTGGACATGCTCGCCCCCTGGGAGTGCCTGGAGGCCGTCTCCAAGGCCCTCGTCCCCGGCGGCATCCTCTGCTGCTACGTGGCCACCACCACCCAGCTGGCCCGCACCGTGGAGTCCATCCGTGAGTTCGGCTGCTACGCCGAGCCGCAGCCGTGGGAATCCATGATCCGCAACTGGCACGTCGAGGGCCTCGCCGTCCGCCCCGACCACCGCATGATCGGCCACACCGGCTTCCTCGTCACCGCCCGCCGCCTCGCGGACGGCGTCGAGCCCCCGATGCGCCGCCGCCGCCCCGCCAAGGGCGCCTACGGCGAGGACTACGAAGGCCCCAACAAGGGCTGACGTCCCGACACCCATGGAGCGCCGCCGTCGACTTCCCCGCCCCTGGCGGGAACTCGACGGCGGCGCACCCATGTTCGGTGAGCACGGCCACCGGCCGGCCCGTACCGACCCCACCTGTTCCGTCCCCCTGTGACGTATGGCACGATGCGCGGAAACCCACCGCACCGCCCCCACAGGAGACGTCTCGCGTGCAGCCCTCCGCCGCCCCGGACCTCGCGGACCTCGCCCACACCCACGCCCGGCCGGCCCACTGGCTCGCCATCGCCACCGCGACCGCCGCGGTCGTCGCCCTCGCCGGACTGCTCCAGCCAGGCCCCGCCGAAGCCACCGCGGCCCCCGCCGGAGCCCCGGCCTCCGCACCCGCCCCCGAGGCCACCGGTGCCGACTACCCGCTGGACTGCGGGGGAGGACCCCACAAGATCGCCAAGCGGGCGTCCGGAGACCTCGACGGCGACGGGAACCCCGAGACCGTTGCGGTCGTGCACTGCGAAGCCGGCTCCGGCACCCCGCCGAGCGGCGTCTACGTCCTCACCCGCGGCAAGCGGCCGGGCGCCCCCGCCCGCGTGGTGGCCACCCTCGTCGCCCCCGAGCTGCGCAAGAACGTCACCGCGCTCGACGTACGCGACGGAGCGGTCCTCACCACCCTGCTCGGCTACTCGTCCCCCGACGTCCCCAGCTGCTGCCCCGACGAGAAGGAGCAGGTCAGCTGGCGCTGGCAGGGCGGCGCCTTCGTACGCGACGGTCAGGCCGGCGCGCGCAGCGCCTGACCCGTCACTCCGCGTCGGGGCCGTACACCTCGACCTTGTCGGCGGCCCGCCGCACATGGATGCAGTCGCCCGGGCACTCCTTCGCGGAGTCCACCACGTCCTGGAGCAGCGTCAGCGGAACCGGCGTCGTCGCCCCCACGGCCTGAAGCAGCTCGTCGTCGGCGCTCTTCACATACGCGAGCCCGTCGATGTCCAGCTCGAAGACCTCGGGAGCGTACTGCGCGCAGATCCCGTCCCCGGTGCACAGGTCCTGGTCGATCCAGACCTCCAGCGCCTCACCGGCGTCCGTGGAAGGGACCTCGTGCTGCACGGTCATATCTCCTGCCGTTCCTGATTCTGAATCGCTTCTCGCGGGTAAGTCGGGCCCCCTCCGTTGGGTGTTGGCCCAAGACGACGATACAACCGCCCGCTTTCAAGCCGTGAAGGGTGGGTATTCCCTCTGGCGAGAGGGGAAGCGCAAGGGTGAAGATCGGACACACCTCGGAGTCTTTTTGATCTAGGGGTTTCAATCACCACCCACGCAGGTAGGGTCAGGAAGCGTCCAGCTCCCCTTGGAGGAGGTGAGGACCGTGGCAGCCCACGACGACGACATCAACCGCGGCATCCGGCCGGGGCGAGGGTCTGAAGACCCCGCCGGTCAGGTTGCCTATCTCGAGCAGGAAATCGCCGTCCTGCGCCGCAAGCTCGCCGACTCTCCGCGACACACGAGGATTCTCGAAGAGCGGATCGTCGAGCTGCAGACCAACCTGGCCGGCGTGTCCGCGCAGAACGAACGTCTGGCGAACACGCTCCGTGAGGCCCGCGACCAGATCGTGGCCCTCAAGGAGGAGGTCGACCGGCTCGCACAGCCGCCGGCCGGCTTCGGTGTCTTCCTGCAGGCCAACGAGGACGGCACATGCGACATCTTCACCGGGGGCCGCAAGCTCCGGGTGAACGTCAGCCCGAGCATCGAGCTCCCCGAGCTCAAGCGCGGCCAGGAAGTCATGCTCAACGAAGCGCTCAACGTGGTCGAGGCCATGGAGTACGAGCGCGCCGGGGACATCGTCACCCTCAAGGAGATCCTCGAGGACGGCGAGCGCGCCCTGGTGGTCGGGCACACCGACGAGGAGCGGGTGGTGAGGCTCGCCGAGCCTCTGATGGACGTCACCATCCGCGCCGGCGACGCCCTGCTGCTCGACTCCAGGTCCGGCTACGTCTACGAGGTGGTCCCCAAGAGCGAGGTCGAAGAGCTCGTTCTCGAAGAGGTCCCGGACGTCGACTACGAGAAGATCGGCGGTCTGGGCGGCCAGATCGAGATGATCCGCGACGCGGTCGAGCTCCCCTACCTCTACCCGGACCTCTTCAAGGAGCACGAACTGCGGCCGCCCAAGGGCATCCTGCTCTACGGGCCGCCCGGCTGCGGCAAGACGCTGATCGCGAAGGCCGTGGCCAACTCCCTGGCCAAGAAGGTCGCCGAGGTGACCGGTCAGCCCGCGGGGAAGTCCTACTTCCTCAACATCAAGGGCCCCGAGCTCCTCAACAAGTACGTCGGTGAGACCGAGCGGCACATCCGCCTCGTCTTCCAGCGTGCCCGGGAGAAGGCGAGCGAGGGCACCCCCGTCATCGTCTTCTTCGACGAGATGGAATCCCTCTTCCGCACCCGTGGCTCCGGTGTCAGCTCGGACGTGGAGAACACCATCGTCCCGCAGCTCCTCGCCGAGATCGACGGTGTGGAGGGCCTGGAGAACGTCATCGTCATCGGCGCCTCCAACCGCGAGGACATGATCGACCCCGCGATCCTGCGGCCCGGCCGACTCGACGTCAAGATCAAGATCGAGCGTCCGGACGCGGAGGCCGCGAAGGACATCTTCGCGAAGTACCTCACGGCCACCCTGCCGCTGCACGCCGACGACCTCTCGGAGCACAGCGGCTCCAAGGCCGCCGCCGCCCACGGAATGATCCAGTCCGTGGTCGAGCAGATGTACGCCGAATCCGAGGAGAACCGCTTCCTCGAAGTCACGTACGCCAACGGCGACAAGGAAGTCCTCTACTTCAAGGACTTCAACTCCGGCGCGATGATCCAGAACATCGTCGACCGGGCCAAGAAGATGGCCATCAAGGCCTTCCTCGACCACAACCAGAAGGGCATCCGCGTCTCCCACCTCCTCCAGGCCTGCGTGGACGAGTTCAAGGAGAACGAGGACCTGCCCAACACCACCAACCCCGACGACTGGGCCCGGATCTCCGGAAAGAAGGGCGAGCGGATCGTGTTCATCCGCACCCTCGTCACCGGAAAGCAGGGCGCGGACACCGGACGCTCCATCGACACGGTGGCCAATACCGGCCAGTACCTGTAAAACGCCCACCGGCTGCGGATGTCCGGAAACCGGGCATCCGCAGCCGGTGCATTCCATCCAGCATTTCCCCCGGCAGTACAGAGAAATACGCAAACGATCTCCCCACCAGCGCGGAGCCGCTCTAGGCTCATCGGTACCGCCGAGTCGCGCACAGTGAGCGCCGCCGGGCAAGGAGGGCCGCATGACCGTACGGCGAGTAATGGGCATCGAGACGGAGTACGGGATCTCCGTCCCGGGACACCCGAACGCCAATGCCATGCTCACCTCGTCCCAGATCGTCAACGCCTACGCGGCGGCGATGCACCGGGCGCGACGCGCCCGCTGGGACTTCGAGGAGGAGAACCCGCTGCGGGACGCCCGCGGCTTCGACCTCGCCCGCGAGGTGGCCGACTCCAGCCAGCTCACCGACGAGGACATCGGCCTGGCCAACGTGATCCTCACCAACGGGGCGAGGCTCTACGTGGACCACGCCCACCCGGAGTACAGCTCGCCCGAGATCACCAACCCGCGCGACGCCGTCCTGTGGGACAAGGCCGGCGAGCGGATCATGGCGGAGGCCGCCGAGCGCGCCGCGCAGCTCCCCGGCGCCCAGCCGATCCACCTCTACAAGAACAACACCGACAACAAGGGCGCCTCCTACGGCACGCACGAGAACTATCTGATGAAGCGGGAGACCCCCTTCTCGGACATCGTGCGCCACCTCACCCCCTTCTTCGTCTCCCGCCAGGTCGTGACCGGCGCGGGACGGGTCGGTATCGGCCAGGACGGCCGCGAGCACGGCTTCCAGATCAGTCAGCGCGCGGACTACTTCGAGGTCGAGGTGGGTCTGGAGACGACCCTCAAGCGGCCCATCATCAACACCCGCGACGAGCCGCACGCCGACGCCGAGCGGTACCGCCGTCTGCACGTGATCATCGGCGACGCCAACCTCTCCGAGATCTCGACCTACCTCAAGCTGGGCACCACCGCCCTGGTCCTGTCGATGATCGAGGACGGCTTCATCACGGTGGACCTCGCCGTCGACCAGCCCGTACGGACCCTCCACCACGTCTCGCACGACCCGACGCTCCAGTACCTGGTCACGCTCCGCAGCGGCCGCACGCTCACCGCGGTGCAGCTCCAGATGGAGTACTTCGAGCTGGCCAGGAAGTACGTGGACGAGCGGTACGGCGCGGACGCGGACGAGCAGACCAAGGACGTCCTGACCCGCTGGGAGGACACCCTCAACCGGCTCGAGAACGACCCCATGAGCCTGGCCGGCGAGCTCGACTGGATCGCCAAGCGGGAGCTCATGGAGGGCTACCGGCGCCGGGACGGCCTCGACTGGGACGCGGCCCGGCTGCACCTCGTGGATCTCCAGTACGCGGACGTACGCCCGGACAAGGGCCTCTACAACCGGCTGGCCGCCCGCGGGCGCATGAAGCGGCTCCTGGACGAGACCGATGTGGAGCGGGCGGAGACGGCTCCTCCCGAGGACACCCGGGCCTACTTCCGGGGCCGCTGCCTCGAGCAGTACGCCGACGACGTCGCCGCGGCCTCCTGGGACTCGGTGATCTTCGACCTGCCCGGCCGGGACTCCCTCCAGCGCGTCCCGACCCTGGAACCGCTGCGCGGCACCAAGGCCCACGTGAAGTCGCTCCTCGACCGCTGCCGGACGGCCGAGGAACTGGTCCGGGTTCTCTCCGGCGGCTGATCCGAGGCCCGCCAGGGGCCTGAAATGCCCCGGCACTGGGAATCATGGAAACAGTGCCCGGGCGTTGTGGAAACCACGGGGCCGAAGTCGGACCCCACGTATAGGGTCTGATCTTGTACGGACTCAACCGAGCGGGCCGATTCGAGCGGGGTGAGGTATATGGCGACCAAGGACACCGGCGGCGGACAGCAGAAGGCGACGCGTTCCACGGAGGAGGTCGAGGAGACCACCACGGAGGCGAACTCCGACCTCCAGGAGCGCCAGGAGAAGCTGAGCGAGGACGTGGACTCCGTCCTGGACGAGATCGACGACGTCCTCGAGGAGAACGCCGAGGACTTCGTGCGGTCCTTCGTGCAGAAGGGCGGCGAGTAGCCGCCCCACGCACTGTCGTCCTCCGTCCCCGGAGCCCCGGAGAAAGCCGTGGGTCCGGGGACGGATGACAAGCGGTGGCACGGGTAAGGTCCGTGCACAGCAATCAAGATCGGCCCGCGCGTCCCACGGCGGACCGACTCTCCCACCCGGAAGGAATCGCGTGGAAGCCAACCCTCGTAGCACCGGGCGTCTGCCGGCGGCCTTCCTGACGCCCGGGTCGTCCTCGTTCATGGACTTCCTGTCCGCGCACTCGCCGGATCAGCTCCCCGGCAACCGGCGTCTGCCGGAGGGCGTCGTCGAGGCCCCGCACGGGACGACCATCGTGGCCGCGACGTTCCCCGGCGGGGTCGTCCTCGCCGGCGACCGGCGCGCCACCATGGGGAACATGATCGCGCAGCGGGACATCGAGAAGGTCTTCCCGGCCGACGAGTACTCCGCGGTCGGCATCGCCGGCACCGCCGGTCTCGCCGTGGAGATGGTCAAGCTGTTCCAGCTGGAGCTGGAGCACTTCGAGAAGGTGGAGGGCGTGACGCTCTCCCTCGAGGGCAAGGCGAACCGTCTCTCCACCATGATCCGCGGCAACCTCGGCATGGCCATGCAGGGACTCGCCGTCGTGCCGCTCTTCGCGGGCTGGGACGAGTCGAAGGAGAAGGGTCGCATCTTCTCGTACGACGTGACCGGCGGCCGCTCCGAGGAGCACGGGTTCGCCGCCACCGGCTCCGGCTCGATCTTCGCGCGCGGTTCGATGAAGAAGCTGTACCGCGCCGACCTGACCGAGCAGGAGGCCACCACCCTGGTCGTCCAGGCGCTCTACGACGCGGCGGACGACGACTCGGCGACCGGCGGCCCCGACATGGCACGCCGGATCTTCCCGATCGTCACGGTCATCACCGACGAGGGCTACCGCAGGCTCACCGAGGCCGAGTCCTCCGAGCTGGCCCGAGCGGTCACCGCACGGCGCCTCGAGCAGCCCGACGGGCCGCGCGCCGCCCTGCTCTGACCCCCCGTCGTTCTGCAGAAGCCCAGAAGAAAGGGACGGACCGCCGGTGTCCACTCCGTTCTACGTCTCACCCCAGCAGGCCATGGCCGACCGGGCGGAGTACGCCCGCAAGGGCATCGCCCGAGGCCGCAGCCTGGTCGTCCTCCAGTACACCGACGGCATCGTCTTCGTCGGCGAGAACCCGTCCCGCGCGCTGCACAAGTTCAGCGAGATCTACGACCGGATCGGCTTCGCCGCCGCCGGCAAGTACAACGAGTACGAGAACCTCCGCATCGGCGGTGTGCGCTACGCCGACCTGCGCGGCTACACCTACGACCGGGACGACGTCACCGCGCGCGGCCTGGCCAACGTCTACGCCCAGACGCTGGGCACGATCTTCTCCAGCGCGGGGGAGAAGCCGTACGAGGTCGAGCTGGTCGTCGCCGAGGTCGGGGAGGACTCGTCGGGTGACCAGATCTACCGGCTGCCGCACGACGGCTCGATCGTGGACGAGCACGGCTCGGTCGCGGTCGGCGGAAACGCGGAGCAGATCAGCTCCTTCCTGGACCAGCGGCACCGGGACGGCATGTCCCTGGCCGAGGCCCTGAAGCTGGCCGTGCAGGCGCTCTCGCGGGACACCAACGGCAGCGAGCGGGAGATCCCCGCGGAGCGGCTCGAAGTGGCGGTCCTCGACCGCACGCGTCCGCAGCAGCGCAAGTTCAAGCGGATCGTCGGCCGCCAGCTGTCGCGCCTCCTGCAGGCGGACAACGCGGCGGTGACGAAGACGGACGAGCCGTCGGACGAGGCGCCCGAGGAGTAGACCCACCCACCCGAAGGGGGCCCGGTCCACGGCGACCGGGCCCCCTTCGGCGTACGGCCCGCCCCGCCCCGCACAGGCCTCAGGGGCCCTGGGCGACCGGGCCCCTTCGGCGTACCTCCGCAGGCCGCCCCGCACAGGCCTCAGGGAGTCGGTGGCGGGCCCGCGGAGCCTTCGGGGGCCCCGAGCGCCGAGGCGGGGTCGGCGGAGCCCAGGAGGGCCGGTGCGGGGCCCGTGGAGCCGCGGGGGACGAGCACCGCGGGCAGAGAGGCCGGGGCGGGCCGGTCGCCCGCGAGGACGGCGAGCAGCGCCACCATGCCCCGCCGCCCGAACTCCTCGGCGGGCAGCCGGACCGTGGTCAGCTCCGGGTCGACGACGGTCGCGAGGGCCATGTCGTCGAAGCCGGTGACCGACAGGTCCTCGGGGACCCGGAGTCCGAGCCGCCGCGCGGCCTTGCAGACGCCGGCCGCGAGGATGTCGTCGTCGCAGATCACCGCCGTGGGACGGGGGCCGGGCGCGGTGAGGGCCCGCCCCGCGGCCTCCCACGCGTCCGCGACGTTCAGCGGCGACCGTACGGTGCGCACCTCCGTCCCGCGCAGGGCGTGGGCGAGCGTGGCGGCCCGCACGTCGAACGTCCAGGACGGGGCGGCGGACGCCAGGTGCAGGAAGCGGCGGTGACCGAGTCCGAGCAGGTGCCCGGTCACCTGGCGCATGCCGTCGGCGACGTCGAGGTTCACGTGCGCGGCGGCGCCGGGGTCGGCCGGGTCGCTGTCGAGCATGACGAGCGGCAGGTCGGTGCCCCGGAAGGCCTCCAGGGCGTCGGTCGCCATCGAGGAGGCGATCACGCCGTCGAGGGCGGCCTGCGCCGAGGCGAAGGGGTCACGCGCGGGGCCGAGGCCGTCGGGGGAGGGGTAGAGGACGACGCCGAAGCCGTGCCGGGCCGCCTCGGCGGCGGCGCCCGTGTAGACGTGGGCGAAGAACTCGTTGGTGAGGGCCGGGACCACGAGGAGGGCGGTCCGGGTGCTGCCGAGCCGGAGGCTGCGGGCGGCGAGGTTCGGCCGGTACCCCAGGCTCCGGGCGGCCTCGCGGACGGCGTCGGCGGTGCGCCCGGAGACCCGGCCGCGCCACTTGTCGCCGAGCACGAGGGAGACGGTGGCCTGGGAGACGCCCGCGGCCCGGGCGACGTCCCGGCTGGTGGGGCGGGTGCCGCCGAGCGGCTCCGGGGTCTGCACTGGGGCCTCCGCGTCGGACGGTTCCGGGGTGCGGGCTGGACCCGCGTACAGCCGACATGGTACGTATGACGAAGGACGTTATACGTAAAACCTCGGCCGGGTCCGAGGCGAGGGGAGACCAGATGGCCACCGAGACCCCGGCACACGGCGGCTATCTCGACATACTCCAGGCGCCGCACGCCGCCCGGCTGCTCGCCGGCACCCTGCTCGGACGCCTGCCTAACGGCACCGGCCCCGTCGCCCTCACCCTCTTCGTCCGCGACCAGGGCGGCAGCTACACCCTCGCCGGCGGCCTCATCGCCGCCTACGGCGTCGCCACCGCCGTCGGCCAGCCCCTCCTCGGCCGCGCCGTCGACCTCAAGGGCCAGCCCCGGGTGCAGCTCCCCGCCGCGGCCCTCTCCGCCCTCGGCATGGCCGTCCTCGCCCTGACCGGCATCGGCCACCTCCCGCTCGCGTACGCGGCCGTCGTCCTCGCCGGCCTCTTCACCCCGCCCCTGGAGGGCGGGCTGCGGGCCCTGTGGCCCGGCGTCCTCGGCCGCGAGGACCGGGTCCACCGGGCGTACGCCCTCGACGCGGTCGCGCAGGAGGTCATGTTCACCGCGGGCCCCCTCCTGCTGACCCTCCTCGTCTCCCTCCGGTCGCCCGCCGCCGCCCTCCTCGTCATCAACCTCCTCGGCGTCCTCGGAGCCCTCTCCGTCGTCCTCTCCGAGCCCTCCCGCACCTGGCGCTCCGCGCCCCGGGAGGCCCACTGGCTGGGCGCCCTGCGCTCACCGGGGCTCCTCGCCCTCCTCGGCTCCTTCTTCTTCGTCGGCCTCGCACTCGGCTCCATCACCGTCGCCGCCGTCGCCTACGCGGACGACCGCGGCGCCCCGTCCGTCTACGGCTGGCTGATGGCGGCCCTCGGCCTCGGCGCGCTCCTCGGCGGCGTCGCCTACGGCGCCCGCCGGTGGTCCGGCGCCCCCGAACGGCGGCTTCGCGTGCTCGTCCTGCTGCTCGCCGTCTGCTACCTGCCCCTCGTGCTCACGCCGGGCCCCGTCGCCATGACCGGTCTCTCGGTCCTCTCCGGCGTGTTCCTGGCGCCCGCGCTCGCCTGCGCCTTCATCGTCGTGGACCGGCACGCGCCGCGCGGGACCGTGACCGAGGCCTTCTCCTGGCTCGTCACGACCTTCGGAGTCGGCTCCGCCCTCGGCTCGGCCGTGGCGGGACCAGCCGTGGAACTCGCGGGGACCGTCTCCGGTTTCGCCGTCGCCGCAGCGGGCGGCCTGATCGCCTTCCTCGTCCTCCTGGCGACCGGCCGCGTCCTCGGCGCGCCCCCGGCCTCCGACACCCCCGCGGCCGACGCGCGACACGCCGTGGGCGCGGGCGCCCCCACCCCAGTACACAGCGAAAAGAACACGCACTGATCGGAAAATGATCGAAACGGGAACGCCCAACCCGGTTTCAGCACAGGCCGTCAGGCGTAATGTTCAGACATGGACCGCCGCATTTTCGGGCTGGAGAACGAGTACGGCGTCACGTGCACGTTCAGGGGACAGCGCCGACTGTCTCCTGACGAAGTGGCGCGCTACCTCTTCCGCCGTGTCGTGTCATGGGGCCGCAGCAGCAATGTCTTCCTGCGGAACGGCGCCCGCCTGTACCTGGACGTGGGATCGCATCCGGAATACGCCACACCGGAATGCGACGACGTGACCGAACTGGTCACCCACGACAAGGCCGGCGAGCGCATTCTCGAGGGCCTGCTCGTCGACGCCGAACGCCGCCTGCACGAGGAGGGAATCGCAGGCGACGTCTACCTCTTCAAGAACAACACCGACTCGGCCGGAAACTCCTACGGGTGCCACGAGAACTATCTCGTCGCCCGTCACGGAGAGTTCTCCCGGCTCGCGGACATCCTCATTCCGTTCCTCGTCACCCGGCAGCTCATCTGCGGCGCGGGAAAGGTCCTCCAGACCCCGCGGGGCGCGGTGTTCTGCGTCTCCCAGCGTGCCGAGCACATCTGGGAGGGCGTCAGCTCCGCGACCACCCGCTCGCGGCCCATCATCAACACCCGCGACGAGCCGCACGCCGACGCCGAGCGCTACCGCCGGCTGCACGTCATCGTCGGCGACTCGAACATGTCCGAGACGACCATGCTGCTCAAGGTCGGCGCCACCGACCTGGTGCTCCGCATGATCGAGGCGGGCACGGTGATGCGCGACCTGACCCTGGAGAACCCCATCCGGGCCATCCGCGAGGTCAGCCACGACATCACCGGACAGCGCAAGGTCCGGCTCGCCAGCGGCCGCGAGGCCTCCGCCCTCGAGGTCCAGCGCGAGTACTACGAGAAGGCCGTCGACTTCGTCGACCGGCGGGGCATCCGGACCGGCACGGTCGCCCAGGTCCTGGAGCTGTGGGGCCGCACGCTCGACGCCATCGAGAGCGAGCGCCTCGACCGCATCGAGACCGAGATCGACTGGGTCATGAAGCACCGGCTCATCGAGCGCTACCGGGCCAAGCACAACATGACCATGTCGAACCCGAGGGTCGCGCAGATAGACCTCGCGTACCACGACATCCACCGCCGTCGTGGGCTCTACTACCTGCTCCAGAAGAACGGGCAGGCGGCGCGGATCTGCAACGACCTGAAGATCTTCGAGGGCAAGTCGGTGCCCCCGCAGACCACTCGGGCCAGGCTGCGCGGCGATTTCATCCGCCGTGCCCAGGAGCAGCGGCGGGACTTCACCGTCGACTGGGTCCACCTCAAGCTGAACGACCAGGCGCAGCGCACGGTGTTGTGCAAGGACCCGTTCCGCTCCGTCGACGACCGGGTCGAAAAACTGATCGCCGGAATGTAGGCAGGTCGTACCGGCCAGGGCCCCGCACGTTTGGCGTGCGGGGCCCTCGACGTGACAGGAGGGTCCCCTAGAGTGTCGGCACAACTACTGTGCCGTCTGAGATCTGAGGAACACGTGCGCCGACTTGCCGGCCTTCTCGTCGTCCCGCTGCTGCTGCTCTCGACAGCGGCGTGCGGCAGCGACGACAAGGGCTCCGATTCCGCCTCGATGAAGAACGGACTGCCCGCCATCACCGCGGGTCAGAAGTTCGGGGAGAAGCCGACCCTCTCCAAGGGCGAGGGTGACCCGCCCAAGGAACTCGAGGTCAACGTCATCAGCGAGGGCAAAGGCGCGGTGACGAAGAAGGGCGACTCGATCCAGGTGAACTACCTGGGTCAGGCCTGGGACTCCACCACCCCCTTCGACAACAGCTTCGACCGTGGCGAGCCGTTCAGTCTGACGCTCGGCGAGGGCGGGGTCATCAAGGGCTGGGACCAGGGCCTGGAGGGCCAGAAGGTCGGCAGCCGCGTCGAGATCGGCATCCCGCCGGAGCTCGGCTACGGCGAGAAGGGTTCGCCGCCGAAGATCGGGCCCAACGCCACCCTCGTCTTCGTCGTGGACATCCTGAAGGCCGTCACGATCCCGAAGTCCGCCACGGGCACCCCGGTCGCCCAGGAGAACAAGGACCTGCCGAAGGTCGGGGTGAACACCGACGGCAAGGCGCCCACGCTGACCGTCCCGAAGGTCGCCCCGCCGACGAAGCTCGTCTCGAACTATGTGATCGAGGGCGACGGCGAGGCCGTGAAGGCCACCGACACGGTCGTCGTGAACTACGTCGCCGCCCTCTGGAAGGACGGCAAGGTCTTCGACTCGACGTACACCGGCGGCAAGCCCGCGACCTTCCCGCTCGCCAACCTCACGCTGAAGGGCCTCAAGGACGGCCTCGTCGGCAAGAAGGTCGGCAGCCGCGTCCTGATCGTCGCCCCGCCGGCGATGGCGTTCGGCGACAAGGAGCAGCAGGGGATTCCGAAGAACTCCACGCTGGTGTTCGCCATGGACATCCTCACGAAGGTGTAAGACTGTCCCGATCACGCAGTTCATCAGCATGAGGAGCAGTTCAGTGAGCATCGAGAAGCCCGAGATCGACTTCCCGGGTGGCGAGCCGCCGAAGGACCTGGAGATCAAGGACATCTGGGAGGGCGACGGCGAGCTCGCCGAAGCCGGTGACTTCGTGAAGGTCCACTACGTCGGCGTGTCCTTCGACTCCGGCGAGGAGTTCGACGCCTCCTGGAACCGCGGCGCCCCCCTCGACTTCAACCTCGGCGCCGGCCAGGTCATCCAGGGCTGGGACCGTGGCGTCCAGGGCATGAAGGTCGGCGGCCGCCGCCAGCTGGTCATCCCCGCGGACCTCGCCTACGGCGACCGCGGTGCCGGCGGCAAGATCGCCCCGGGCGAGACGCTGATCTTCGTCTGCGACCTCGTGGGCGTCACCAAGCGCTGAACCGGAACCCGGCCGGGCACCGTCCCGGCCCGTGACGGTCCTGTGAGGGCCCCCGCCGTCCACGGCGGGGGCCCTCGGCTTGGGCCCCGACACCCCGGGGCGGTACGGTCGGACGTCCGACAAGTGGATCCGGCAAAAGAGGTGCGGGGCGTCGATGGCGATTGCCAAGTCCGAGCGGCTGATGAATCTCGCGCTGTGCCTCCTCGGGACACGCCGTCCGCTGAGCAAGCGGGAACTCCGCGGCTCCATCGAGGCCTACCTCGAAGCCGGCGGCGACGACGCCTTCAACCGCATGTTCGAGCGCGACAAGGACGATCTGCGGGAGCTCGGCCTCGTCATCGAGACCGTCGAGAACCTGGAGGGCGAGACCGGCTACCTGGCCCGTCGCGACTCCAACCGGCTGCCGCCCATCACCCTCGACGCCGAGGAGGCCGCCGCACTCGGCCTGGCCGCGAAGGTCTGGCAGCAGGCCCGCCTCGCCGGCGCCGCCAGCGGCGCCCTGCAGAAGCTCCGCGCCGCCGGCATGCCGGAGGCGGAGGACTCGTACGACACCCAGCCCAGCGCCCTCGAACCCCGCATCCCCGTCCACGAGGCCGCCTTCGAACCGCTGATGCTGGCCTGCCGCGACCGTCGGCCCGTCGTCTTCGACTACCGCAAGGCCAACGCCGCCCGCCCCGGGACCCGCCAGGTCGAGCCCTGGACCCTCGAATGCTGGCGCGGCCACTGGTACCTGGCCGGCTGGGACCGCGACCGCGGCGCGGAGCGCGTCTTCCGCCTCTCCCGGATCACCGGCAAGGTCCGCTCCCGGGCCGGCGCCTTCACCGCACCCGTGCCCGACGTCGTCACCGTCCGGGAGACCGTGGAGAGCTGGGCGGGGGAGACCGCCACCCGCTCGGCCCGGATCCGGCTGCGCACCGGCTGCGGCTACCCCCTGCGGGCCCGCGCCCAGTCCGTACGCGAGGGCACCGACGGCTGGGACGAGCTGGAGATCCCGTACGGACACGGGCTCGACGCCTGGCTCGTCGAGTTCGGTCCCGATGTCGTCGTACTGGAACCGGCCGATCTGCGCGCCGACGTGGTGGACCGGCTCCGTGCCGTGGCCAAGGGCTGAGGGGAAGACGAACCGCATGGCTGCCAACGCGATCGACCAGACGAGGCGGATGCTCTCGCTCGTCACCTACCTCCGCGAGCGCCCCGGCGCCCACGTCGCCGACGTCGCGCGCGCCTTCGGGATCACCGAGGACGAGCTGATCTCCGACCTGGACGTGCTGCCCATGTGCGGCACCAGCTTCCGCGGCGGCGACCTCCTCGACATCGACACCGACGGCGACCGGATCTGGTGGCGCAACCCGAGCGCGCTCAGCGCGGAGGCCGCCGCGCCGTTGCGGCTCGCCGCCGACGAGGCGACTGCACTCCTCGTCGCCGCCCGTGCCGTCGCCACCCTGCCGGGACTGCGCGAGAGCGACCGGGAGGCGCTCCTGCGCGCCACCGCCAAGCTGGAGGCCGCGGCTGGCGAGGCCGCCGGGGCCAGCTCCCGGCTCTCGGTGACCTTCGAATCGGAGGGCGGGGTCTTCGCCGAGGTCGACCGGGCCATCTCGGAGCGTCGGCGCCTGTGGGTGCGCTACTACTCGCCGGCGCGCGACGAGCTCACCGAGCGCGAGGTCGACCCGATCCGCCTGTTCGCCGTCGGCCACACGTACATGGAGGCGTGGTGCCGGCTGTCCGAGGCGCGCCGCACCTTCCGGCTCGACCGTGTGGTGGAGATCCGCATCCTCGACGAGCACGCGGCGCCGCCGGAGCTGGAGCTGCGCGACCTCTCCGCGGGTCTCGTCCAGCCGTCCGCCGACGACCCCGAGGTGGTGATCGAGGTCGGCCCCGGCGGCCGCTGGGTCGCCGAGTACTACCCCCACGACCGGGCCGGGGAGCTGTCCGACGGCGGGCTGCGGATCACCCTCCGTACGCCGGACCCGGCGTCGCTGCGGCGGCTCGCGCTGCGGCTCGGCAGCGACGGGCGGATCGTCGCGCCGCAGGAACTCGCCGACAACGCGAGGACGGCGGCCGCCGCCGCGCTCGCCGCGTACGAGGGCGAGTGACGTTCTCCGCCGAGGGGACGCAGTGACGGACGTAGCCGCGGACGCGGGAGTCGAGAGATGGGGGAACTATCCGTGATGCACGGGTCTACGGCGGCGATGGCCCCGGTCCTCTTCAAGGCCGCCTGCCCCGACTGCCGCTCCCGCTTCGAACTCTCCGCGAGCGCCCTGCGCCTCGCCATCGGCGCCAGCAGCCGCACCACCTTCTACTCCTTCACCTGCCCCGAGTGCGGCAGCTCCGTACGCAAGCCCGCGGGCGAGCGCATCGTCGAACTCCTCACCGGCGGCGGCGTCCGGACCCTGCGCCTCCACTCCACCGTCTGAGCGGCCCACCCCGGCCCCTCCACCCCTGCCCGAGCGGGCCCACGCCCCGGCCGCCCCCCACCCAGCGTCTAGGCTCAGCACATGTTCTGGCCCATGCTCGCCATCGCCCTCGGCTTCCTCGGCCTCGCCGTCCTCGGCGTCCTGGCCATCAAGGTCTTCCTCGAAGTCCAACGCCTCGGCCGTCAAGTGGCACTCACCACACAGCGGATCAACCAGGCCGCCGAAGAGCTGGAAACCGCCGCCGCCGGCCTGGCCGGATCCGCCGAGAACCTGCGCTGAGTCCGTGCCGTACGCTGCACGAAGCGGCCCTGGACCGGGCACGCGGGACGCAATCGGGAGTATGCACGGGCATTGCCCTGTGTTTACTCCTGCGGGTTACGATCGCAGGCAGCGCGGTGGCCGGACACCCGTCCGACCCGCCGGGCACGCACTCCATGTCGCCTCGGTGAAGAAGGTACACAGCTATGGGTAGGCTCGGCCCCACCGAGATCATTCTGATCCTCGTCGTCATCATCCTGCTGTTCGGCGCCAAGAAGCTCCCGGACATGGCTCGCTCGCTCGGCAAGTCCGCCCGCATCCTCAAGAGCGAGGCCAAGGCGATGAAGTCGGACGACCAGCAGAGCGCCCCCGCCGACCCGCCGCACGCCGGCACCGGCACCACCGCCCCGGTCCAGCCCGCCCCGCGCACCATCCAGGCCGCTCCCGGAGACGTGACCAGCTCGCGTCCCGTGACCGAGCCCTCGGACACCACCAAGCGCTGACCCGGTCCGCCGCGGCCGCCGCGCCCCGGCGGTGGTCTGCCGCACGAGATGAGGACGTGGGTTGCCCAAGTCTGCCCGCAAGCAGGAGAAGGATCCCGAGGGCCGGATGCCCCTCGTGGAGCACCTGCGTGAACTCCGCAACCGACTGGCGAAGGGTCTCCTCGCCGTCTCAGCGGTGACGATCGTTGCCCTCGTGTACAGCGAGGAGCTCATGCAGTTCCTGACGAGATCGGTGCCCACCTGCGCACCGCACGTCACCAGCGACGGTGGCAACTGCGCGATCGTCTCCTTCAACACGCTGATGGCGCCGTTCAGCACGACGATCCAGCTGTCGCTGACCGCGGGCCTCGTCGTCGCGAGCCCCATCTGGCTCTACCAGCTCTGGGCCTTCGTCGCGCCAGGACTGCACAGGAGCGAGAAGAAGTACACCTACGCCTTCGTCGGCGCGGCCGTACCGCTCTTCTCCGCGGGCGCCTACCTCGCCTACCTCATCCTCCCCATCAGCGTTAAGGTCCTCATCAGCCTCACGCCCAGCGGCTCCGCGAACATCCTCTCCCTCGGTGACGTCCTCGACTTCACCCTGCGCATGGTGCTCGTCTTCGGCCTCGCCTTCGAGCTGCCGCTCGTCCTGATCATGCTCAACCTCACCGGCGTCCTCACCGGCCGCCGCATGGCCGGCTGGTGGCGCGGCGTGATCATGGGCGTCTTCGTCTTCGGCGCCATCATCACCCCCACCACCGACCCCATCGGCATGATCGCCCTCGCCGGCCCCATCACCGTCCTGTACTTCGGCGCCGTCGGCTTCTCCCTCCTCAACGACCGCCGACGCCGACGCCGCAACCCCGACGCCGAACTCGACGCCGACGAGGCGTCCGCTCTCGACCTCAGGCCCGAGGCCGTCGCCGCCGTCGAACCGGTCGCCGCCTCCCGCGCCCTGCCCGAGCAGGCCACCGGAGAGCACGGCGCGATCAGTCCCCACCGGGTCAACGGTTACGACGACATCACCTGATCTTGTAGGGTCCCCCCAGACTCCGTCCGGGGGGACCGCCCATGACCAGCGACATCACCCTCTTCGTCAACCCCACCGCGGGCCGCGGACGCGGCGCCCACGCCGCCCAGCCCGCCGCCCGCGCCCTCAGGGACGCGGGCTTCGCCGTCCGTACCGTCCTCGGACACGACGCCGCCGACGCCCTCAGGCGCGCCCGCGAGGCCGTCGCCGAGGGCACCGGCGCCCTCGTCGCCGTCGGCGGCGACGGCATGGTCTCCCTCGCCCTCCGAGCCGTCGCCGGCACCCGCACCCCCCTCGGCGTCATCGCCGCGGGCACCGGAAACGACTTCGCCCGCACCCTCGGCCTGCCCCTCCGGGACCCGGGCGCCGCGGCCGGGGTCACCGCCGAGATCCTCAAGACCACCGGCGGCCGGAACATCGACCTGGGACGGATCAGCCGCGGACCCGCAGCCGCGGGAGCCCCGGCCGGCGGCCCCACTGGCCCCACCGCCCTCGGCGGTCCCGCCCCCCGTTGGTACGGCACCGTCCTCGCCTCAGGTTTCGACTCCCGCGTCAACGACCGGGGCAACCGCATGCGCATCCCCGCCGGACGCTTCACGTACGACCTCGCGATCATCGCCGAACTCGCCGGCTTCCGACCCGTCCCCTACCGCCTCACCCTCGACGACGGACACGTCGTCGAGACCGACGCCACCCTCGTCGCCGTCGGCAACGGCAGCTCCTACGGCGGCGGCATGCGCATCTGCGCCGACGCCCGCACCGACGACGGACTCCTCGACGTCACCGTCGTCGGGGACTGCGACCGCACCACCCTGATCAAGGTCTTCCCCCGCGTCTACAAGGGCACCCACCTCGACCACCCCAAGGTCACCACGTACCGCGTCCGCTCCCTCACCCTGGACGCCCCCGACACCACCGGCTACGCCGACGGCGAGCCCCTCGGCCCGCTGCCCCTCACCGTGGAATGCGTACCCGCCGCCCTGCGCGTCCTGGCCCCCTGCCCGGGGCTCTCCACATCCCCTCGATCCCCTCGATAAAGATCGCGTCACTGTCACAGGGGGCGGGTAGGCTCGACGACAAGATGACAGAGGACCTCACACCAGCCGAGGCGTACGCGGCCGCCCGCGCCCGCAACGCCGAGCAGGCCACCGCGCTCGCCCCCTTCCGCGAGATGTACGAGTTCGATCTGGACCCCTTCCAGATCGAGGCCTGCCAGGCCCTCGAAGCGGGCAAGGGCGTGCTCGTCGCAGCGCCCACGGGCTCCGGCAAGACCATCGTCGGCGAGTTCGCCGTCCACCTGGCCCTCACCCAGGGCCGCAAATGCTTCTACACGACACCCATCAAGGCACTGTCGAACCAGAAGTACGCCGACCTCGTCAGGCGGTACGGCGCCGACAAGGTCGGCCTCCTCACCGGGGACAACAGCGTCAACGGCGACGCGCCGATCGTGGTCATGACCACCGAAGTCCTCCGCAACATGCTGTACGCGGGATCGCAGGCCCTCTCCGGCCTCGGATACGTCGTCATGGACGAGGTCCACTACCTCTCCGACCGCTTCCGAGGCGCCGTCTGGGAGGAAGTGATCATCCACCTCCCCGAATCCGTCACCCTCGTCTCGCTCTCCGCCACCGTGTCGAACGCCGAGGAGTTCGGCGACTGGCTCGACACCGTCCGCGGCGACACCGAGGTCATCGTCTCCGAGAGCCGCCCCGTCCCCCTCTGGCAGCACGTCCTCGCCGGACGCCGGATGTACGACCTCTTCGAGGAGGAGACCGACCACGGTGGCCGCGGCGCCTCCCGCCGCGAGGTCAACCCCGACCTCCTCCGCCTCGCCCGCACCGAGAACACGCGCACGTACAACCCGCGCGACCGGCGACGCGGCAAGATGGTCCGCGAGGCCGACCGCGAGCGCGAGCGCCGCCAGCGCTCCCGCATCTGGACCCCCGGCCGCCCCGAGGTCATCGAGCGCCTCGACGCCGAAGGGCTCCTGCCCGCCATCACCTTCATCTTCAGCCGCGCCGCCTGCGAGGCCGCCGTCCAGCAGTGCCTCTACGCCGGACTCCGCCTCAACGACGACGACGGACGCCGACGCGTCCGCGAGATCGTCGAGGAGCGCACCGCCGCCATCCCCAGCGAGGACCTCCACGTCCTCGGCTACTACGAGTGGCTCGAAGCCCTGGAGCGGGGCATCGCCGCCCACCACGCCGGCATGCTCCCCACCTTCAAGGAGGTCGTCGAGGAGCTCTTCGTCCGCGGCCTCGTGAAAGCCGTCTTCGCCACCGAGACCCTCGCCCTCGGCATCAACATGCCCGCGCGAACCGTCATCCTGGAAAAGCTCGTCAAGTGGAACGGCGAACAGCACGCCGACATCACCCCCGGCGAGTACACCCAGCTCACCGGCCGCGCCGGACGCCGTGGCATCGACGTCGAAGGCCACGCCGTCGTCCTGTGGCAGCGCGGTCTCGACCCCGAGCACCTCGCCGGACTCGCCGGCACCCGCACGTACCCCCTGCGCTCCAGCTTCCGGCCCTCGTACAACATGGCGGTCAACCTCGTCGACCAGTTCGGCCGGCACCGCTCCCGCGAACTCCTCGAAACCTCCTTCGCCCAGTTCCAGGCCGACCGCTCCGTCGTCGGCATCTCCAAGCAGGTGCAGAGGAACGAAGAAGGACTCGACGGCTACCGCGAGGGCATGACCTGCCACCTCGGAGACTTCGAGGAGTACGCACGGCTCCGCCGCGACCTCAAGGACCGCGAGACCGAACTGGCCAAGCAGGGCGCCGCCCAGCGCCGCGCCCAGGCCGCCGGCTCCCTGGAGAAGCTCAAGCCCGGCGACGTCATCCACGTCCCCACCGGCAAGTTCGCCGGACTCGCCCTGGTCCTCGACCCGGGCATCCCGGCGGGCCGCACCAACGGCCACCGCGGCTTCGAGCACCACGACGGGCCACGCCCCCTCGTCCTCACCGCGGAACGACAGGTCAAGAGGCTCGCCTCCATCGACTTCCCCGTCCCCGTCGAGGCACTGGAGCGCATGAGGATCCCCAAGTCCTTCAACCCGCGATCCCCGCAGTCCCGCCGCGACCTCGCCTCCGCGCTGCGCAGCAAGGCCGGACACATCAACCCGGACCGCCACCAGAAGCAGCGCTCCGCCGCCGCCGACGACCGCGTGATCGCCAGGCTCCGCACCGAGATCCGCGCCCACCCCTGCCACGGCTGCGACGAACGCGAGGACCACGCCCGCTGGGCCGAGCGCTACCACCGTCTCCAGCGCGACACCCAGCAGCTGGAGCGGCGCATCGAAGGCCGCACCAACACCATCGCCCGCACCTTCGACCGGATCGTCGCCCTCCTCACCGAACTCGACTACCTCCGGGGCGGCGACGTCACCGACAACGGCAAGCGGCTCGCCAGGCTCTACGGCGAACTCGACCTGCTCGCCAGCGAGTGCCTCCGCGACCGCGTCTGGGAAGGCCTCACCCCCGCCGAACTGGCCGCGTGCGCCTCCGCGTTGGTGTTCGAAGCCCGCCAGTCCGACGACGCCGTCGCACCCAAGCTGCCCGCCGGCAACGCCAAGGCGGCACTCGGCGAGATGGTCAGGATCTGGGGCCGCCTCGACGCCCTCGAAGAGGAGTTCAAGATCAACCAGGCGGAGGGGGTCGGCCAGCGCGAGCCCGACCTCGGATTCGCCTGGGCCGCCTACCAGTGGGCCTCCGACAAGAGCCTCGACGAAGTGCTGCGTGAGGTCGAGATGCCCGCCGGAGACTTCGTCCGCTGGTGCAAGCAGGTCATCGACGTCCTCGGACAGATCGCCGCGGCGGCGCCCAGGGAGAACAGCACCGTCGCCAAGAACGCCCGCAAGGCCGTGGACTCACTGCTGAGGGGTGTCGTCGCGTACAGCTCGGTGGGCTGACGACCGCTCCTTTCCCCTCCTTCCCTTCGGGACGAGTGCCCGTGGCGACCAGGCCACGGGCACTCGGCGTTCCCATGGGTCCCACCCCCGCGCCGTTGTCCACAGGCCGTTGTCCACAGGGGTGGCGCCAGGAGGACCCTTCCGCTTGCATGGACTCACCAGCAGGACAAGCAAGTTGGGGAGGGACGCACATGACCACGCAGGCCGGTCATCCACACGCCGGGACACGCGGCGACACGGCACCGCCGTCGCCGGGAATCGCGAAGGGCCCCCGAGGAGTACCCCTCCTCGGAAACCTGCCCGCGTTCGGCAAGGACCCCCTCGGCTTCTTCGAACAGCTCAGGGACCGCGGCGACTTCGTCCACTGGCGCTTCGGACGCAAGTCCTGCCTGTTCATCGCCCACCCCGACACCGTCGGCGAACTCCTCACCGAAGTCGAGCGAAGCTTCGACCAGCCCGATCTCGGCATCGCCTTCCGCACACTCCTGGGCAACGGCGTCATCGTCTCCAAAGGAGCAGACTGGCGACGCAAACGCTCACTCGTGCAACCCTCCGTGCGCCCCAAGCAGGTCCGCTCCTACGCAACCACCATGACCGACTGCGCCGTCGCACTCGCCGACCGGTGGACCGACGGACAGCAGGTCGACATCAAGAAGGACATGGCCGCCCTCACCCAACTCATCGCCGTCCGCACCATCTTCGGCGTCGACACCGCCGCCGACGCCGAAGCCATCGGCCAGGCCATGGACATCGCCCAGAAGGAGATAGGCGCCGAGTTCAGCGGCATCGGAGCAGTGCTGCCCGACTGGGTCCCCACCCCGGGCCGCACCCGCATCAAACGCGCCACCGCCGTCATCGACGCGGAGGTCTCCCGTGTCGTCTCCCGCCACCGCGACGGCGAGACCGAGCGCCCCGATCTCCTCAGCCGGCTCCTCGCCGCCCGCGACGAGACCGGCACGCCGCTCACCGACCAGGAGATCCGCGACGAGACGGTCACCCTCTACATCGGCGGCCACGAGACGACCAGCTCCACCCTCGTCTGGGCGTGGTACCTGCTCTCCCGCAACCCCGGGGTCCGCGACACCCTCACCGAAGAACTCGACCGGGTCCTCACCGACCGCGAACCCGGCTACGACGACTACGCGTCCCTCACCTACACCCAGGCCGTCATCAAGGAGACCCTGCGGCTCTACCCGACGATCTGGCTCATCACCGGACTGGCCAAGGAGGGCGCCACCCTCGGCGGCAGGGCCGTCCCCGCCGGCACCCGCGTCTGGTCGAGTCAGTGGGCCACCCACCGCGACCCCCGCTGGTACGGCGACGCGGAAGCCTTCCGCCCCGAGCGCTGGCTCACGAACAAGGACGGCGAACCCGCCGAGGACATACCCGAATACGCCTGGTTCCCCTTCGGCGGCGGCCCCCGCGTCTGCCTCGGCACCCGCTTCGCCCTCGTCGAATCCGTCCTCGTCCTCGCCGTCCTCGCCCGCCGCTACCACCTGGACCTCACCACCGACGACATCCGCCCGGTCCCGAGCCTCACCCTCCAGCCGGACCGAGACGTCCTGGCAACGGTCCACGCGCGGCGCTGAGGCGTACGCAACGGCGGGGAGCCGATCAGGAAGGCCTGGTGCCCGCCGCCAGGGCCGCCGCCAGGTCCCGCAGGTCGTCGGCGCGCAGGACCCGGCCGCCCGACCCTGGCAGAGGCACATGCAGGCTTGACGTCCAACGGCGGGGAATCGCGGCGGCACCGTACACAGCGCCCGCGAGCATGCCGGTCACCGCGGCCACGGTGTCGGTGTCCCCGCCCAGGTCGACCGCCGCGACAAGGGCCCCCTCGAAGGAGCCGGTCGTGCGGAGCGCCCACACGGCCGAGCCGAGGCAGGGCCAGACCGCGCCGTTGAACTCGGTGGCGTGGTCCGGATGCCAGCCGGGGGCGAGAACCTTCGCCCAGCGCTCCCGGTGCGCCGAAGCGACCCAGGCGAGGGACGCAGGCACGGCGGCGACCGGGTCTTCGCCGAGGAGGGCGACACGGATCAGCTCGTGGAGGATGGCCGTCCCTTCCCAGGCCGCGGCGTCACCATGGGTCAGGGCGCTGATCCGGCGGGCGGCATCCATCGTCGCGGTCCTACCCCGCGCCGCGAAGTACACGGCGGAGGTGGAGGCCCGCATCAGCGACCCGTTGCCTGCGGCGCGCGCGTTGATCTGGAAGTGCAGCGAGGCCGCAAGGTCCCAGGGGTCTCCGCCGAGCAGGACCTGTTCCGTCTGCAGGCCGATGTCCTTCGGCTCGGCCGCCGCCCAGCGGCGGAACCGGTCGAAGAGATCCGGCAGGTCGAGACCACACCGTTCGAGGAGCGACTCCCCGACGAGGACGGCCATCTGCGTATCGTCCGTGGCCTCGCCGGGATCCCAGCCGCCACCCCCGCACATCGTGCCGACGCCGCCCGGGAAGCGTTCCCGGAAGGCACCGGGAAGCCCGAACTCGAAGGGAGCGCCCAGGGCGTCACCCGCGGCTGACCCGAGGACGACGCCCGTAACCCGATCGATTTCTCGCACGCGGTCAGCGTAGAGCGGGTTCCTCCGTCCGGTGGACGGCCCGGGACGCCCAGAGCGCCCGGATCGCCAGGAACAGGGGCAGGCCGATGGGGGAGAGGAGGATCGTCAGGAGGAGGAGGGGGGCCATCAGGAGGGGTGGGACCGAGAGACGTCGGCCTTCGCGGTACATCCACTGGCCCAGCAACAGGTCCCAGGCGATGATCTGCGCCCAGATCGCCCCGGCACCGTTCGCGAGCGCCGCAAGCTCCCGGAAGGTGTCGATGTCGGGGCTGCTGACCGCCGTCCACAGCTCGGGCAGGACGGGGACGGCCAGGACCGCCCACACGGCGAGGATCGGCAGGACGGTCAGGGGCGAGGCCGCGAGGCGTTCGGTGAGCCGCCAGGCCGGCGCGAGGATCATCAGCAGCCAGACGGGCGCTGCCAGGAAGAACGTCAGCTCGAAGAGAAGACCCGTCATGACGTGATCCCTTCCGGGCGGGAGGGGGAGGTCGGGGCGAGCGGGGAGAGCGGGGCGGTGGGGGTGGAGGGGGAGGGAGGGGAGGGGGAGGGGGAGGGGGAGGGGGAGGGGGAGGGCCCCCTCAGGGACAACGCGGTGGCCGCGCCGCCGAGGAGCACGATCGCCCCCGCCCCGACCAGCGTCGCCCCGTCCGGTGCGAGCAGGGCCTGGCCTCGTAGCGCCTGCCAGGTCAGCAGGACGAACATCGCCGCGTAGGCGGCCGAGGCCGTCAGGGTGAGCCGGAGCCGGACCCGTTCGTCCGCGAGGCGGACGAACCGGGGGGCGAGCGCGGCCAGGACGAGCAGCAGCAGCGGCAGCAGTTGGAGCGCGTGCATGCCGAAGAAGTGCGCCACGCGCAGATCACCGCCGGTGCCGGCCCAGCCGGTCAGCGGCATCGACGGGCCGCCGTCCGGCACCCCCACGGCATGCGCGCCCACGACCGGCGAGTCGTCCACCGCCAGCTGCTCGGGAGTCGGACGCACCATCAGAAAGCCCACGGCGGCGCCCGCCAGGGCGATCAGCGAGGACAGTCGGACGGCCCAGGCCATGGCCCGGTCGAGGATCCGGGCACGCAGCAGGAGGACCGCGATGGCCAGGGCGCCGAGCCAGAGCACGACGACGGTGCCGCCCATGAGCTGGAAGACGGCGTCGTCGAAAGGCGTCGCCTGGTTGAAGTGGCTCTGCTTGCCGCGGATCACCTGGAGGGTGATGAGCACCATCTCGCCCGTGCTGGCGGCGGCGACCACCGTTCCGGCCCACCAGCCTGCGCGACGGCCTCGGGGCAGCAGCGAGAGCATCCAGGCGAGCGAGAGCGCGTACGCGACGAACGAGACCGAGAACTTGAACGGCTTCGCCCAGATCGGCGCCCCGACCAGGACGCGGTCGTCGACGGCCATGCCGACGGCGGAGATCACGGCGAGGGCGCCCATGGAGGCGGCGAACCAGACCAGTAATGGGTGGAGCCGGGTGGGAGGGCTTGAGGCGAGTGAGGACATACGGATCCCCCCGAGGGAAAGAATAGATAGTGGCACTTGCTGCTATCTGATAGCGCCACTATCTATGATGGGGGTGTCGATCGGCAAGGCCGGAGCAAGGCCGGAAAGGTGAACGCGCGGTGCGCATCGGAGAGTTGAGTCGCAGGGCCGGGGTGTCCGTGCCGACGATCAAGTTCTACGTACGGGAAGGGCTGCTGCCGCCCGGAGAGCTGACGAGCCCGAACCAGGCTTCATACGGGGAGACGCATGTCCAGCGCCTCCGTCTGATCCGGGCGCTCCTCGATGTGGGCGGCCTGTCGGTCGCGGGCATCCGCGAGGTGATCGTCGCGGTCGACGACCCGGAGCGGTCGGTGCACAAGGTGTTGGGTGCGGCGGCCGACCGGATGGTGCCCCGCTATGAGCGCGAGCCGGGCGGCGGTGTCGAGGACGCGCGCGTGCAGGTCGCGGCCCTGATCGCCACGCGGGGCTGGCGGGTCCACCCGGAGAGCCCGGCCTCGGAGGCCCTCGCCGTGGCCCTCGCGGTTCTCGACGAGGTCGGCCACGGCACGTTCGCCGAGGTCCTGGAGGTGTACGCGGACGCGGCGGAGCGGGTGGCTGGGGCGGACCTGGAGTACGTGGCGCACCGTGTGGCACGCGAAGAACTCGTGGAGAGCGTCGTCGTCGGCACGGTCATCGGCGACGCGATCTTCTCGGCCCTGCGCCGCATGGCCCAGATCGACGCGTCGGACCGCGTCTTCGGTGGGGCGACGTAGGCTCACGGACCGGGTCTTCGGCGGCACGACGCAGTCACGTAGAGCGCGGGTCTGCGGCACGCGTGGGCCCTCGGGGCGCGACTTCTACGGCGACAGGTAGTGAGCTGCCGGGTGCCGGGTGCCGGGTGCCGGGTGCCGGGTGCCGGGCGGAGAACGGGAGCGGGGCCGGTGCCACCTCGGCCCGGCCCCGCTCTCGTTCCCCCCCCAAGTCACTTCCCCCAGGTCACTTCCCCCAGGTCACTTCCCCCTGGTTCAGCTCTCCTGCTCGCGCTCCACCTGGTCGTTCCACTCGCGCTTGATAGCGCGCCACGCCTCGTCCGACTTGCCCAGGCGCCAGTAGCCCGAGATCGAAAGCCGCTCGCGCGGAACCCCGCGGTCGAGACGCAGGTGGCGGCGGAGTTCCTTCACGAAGCCCGCCTCGCCGTGCACGAAGGCGTGCACATCGCCCGCCGGGAAGTCCAGGGCCTGCACCGCCTTGACGAGGGCCTCGCCCGTCGGGCGGTCGCCCCGGTGCAGCCACGTCACGTCGACCCCCGGGGCCGTCGCGAACTTCTGCTCCTCGGCCGCGCCCGCGATCTCCACGAACGCGTGCACCCGCGCTCCGGCGGGCAGCGCCTCCAGGGCCACCGCGATCGCCGGCAGCGCGCTCTCGTCGCCCACGAGCAGGTGCCAGTCCGCCGCCGGGTCCGGCGTGTAACCTCCGCCGGGGCCCAGGAAGCGCACTGTCTCGCCCGGTGTCGCCCGCGCCGCCCACGGGCCCGCGAGGCCCTCGTCGCCGTGGACGACGAAGTCGACGGTCAGTTCGCGGTGGACCGGGTCCCAGGCCCGTACCGTGTACGTCCGCGTCGTCGGCCACTGGTCGCGGGGGAACTCCGCCCGGATCCGCTCCATGCCGAACGGCTCCGGGTAGGCGACCCCCTCCGGGGCGAACAGCAGCTTCACGTAGTGGTCGGTGTACTCGCCGACCTCGAAGCCGTCGAGACCGGGGCCTCCCAGGACCACCCGCACCATGTGCGGGGTGATCCGTTCGGTACGCACCACGCGCGCTTCGGTGGCCTTCGGTGCCTTGCGGGCCGGCTGCTCTGCCACGAGGGGCTCTCCTGACTCGACGTGCTCGACGTCCTCGGGTCTCGACGTCCTCGGGTTTGTACGTCCTCGGGTCTCGACGTCCTCGGTGGTCTCGAAGTGCGTCGACGGACGCGCAGCACTCGAGTACACGACGTGCACGAGTTACTTAGGTATGCCTAAGCTAGCATCCCGATGCCCGGTCGACCCAGGACGCCCTCCCTCCGCTCAGCGCTCCAGGACCGGCAGCAGCCGCCCGACCGCCCCGCCGAGGCCCCAGCGCTTCACGAGGGCGTCGAGCGCCGCCGGGTCGCGGGGGGCCGTCGGCAGGGCCGGGTCGAAGTCCGGCAGCTTCGCGTCCCCGGCGACCCGTACCACCGTCGGCGCCACATCCAGATACGCGGCCGCCTCCACGATCCCGCGCCGCTTCGCCGGGGTCAGCTTCGACGTCCGGTCCACCGCCGCCGCCCGCACGCCCGCAAGATCCCCGTACTCCGTGATCAGCTGCGCCGCCGTCTTCTCGCCGATGCCCTTCACCCCGGGCAGTCCGTCACTGGCGTCCCCGCGCAGCGCCGCGAAGTCCGCGTACTGGTCGGGGCGCACCCCGTACCTCGTACGGATCAGTTCCGCGTCCACGAGGTCGCAGTCCCCCACGCCCTTGCGCGGGTACAGCACCTGTACGCCCCGGGCGTCGTCCACCAGCTGGAACAGGTCCCGGTCGCCCGTGACGATGTCCACGGGGCCCCCGGCGCGTGCCGTCAGCGTCCCGATCACGTCGTCCGCCTCGTACCCCGCCGCTCCCACCCGGGCGATGCCGAGCGCCCCAAGGACCTCCTCGATCACCGGCACCTGCGGCGACAGCGTGTCCGGGATCTCCTCCTCGTCCGGGCCGGTCTCCGTCACCACGGCCACCCGGTGCGCCTTGTACGAGGGGATCAGGTCCACGCGCCACTGCGGCCGCCAGTCGTCGTCCCAGCAGGCGACCAGATCGTCCGGACGGTGGTCCTGGACGAGTCGGGTGATGAAGTCGAGCAGCCCGCGCACGGCGTTCACCGGGGAGCCGTCGGGAGCCCGGACGGAGTCCGGTACGCCGAAGTAGGCGCGGAAGTAGAGGCTTGCGGTGTCGAGAAGCATCAGGCGTCGGGTCACCCCCCTCATTTTAGGGCTCGGTTCGTCTCCGCGGCGCTGGCGCCGGGCTCACGCGTCCGATCGCGTCGCGTTCGCGCCCGGAACCTGCCCGCGGCCTTCGCCGCCCCGTCGTGACCCCCGTCACCTTTGCGTTTGCACCCTGTGAAGCCGGGCAGGCGCGAGCCCGGAGCGGAGCCCGGTACGGGATCGAAGGATGAAGAATCCCCTGTACGCGACGGGTCCGCGGGCCGATCCCGCCCGCTCCACGGCCCGGCCGCGCGGGGGTGGCGGGCCGTTTCTCGTTGCTATCCGTGAGGTGTATGTGTCCAGGCTCCAGGCCGACCACCTGTTCAAGGTGTTCGGCAGACGACCCGACGAAGCCGTCCGCAGGCTCGTCGACGGTGCCGACCGCGAGGAGCTGCGCGCCGAGGGGACGACAGCAGCCGTCGTGGACGCCGGTTTCACCGTCGATCCCGGTCAGATCTTCGTCGTGATGGGGCTCTCGGGGTCCGGCAAGTCCACCCTCCTGCGCATGCTCAACGGCCTGCTCGAACCGACGGCGGGCCGGGTCCTCTTCGACGGCCGCGACCTCACCGCGCTCTCCCCCCGCGAACTGCGCACCGTCCGCTCGACCAAGATCAGCATGGTCTTCCAGCACTTCGCGCTCTTCCCGCACCGGAACGTCCTGGAGAACGCCGCCTACGGCCTGGAGGTCCAGGGCGTCCCCCGTGCCGACCGGGAGACCCGGGCCACCGAGGCCCTCGAACTGTGCGGGCTCGCCGGCTGGGAGAAGTCCTGGCCCGACGAGCTCTCCGGCGGCATGCAGCAGAGGGTCGGTCTGGCCCGCGCCCTCGCCACCGACGCCGACCTGCTCCTCATGGACGAGTCCTTCAGCGCGCTCGACCCGCTCATCCGCCGCGACATGCAGGACCAGCTCCTCGTCCTCCAGCAGCGGCTGAAGAAGACGATCGTCTTCATCACCCACGACCTCAACGAGGCCATGCGCCTCGGCGACCGGATCGCCGTCATGCGGGACGGCAGGATCGTGCAGCTCGGCACGGCCGAGGACATCCTCGTCCGGCCGGCCGACGACTACGTCGCCTCCTTCATCCAGGACGTCGACCGCTCCCGGGTGCTCACCGCCGCCGCCGTCATGACCGACGGGGTCGTCCCCGCCGACTGCCTCGCCGACTGCACCTGTCAGGCAGTCGGACCGGACACGCTCGTCGCCGACCTCTGCGCCGTCGCCGCCCGTGCCCCGCACCCCGTGACCGTGGAGGACTCCGACGGCAGCGTCCTCGGAGTCGTACGGCAGGAACGGCTCCTCGCCGCCATGGGCGGTCTCACCGGCGGGGCGGTGACCGCTCGTGCCTAGGCTTCCCCTCGGCCAGTGGGTCGACAGTTCCGTCGACTGGCTCCAGGCCCAGTTCTCCTGGCTCTTCGACGCCGTCAGCAGCGGCGTCACCGGCCTCTACGACGGCATCGACGCCGTCCTGTCCGCGCCCCATCCGCTGCTCTTCGCCGGCATCCTCGCCGTCGTCGCCTGGTGGCTGCGCGGCCTCGCCGCCGGCGTCCTCGCCTTCGCCGGATTCGCGCTCGTCGACTCGGTCCAGCTCTGGGACGAGGCCATGGCGACGCTCTCGCTCGTCCTCGTCGCCACCCTGGTGACCCTGGCGATCGCCGTACCGCTCGGTATCTGGGCGGCGCGCTCGAAGACCGTCAGCGCCGTCCTGCAGCCGGTCCTCGACTTCATGCAGACCATGCCGGCGATGGTCTACCTCATCCCCGGCATCATCTTCTTCGGCGTCGGCGTGGTCCCCGGCATCATCGCCACCATCGTCTTCGCGCTGCCTCCGGGCGTCCGCATGACCGAGCTGGGCATCCGTCAGGTCGACGGCGAACTCGTCGAGGCGGCCGAGGCCTTCGGCACCACCCCGCGCAACACGCTGCTGCGCGTCCAGATGCCCCTCGCCCTGCCGACGATCATGGCCGGCGTCAACCAGGTCATCATGCTGGGCCTGTCCATGGTCGTCATCGCCGGCATGGTCGGCGGCGGCGGACTCGGCGGCGCGGTCTACCGGGCCATCGGCAACGTCGACATCGGCCTCGGCTTCGAGGCGGGCGTCTCCATCGTCGTCCTCGCCATGTACCTGGACCGGATGACCGGCGCCCTCGGCCGTCAGGTCTCCCCGCTGGGCCGCCGCGCCGCCGCCAAGGCCCGCGCGGCACTGAGCTCGAAGCGGCCCGGGGCGAAGCTCTGGGCCCACCGCCCGCAGCCCGTCACCGCGCTCGTCGGTGTCGTCGTCCTCGCCCTGGTCGCCGGCGGTACGGGCCTCTTCGGCGGCTCCGGTGCCACGTCCACCGCCGCCTCGGGCCCGGACGGCGGAAACGGCAAGAAGATCAGCATCGGCTACATCCCGTGGGACGAGGGCATCGCCTCCACGTACCTCTGGAAGGAACTCCTGGAGCGCCGGGGCTACGAGGTCGACACCAAGCAGCTGGAGGCCGGCGCCCTCTACACCGGCCTGGCCGGCGGGCAGCTCGACTTCCAGACGGACGCCTGGCTCCCCGTCACCCACGCCCAGTACTGGGAGAAGTACCGGAACAAGCTGGAGGACCTCGGCTCCTGGTACGGTCCCACCTCCCTGGAGCTCTCCGTCCCCTCCTACGTGAAGGGCGTCGACTCCCTCGCCGACCTCAAGGGCAAGGCGGGACAGTTCAAGGGCCGGATCGTCGGCATCGAGCCCAGCGCCGGGATGATGGGCATCCTCAAGGACAAGGTGCTCAAGGAGTACGGCCTCGAGGGCGAGTACGAGGTCGTCGACGGCTCCACGCCCGGCATGCTCGCCGAGCTGAAGCGCGCGTACGAGCGCAAGGAACCCGTCGTCGTCACCCTCTGGTCGCCCCACTGGGCCTACTCGGCCCACGACCTGAAGAAGCTCGCCGACCCCAAGGGCTCCTGGGGCAAGGGCGACGGCGTCCACACCCTCGCCCGTAAGGGATTCACCGGGGACAACCCCGAGGTCGCGGCCTGGCTGAAGGACTTCTCACTGACCGAGAAGCAGCTCACGGACCTGGAGGCCGTCATCCAGGAGACCGGCAAGGGCAAGGAACAGCAGGCCGTCCGCGACTGGCTGGACCGCAACCCCGGCCTCGCCGAGAAGCTCGCCCCGCGGTAGCCCTCCCGCGGGACAGCCGACCGCTGTCCGGAAAGGGGTGGTCGCCGACCGTGTTCGGCGACCACCCCTTTTCGTCACGACGCGAAACCCCGCCCCAAAGCTGCGTAAGGTTCAGGTAACCGCCCGGTACGGGACGCGCGAGGCACGAGGGAGGGAGCCGACATGGACGAGAAGGAATCAGCCCGCGTTGGCGCGGCCGTCAAGAGACGACGCAGAGCGCTCCAGCTCACCCTGGCCGTCGTCTCCTCCCGCAGCGGTCTCTCCGTGCCCTTCCTCAGCCAGGTCGAGAACGACCGGGCCCGCCCCAGCAACCGCTCCCTGGAGCTCGTCGCCGAGGCCCTGGAGACGACCGCCGGTGAACTCCTGGCCGCCGCCGAGGCCTCCCGCACCGTCGACGTCGTGCGGTCGGACGACCACTCCCCGGTCCTGCCCGCGGGCGTCCGGGCGCTCGTCCGCGGCCGCCACCAGCTGCACGCCCTGGAGTTCACCGGCGAGCAGGACGCGGGGCGCGAGTTCCAGCACCGCAACGACGAGCTGCTGTACGTGGCCGACGGCGCCGCGGAGGTCGAGGCCGAGGGCCGCGCGTACCGGCTGGGCCGTGGCGACACGCTCTACCTCTCCGGCGGGGTACGCCACCGCTGGCGCGCCACCGAACCGGGCACGCGCCTGCTCGTCGTCGCCGTCGCCGACCACGTCGAGGCCGAGGTCGAATGAGGGTCTCGGGGCGATGAGGGTCGGGCGGGGCGCGGTAGTGGGACACCGGCGATGAGCGGGGTCGGTCGGGGCGCGGTGGCGGGACACTCGCGGTGAGGGTCGTCTCCCTCGTGCCGTCCCTCACCGAGGCCGTCGCCGTCAGCGCGCCCGGTGTCCTCGTCGGTGCCACCGACTGGTGCACGCACCCCGCGGGCCTCGACGTCGTACGGATCGGCGGCACCAAGAACCCCGACGTCCCCGCGATCACCGCCCTCCGTCCCGACCTCGTCCTCGCCAACGAGGAGGAGAACCGGGCTCCCGACCTCGCCGCCCTGCGCGTCGCGGGACTCGACGTCCTCGTCACCGAGATCCGCACCCTCGGCCAGGGCCTGCGGGAGCTGGAGCGGGTCCTCGCCGCGTGCGGCGTGCACCGGCGGCCCCGCTGGCTCGACGAGGCGGAGGGGGCGTGGGAGGCGGTGGCCCCGGACGTGACCGGCGCAGGATTGCTCACCGCCGTCGTGCCGATCTGGCGCCGCCCCTGGATGGTCCTCGGCCGCGACACCTTCGCCGGCGACCTGCTCGCCCGCCTCGGTGTGCGCAACCTGTACGCCGACCACCCGGAGCGCTACCCGCGCCTGCCGCTCGACACGATCCGGGCCGCCGCGCCCGATCTGGTCGTGCTGCCCGACGAGCCGTACCGCTTCACGCGCGACGACGGCCCCGAGGCCTTCCCCGGGACGGCCGCCGCCCTCGTCGACGGCCGGCTCCTCACCTGGTACGGGCCCTCCCTCACCGAGGCGCCGAGGGCGCTGGCGCGGGCCCTGCGAGCAGCGCACCGCTGACGAGTCCGCGCAGGGTGTGCCGCCCGGCCACCAGCCAGGCCGCGACGAGGAACGCGTACAGGCCGATCGCGAGCCAGCGGAACACCGCGAGACCGGTGTGCTGGGCGAGCCCCTCGGCGCCCGTCACGCAGGTGCCGACCGGGAAGGTGAACGCCCAGAAGGTCATCGCGAAGCCCATGCCCTGGCGGCGGGCCCGCAGCACCATCGCGCCGGCGAGAGCCAGCCACAGGAGGGCGAAGCCCATGACGGGCACCCCGTAGAGGACGGCGAAGGCGGTGAAGCCGTGCGCGTACGGGTCGGGCAGGACGCCCGGGGCGACGTCGGCGAACTTGTTCGCGGCGGTCGTCGACTGGCCGAGCGGACCGAGGACGAGGAAGAGGGTGGGGGTGAGTGCCGAGGGCAGCGGCCCGCCGGTCACGAGCCGGCCGAACACCAGCGGCAGCATGACCAGGGTCGCGAGCAGACTCACACCGAACATGGCCCAGCAGACGATGAGGAGCGTCTCCCGCGCCTGCCCCGCGGGCAGATGGGGCACGAGCAGCGGGCCGAGGGCGGCCGAGACCATCGGGGCGACGACGGGCAGCAGCCACACCGGTGACGCGTTGTCGATCCGGTGGTGCACCACCATGAGGTACGGGACGGCCACCGCGGCCGCGAGACCGACGACCGTACCGACGGTGAAGAGGACGGCGTCGAGCGCCACGGCCGCCGGGAGTCCGATCCAGTCCCGGCCCACGATCACCGCCCCGCCGCCGACGGCGAGCAGCGCCATCGAGACACAGCCGTAGAACGGCGCCACGGCGGGGTCCAGGAGGTGGGCGCGGGCCTGGTCGCGGTGGCGGATCCAGTGCACCGCGCGGGCGGCGACCAGGACGAGCAGCATCGCGAGCGACAGCGTCCACACCGCCGCGCAGACCGTACGGAGACCGGGGACGCGCACCGGGAGGCCGGCGCCGGCGTTGGCCACGATGGCCGTGCCCATCACGGAGGCGTACCAGTGGGGTCCGAGGTGACGGACGGTACGGGTGCGGGGGGCGGCCGGCCGGGCGCCGGGGGTGGTGACGCGGAAGGCCGGACGGAGAGGTGCGAGGCTTGCCATGGCTCCACCGTCGCCGGGTTCTTCGGCCCCCACCAGGGATCATGCGGCTATGACGTCATAAGCTGGCTTTATGAGCGAGCGCAGGCGGGGCGGCGAGACGCACGGCGGTGACGCGCGCGGGAGCGAGGCGCACGGGGGTGACGCGCGCGGGAGCGAGGCGCACGGGGGTGACGCGCGCGGGAGCGAGGCGCACGGGGGTGACGCGCGCGGCGGTGACACGTACGGCGGTGACGCGTACGGCGGCGGGGTCCGGGCCCAGCTCCACCACCGGGTCCCGGACCTCGGCGCGCTCGAACTGCTTCTCGCCGTCGCCCGCCACGGCAGCCTCGGCGCAGCCGCCCGCGAGGTCGGCATCACCCAGCCCGCAGCCAGCAGCCGCGTCCGCTCGATGGAACGGCAGCTGGGCGTGGCCCTGGTCGACCGTTCGCCGCGCGGCTCACGGCTCACCGACGCGGGCGCGCTCGTCACCGACTGGGCGCGGCGGATCGTGGAGGCGGCGGAGGCCTTCGACGCGGGCGCCCAGGCCCTGCGCGGGCGGCGGGACTCGCGGCTGCGGGTGGCCGCGTCCATGACGATCGCCGAGTACCTGCTGCCGGGCTGGCTGATCGCGCTGCGCGCCGACCGCCCCGACACGGCGGTGTCGCTCCAGGCCGGGAACTCGGCGGTGGTCGCGGAACGACTCCTCGCGAACGAGGCGGACATCGGCTTCGTGGAGGGGCTCGCCGTACCGGACGGCCTCGACGGCGTGGTCGTCGCCCATGACCGGCTCGCGGTCGTCGCCGCCCCCTCGCACCCGTGGGCGCGCCGCCGCGGCCCGCTGGACCCGGCGGAACTGGCGTCCACCCCGCTGGTCCTGCGGGAGCGCGGCTCCGGCACCCGGCAGGTCCTGGACGCGGCGCTGTCCGACCACGGAGGCCTCGCGCAGCCGCTCCTCGAACTCGCCTCCACGACCGCGGTGAAGGCGGCCGCCGTCACCGGAGCCGGACCGGCCGTCCTCAGCGAACTCGCGATCGCCGAGGAGCTGGCCTCCCGCCGACTGGTCGCCATCCCCGTCCGTGGCGTCCAACTGCGCCGCGATCTCCGAGCCGTCTGGCCCACCGGCCACCGCCCCACGGGCCCGGCCCGCGACCTGCTGTCGCTGACGCGGGGCTGAACGGCTGTCCGGAAAGCCCCGCCCGGGCGCCCGCCCCCTGTCAGACCCGTCCCAGGGCCGCCTCCACCAGCCCCCGCATCACCCGTCGGTCCTCGCCCAGCTCCGGGTGCCACTGGACGCCGAGGGCCCAGGCAGGATCGGCCAGTTCCACGGCCTCCACCGTGCCGTCCTCCGCGTGCGCCGAGGGCGCCAGGCCCGCGCCCAGGCGGTCCACGGCCTGGTGGTGGTAGGTCGGGACCTGGGTGAGTTCGGGGACGAGTGTGGCGTAGCGGCTGCCCGGTACCGGCTTCACCGCGTGCCGGCCGATCACCCCGACGGCCTCCACGTGCCCGTCCAGGTGCTGGACCAGCGTCCCGCCCAGGGCCACGTTCAGGAGCTGCATGCCCCGGCAGATGCCGAGCAGCGGAGTCCCGGAGGCCAGGGCGGCGTCGATCAGGGCCAGCTCCCAGGAGTCCCGCTCCCGGGCCGGCGGGCCGGTGCGGGGGTCGCGCTCGGCCCCGTACCGTACGGGCTCGACGTCCGCCCCGCCCGCGACGACCAGTCCGTCGAGCCGGGCCACGACCGCCGTGGCTGCGGCCGGCCCGTCCGGCGGCAGCATCACCGCGAGCCCGCCGCTCCCCTGGACCAGCCGTGGGTACGCGGCGGGGAGCAGGGCGGCCCGCATGTCCCACACGCCCCAACGGGCCTGGTCGAGGTAGGTGGTCACGCCGATGAGCGGCTTGGACACGGGAATTCCTCCAGACGGGACGGCAGAGACGGGAGAGCCGGTCGGGACGGGCCGTCAGTCGCGTGCGAGGTCGGCCTCGGCCGCGGCGAGCGCGGCGAACTCCTCCTCGGGCGCCCCGGCCACCAGGTGGTGCCGACTGTAGAACGCGAAGTAGGCGAGGGCGATCACGTAGACCCCTAGTGCCATGAACGCCGCCGTCCGGTCCACCAGGAAGGTCGCGACCAGGGCCGCCAGTGCCAGGACGAAGGCCACGGAGGAGGTCACGATCCCGCCGGGCGTGCGGTAGGGCCGGTGGAGCCCCGGTTCACGGCGCCGCAGCACGATGTGGGAGAGCGCCATCAGGGCGTACGAGATGGTGGCGCCGAAGACGGCGATGTTGAGCATCCGGGCCCCGTTCCCGGTTCCGGCGGCGAGTGCGAAGCCGATCGCGCCCGGGATGACCAGCCCCAGGTAGGGCGACTTGCGGCGGCTGGTCAGGGAGAGGAAGCGGGGCAGGTAGCCGGCCCGGGAGAGGGCGAAGAGCTGGCGCGATCCGGCGTAGATGAGGGAGAAGAAGGAGGCGACGAGGCCCGCGAGGCCCGCGTAGTTCACGAACCGGCTGAGCCCCGTCGGCTCCCCCTTGCCCTGGAGCGCCGTGACCAGCGGGTTGCCGTCCGTCTGGATGATCGCCGAGCCGCGCGCGCCGGTGGCGGCGAGGAAGGTCACGACGGCGAGGAGGACCAGGATGCCCATGGAGATCGCGAGCGCCTTCGGCATCGACCGCACCGGGTCCTTCGCCTCCTCGGCGGCGAGCGGCACGCCCTCCACGCCGAGGAAGAACCACATGCCGAAGGGGAACGCGGCCCAGATCCCGAGCAGGCCGAACGGCAGCCAGGAGTTGGATCCGAAGGCCTCGTCGTCGACCGGGATGTCGTTCAGTCCGCCGACGTGGAAGTCGGTGAACGCGCCGAACGCGAAGACGACCAGCGCCGCGACGGCGATCGCCGTCACGATCAGGCTGAAGCGCAGCGCCTCGCCCACACCCCACAGGTGGATGCCGATGAAGAGCGCGAAGCAGACCAGGTAGACCGGCCAGCCGGAGGTCAGGCCGAAGAGGCCGAGGGATTCGACGTAGTCGCCGATGAAGAGGGAGATCGCGGCGGGGGCCAGGATGTACTCGATGAGGATCGCGGTACCGGTGAGGAATCCGCCCCAGGTGCCGAGGGCCCGGCGGGCGAAGCCGTAGCCGCCGCCCGCCGTGGGCAGGATGGCGGAGAGCTCGGCGAGCGCGAAGACCAGACAGGCGTACATGGCGCCCATGAGGACCATGGCGACGGCGAGTCCGCCGAAGCCGCCCTTCGACAGGCCGGTGTTCCAGCCCGCGAAGTCGCCGGAGACGACGTACGCGACGCCGAGCCCGGTGAGCAGCAGCCAGCCGGCGCTGCCGCGGCGCAGCGCCCGGCGTTCGAGATAGTCGTCCTTCGGCGGGACGGCGGTCCCGGGCGGCGCGCCTGAGGGCTTGTCCCCGGACGCGCTCCCGGTCGTGTCTTCGAGCGTCATGGCAGCGTCAGCTCCCCGCAACGGACCCAATGGATTGGAGCCATACCTTTGCGGTGCTGACGGGGGAGCGCAACCCCCCTGCGTGACTTTCGGGTTACGCGTGAGGGGGCCTGCTCGTCAGGCGGGGCGGGGACGGTGGCGTACGCGGGAAGGTTCGGCTCCCCGCGCCGGGGCGGGGGCGGTCCCTCGCGCGGGGAGGGCCTGCTCTCACGCCGGGCGGGGGCGGTGCCTCACGCGGGGAGGCGCGGCGCCCTCACGTCAGGAACCCCCGCAGCAGCGCCGCCGTCCCCGCGCAGTGCTCCCGCATCACCTCCCGCGCCGCGTCCGCGTCCCCGTCGAGGACCGCTTCCACGAGCGCGGTGTGCTGGTGCTGGGAGTGCTCCAGATTGCGTACGAGCAGGGGGATGCAGTCCAGGAGGTCGTTCACCGTGGCCCGGACGGCGGCGTACTGGGCCGTCAGCGTCGGCGAGCCGGAGAGCTCGGCGAGCGTGAGGTGGAGCAGGGTGTCCTGGCGGCGGTAGTCCGCGAGGGGCGCGTCGTGCGTGGCCGCCACCGCGGCCCGCAGCCGGTCGGCGCCCGCCGCGTCCAGACCGTGGGCCGCGCAGAGTCCCGCGGCCCCCACCTCGAGTACCTCCCGGAAGCGCAGGGTGTCCTCCATGTCGACCGCGGCGATCCGGCGGCGCAGCTCGTCCTCGTCGCCCCTCTGGACCCGGGGCAGCACGAACGTTCCGCCGTACCGGCCGCGCCGGCTCTCCACCAGCCCCTGCTCCTGGAGGACCTTCAGGACCTCGCGCAGGGTGACCCGGCTGATCCCCATCCGGTCGGCCAGCTCCCGCTCGGCGGGCAGCCGCTCACCGCCCGGCACGAGCCCGAGCCGTACCACCTGGAGGATCTGCTCCAGGGCCTCCTCGAAGCCGTTGCCCGCCCGCACCGGCCGCAGCACGGGCGTCAGCCGGTCCGCCGATTCACTCGTCCTGGCCACGTCGTCGTTTCCCCTTCCCGAGGACCTTCCCAAGTAATGGTCTTCCGCAATACCTTATGACTTCCGGCAGGCCGAAGGAGGAGCATTCCCGTGGCAGACCGCACACCCCCGCTCACCGTCGAGGAGCTCCGTACCCTCGTCGCGAGCGGCGAGATCGACACCGTGGTCCTGGCCTTCCCCGACATGCAGGGGCGGCTCCAGGGCAAGCGGTTCGCCGCCCCGTTCTTCCTGGAGGAGGTACTCGGCCACGGCACCGAGGGCTGCAACTATCTTCTGGCCGTCGACCCCGAGATGAACACCGTCGAGGGCTACGAGATGTCCTCCTGGGAGCGCGGCTACGGCGACTTCGCCATGCACCCCGACCTCGCCACCCTGCGCCGGCTCCCCTGGAACGAGGCCACCGCCGCGGTGACGGCGGACCTCGCCTGGGGCGACGGAACCCCGGTCGTCGCGGCACCCCGCCAGATCCTCCGCCGCCAGCTGGAGCGCCTCGCCGAGCACGGCCTCACGGCCCACGTCGGCACCGAACTCGAGTTCATCGTCTTCAAGGACAGCTACGAGCAGGCCTGGGACGCGAACTACCGCGGGCTCACCCCCGTCAACCAGTACAACATCGACTACTCCGTCCTCGGTACCGGCCGCGTCGAACCGCTCCTGCGCCGCATCCGCAACGAGATGACCGGCGCCGGGCTCACCGTCGAGTCCGCCAAGGGCGAGTGCAACCCCGGCCAGCACGAGATCGTCTTCAGGTACGACGAGGCCCTCGTCACCTGCGACCAGCACGCCGTCTACAAGACGGGCGCCAAGGAGATCGCCGCGCAGGAGGGCTACTCGCTCACCTTCATGGCGAAGTACAACGAACGCGAGGGCAACTCCTGCCACATCCACCTCTCCCTCCAGGACGGAGAGGGGACGAACGTGATGGCCGGGGACGACGAGCACGGGATGTCCGCGACCATGCGGCACTTCCTCGCCGGGCAGTTGTCCGCCCTGCGTGACTTCTCCCTCCTCTACGCCCCCAACATCAACTCCTACAAGCGGTTCCAGCCCGGTTCCTTCGCGCCCACCGCCGTCGCCTGGGGACACGACAACCGCACCTGCTCGCTCCGGGTCGTCGGCCACGGCCGCTCCACCCGCTTCGAGAACCGCCTCCCCGGCGGAGACGTCAACCCCTACCTCGCCGTCGCCGCCATGGTCGCGGCCGGACTGCACGGCGTCGAGCAGCAGCTCGAACTGCCCCCGCCCTGCGCCGGAAACGCCTACACCGCCGAGTACGCGCACGTGCCCACCACCCTGCGCGAGGCCGCCGAACTCTGGGAGACCAGCGAGATCGCCAAGACCGCCTTCGGCACCGAGGTCGTCGCCCACTACCGCAACATGGCCCGCGTCGAGCAAGAGGCCTTCGACGCCGCGGTGACCGACTGGGAACTGCGCCGCTCCTTCGAACGCCTGTAACGAAAGCGCCTGTCACAGAAGAGAGAAGAGAGTTGCTCCAGGTACTGAACCCGGCGACCGAGGAGCTCGTCGCCACCGTCCCCGCCGCCACCCCCGCCGACATCGACGCCGCCGTCGCACGGGCCGCCGCCGCCCAGCGCGGCTGGGCCGCCGCCGCGCCCGCCGACCGGGCCCGGCTGCTCCGCCGCTTCGCCGCCGTCGTTGACGAGCACATCGAGGAACTCGCCCGCCTGGAGGTCACCGAGGCCGGCCACACCCTCGGCAACGCCCGCTGGGAGGCCGGCAACGTCCGCGACCTCCTCGACTTCGCCGCCGGGGGAGTGGAGCGCCTCAACGGACGCCAGATCCCGGTCGCCGGCGGCCTGGACATCACGATCCTCGAACCGCTCGGGGTCGTCGGCGTCATCGCCCCCTGGAACTTCCCCATGCCGATCGCCGCCTGGGCCACCGCACCCGCCCTCGCCGCAGGCAACGCCGTGATCCTCAAGCCCGCCGAGACCACCCCGCTCACCGCGCTCCGCCTCGCCGAACTGGCCCTGGAGGCCGGCCTGCCCGAACACCTCTTCCAGGTCCTGCCAGGCACCGGCCCGGTCGCCGGGAACGCCCTCGTCGAACACCCCGGCGTCGCCAAGATCGTGTTCACCGGCTCCACCCGGGTCGGAAAGTCGATCATGGCCAGGTGCGCCGGCCAGGTGAAGCGGGTCACCCTCGAACTCGGCGGCAAGAGCCCCAACATCGTCTTCGCCGACGCGGACCTGGAGGCCGCGGCGGCGGCCACGCCGATGTCCTTCCTCGACAACAGCGGCCAGGACTGCTGCGCCCGCACCCGCATCCTCGTCGAGCGGAGCGCGTACGACCGCTTCCTGGAGCTCCTCACCCCCGCGATCGAGGAGATCGTCGTCGGCGACCCCCTCGACGAGCGCACCCAGATGGGCCCGCTCATCTCCCGCGCCCAGCTCGACCGCGTCCGCTCCTACGTCACCGACGGACTCGACGGCATCCGGGGCAAGGCACCCGAGGGCCCCGGCTTCTGGTTCCCGCCGACCGTTCTCACCGGCGTCCCCGAGGACGCTCCCTGCGCCGTCGAGGAGATCTTCGGCCCTGTCGCCGTCGTCCTCCCCTTCGACGACGAGGCCGACGCGATCCGCCTCGCCAACGCCACCGAGTACGGCCTGTCCGGTTCCATCTGGACCCGGGACGTCGGCCGCGCCCTGCGCACCTCCCGCGCCGTCCGGGCCGGCAACCTCTCCGTCAACTCCCACTCCAGCGTCCGCTACTGGACCCCGTTCGGCGGCTACCGGCAGTCCGGCCTCGGCCGCGAACTGGGCCCCGACGCCCTGACCGCCTTCACCGAAACCAAGAACGTCTTCATCAGCACGGAGGGCCCCGCACTGTGAGCACCGAGTTCATCTGCCGCCGCCTGGTCGGCCGCACCGCCGTCATCACCGGAGCCGGCAGCGGCATCGGCCTCGCCACCGCCCGCCGCCTCGCGTCCGAAGGCGCGAACGTCGTCTGCGGCGACATCGACGAGAAGGCCGGCAAGGCCGCCGCACAGGAGGTCGGCGGCACCTTCGTGAAGGTCGACGTCACCGACCCGGAGGAGGTCGAGGCGCTGTTCAGGACCGCCTTCGAGACCTACGGCTCCGTCGACATCGCCTTCAACAACGCCGGCATCTCCCCGCCCGACGACGACTCCATCCTGGAGACCGGCCTGGAGGCCTGGAAGCGCGTCCAGGACGTCAACCTCACGTCCGTCTACCTCTGCTGCAAGGCCGCGCTGCCCTACATGCGCCGCCAGGGCAAGGGCTCCATCATCAACACCGCGTCCTTCGTCGCCATCATGGGCGCGGCCACCAGCCAGATCTCCTACACCGCCTCCAAGGGCGGCGTCCTCGCCATGTCCCGCGAACTGGGCGTCCAGTTCGCCCGCGAGGGCATCCGCGTCAACGCCCTCTGCCCCGGGCCCGTCAACACCCCGCTCCTCCAGGAGCTGTTCGCCAAGGACCCCGAGCGGGCCGCCCGCCGGCTCGTCCACATCCCGGTCGGCCGCTTCGCCGAGGCCGACGAGATCGCCGCCGCCGTCGCCTTCCTCGCGAGCGACGACTCCTCCTTCGTCAACGCCAGCGACTTCCTGGTCGACGGAGGCATCGCGGGCGCGTACGTGACACCGGTCTGACCCCGCGTGCCACTCCCGCACCGCAGGACGGCCGGCGTCGCGAGACACCCGGCCGTCCCGCGCAGGCGATCCTCCGCCTGAGGCCCGTCAGAGGAAGGTCCGGCCCTCGCCCCGGTACGTCGGCACCGTCGCCGTGATCCGGTCGCCCTCGATCAACCGCAGGCTGTCGAACCGTTCGCACAGCTCGCCGGCCTTCGCGTGCCGGAACCACACCTTGTCGCCTATCCGCAGATCGTCGGCCGGCGACCCGAGCAGCGGGGTCTGCACCTCACCGGGGCCCTCCCGCGGGTCGTACCGCAGCCCCTCCGGCAGATACGGCACCGGCAGCCGGTCCCGGCCCGCCGCCCCGGACGCCGGATAGCCGCCTCCGAGCACGGTCACCACCCCCACGCCCGGACGGCGGACGACGGGTTGCGCGAAGAGCGCGGCCGGCCGCCCGCTGAACGAGGTGTAGTTGTCGAAGAGACGCGGCACGAACAACCCCGAACCCGCGGCGATCTCCGTCACCGCGTCCTCGACGGCCGTGTGCTGCACGCTCCCGGTCCCGCCGCCGTTCACGAACTCCAGATCCGGCGCCACCGCCCGGACCGCCCGCACCACGGCCGCCCTGCGCTCCGCCAGCTCCCTGCGGGCCGCCGCCTGCATCAGCCGGATCGCCCGCGAGCGCAGCGGCCGGCCCGCGACCGCGTCCCCGACACCCGCGACATGCCCCTCGTACGCCATGATCCCGACCAGCCGGAACCCGGGTCGCCGCGCCACCGACCGGGCCAGCTCCGCCAGCTGGGCGGGCTCCCGCAGCGGAGAGCGCCACGCACCGACCCGTATCCGCCCACCGAGCAGCTGCAGCGCCGTGTCCAGCTCCAGGCAGACCCGCACCTCCTCCGTCCCGCCCGCCCGCGCGGCGTCGATGAGCTCCAGCTGCGCCACGTCGTCGACCATCACGGTCACGGCGGCGGCCAGCTTCGGATCCCGCGCCAGCTCACCGAACCCGGACCGGTCCGCCGACGGATACGCGAGCAGGACGTCCTCGAAGCCTGCGCGCGCCAGCCACAACGACTCGTCGAGCGTGTAGGACATGATCCCCGCGAAGCCCTCCCGCGCCAGCACCCGCTCCAGGAGCGCCCGGCACCGCACGGACTTGCTCGCCACCCGCACGGGCTTGCCTCCGGCCCGGCGCACGAGGTCCGCCGCGTTGGCGTCGAAGGCCTCCAGATCGACGACCGCCACGGGCGCGTCGAGATGTGCGGTGGCCCGGTCGTAACGGGCCCGGTCGGCGGCACGGGGAGTCATGGCCCGAGCTTGCCAGACGGGTTTACGGGTGGGTAGCCCCTGGGTTCCCGCGCCGGGGGGAACAGCCCGTAGAGTGACGGGCATTGTCGACACGAGCGGGGGAACGGGGATGACCGGCGAGCAGCGCCCCCGTACGCCCTCGCGCATCACGGACGCCCTCCTCCCGACGGAGACCACCACCCGTCTCCGAGCGATCCGCCCGGACGAACCGCGTACGGAGCCCGCACAGCCGAAGACCGCCCCGGAGGTCGAACGCGCGGACGCCGCGCACACGGGGGCGCGGGCGGGCACGGAGGCGTCGGTGCGCCGAGCGAACGGGACCGAGACGCCGACGCGCCCGGCACACGCGGCCGCACGTCGGACGACCACGGGCGAGCCCCCGATACAGACAGCGCCCGCCGCCGGGCCTGCGGGCTCAGCCGGCCAGGGGACGACCCCCGGAACTCCCGCGCCCTCGGGGCCGCCACGCCCCGCGTCGAGGCCGGGGACTTCGGCCGCCGCGGCGCCGCCACGCCCCGCGTGGAGCCCCGTCATCCCGTCCCCGTCCTCGCCGGCAGCCGCCTCCGCCCGGTACGCCCCCGCCCCGCCTCCGCACCCCGCGCCGTCCCTCAGCCCGTACCGCCGCACCACCCCGTACGGCCACACCACCCCGTACGGACACACCTACGGTTCCCACGTTCCGTCCCCCCAGGCTCCCGGCGAGACCACCACCCGGCTCCGGCCCGTACGGGAGCGGCGTACCGGGCGGCGGATCCTCGTCGCGGTCTGTGCCGTGCTCGGGGCCGGGCTCATCGGCGGCTCCCTCGTCGGCGTGTGGCTGGCCGCCGCCGAGCCGGGGAAGCCCGCCGAACCCGCCGGGTACACCGAGGCCATGGACCTCTGGCACAACGCCCCGGTCGACACCCTCTTCCCCCGCACCCTCGCCGGACCCGGCGCCGGACCCGGCGCCGCCGCGCGCACCTGGACCCGGATCGTCGTCGCCCCGGACGCCGCCTGCTCGCCCGCCGTCCTCGCCAAGGGCCTGCTCACCGCCCTCCGCCCCCTCGGCTGCGAGCGCGTCCTGCGCGCCACGTACACCGACGCCACCGAGAGCAGCGTCATCACCGTCGGCCTCGTCTTCACCCGAGCCGACGCGCACGCGCAGCGCACCCTCGCCGGGGGCGGCGGCCTCACCCCCCGCCTCGGGGCGGACATCCCGCCGGCGCTCTCCGGCCACGGCACCGTCGCCGCCCGCTTCGGCGCCGCCCAGCGCGCCAGCTGGTGGCTGAACGCCCCCGCCGACCTGCCCGTCGTCGTCACCGCCGTCTCCGGCTTCGCCGACGGCCGGGCCGTCGACGGCCCGCAGCCCGCCGACCGGGCCATGGCCGCCGGCCGTACCGACGCCACGGCACAGTCCGGCCTCGGCCACGAGGCCAAGGGCATCACGGCGCGCTTCGTACGGCTGCTGCGCACGACGGTCGCCACGGCCGCGAAGGAGAAGAACGCCCGGTGACGCGTCCCACCCGCCCCAACCGCACCACCGTGGCCGTCCTGCTCGCCGCCGCCTTCGCCGTCCTGCCCGCCACCACCACGCCCGCGTACGCCGACACCATCCGGGCCCGCCAGTGGGGTCTCGAAGCGCTCCACACCACGGAGGCCTGGCGCACCACCGAGGGCGAGGGCGTCACGGTGGCCGTCCTCGACACCGGCGTCGACGCCGAACACCCGGACCTGGAGGGTTCCGTACTCCCGGGACGCGACCTCATCGGCTTCGGCGCGTCCAGGGGCGACCGCGCCTGGGCCCGGCACGGCACCGCCATGGCCGGGATCATCGCCGGACACGGCCACGGACACGACGGCGGGGACGGCGTCCTCGGCATCGCACCCGACGCCAAGATCCTCCCCGTGCGGGTCATCCTCGAAGGCACCGACAAGGCCCGCGACAAGGCCCGCAAGACCCGGGGCACCGCCCTCGCGGAAGGCATCCGATGGGCCGCCGACCACGGCGCCGACGTCATCAACCTCTCCCTAGGCGACGACTCCAAGTCCGCCCACCCCGACGCGGGCGAGGACGCCGCCGTCCAGTACGCGCTCGCGAAGGGCGTCTCCGTCGTCGCTTCCGCGGGCAACGGCGGCGAGAAGGGCGACCACATCTCGTACCCCGCCGCGTACCCCGGGGTCATCGCGGTCACCGCCGTCGACCGCTACGGAACCCACGCCTCCTTCTCCACCCGCCGCTGGTACGCCACCGTCAGCGCCCCCGGCGTCGACATCGCCATCGCCGACCCCGACCGCCGCTACTACGAGGGGTGGGGCACCAGCGCCGCCGCCGCGTTCGCCTCCGGAGCCGTCGCCCTCGTCCGCGCCGCCCACCCCGGCCTCACCCCGGCCCAGGTCAAACGGCTGCTCATCGACACCGCCCGCAACCGGCCCAAGGGCGGCCGCAGCGACGCCAGGGGATACGGAACGGTCGACCCGGCCGCCGCGATCGAGGCCGGCGCCCGGATCGCGGGCGGCGACCCCAAGGACACCACCAGCGGCTACCGGGGCCGGTACTTCGGCCCCGGCCCCCTCCCCCCGGCCGAGGAGAGCCGCCCCATCGGCCTGCTCGCCCCCCTGACGGGCGGCCTCGGTGTCCTGCTGCTCCTGGCCGCCGTCGTCCTCCACCGCGCCCACCGGACCCCCTAGGGGTCGGAAGTCCCCCTGGGCTCGGGGCAGACGGCGCCGCCCTCCGGACAGGCCCCAGGGGGTGTCCGGCCTGCCGGGCGCGACGGTTAGGCTCGGTGCGTGGCGCTCAAGAACATCCCGGACCCCGGTTTCTCCGACGACGACGGCACCGCCGACCCGCGACTCGCCGCGGCCCTCGCGGCCTGGGCGGAGGACAGAACCGCCCACGGCCCGGTCCTCGACGCGCTGCGGACCGCCCGGCTGCTCGTCCCCGTCGTCGCCGTCCTCGGCGAGGTCGAGACCGACGAGAACGGCCTGCGCCGCGAGAAGACCAGCGACATGGCGGTCCCCACCCTCACGGCCGGGGACCGGCGGGCCCTGCCCGCCTTCACCTCGATCGCCTCCCTCGCCCTGTGGGACCCGGAGGCCCGGCCCGTGGCCGTCCCGCTCCACCAGGCGCTCCAGGCCGCCGCGCACGAGAAGGCGGACACGGTCGTCCTGGACCTCGCCGGTCCGGTGCCGTACCAGCTGACCGGTCCCGCCCTGCTCGCCCTCGCCGAGGGCCGCACCAGCGCGGACCCGCTCGACGACCCCGCCGTGCGGGACGCGGTACGGGCCGCCGTCGCCGCCGAGCCCGCGGTGCTCCGCGCCCACCTGGGGCCCGGCGCCGCCGACGGCACCCTCGCCCTGGTCCTGGCGGCGGACACCCCTCCGGCGGAGGCCGCGCAGCGCGTGGCCCGGGCTCTCGCCGCCGACGAAACACTGAGGGCCCGCCTCGTGCGGGGCCTCGACCTGGCACTCCTGCCGGCCTCGGCCACGCCTCCGGGCGAGCCCTTCTACGTCAAGCGGTGAAGCGGTAGAGCGGTGAGGAGATACGGGGCGGACGAGGCCCGCCGCTCCAGCCGGCTCCAGCCGTACCGGCCGTCCTAGCCGTACACCGGCCCCGTGTACTTCTCGCCCGGCCCCTGGCCCGGCTCGTCGGGGACGAGGGAGGCCTCGCGGAAGGCGAGCTGGAGGGACTTCAGGCCGTCCCGCAGCGGAGCCGCGTGGAAGGACGAGACCTCCGTCGCGCCGGCGTCGAGCAGTCCCGCCAGCGCGTGCACCAGCTTGCGGGCCTCGTCGAGGTCCTTGTACTTGTCGCCCTCCTCGGTCAGCCCGAGCTTCACCGCGGCGGCGCTCATCAGGTTGACGGCGACGGTCACGATCACCTCGACCGCGGGGACCTCCGCGATGTCGCGGGTCATGGCGTCGAAGTCGGGGGCGTCGGGGGAGTCCACGGACTCGTTCTGGGGCGTCTCGCTCATGCCTCATACGATATGCCGCTCCTTGGTTCGCGGAGACCGCCGGGTCCTGCTAACCTTGTGTAACGACCGGCCGGACACCTGTGTGCCCGGCCCACAAGTGGAGGCTCCGATCTCCCACCTGACCACCCTCGCGGGTGGCGGGTCACCGGTCAGGTGGCGCCCATCGTTCCGTACGGACGATGGAGCCGCCCGATGTGCGCCCCGCGGTTGACCGCGGCGGTGCTCCGGTATTTCCCATGGAGCCCCGCCTGTGTCCCGTCCGGGGCGTTTTTCATGCGCCGGTTCGGTTGGTCTCAAACAGACGTTGCGCGTCCGTCCGCCAGGCGGTCGTGTAGTGCTACCTAGGAGGATCCATCAGCGCCGAGCCCCGCATCAACGACAGGATTCGCGTTCCCGAGGTGCGACTTGTCGGACCCAGCGGCGAGCAGGTCGGGATTGTTCCGCTTGCCAAGGCCCTGGAGCTCGCACAGGAGTACGACCTCGACCTGGTCGAGGTCGCGGCGACCGCCCGTCCGCCCGTGTGCAAGCTCATGGACTACGGGAAGTTCAAGTACGAGTCGGCCATGAAGGCCCGTGAGGCGCGCAAGAACCAGGCGCACACGGTCATCAAGGAGATGAAGCTCCGGCCGAAGATCGACCCGCACGACTACGACACCAAAAAGGGTCACGTCGTCCGGTTCCTCAAGCAGGGCGACAAGGTCAAGATCACGATTATGTTCCGTGGTCGTGAGCAGTCCCGTCCCGAGCTGGGATTCCGGCTGCTGCAGCGGCTGGCGTCGGACGTCGAGGAGCTTGGCTTCATCGAGTCCAACCCGAAGCAGGACGGCCGGAACATGATCATGGTTCTGGGCCCGCACAAGAAGAAGACCGAGGCCATGGCCGAGGCGCGTGAGGCCCAGGCCGCACGCAAGGCCGAGCGCCAGGGCGTCACCGCCGAGGAGACGTCCGAGGATTCGGCCCCCGAGGCCGAGACCGAGGCTCCGGTCGCCGAGGCTCCGGCCGACGCTCCGGCCGAGACCCCCGAGGCGTGACCTAGGGGCTGCCACCCAGGCAGCCCCGGGCCCCGCCCGGACCCACCAGACGAAGACTGACGCTCCCGGATGTCCGGTGCCCGCACCGGGGGGAGCGCCACTGACGAGGAGATACGGCGCGATGCCGAAGAACAAGACGCACTCCGGTGCCAAGAAGCGCTTCAAGGTCACCGGCACCGGCAAGATCCTGCGCGAGCGCGCCGGCAAGCGCCACCTGCTCGAGCACAAGTCGTCCAAGCTGACGCGTCGCCTCACCGGCAACGCCGAGATGGCCCCGGGCGACGCGGCCAAGATCAAGAAGATGCTGGGCATCTGATCTGATCACCCGCCCCCGGCGACGGGGGCTACCGGCCAGGTCCGGGACCCATTCGTTTTTCGGGTCGTGTGAGTTCCCACCACGACCCCGCTACAAGGAGTTAACAAGTGGCACGCGTCAAGCGGGCAGTCAACGCCCACAAGAAGCGCCGGGCGATCCTCGAGGCGGCCTCCGGCTACCGCGGTCAGCGCTCGCGCCTGTACCGCAAGGCCAAGGAGCAGGTCACCCACTCGCTGGTCTACAACTACAACGACCGCAAGAAGCGCAAGGGCGACTTCCGCCGTCTGTGGATCCAGCGCATCAACGCCGCTGCCCGCCAGAACGGCATGACGTACAACCGCCTCATCCAGGGTCTGAACGCCGCCAACATCGAGGTGGACCGCAAGATCCTCGCCGAGCTGGCCGTCAACGACGCCAACGCGTTCGCCGCGCTGGTCGAGGTCGCGCAGAAGGCTCTGCCGTCCGACGTCAACGCCCCGAAGGCCGCCGCCTGATCTTCCAGGCCGCAGTACCTCCGCCCGGACCCGCACGCGCCCTCGCGCCTGCGGGTCCGGGTGCGTCGGCCCCCGGAACACCGGACCGCGTCGCACCCCGATCCCGTAGTCCCCGGCATCGAAGAGAGAACCGCCGCACCTCATGGTCATCCCCGAGCTGATCTCCCCGCGTTCGCCGCGCGTCGTCGCCGCCCGGCGGCTCGCCAAGCGCAACTTCCGGGGCAAGGACCGCCTCTTCATCGCCGAGGGCCCGCAGGCAGTCCGCGAGGCCGTCGAGCACCGCGGCTCCACCGGGGAGCCGACGCTCGTCGAGCTCTTCACCACCGTCGAGGCCGCCGAGCGGTACGCACCCATCATCGAGGCCGCCGTCGCCGCCGGTGCCCGCGTCCACCACGCCTCCGACGCCGTGCTCGCCGAGGTCTCCCAGACCGTCACCCCGCAGGGGCTCGTCGGCGTCTGCCGGTTCCTCGACTCGCCGTTCGAGGACATCGTCGCCGCCCGGCCCAAACTGGTCGCCGTCCTCGCCCACGTACGCGACCCCGGGAACGCCGGCACCGTGTTGCGCTGCGCCGACGCGGCGGGCGCCGACGCCGTCGTCCTCACCGACGCCTCCGTCGACCTCTACAACCCCAAGTCCGTACGCGCCTCCGTCGGCTCCCTGTTCCACCTGCCGGTCGCCGTCGGCGTCCCCGTCGAGCAGGCGGTCGCAGGACTGAAGGGCGCGGGCGTACGGATCCTCGCCGCCGACGGGGCGGGCCAGGACGACCTGGACGCCGAACTGGACGCCGGCACCATGGGCGGGCCCACCGCCTGGATCTTCGGCAACGAGGCCTGGGGACTGCCCGAGGAGACCCGGGCCCTCGCCGACGCCGTCGTCCGCGTCCCCATCCACGGCAAGGCCGAGAGCCTCAACCTCGCCACGGCCGCCGCGGTCTGCCTGTACGCCTCCGCCCGCGCCCAGCGCCCCCGAACCTCCGCCTGAGGGGCCATTCCGCCCTCCCCGCCCAGTAGAGTGACGCACTCGGGGGCCCACTGCGCTACACGGAGGGGTGGGGAACGGGGATGACGGTCGGCACGGACAGTCCCGCAGAGGCACGGAGCACCCCACCGCACGCCCCGGGACCGCCGGACGCCACGGCGACCGCCGGTCCGCCGCGAGGCGCCACCGCGGACGGCGACGGATTCTCCGGGATCCACCCCGACGACCTGCCCGACGGCCTCGTCGTCGCCGACGAGACCGGCCGGGTCGTCTGCTTCAACGCCGCCGCCGGGCGTATCACCGCCGTCCCCGGCGACCGCGCCATCGGCCTGCCCCTCGACGAGGCGCTGCCCCTCGAAGACCTCAAGGGACGCCGCTGGTGGACCCTGACCGATCCGTACGGCGGACTCGCCATCCGCCGCGGCCAGCCCGAGCGCAACCTGCTGCTGCCCGGCGGCCGCGAGGTCCTCGTCTCCGCCTGGTACGTCCGCGAGTACCCCACGGGGCCGGTCCGCCGGGTCGTGGTGTCCCTGCGCGGCACCGAGGCACGCCGTCGCACCGAGCGCAGCCACGCCGAGCTGATCGCCACCGTCGCCCACGAACTGCGTTCCCCGCTCACCTCCGTCAAGGGCTTCACCGCGACCCTCCTCGCCAAGTGGGAGCGGTTCAACGACGAGCAGAAGCGGCTGATGCTGGAGACCGTCGACGCCGACGCCGGCCGGATCAAGCGGCTCATCGCCGAACTCCTCGACATCTCCCGGATCGACTCGGGACGGCTCGAAGTGCGCCGCCAGCCCGTCGACATCGCCGCCGCCGTCGGCCGCCACATCCAGGTCCACACCACCGCCGGACAGTCCCCGGACCGCTTCTTCGTACGGATCAGGCCGGGGCTGCCCGCACTCTGGGCGGACCCCGACAAGATCGACCAGATCCTCGGGAACCTCCTCGAAAATGCGGTGCGCCACGGGGACGGAACCGTCACCATCGAGGTGGCACCCGCCAGGACCGGCGACGACGGAGAAGAGGGGACGGAGGTCACCGTGAGCGACGAGGGCCCCGGTATCCCCGAGGAGTCGATGAGCCGCGTCTTCACCCGCTTCTGGCGGGGCAGCAAACGCGGCGGCACCGGACTCGGCCTCTACATCGTCAAGGGCGTCGTCGAGGCCCACGGCGGCACCATCACCGTCGGAAGGGGCCCCCGAGGCGGGGCCGAGTTCCGATTTATCCTGCCCGTCGGCACCCCGGCCCATCTCATCTGACGAGACCAGACGAGATCAGGAGCCGCCCGGCCTGCCCACGGGCTCATTCGCGTCCCCCCACCCCGTTAGACTCGTCCTTTGGCACGTTTGCGCCCTTGACGTCGAGCGGGGCCGCCCAGCCAGCCAACGGAAGCACGGGAAGAGATGTCCGCACCCAATAAGTCGTACGACCCGGTTGAGGTCGAGGCACTGAAACCGGAAGAGATCGAGCGCATGCGGGACGAGGCGCTCGCCGCCTTCGCCGCCGCGGGCGACCTCGACGCGCTCGCACAGGCGAAGACCGCGCACACCGGTGGCACCTCGCCGCTGGCGCTCGCCAACCGGGAGATCGGCGCCCTGCCCCCGCAGGCCAAGGCCGCCGCCGGAAAGCTCGTGGGCCAGGCCCGCGGCGTCGTCTCCAAGGCGCTCGCCGTCCGCCAGACCGAGCTCGAGGCCGACCGTGACGCCCGCGTCCTCGTCGAGGAGGCCGTCGACGTCACCCTGCCGTACGACCGTGTCCCGGCCGGCGCCCGTCACCCGCTGACCACGCTCATGGAGCGCGTCTCCGACGTCTTCGTCTCCATGGGGTACGAGGTCGCCGAAGGCCCCGAGGTCGAGGCGGAGTGGTTCAACTTCGACGCCCTCAACTTCGTCCCGGACCACCCGGCGCGCCAGATGCAGGACACCTTCTTCGTCCAGGGGACCACCGCCGAGGGAACGGTCACCACGGGCGACGAGTCCGGTGTCGTGCTCCGTACGCACACCTCGCCGGTCCAGGCCCGCACCCTCATCGACCGGGAGCCCCCGGTCTACGTGGTGTGCCCCGGCCGCGTCTACCGCACCGACGAGCTCGACGCCACGCACACCCCGGTCTTCCACCAGATCGAGCTGCTCGCGGTCGACGAGGGCCTGACCATGGCCGACCTCAAGGGCACCCTCGACCACATGGTCCAGGCGCTCTTCGGCCCGGACATGAAGACCCGGCTCCGCCCGAACTTCTTCCCCTTCACCGAGCCGTCCGCCGAGATGGACATGCTCTGCTACGTCTGCCGCGGCGAGTCCGTCGGCAACCCGGACCGCCCCTGCCGCACCTGCGGCAGCGAGGGCTGGATCGAGCTGGGCGGCTGCGGCATGGTCAACCCGAAGGTGCTCGTCGCCTGCGGTGTGGACCCCGAGAAGTACAGCGGATTCGCCTTCGGGTTCGGCATCGAGCGGATGCTGATGTTCCGCCACAACGTCGACGACATGCGAGACATGGTCGAGGGTGACGTCCGGTTCACCCGGCCGTTCGGGATGGAGATCTGATGCGGGTCCCGCTTTCTTGGCTGCGGGAGTACGTCGACCTGCCGGCGACGGAGACCGGCCGAGACGTCCAGGCCAAGCTCGTCGCGGCAGGCCTCGAGGTCGAGACCGTCGAGCAGCTCGGCGCCGGCCTGACCGGCCCGCTGGTGGTCGGCAAGGTCCTCACCATCGAGGAGCTGACGGAGTTCAAGAAGCCCATCCGCTTCTGCACCGTCGACGTCGGCCGGGCCAACGGCACCGGCGAGCCCCAGGAGATCATCTGCGGCGCCCGGAACTTCGCCGCGGGTGACAAGGTCGTCGTGGCCCTGCCCGGCGCCGTGCTCCCCGGTGACTTCCGGATCGCCGAGCGCACGACGTACGGCCGGGTCTCCCGGGGCATGATCTGCTCCGGCGACGAGCTCGGCATGGGCGACGACGGTACGCACGGCATCATCGTGCTGCCGCCGGAGCACGAGGTCGGCACCGACGCCACGGTCCTCCTGGAGCTGTTCGACGAGGTCCTCGACATCGCCGTCACCCCGGACCGCGGCTACTGCCTCTCGATGCGCGGTGTCGCCCGCGAGGCGGCCACCGCCTACGGTCTGCCGCTGCGCGACCCGGCGCTGCTCGACGTGCCCGCGCCGAACTCGTACGGCTACCCGGTCCAGATCACCGACCCCATCGGCTGCGACCGCTTCACCGCGCGCACCGTCGTCGGCCTGGCCCCCGAGGCCCGCTCGCCGATCTGGCTCCAGCGGCGCCTGCAGAAGGCCGGCATGCGGCCCATCTCGCTGGCCGTCGACGTCACCAACTACGTGATGCTGGAGCTCGGCCAGCCGCTGCACGCCTACGACCGCACCCGGCTCGACGGCCCCATCGGGGTCCGCCGTGCCGACGCCGGGGAGAAGATCACCACCCTCGACGGCACCGTCCGCGTCCTGGACGCCGCGGACCTGGTCATCACCGACAGCCGCGGCCCGATCGGCATCGCGGGCGTCATGGGCGGGGCCGACACGGAGATCGCCGACCCGGTGACCGACCCGCAGTCCGGTCTCGTCACCGGCACCTCCGAGGTCGTCATCGAGGCCGCGCACTTCGACGCGATCTCGATCGCCCGCACGGCCCGCCGCCACAAGCTGTCCTCCGAGGCGTCCAAGCGCTTCGAGCGCGGCGTCGACCCGCAGGCCGCCGCCGCGGCGGCTCAGCGCACCGTCGACCTGCTCGTGCTGCTCGCGGGTGGCACGGCCGAGGCCGGCGTCACCGAGGTCAGTGCCCCGTCCGCGCCGCGCACGATCACCATGCCGGCGAACCACCCGGACAAGGTCGCGGGCGTCGACTACGGCCGTGAGACCGTCGTCCGCCGCCTCCAGGAGGTCGGCTGCGACGTCTACGGCCAGGACGACCTCGTCGTCACCGTTCCCTCGTGGCGCCCCGACCTCGCCGAGCCGAACGACCTCGCCGAAGAGGTCATCCGCCTGGAGGGCTACGAGAACCTGCCCTCCACGCTGCCGAAGCCCCCGGCCGGCCGCGGGCTCACCGAGCGTCAGCGCGTCCACCGCCGGGTGGGCCGCGCCCTGGCCGGTGCCGGCTACGTCGAGGCGCTGAGCTACCCGTTCATCGGCGAGCAGGCCCTCGACAACCTCGGTCTCGACGCGGACGACGCCCGTCGCCGCCTCGTGAAGCTGGTCAACCCGCTCTCGGACGAGGAGCCCGCGCTCCGTACGACGCTGCTCCCCGGCCTGCTGGGCGCGCTCCGTCGCAACGACAGCCGTGGCAGCCACGACCTGGCGCTCTTCGAGACCGGTCTGGTCTTCAGGCCCGAGGGACGACCCGGTGTCGCCGTCCGGCTGCCCGTCGACCGGCGTCCCACCGCCGAGGAGATCGCCGAGGTCAACGCCGCGCTGCCCGCGCAGCCGCGCCGCGCCGCCGTCGTCCTCGCCGGTGCGCGCGAGCAGGCCGGCTGGTGGGGCAGGGGCCGCCCGTCCGACTGGGCGGACGCGGTCGAGGCCGGCCGGACCGTGGCCGCGGAGGCGGGGGTCGAGCTGATCGTCAGCGCCGACCAGCACGCCCCGTGGCACCCGGGCCGCTGCGCCGCGTTCCACGTCGAGGTGGACGGCGAGAAGGTCCTCGTCGGCCACGCGGGTGAACTCCACCCGCGCGTGGTGAAGGCGTTCGGTCTGCCGGCGCGCAGCTGCGCCATGGAGATCGACCTGGACCTCCTGGAGAAGGCGAACGAGGGCCCGCTCAGGGCCCCCCGGATCTCCTCCTTCCCGGTCGCCACCCAGGACGTCGCCCTGGTCGTCGCCCACGACGTCCCGGCCGCCGACGTGCAGGCCGCCCTCACCGAGGGCGCGGGTGAACTCCTGGAGTCCGTCCGGCTGTTCGACGTCTACACCGGCGACCAGCTCGACGAGGGGACCAAGTCCCTCGCGTACGCCCTGAGGTTCCGCGCCCCGGACCGCACCCTCACGGTCGACGAGGCCACCGCGGCCCGCGACGCGGCCGTGGCCCTCGCCTCCGAGCGCACGGGCGCCACCCTGCGCGGCGCCTGACACACGGGCACCACACCAGGAGGGCCGCCCCGGGGATTCCCCGGGGCGGCCCTCCGGCGTTCACGGCCCGTCGGGGCGTGCGGGAACCGACCACGCGTGCGCGTGGCGGAGTCCTGGCGAGGGGCGGCGCGTCGGGGGTGGTCACTCCTTCGGGTGAGATCGTCGGGGGGTGTTCCGCGGGGGGTGGCGCGGTCGGCAGAATCGACGCGGCCGCAGGGGCGGACCTGTGTGCAGCGGGGCCTTCGGGCGCCGTCGGGGCTCGGGAAGGGCCGTGCATGATCCGTACGAGGTCGTTGGTCTCCGAAGGGTCCCGGCTCCGCCGGCTGGCCCCGCTCGCTCTTCCCACCGCGTGGGGTGCGGTGGCCGTCGGGTGGAAGTTCGGCTGTCCGCTGGCCCGGCAGCCGGGGCTGCCGATGAGAGTCGTCACCAGTGTCGTCTTCCTCACCGTCGGTGTCGGTCTGGTCGTCGGTGTCCGGCGCGGGCTCGTGCGCGAGCTGGCGCGGGTGCGGGCCGTGGCCGTCGCCACGCAGCGGGTGCTGCTGCGCCCGCCGCCCGCCCGGCTCGACGGACTCGCCCTGGCCGCCGGGCAGTTGTCGGCGTCCCGGGGAGCTTCGGTGGGCGGGGACCTGTACGAGGCGGTGGCCACCCCCTACGGGGTGCGGATCGTCATCGGGGACGTCCGGGGGCACGGTCTCGCGGCGCTCGGCGCGGTGGTGGCCGTCCTCGGCAGCTTCCGCGAGGCGGCGCACGACGAGCCGGAACTCGGCGGTGTGCTGCGGCGGCTCGAACGGGCGCTGGAGCGGCATCTGCGGGAGCGGGCGCGGGACGAGCACCCGGCGCGATCCGCTACGGATCCCGAGCATCCGGTGGCGGAGGAGTTCGTGACCCTGCTGCTTCTGGAGGTGGCGTCCGACGGGCGGCTCGCGGTGTTCAACTGCGGTCACCCCGGCCCGTACCGACTCGGCCCGGTGGTCGAGCGGCTGCCGCTCGGCGAACCGCTTCCCCCGCTGGGGGTCCTGCCCCTGCCCGGCGCGCTCGCGCCGTACACGGCGGCCAGGCTGCTGCCCGGCGAGACGCTGGTGCTGCACACCGACGGCGCCGAGGAGGCCCGGGACCGCCGAGGGCGGTTCTTCGCGCTCGACACCGCGCTCGCCGGGGTTCCGGGTGAGGCGCCCGCCACGCTCGTCCGCCGGGTCCACACGGCCCTGCTGCACCACACGGGCGGCCGGCTCGCCGACGACGTCGCGCTGCTCGTCGTACGCAACGACCGTTGCCGGGTCCCGGCGCAGCCCGCCGAACCCGGGCTGCGCCGATCCCGGCCCGCCCCCTCCTCGCACTGCTGAGCGGAGGGGCCGGGGCCGGCGTCGCCCGCTCCGCCACGGAGTGTCGGGCAGATCGGCGGGGCGGGCGACGCGGACCGGGCGGCCGCACTGTTTGAGGGGGGAGCCGGCGGCCCGGTCGTCGCCTTGCGGCGAGAAGCACAGTCAACCGGTACGTGGACGAGTGCGGCAGAGTACGCGGACCGGCAGAACGGGCACTTGATTCACACCCCGTGCGAAATCACCCACCCCCGTGACGGGGACCGGACGGCGGCGTCTTCCGGACTGGTTCGTCCCGTACGAAATCGGCCACCGCTACGCTGAGTTCACCGAGCGACCGGAGCGGCCATGCAGCCCAACACCTTGCTCGACGCCCTGCTCGACGAAGCGGGCGTCTCCCATGCAGGACTCGCCGCCCGTGTGAACCGGGCCGGCCGGGCCAGGGGCCTCGTCCTGCGGTACGAACACACCGCCGTGGCACGGTGGTTGAAGGGCCAGCGGCCGCGCGGCCAGGTGCCGGACCTGATCTGCGAGGTGCTCGCCGCGCGGCTGCACCGGCAGGTGACGCTGGACGACATCGGTCTCGGGGTGCCGGACGGGCCGCTGCCCGCGGCCGGTTCGCCGCTCTCCGGGTTCGTGGAGCGGGCGGCCGCCCTGTGGCGCTCCGACGAGCAGCAGCGGCCGCACATAGTCGGTGCGCCGGCCGTGACCGGTACTCCCGCGGTGATGCCGGTGTGGGAGTGGGAGAACCCGCCGGAGGACGTGGACGTCTCCCGTACCGGCCGGACCGCGGTCTCGGCCGCCGACATCGCCGTGCTGACCTCCGCCCGGTCCCACTACGAGCAGATGTACCGCAAGGCCGGAGGGATCGCGACCCGGGCCCGGATCGTCGGCTTCCTCACCACCGAGACCGCGCCGCTGCTGCGGGGTTCGTACAGTGACGCCCTCGGACGGCGGTTGCACCGCGCCACCGGCGGGCTCGTCGCGGTCGCGGGCATCTGCGCGTACGACGCGGACGCGCACGGTCTCGCCCAGCGCTACTTCCACCAGGCGCTGCGGCTCGCGAAGGCGAGCGGGGACCGGGGGCTCGGCGCCTATGTGATCGCGCTGCTCGTCAACCAGTCGCTGTTCATGGGGGAGTACCGGCAGGCGGTGGCGTTCGCGGAGGCGGCCCTGCGGACCGCGGGCCGGCAGACCACCCCGGCGCTCGCGGCGGATCTGACGGCGATGCAGGCGAAGGCGTACGCGCATCTGGGCGACGGGACGGCCGCGTTGGCCTGTATCCGGCGGGCCGAGGCGGCGGCGGAGCGGATCCGCCCGGGGGACGAGCCGGCCGAGACGGGCTATGTCCAGCCGGGATTCGTCAACGTGCAGGTCGCCGAGGCACTGCTCAGTCTGGGTGATCTCGCCGCCGCGCACGAGCACGCGTCGACGGCGGTGGGGGCGCCGTCGCACGACCGGGGCCGGGTGCACCGGCTCGCCATGCTGTGCCAGATCGAGCTGCGGCAGGGGGAGTGCGACGGGGCGGCGGGTACGGCCGTGGAGATGACCGAGCGGGCGCGGGGGATGGAGTCGCGGCGGCTGCGGGACCGACTGCGGCAGGTGCGGGAGCATCTCCTCGCGAGCGGCGGGGGCGATGCCCGGGAGGCGGCGGCTCTCATCGAGGGAGCCCTACGCGTTCCGCTCTAGGCCTGGAACTGCTGCGATATTGCCACCAAACAAGCACCGACCAGTCGGAAGGTGGCAAGAACGTGCAGTGGACGAAACTGAGCGAACGCTCTGTCTATGAGAACCGCTGGTTCCGGGTGAACCTCGCGGACGTCGAACTCCCGGACGGCCGTCACCTCGACCACTATCTTATCCGGCTCCGTCCGGTCGCCGTCGCGACCGCCGTCAACGAGGCCGACGAAGTACTGATGCTCTGGCGCCACCGCTTCATCACCGACAGCTGGGGCTGGGAACTGGCCGCCGGTGTCGTCGAGGACGGGGAGGACATCGAGACGGCCGCAGCCCGCGAGATGGAGGAGGAGACCGGCTGGCGGCCGGGGCCGCTGCGCCACCTCCTCACCGTCGAACCGTCCAACGGCCTGACCGACGCCCGGCACCACCTCTACTGGGCGGAGCGGGCCACCTACACCGGACCGCCCGAGGACGCCTTCGAGTCCTCCCGGCGGGCCTGGGTCCCGCTGAAACAGGTCCCCGACATGATCACCCGGGGCGAGATCCCGGCCGCCAACATGGCCGCGGGACTGCTGCTGCTCCATCATCTGCGCCTCGGCTGAGAGACGGGGGAACGCCGGACGGCCCGTACCTGTGCGGGTGTACGGGCCGTCCGGTGATCGAGGGGTGTCGCGTGGGATCAGGGGTACGGGTAGAACCCCGAGCCCGTCTTCCGGCCGAGCCGGCCCGCGTCCACCATGCGCTGGAGCAGCGGGGGAGCGGCGTACAGCGGCTCCTTGAACTCCATGTACATCGAGTCGGCGATCGAGGCGATCGTGTCCAGGCCGATCAGGTCCGAGAGCTTGAGCGGGCCCATCGGGTGGGCGCAGCCGAACTCCATGCCGTTGTCGATGTCGTCGCGGCTCGCGATGCCCGACTCGAACATCCGGATCGCCGAGAGCAGGTACGGCACGAGCAGCGCGTTGACCACGAAACCGGAACGGTCCTGCGCGCGGATCGCGTGCTTTCCGAGGGTCTTCTCGGCGAAGGCCTGCGCGCGGCTGATGGTGCCCTCGGAGGTGGTGAGGGCCGGGATCAGCTCGACGAGCTTCTGCACCGGGGCCGGGTTGAAGAAGTGGATGCCGATGACCTGGTCCGGGCGGGAGGTCGCCACGGCCAGCTTCACCAGCGGGATGGAGGAGGTGTTCGAGGCGAGGATGGCGTCCGGCCGGGTGATCACCTGGTCGAGCACCTGGAAGATCTCGGTCTTGACCTGCTCGTTCTCCACGACCGCCTCGATGACGAGGTCGCGGTCGGCGAACTCGCCCAGGTCGGTGGTGAAGCTGAGGCGAGCGAGCGTCGCGTCCCGCTCCTCCTCGCTGATCTTGCCGCGTTCGGCGGCCTTCGCCAGCGAGTTGTAGAGCCGTGTGCGGCCGATCTCCAGCGCCTCACCGGTGGTCTCTGCGACCTTCACGTCAAGGCCGCTCCGGGCACACACCTCTGCGATGCCCGCGCCCATCTGGCCGCAGCCCACCACTCCGACGCGCTCAATGTCGGCCATGGAGTCCGTCACCTCGTGCCTTTCGCTCTTCTCTGGCGGCGGGGCCCGTGTGATTCCGATGCGTCCGCCTCGACCCCACGACGTTACCGCTCATTAACCGATGATCGATCGGTCGGGGCGTGCATGCTGTCCGGGTGGGTGTGAGGTATCCGACAGCAGAGGGGTACAAGTGCGGCCTATCGGCAGAAGAGGGTTCGTGGCGCGCGCGGCCGGAGCGGTGCTCGCCGTGACGGGCACGACAGCGCCGGCGGCGGCGGTGACCGAGTCGCCGGTACGGGGGAGACGGCCGCGCCGGCCCGCGTTCCGCGGCGTGTGGGTCGCCACCGTCGGCAACCGCGACTGGCCCTCCCGCAGCGGCCTGAGCGCGGCGGCCCAGCGCGCCGAACTCCTCGCCCACCTGGACAAGGCGGTCGAGCGCCGTCTCAACGCGGTGGTCCTCCAGGTGCGGCCGACCGCCGACGCGCTGTGGCCCTCGCCGCACGAGCCGTGGGCGCAGTGCCTCAGCGGGACACAGGGCCGTGACCCCGGCTGGGACCCGCTGGGCACGGCCGTCAAGGAGGCCCATGCGCGGGATCTCGAACTGCACGCCTGGTTCAACCCGTACCGAGTGGCGAATCACACGGACCCGACCCGGCTCGTCGCCGACCATCCGGCCCGGCGCCACCCGGAGTGGGTGCTGCCCTACGGCGGGAAGCTCTACTACGACCCGGGGCTGCCCGAGGTCCGCCGCTTCGTCCAGGACGCGATGCTGGACGCCGTACGGCGCTACGACATCGACGCCGTGCACTGGGACGACTACTTCTACCCGTACCCGGTGGCCGGGCAGGACTTCGGCGACGGCGAGACGTACGCGCGCTACGGCGGGGACTTCCCCGACAAGCCGTCCTGGCGGCGGCACAACATCGATCTGCTGGTCTCCGAGATGTCCGCCCGGATCAAGGACCTGAAGCCGCAGGTGGCCTTCGGGATCAGCCCGTTCGGGGTCTGGCGGAACCTCGCCACCGACCCGAGGGGCTCGGACACCAGCGGCGGGATCCAGACGTACGACGACCTGTACGCGGACTCCCGGAAGTGGATCAAGGAGGGCTGGCTCGACCATGTCGTGCCGCAGCTGTACTGGCACATCGGCATGCCCGGGACCGACTACGCCAAGCTGCTGCCCTGGTGGGAAGAGGTGGTCCGGGGCACCGGCGTCGGCCTCTACCTCGGTGAGGCGCTCTACAAGGCGGGCGACCCCGCACAGCCCGCGGCCTGGCAGGACCCGAAGGAGCTGTCACGCCATCTGAAGCTCGCCGCCGGCTACCCGGGGGTCGGCGGCCACTGCTTCTTCGCGGCGAAGGAGGTCACGGAGGACCGGATCGGGGCGATGGCCACCGTGGTGGCCGATCACTACCCGACCAGGGTCCTCCCCGCCGGGGTCCCTCCGCGGGGGGAGAGGGGTCAGCGGGCCTCCGCCTCCGGGTGATGACGGACGACGGTGTCGGGGCCCGGCGACATCAGGGCCTCGTGACCGTCGTCGAACTTCACGCGGTACGGGGGAGTGCCGTTCTCCCCCAGTACCTGAAGGACCTCGGCCGTACGGTCGTGGTGACCGACGGTCCGGCCGTGCACCAGCAGTGTGTCGCCCACGCTCGCCTGCATCGGGGTGTCCTCCTCGCGACCGGGCCTGTCCTGCTCGGGAGCCTACGTCTGCCATTGTGACCCGGGTCACCTCGATCCGTCGCGTCAGCTCTTCGCCCGCTGGGTCACCGCGATGCAGACCAGGACGCCCACGGCGGCGAGCGGGGCGGCGAGCGGCAGGCTCTCGCCGAGCAGGAACACCGACCAGAACAGGGTCAGGAGCGGCTGGGCGAGTTGGAGCTGGCTCGCCTTGGGGATGCCGATCGACGCCATTCCCCGGTACCAGACGTACAGGCCGAGGAAGGTGGACCCGACGGCGACCCAGAGGAGCCCGGCCACACCGTGGGCGTTCAGGCGCACCGGCTCCAGGGACAGCGCCACGGCGGAGCCGACCAGCATCAGCGGCAGGCAGAGGACCAGGGCCCAGCCGATGACCTGCCAGCCCGGCATGAGCCGGGCGAGCCGCCCGCCCTCGGTGTAGCCGGCCGCGCACACCAGGAGCGCGCCGAAGAGGTACAGGTCGCCCCGCGACACGGCCCCGCCGCTCTCCTTGAGCGTGAAGGCGATGACCACGACCGCGCCCGACACGGCGGCGAACCAGAAGGTGCGGGACGGTCGCCGTCCGGTCCGCAGCGCGGCGAGGGTCGCCGTGGTGAGCGGCAGGAGGCCCACCACGACGGCGGCGTGGGAGGTGGTGGAGGTCTGCAGGGCCAGGGTCGTCAGGAGGGGGAAGCCGATGACGACACCTCCGGCGACGACGGCGAGGCCCGCCCAGTGGCGCCGCTCGGGCAGCGGCACCCGGCCGACGAGGAGGAAGACGCCCGCGACGAGGCCGGCGAGGGCGGAGCGCACGGCCACCAGGGACCAGGGGCCGAAGCTCTCCAGGCCCCAGACGGTCGAGGGGAAGGTGAGCGAGAAGCACACGACGCCGAGGACGGCGAGCAGGGTGCCGCGGGGGAGGGGGTCGGCGGCCGGGTGCGGGGTGCTTCCGCTTCGGCTTCCCGCGGTGATCCCGGCGCGGGTGCTTCCGCTGCGGCCTCCGGCGGTGCCCCCGGTCCGGGTGCTTCCGCCCGAAGCGCTGTCGGCGGGGGTGGTCACCGCTATCGTCAGGGAGACAGTAGCGCTATTCTTTGCTCTCATGAATGAGCGTAGCAGTGTGGCGGAACTGGCGCATTCCCTCAGGGCGGAGCTGAACTGCTACTCACCTGGTGGAAAGCTGCCGTCGAGCCGAGCGCTCGTCGAGCGCTACCGGGTCTCCCCGGTGACCGTCACCCGCGCCCTCGCGCAGCTCGCCGCCGAAGGGCTCGTGGTCACCCGCCCCGGCGCCGGTGCCTTCCGCGCCGAGCCCCGTACCGTCACTCCCGTCACCGGCGACACCTCCTGGCAGGAGGTCGCCCTCAGCGCCGACACGGCCACCGAACTCGTCCCCCGGTCCGTCGACGCCTCCGGTGTCCTCGCCACCCTCGCCGCGCCCCCACCCGGGGTGATCGAGTTCAACGGCGGCTATCTCCACCCCTCCCTCCAGCCCCAGCGGGCCCTCGCCGCCGCCCTCGCCCGGGCCGGGCGCCGCCCCGGCGCCTGGGGCAGACCGCCCACGGACGGGCTTCCCGAGCTGCGCGAGTGGTTCGCCCGCGAGATCGGCGGCAGCGTCACCGCCGCCGACCTGCTCGTCACCGCCGGTGGCCAGCCCGCCCTCACCACCGCCCTGCGGGCCCTCGCCCCGCCCGGCACCCCCGTCCTCGTCGAGTCGCCGACCTACCCGGGCATGCTCGCCGTCGCCCGCGCCGCGGGACTGCGCCCCGTCCCCGTGCCAGCCGACGCCGACGGGGTCCGCCCCGAACTCCTCGACGCCGCCTTCCGCGCCACCGGCGCCCGGGTCTTCGTCTGCCAGCCGCTCTTCCAGAACCCGACCGGCGCCGTGCTGGCGCCCGAGCGGCGCCGTGAGGTCATCCGTATCGCCCGCGCCGCCGGAGCCTTCGTCGTCGAGGACGACTTCGCCCGCCGTCTCGTCCACGAGGACGCGCCGCCGCTCCCGGCGCCGCTCGCCGCCGAGGATCCCGACGGCGTCGTCGTCCACGTCTGCTCGCTCACCAAGGCCACCTCGCCCAGCCTGCGGGTCGGCGCCCTCGCCGCCCGCGGTCCCGTCCTGGAACGCCTGCGCGCCATCCAGGTCGTCGACAGCTTCTTCGTCCCCCGGCCGCTCCAGGAGGCCGCGCTCGAACTCGTCGGCTCGCCCGCCTGGCACCGCCATCTGCGGGCCGTCGCCCAGGAACTCAAGAGCCGCCGGGACCTGCTGGCCGGCGCCGTCACCCACCATCTGCCGGGCCTCGCCCTGCCGTACATCCCCTACGGGGGCTACCACCTCTGGCTCCGCCTCCCCGACGCCCTTCCCGAGGCCGCCCTCCTCGCCACCGCCCTGCGGAACGGTGTCGCCGCGGCTCCCGGCCGCCCCTACTTCTGCGCCGAACCCCCCGCCGGGCACATCCGGCTGAGTTTCGCGGGTGTCGCGGGCCCCACCGAGATCGCGGAGGGCGTACGCCGCCTGCGGACGGCGGTCGACGAACTGACGGCCTGACCGCGAGGTGCGGGCAGGACGGGTGGAGCCGGGTCCCCGCGCCCGGCCCCCCGCTGCCGACCTCCGGCAAATTCACCTGACAAGCCCCCCTGTCACTGGAAGCCTGCGGGGATGAGCGACAGGATGACCACCGACACGCCCGTCATGCACGGGACGTACGAGATCTCAGCCGACCCCGCGCGGATCGACGCCGCCCGCGTCCACCACTGGCTGTCCACGGACGCCTACTGGGCCCTCGGCCGGCCTCGGGAGAAGCAGGACGCCGCCATCGCGGGCTCCCTCAACCTCGGCGCCTACCACCGCGAGACGGGCGAGATGGCCGCCTACGCGCGCGTCGTCACCGACTACGCCACCTTCGCCTGGCTCTGCGACGTCTACGTCGACCGCCCGGCCCGCGGCACCGGCCTCGGCACCGCGCTCGTCACCGCCGTCCGCGACCACCTCGCACCGTGCGGGCTGCGCCGCATCATGCTCGCGACCGCCGACGCGCACGGTGTGTACGAGAAGGTGGGTTTCACGCCACTACAGAATCCGGACATCTGGATGACTCTCGGGCAGGAGTGAACCGGAGCCCCTCCGACCCCCGGGAATGACCCCTTGACCTGCGGAGCCTCCGGCCCCACCATCGCGGCCATGAGTCTTCGGGTGACGCTCGTCACGGCGGCACGCAGCTCCTCCCTGCTCGCCGAACGCTTCGACGACGACCGGCCGCTCGACGAGGCCGGCTGGTACGAGGTGCAGCTCGCCGCGCCGGCGCTCATCCCGCTCGGCGCGGCCGAACTGCGCTACTGCTCCCCCACCCCGCGCAGCCGCGCCACCGGCACCGCCCTCGGCTACGCCCCGCTCGCCCAGCCCGCGCTGCGCGACTGCGACATGGGCCGCTGGCGGGGCCTCACCCTCGCCGAGGTCGCCGCCCTCGAACCCGCCGCCGTCGACGCCTGGCTCACCGACGCCCGCACCGCCCCGCACGGCGGCGAACCGCTCCTCGCCTTCATCACCCGGATAGGGAACTGGCTCGACACCCGGCCCGCCGACGACGGCGCCATCGTCGCCGTCGTGGAACCAGCCGTCCTGCGGGCCGCCCTCGTGTACGCACTGAGGGCGCACCCCGCCACCTACTGGAGCGTCGACGTCCGCCCCCTCTCCACCGTCACCCTCACCGGCCGCCCCGGCCTCTGGCACCTCCAGCTCGACGCGGCCGTACGCTGACGGACGACCCTGCGCCGAACGGCACCCCGCGCACGCGCTTCCGGCACGTGGCGTGGGAGCCGACGGCCGCGACCGGCTAGCCTGAGAGCACGATGAACCGTCTGACCACGTCATGGGGCGCCTTCACGCTGACCCGCTTTCCCGAGGACCCGCGCGACCAGCTGCGCGCCTGGGACGCGGCCGACGAGTACCTCCTGGGCCATCTGGCCGAGAGCGGTACCGACCTCTCCGGCACCGTCGCCGTCCTCGGCGACCGCTGGGGAGCCCTCGTCACCGCGCTTCAAGCCGCCGGCACCGGCGAGCTCGTCCAGATCACCGACTCGTACCTCGGCGGGCAGGCGACGCGGGCCAACCTCGCGCGCGCCGGGGCCGCCCCGGACGCCGTCCGGCTGCTCACCACCCAGGACCCGCCGCCCGAGCGGATCGACGTCCTCCTCGTCCGCGTTCCCAAGAGCCTCGCGCTCCTGGAGGACCAGCTGCACCGGCTCGCACCCGCCGTGCACGAGGGCACCGTGATCGTCGGCACCGGCATGGTCAAGGAGATCCACACCTCCACGCTCCGTCTCTTCGAGCGGATCCTCGGACCCACCCGCACCTCGCTCGCGGTGAAGAAGGCCCGACTGATCCACACCACGTTCGACCCCGCGACCTCTCCGCGCCCCAACCCCTGGCCCCACCGGTACGACCTCCCGGCCGACACCCCCGCGCCCGGTCTCCCCGGGCTGACCGTCACCAACCACGCCGGGGTCTTCTGCGCCGACCGCCTAGACGTCGGCACCCGCTTCTTCCTCGCGAACCTGCCCGGTGGCCTCGGCAGCGCCCGCGTCGCCGACCTCGGCTGCGGCAACGGCGTGGTCGGCATCGCCATCGCCCTCTCCGAACCCGACGCGGAGCTGATCTTCACCGACGAGTCGTACCCGGCGGTCGCCTCGGCCGAGGAGAACTTCCGCGCCCACGTGGGCGAAGGACGCAAGGCCGAGTTCGTCGTCGGCGACGGGCTCACCGACCTGCCCGCGGGATCGGTGGACCTCGTCCTCAACAACCCGCCGTTCCACAGCCACCAGGCCACCACCGACCGCACGGCCCGCCGCATGTTCGCCGACGCGCGGCGCGCGCTGCGGCCGGGCGGCGAGCTGTGGGTCATCGGCAACCGGCACCTCGGTTACCACGTCACCCTCCGCCGCATCTTCGGCAACAGCGAACTCGTCGCCAGCGACGCCAAGTTCGTGGTCCTGCGGGCGGTCCGGACGGCCTAGGGTCGCCCGGTCCGGGCCCGGCCCTCTCCGGCCGTGCCCGGACCACCGGGTCATCCTCCCCAGGTGCGGGAGCACAGGACGAGCCGGTAGCCGTCGGGATCGGCCACGGTGACGCCGTGCTCGTCCCAGTACGGGTTGTGCGCGGCCACCCGCGTGCCCCCGGCGGCGACGAGCCGCTCCACCTGCTCCTCCTCCACGGGCACCCCGAGATAGACGACGAACAGGTCGTCGACGGTCGGGACGGGTTCCAGCGGACGCTCGGGATCACGCGTCAGCTCGAAGTGCCAGTTTCCGTCCGGGGGGCCGACCATGAGCAGGTCGTGGTGACCGGGTACCCGCTCGGTGCTCCGCCAGAGCACGTCGAGGCCGAGACCGTCGACGTAGAACCGCTCGGCGGCGGCCAGATCCCGCGAAGGACGTGCGACCCGTACCCGGGTCCGCGCATTGATGATCATGTCTGAAGGCTAGGGCCTGGTCCGGAAAGTCCCGCCGTCTGCCCTCCGGGCAGGCCCTGGGCCCTCTCGTTCGGATGGTGCCGTGCCCGGGGGCCCGGGAACCCGCCCCCACGCGAAGACCGGCCCGACGCACGAGGCGTCGGGCCGGTCTGCGGGGGTGTCGGGCCTGTCGCCCGGCGAGGGGCGTCAGTCGGTGCCGAACTCCATCGCGGCGCGGTCCAGCATCTCGTCGTCGTCGGCGACCTCGCCACGCGACGCGATGGCCTCGGCGCCGCCTTCCGGCATGGAGCCGATCAGTCCGGTCGCGGCCGCCTGGGCGGCACCGATGGCCGGGTTGGAGGTGCCGATCAGGCCGAGGCTCGCGTACTGCTCCAGCTTGGCGCGCGAGTCGGCGATGTCGAGGTTGCGCATGGTGAGCTGGCCGATCCGGTCCGACGGCCCGAAGGCCGAGTCCTCGGTGCGCTCCATGGACAGCTTGTCCGGGTGGTAGCTGAACGCCGGGCCCGTGGTGTCGAGGATCGAATAGTCCTCACCGCGCCGCAGCCGCAGCGTCACCTCGCCGGTGACGGCCGCGCCGACCCAGCGCTGGAGGGACTCGCGGACCATGAGCGCCTGCGGGTCCAGCCACCGGCCCTCGTACATCAGCCGGCCGAGGCGCCGTCCCTCGTTGTGGTACTGGGCGAGGGTGTCCTCGTTGTGGATCGCGTTGACGAGGCGCTCGTACGCCGCGTGCAGCAGGGCCATGCCGGGCGCCTCGTAGATGCCCCGGCTCTTGGCCTCGATGATCCGGTTCTCGATCTGGTCCGACATGCCCATGCCGTGACGGCCGCCGATGGCGTTGGCCTCCATGACGAGGTCGACGGGGGAGGAGAACTCCTTGCCGTCGATGGTCACCGGGCGGCCCTGGTCGAAGCCGATGGTGACGTCCTCGGCGGCGATCTCGACCGAGGGGTCCCAGAAGCGGACGCCCATGATCGGCTGGACGGTCTCCACGCCGGTGTCCAGGTGCTCCAGGGTCTTCGCCTCGTGAGTGGCGCCCCAGATGTTGGCGTCGGTGGAGTACGCCTTCTCGGTGCTGTCGCGGTAGGGCAGCTCGTGGGCGAGCAGCCACTCCGACATCTCCTTGCGGCCGCCGAGCTCGGTCACGAAGTCCGTGTCCAGCCAGGGCTTGTAGATCCGCAGGTGCGGGTTGGCGAGCAGGCCGTAGCGGTAGAACCGCTCGATGTCGTTGCCCTTGAAGGTCGAGCCGTCGCCCCAGATCTGGACGTCGTCCTCGAGCATCGCCCGGACGAGGAGGGTGCCGGTGACGGCACGGCCGAGCGGCGTGGTGTTGAAGTAGGCGCGGCCGCCGGAGCGGATGTGGAACGCCCCGCAGGTGAGTGCGGCAAGACCCTCCTCGACCAGCGCCGCGCGGCAGTCGACCAGGCGCGCGATCTCGGCACCGTAGGTCTTGGCGCGGCCGGGCACCGAGGCGATGTCGGGCTCGTCGTACTGGCCGATGTCGGCGGTGTAGGTGCACGGGATGGCGCCCTTGTCGCGCATCCATGCGACCGCGACGGAGGTGTCGAGGCCGCCGGAGAAGGCGATGCCGACGCGCTCGCCGGCGGGCAGGGAGGTGAGGACCTTGGACATAGGAAGAGTATGCATCATCTCGCATGGTCATGCAAAGGGGTGCCGGAGAGCGGGTGCGCGGCCGCCGCCCGGCGGGGGAGCAGCAGCGGCGTCGCCAGCAGTAGTACGCCGGCCAGGCCGATGGCCGTACGCGGCCCGAGCAATCCCCCCAGTACGCCCCAGGCGGCCGTCAGGAGCGCGGCCGAGGCCTTGGTCGTCACCGCCCAGGCGGACAGTGTGCGGGCGACCCGGTCGGTCGCGGTGCGTTCCAGGCGGTAGGTGGCGTGGACGGGATTGAAGACCCCGCAGCAGAGGATGAGCCCGAACTCGACGCCCATCACGAGCAGCAGCCCTCCGGTGCCCGGCCCCGTGAAAGCCAGGCCGACGGGCCAGCACCCGCGCAGCGTCCCGGCCGTGACCAGGACCCGGTGCTGCCCGAACCGGGTCACGAGGGGCCGGGCCAGCCGTGCTCCGAGCAGCCCGCCGATCGAGGGCACGGCGAAGGCGAGGCCGTACTGCCACGGGGTGAAGCCGAGGCTGCCGAGCATCAGGACGGCCAGGAGGGGTTGGACGGCCATCACCAGGCCGTTGAACAGGGCGGTGTTGAAGAAGAGGGGACGCAGCATCGCGTCGGTGAGGACGTACCGCCAGCCGTCGAGGAGGTCCCCGGCCCGCATGCGCGCGGGCCCCCGGGGCTCCGGACGCGGTTCGTGCCCGCCCGTCGCGCGGATGCCCAGGGCCGAGAGCAGGTGGCTCACCGCGTCCGCGACCACCGTCGCCACGGGACCCAGGAGGCCGATCGCCGCGCCGCCCAGCGGCGGTCCGACGATCGTGGCCGTCCAGGCCGTGGACTCGAACCGGGCGTGGGCGGCGAGCAGGTCCTCCCCCGGCAGCAGTGTCTTCAGGTACGCGCCGGAGGCCGAGCGGAAGGTGATGTCGGCCGCCGCGACGACGACCGAGACCAATAGGAGCTGGAGGAACGTGAGCGCGCCGAGCGCGAACGCCGCGGGGATCGTCAGCAGCGCGGCGCACCGCACCACGTCCATCGTCATCAGCACCGGCCGCTTGCGGCGGAACTCCACCCACGGGCCGAGCGGCACCGCCACGGCCGCGCCCACCGCCGCTCCCACGGACGCGAGCGCGGCCACCTCGGCCGGTCCGGCGTCCAGCACCTGGATGGCGATCAGAGGGAAAGCACCGAAGGCGAGCCACGTGCCGAGCGCGCTCGTCCCGTACGCGCCCCAGAGCCACCCGAAATCGGGCCCCAGCCGCCCGCCCAGCAGCCGCCCGAACCGGGCCGTAGGCCGGTCCCCGCTCGCCATGTCCGACTCCTCTCGCCCCCACCCCGTACAACCTCACCCGCACCACCGGTCCGGGACCCGAAGAATGAAAGCGGGCACCGCCACGGGGATCAAACAACCCTCGGTCCGCCCCGCCACAACCGCCAGTTGTGCCCCTACGCTGTCGTCATGGACCTCGACACCGTCCGCACCTTCGTCGCCGTCGCCGACGCGGGACAGTTCCGGGAGGCCGCCGCCGAGCTCGCGGTCACCCAGCAGGCGGTGTCCAAGCGCATGGCCGCGCTGGAGCGTGACCTCGGGGTGCGGTTGTTCACGCGGACCCCGCGCGGCGCCCAGCTCACCATCGACGGACAGGCGTTCCTGCCCCACGCGCGCGAGTTGCTGCGCGTCGCCGAGCGCGCGGTCGCGTCCGTGCGGCCGGGCCGCCGCCCGCTGCGCGTCGACGTGATCGCCTCACGCGTCGCCCCGTCGGGCCTGATGCGCGGCTTCCACCGCGCCCACCCCGAGATCGACCTCGACGTGATGATGCTGTTCGACGTCGAGAGGGCCGTCGGGGCCCTGCGGTCCGGTGAGATCGACGCGTCCTTCCGCGCCGTCGCCCCGCCCGGCCGGCGTCTTCCCGAGGACATCCGGTCCGTCCGGGTGCTCGACGAGCGCCTCCAGCTCCTCACCGGCCCCGCGCACGCGCTGGCGGGCGCCCGGTCGGTGCCCCTCGCCCGGCTCGCCGGGCACCGGATCTGGATGCCCGGTGTCGTCCCGGGCACCGAGTGGGCCGCCTACTACGACGACCTCGGCGCCGAGTTCGGGCTCACCATCGAGGCGACCGGCCCCAACTTCGGCTCCGACGCGCTCCTCGACACCGTCGCCGACACCCCGGCCCTGGCCACGTTCATGGGGGAGCGGACCCGGCTCGTCTGGCCCACCGGCCACGGCCTGCGCCGCATCCCGGTGACCGACCCGACACCTGTCTACCCGCACTCGCTCCTCTGGCACCGCGACAACCCCCACCCGGCCCTCGCCACCCTCCGCGCCCACCTCGCCGCCTCGGCGGGCGGCTACGACGCGGCCGGGACCTGGACGCCGGGCTGGGTGATCCCGCCGTGACCGCCGCCCACGGCCCCGGGTGGTGTCTCCAGGAGTTCTTTGCATAAAACTGCGTCGCGACGTATAATCATGCCATCCATGAGGAGGGTTTCGATGACGGTACGAGTAGCAGTGGCGGGTGCGAGCGGATACGCGGGCGGAGAGCTCCTGCGTCTTCTCCTCGCCCACCCCCACGTGGAGATCGGTGCCCTGACCGGCCACTCCAACGCCGGTCAGCGCCTCGGGGCGCTCCAGCCCCATCTGCTGCCGCTCGCCGACCGCGTCCTCGTGCCCACCACCGCCGACGAGCTCGCGGGGCACGACGTCGTCTTCCTCGCCCTGCCCCACGGACAGTCGGCCGCCGTCGCCGAGCAGCTCGGACCGGACGTCCTCGTCGTCGACATGGGCGCCGACTTCCGGCTCCGGGAGCCCGCCGACTGGGAGGCGTACTACGGCTCCCCGCACGCCGGCACCTGGCCCTACGGCCTCCCCGAACTGCCCGGCGCCCGCGTCGCTCTGACGGGGGCCAAGCGTGTCGCGGTGCCCGGCTGCTATCCCACCGCCGTGTCGCTCGCGCTCTTCCCCGCGTACGAGAACGGTCTCGCGGAGCCCGAGGCCGTGATCGTCGCCGCCTCCGGTACCTCCGGTGCCGGCAAGGCGGCCAAGCCGCACCTCCTCGGCAGCGAGGTCATGGGCAGCATGTCGCCGTACGGCGTCGGCGGCGGCCACCGGCACACCCCCGAGATGATCCAGAACCTCAGCGGACCGGCGGGGGAGCGGGTCACCGTCTCCTTCACGCCGACCCTGGCGCCGATGCCGCGCGGCATCCTCGCCACCTGCACGGCCGCCGCGAAGCCGGGCGTGACCGCCGAGTCCGTACGGGCCGCCTACGAGAAGGCCTTCGCGGACGAGCCCTTCGTCCATCTGCTTCCCGAGGGACAGTGGCCGGCGACGGCGTCCGTCTACGGTTCCAACGCCGTTCAGGTACAGGTCGCGTTCGACGCGGCGGCGAACCGGATCATCGCCATCAGTGCCATCGACAACCTCACCAAGGGCACCGCCGGCGGCGCGGTGCAGAGCATGAACATCGCCCTCGGACTCCCCGAGGCCACCGGACTCTCCACGATTGGAGTCGCTCCATGAGCGTCACCGCAGCGAAGGGATTCACGGCGGCGGGCATCGCCGCCGGGATCAAGCAGAACGGCAACCCGGACCTGGCCCTCGTGGTCAACACCGGGCCCCGCCGTGCCGCCGCGGGAGTCTTCACCTCCAACCGAGTCAAGGCCGCCCCCGTCATCTGGTCCCAGCAGGTCCTCGCCGACGGCGAGTTGACCGCCGTCGTCCTCAACTCCGGCGGCGCCAACGCCTGCACCGGGCCGAAGGGCTTCCAGGACACCCACGCCACCGCCGAGAAGGTCGCCGAGGTCCTCAGCGCGCAGGGCGCGGACGTCGGCGCCGGCGAGGTCGCCGTCGCCTCCACCGGCCTCATCGGCATCCTGCTCCCCATGGACAAGCTCCTCCCCGGCGTCGAGAAGGCCGCGGCCGAACTCTCCGAGCACGGCGGCGAGAAGGCCGCCATCGCCATCAAGACCACCGACACCGTCCACAAGACCTCCGTGGTGACGAAGGACGGGGCGAACGGCGGCTGGACGGTCGGCGGCATGGCGAAGGGCGCCGGCATGCTCGCCCCTGGCCTCGCCACCATGCTCGTGGTCCTCACCACCGACGCTGACGTCGACGCCGAGGGCCTCGACAGCGCCCTGCGGGGCGCCACCCGCGTCACCTTCGACCGCGTCGACTCCGACGGCTGCATGTCCACCAACGACACCGTCCTCCTCCTCGCCTCCGGCGCCTCCGGCGTCACCCCCGCGCAGGACGCGTTCACCGAGGCCGTACGGGAGGTCTGCGACGACCTCGCCCGCCAGCTGATCGGCGACGCCGAGGGCGCCAGCAAGGACATCCGTATCGAGGTGGTCAACGCGGCCACCGAGGACGACGCCGTCGAGGTGGGCCGCTCCATCGCCCGCAACAACCTCCTCAAGTGCGCCATCCACGGCGAGGACCCCAACTGGGGCCGGGTGCTCTCCGCCATCGGCACGACGGGTGCGGCCTTCGAGCCCGACGAGCTCAACGTCGCCATCAACGGCGTCTGGGTGTGCAAGAACGGCTCCGTCGGCGAGGACCGCGACCTGGTCGACATGCGCTACCGCGAGGTCACCGTCACGGCCGACCTCGCGGCCGGCACCGAGTCCGCCGTCATCTGGGCGAACGACCTCACCGCCGACTACGTCCACGAGAACAGCGCGTACTCCTCATGAGCGACTCCCAGAACACCGGCGAATCGCACAACACGGGAGACTCCGAGATCACGGGCGACTCCCAGAACCCCACGCGCAGGCACACGGCCCTCCCCAAGGCGCAGATCCTCATCGAGGCCCTGCCCTGGCTGACCCGCCACAACGGCAAGACCGTCGTCATCAAGTTCGGCGGCAACGCCATGATCGACGAGGACCTCAAGGCCGCCTTCGCCCAGGACGTCGTCTTCCTGCGCCAGGCAGGTCTCAAGCCGGTCGTCGTGCACGGCGGCGGCCCCCAGATCAGCGCCGCCCTCGACCGGCACGGCATCGTCAGCGAGTTCAAGGCGGGCCTGCGGGTCACCACCGAGGACGCCATGGACGTCGTACGGATGGTCCTCGCCGGCCAGGTCCAGCGCGAGCTCGTCGGGCTGCTCAACCAGCACGGCCCGCTCGCCGTCGGTCTCACCGGCGAGGACGCCCACACCATCACCGCCACCAGGCACCGCCCGGTGATCGGCGGCGAGCAGATCGACATCGGCCGGGTCGGTGAGATCACCGCCATCGACACCGGCGCCATCCAGGCGCTCCTGGAGGACGGCCGCATCCCGGTCATCTCCTCCATCGCCCGCTCCCAGGACGACGGACATGTCTACAACGTCAATGCTGATACGGCGGCTGCGGCACTCGCTGCGGCGCTTGGCGCCGAGACCCTGATGGTCCTGACCGACGTCGAAGGCCTCTACGAGGACTGGCCGAACAGCGACGAGGTCATCAGCCGGCTCACCGCGAGCCAGCTGGAGAAGCTGCTGCCCGAGCTCTCCAGCGGCATGGTCCCCAAGATGGAAGGCTGCCTGCACGCCGTACGGAACGGGGTCACCACGGCCCGGGTGATCGACGGCCGGGTCCAGCACTCCATCCTGCTGGAGATCTTCACCGACGAGGGCGTCGGCACGATGGTCGTGCCGGACGGACAGGGGGACTGATGAGCAGCACCGGCAACGAGCAGCTGACCGAGCGGTGGCAGGGCTCGCTCATGGACAACTACGGCACCCCCCGGCTGCCGCTCGTCCGGGGTGAGGGCGCCAAGGTCTGGGACGCCGAAGGAAACGAGTACCTGGACCTCGTCGGAGGCATCGCCGTCAACGCCCTCGGCCACGCCCACCCGGCGGTCGTCGAGGCCGTCACCCGCCAGATCCGGAGCCTCGGCCACGTCTCCAACCTGTTCGTCGCCGAACCGCCCGTCGCCCTCGCGGAGAAGCTCCTCTCGCTCTTCGGCCGGCCCGGCAAGGTCTTCTTCTGCAACTCGGGCGCCGAGGCCAACGAGGCCGCGTTCAAGCTCGGCCGGCTCACCGGCCGGTCCCACATGGTCGCCACCGAGGGGGGCTTCCACGGCCGGACCATGGGCGCCCTCGCGCTCACCGGCCAGCCCGGCAAGCAGACCCCGTTCCTGCCGCTGCCCGGGGACGTCACCCATGTCCCGTACGGGGACGTGGAGGCGCTGCGCGCCGCGGTCACCGAGGACACCGCGTTCGTGATCATCGAGCCGATCCAGGGCGAGAACGGCGTCGTCGTCCCGCCCCCCGGCTACCTCAAGGCCGCCCGGGAGATCACCCGCGCGACCGGCACCCTCCTCGTCCTCGACGAGGTGCAGACCGGCATCGGCCGCTGCGGCCACTGGTTCGAGTACCAGGCCCACGAGGGCGTGGAGCCGGACGTCGTCACCCTCGCCAAGGGCCTCGGCGGCGGCCTCCCGCTCGGCGCGACCGTCGCCTTCGGTCCCGCCGCCGACCTCTTCACGCCCGGCCACCACGGGACGACCTTCGGCGGCAACCCCGTGGCCTGCGCCGCCGGAATCGCCGTCCTGGACACCCTCGGCGCGGACGCCGCCCTCGATCACGTGAAGGCGGTCGGGGAGCGGCTGCGGCAGGGAATCGAGGGCCTGGAGCACCCGCTGGTCTCCCACGTCCGTGGTGCGGGTCTCCTGCTGGGTATCGTGCTCACGGAGTCCCTCGCACCCCAGGTGCAGCAGGCGGCTCAGGACGCCGGCCTCCTGGTGAACGCGCCCGCCCCCGATGTCGTACGGATCATGCCTCCGCTGGTCTTCACCGACGCCGAGGCGGACGCCTTCCTCCAGGCCCTGCCCGGGGTCCTCGACGTGGCGAACGGGCAAGGACGAACCGGGGAATGAGACGACGATGACCGACGCGCAGGAAAACGAGCGCTGGGGGTCCCCCCAGGCGGAGCCTGGGGGAGGGCCGTCCGTTCCGCAGACCCGCACCGCACGCCACCGCAGGATCGTCGACATCCTCAACCGGCAGCCGGTGCGCTCGCAGAGCCAGCTCGCCAAGCTCCTCGCGGACGACGGGCTGAGCGTCACCCAGGCGACGCTCTCCCGCGACCTCGACGAGCTGGGCGCGGTGAAGATCCGCAACACCGGCGGCGAGCTGATCTACGCGGTGCCGAGCGAGGGCGGTTTCCGCACCCCGCAGGCCCCGCTCGGCGAGTCCGCGAAGGAGGAGCGTATGCGGCGCCTCTCCTCCGAACTGCTGATCTCCGCCGAGGCGTCGGCGAACCTGGTGGTCCTGCGGACCCCGCCGGGCGCCGCCCAGTTCCTCGCGTCGGCCATCGACCAGGCCGAACTCCACGCCATCCTCGGCACGATCGCGGGCGACGACACCCTGATGCTCATCAGCCGCGACCCGGCGGGCGGCCAGGCCCTCGCCGACCACCTGCTGATGCTGGCGCAGAAGTAGGCCGCGGCCCGCGGGGTCGACCCGCGGGCCCGAAGCGGCGACGCGGGGTTATTCGGCGGCCACCGGCGTCGGCGTCGGCACCGCCTCCGGGTCAGGCGTCGGCAGCGGCGGCAGGGGCAGGGGCAGCGCGGACAGCCCGTCGAGGCTGGTCGCGATGTGCTCCTTGCGGACGCAGTACGCCCTGAACTCGTCGTCCGTCTTCCGGTTGAAGTACTCGGCGTGCAGCGACCGGTCCTCCTGGTACTCCATCAGCGGGACGGCGAACCCGCAGGAGTCGCTGACCCGTCGCGCGTGCACCAGGACGATCGCCCGCGCGCTGCCCTGACCCTCCACGGCCTCCGCGGGGAACCGCGCGAACAGCTCACCCCACCGCGGGTCGTCGCGGAGCACGGCCTCCCCTGTTCCGTGCACCCGTACGACGGTCGGCGGCCCGGAGAAGGCGGTCCACATGAGGGTGATCCGACCGTTGCCCGGCTCCCGCAGATGCGCGATCGTCTCGGCGGTGCTGCCGCCGAAGTCGACGTAGGCGAGAGTCAGTTCGTCAAGAACCACGAGGGTGCCGCGCCGCCCCTTGGGAGACAGGTTGACGTGCCCGTCGCCGGCGAGGGGAGCGGTGGCCGTGAAGAACACCGGCTGCTCCTCGATGAAGGCGCGGAGTCGTCCGTCGATATGTTCATATGTCTTTCCCATGTCTCGCATTCTGCCCGCTCCGTGTTTCGCGGGGCGTGCGCGTCTCAACTCCCGCCCCGCCTCGCGCGGTCGGGGCGCCGCGCGAGGCCGACGATCCGAAGCAGCCACGCGCGCGCGGAGAGGGCCCGGCTCTCGTCGGCGGGCAGGGGCGGAGTGATCGGCGGGGCGGGGACGGCGACCGGCCGCGCCGGGACGGCGTCGACCGGCGTGTGATCGGCCCAGGGGCGCAGCGCCTTCGCCGTCTCGCGCACGACCCGCGGCGAACTGTCGTCGAGCAGCGGTACCAGCCGCTGGAGGTGTACGGCGTCGAGGAGGCGCAGTCCCGCCACCGCCCCGGCCCGCACCTCGGGCCGCTCGTGCCCGATGAGCTCCCAGAGCGCCGGCACGTCGACGGCCCGCTCCCCGCACTCGGCGAGGCCCAGCGGAGCGTACGGGGGCACCGCGTCCGCAGCCCCGGGCTGTGCCGCACAGGCCGCACGGTAGAGCGGCAGTGGCTCGGTCCCCGCCTGCCGCAGTACGTAGCGGGCGCAGGCCCGCACCAGTGCGGACCGGTCGTACAGGAACGGCTCGGCCTCACCGGCCCGGCCCGCCCGGCGCAGCCCCGTGACCCCCGCCGCCCGCACCCGGCCCTGCCGGGCGGACAGCAAGGGGGCGAGGACGGCCGGGTCCGGCGGGTCCCCGGCGGCGGCGAGCGCGGCGGTGGCGCAGAGGTCCTGGACGATCACGTCGGGGTCGCGGGCGGCGATCTCCGCCAGCCGGGTGGGGGAGAGGAGCCCGCGGTCGAAGGCGATCCGGTGGGCGAGCCGACGCACGGCCCGGTCCCCGCTCCCCAGCAGCGCGGTCACCCCGGACGCGGGCCCCTCCCGCAGGGCCCGGGTCAACGCCTCCCGCGCGCTGTCCCCGCGCAGCCGCTCCCCGGTTCGGAGGGCGACCGCGACGAGGACGCCGAGAGCCTCGGGCGTGACCCCCGACAGCTCCTCGCGCAGCACGGCGCGTGCCCGCTCCCGTACGGGCGCGGCCCAGTCCGAGCAGCGGATCACGACCAGAGGAAGGAGCGCGGGGGAGCGGGAGACGTACCGGAGGGAGGCCTCCCTGATCCGCCCGTCGGGACCGCACAGGGCGAGGGCCAGTTCCGGGGTGGTCGGAGGCTGTGTGGCGTCGCCGGACGACCACGCGGGGGTCGCCGGGACGTCGCCGCCGCGGCGCAGGAGGGTCCGGATGTCCTCGTCGAGCGTGATCCACGCCCCCGCGTCGCCGTCGCCGCCGTCGATGGCGCGGGCGAGCCGGTGCAGGACTCCGTCGAAGGCGCTGCTCGTCATGGCCGGAGCCTAGGGCCTCTCGTCCGGAGCGGATCGGGCGCGCCCCGACCGCGTTGACAAAACATACGGAGGATTGCATAGTTATGCTGTCATCGACATCTTCGCCCTCCCCGCGAAGACGGCGGTATACCCACCCTCCTGAGGAGCAGCAGCTGTGAGCAGCAACAACGGTGACGTCCGGCTCTGGGGCGGACGGTTCGCCGACGGTCCCGCCGAGGCCCTGGCGAAGCTGTCCGCGTCGGTTCACTTCGACTGGCGTCTCGCGCCCTACGACATCGCCGGTTCCCGAGCCCACGCGCGCGTGCTGCACAAGGCCGGACTGCTCACCGAGGACGAGCTGACCCGTATGCTCGCCGGCCTCGACCTTCTGGAGTCCGACGTCGCCGACGGCTCCTTCGTCGGCACCATCGCCGACGAGGACGTCCACACCGCCCTGGAGCGGGGCCTCCTGGAACGCCTCGGCCCGGACCTCGGCGGCAAGCTGCGCGCCGGCCGGTCCCGTAACGACCAGGTCGCCACCCTCTTCCGGATGTACCTGCGCGACCACGCCCGGATCATCGGCGGCCTCGTCGCGGACCTCCAGGACGCCCTGGTCGGCCTCGCCGAGGCACACGCGGACGTCGCCATGCCCGGCCGTACGCACCTGCAGCACGCCCAGCCCGTGCTCTTCGCCCACCATGTCCTGGCCCACGCCCAGGCCCTGTCCCGGGACGCCGAGCGGCTGCGGCAGTGGGACACCCGGACGGCGGTCTCCCCGTACGGTTCCGGCGCCCTCGCGGGTTCCTCGCTGGGGCTCGACCCGGAGGCGGTCGCCAAGGAACTGGGCTTCGAGCGCGGCTCGGTCGGCAACTCCATCGACGGCACGGCCTCGCGTGACTTCGTCGCCGAGTTCGCCTTCATCACCGCGATGATCGGGATCAACCTCTCCCGGATCGCGGAGGAGATCATCATCTGGAACACGAAGGAGTTCTCCTTCGTGACCCTCCACGACGCCTTCTCCACCGGCTCGTCGATCATGCCGCAGAAGAAGAACCCGGACATCGCCGAGCTGGCCCGCGGCAAGTCCGGCCGCCTCATCGGCAACCTCTCCGGCCTCCTGGCCACCCTGAAGGCGCTTCCCCTCGCCTACAACCGTGACCTCCAGGAGGACAAGGAGCCGGTCTTCGACTCCTGCGACCAGCTGGAGGTCCTGCTGCCCGCCTTCACCGGCATGATGGCCACGCTCACCGTGAACCGGGAGCGCATGGAGGAGCTGGCACCGGCCGGCTTCTCGCTCGCGACGGACATCGCGGAGTGGCTGGTCAAGCAGGGCGTGCCGTTCCGGGTGGCGCACGAGGTGGCCGGCGAGTGCGTGAAGGTCGCCGAGTCGGAGGACAAGGAGCTGGACGAGCTCACGGACGAGCAGTTCGCCAAGATCTCCGAGCACCTCACCCCGGAGGTCCGCACGGTCCTCGACGTCCCGGGCGCCCTCGCCTCCCGCGACGGCCGGGGCGGCACCGCCCCCTCGGCGGTCGCCACCCAGCTCGTCGAGGTCAAGGCGGACCTGGTCATCCAGCACGCCTGGGCCGAGGCCAAGAAGTAGGCCGTACGACACTCACGGCGCCGCCGCCCTCCCTGCGCGAGGGTGGCGGCGCTTTCCATGCCGCCTCCAGAATGAGACATTGATGTCTCATTTGGTGTATGGTTGTCTCATGTCAGTCGATCGCACCCAGGTGCTCCGCGCCGCCGCCGCCCTGCTCACCCGCAAGGCGACCGCCACCATGGACGAGGTCGCACGGGCCGCCGGGATCGGGCGGGCCACCCTGCATCGGCAGTTCGCCGGGCGGGACGCGCTGGTGCGGGCGCTCGAGGAGCTCGGGCTTCAGGAGCTGGAGGCCGCGCTCGACCGGGCGGACCTCGACCAGGGGCCCGAGGACGAGGCCGTACGACGTCTCGTCGGCGAGGTGGAGCCCGTCGCACCCCTGCTGTCGTTCCTCGTCACCGAGAACCAGCTCTTCGAGGGCGACCAGGTCAACGAGGGCTGGGCCCGCCTCGACGCCCGGGTCTCCGCGCTGTTCCGGCGCGGGCAGGAGAACGGCGTCTTCCGGATCGATCTGACCCCCGCCTGGCTCACCGAGGCCTTCTACGGGCTCGTCGGTTCCGGCGCCTGGGCCGTGCAGGACGGCCGGGTCGCCGCCAAGGACTTCCAGTACATGATCGTCGAGCTGATGCTCGGCGGAGCGCGCAGGAGCGTGGAGAAGTGACCACCAGCACCCTCAGCACCACGGACCATACCGAGGGCGTCCGCCGCCCCGGCCGGTGGCTCGCCCTGTCCGTGCTCGTCCTCGCCGTCCTCCTCGTGGCGGTCGACGCCACGGTGCTCGGACTCGCCACCCCCTTCCTCTCCGAGGACCTGAAGCCCTCGGGCTCCCAGCTGCTCTGGATCGGGGACGTCTACTCCTTCGTCATCGCCGGACTCCTCGTCTCCATGGGCAGCCTCGGCGACCGCATCGGCCGCAAGAAGCTCCTCCTGGTCGGCGCCATCGCCTTCGGCGCGGTCTCCGTCCTGAACGCCTACGCGACCAGCCCCGAGATGATGATCGTGGCCCGCGCACTGCTCGGCGTCGCCGGCGCGACCCTGATGCCGTCCACCCTGGCGCTCATCCGCAACCTCTTCCACGACCCGCGCGAGCGCAGCCTCGCCATCGGCATCTGGGGTGCCATGGCCTCGGCCGGCGCCGCCGTCGGACCGGTCGTCGGCGGGTTCCTCCTGGAGCACTTCTGGTGGGGCTCGGTCTTCCTCATCAACCTGCCCGTCATGGCCGTCCTCGTCCTCGTCGGGATCAAGCTGATCCCCGAGTCGAAGAACCCCCACCACGGCCCCTGGGACCTGCCCAGCGTCCTGCTCTCCCTCGTCGGCATGATCGGCCTCGTCTACGCGATCAAGGAACTGGCCTCCCACGGGCCCTCCCTCGACGCGGGCCTCGCAGCCCTCGTCGGCGCCGGCGCCCTGACCTGGTTCGTCCGCAGGCAGCTGACCCTGCCCGCGCCGCTCCTGGACATGCGCCTCTTCCGCCACCGCGGCTTCTCCGGCGCCGTCCTCGCCGACCTGCTGACCATCCTCGGCCTCTCCGGCCTGGTGTTCTTCCTGTCCCAGTTCTTCCAGCTGGTCCAGGGCCGGCAGCCGTTGGAGGCCGGACTCGCCGAACTGCCCGCCGCCGTCGGCGCTGTCACGGCCGGTCTGATCGCGGGCACCGTGACCCGTCGCTTCTCCGTACGGTCCGTGGTGGCCGGCGGTCTCGCGGCGGTCGGCCTCTCCCTCGCCGTACTGACGACGCTCGACCAGCACACCGGCTATCCGCTGCTCGGCGCCGCCCTGCTCGTCGTCGGTGTGGGCGCCGGCTTCGCGTTCACCGTCACCGCCGACGTGATCCTCTCCAGCGTCCCGAAGGAGCAGGCCGGATCCGCCTCCGCCGTCTCCGAGACGGCGTACGAACTGGGCGCCGCGCTCGGCATCGCCGTCCTCGGCTCGATCGTGACCGGCGTCTACCGCGGCTTCGCCACCCCGGCCGGTGTCCCCTCCGACATCGCGTCCGCGTCCCACGAGTCGCTCGGCGGCGCGGTCGAGGCCTCCGGCGGCCTCGACCCCGACACGGCGACGGCCCTGGTGTCGGCCGCGCAGGAGGCCTTCGTCGAGGGCCTGCGGATCGCGGCCGGCGTCGGCGCGGCGGTCCTCCTCGCGACGGCGGTCGCGGCCTGGTTCCTGCTCAGGGGCCAGAAGCTGGAGGACGGCGTCGAGCACTGACGCCCCGACAGGCCGGCAGCGCCGACCACTGACGCTCCGAGGTCCACGGCACTGACGCCCCGACAGGGCGGCGCCGTCCGCGACACGGCTGCGCACGCCCGCCGCGAAATCGACCGTGCCCCGTACGGCTCAGCCGTACGGGGCACGGTCACGCCTGTTCCGAACGGACTACGCGGCCTTCGCCTTGGTGGCGTACATGTCCACGTACTCCTGCCCCGACAGCCGCATCACCTCGGCCATCACCGAGTCCGTCACCGCCCGCAGCACATACCGGTCGCGGTCCATCCCCTCGTACCGCGAGAACTCCATCGCCTCGCCGAAGCGGACCGTCACCCGGCCCGGACGCGGGAAGCCCGCCCCGCCCGGCTGGATCTTGTCGGTGCCGATCATCGCGAACGGCACCACCGGCGCCCCGGTCATCAGGGTGAGCCGTGCGATGCCCGTACGGCCGCGGTAGAGCCGGCCGTCGGGGGAGCGGGTGCCCTCCGGGTAGATCGAGAAGACGTTGCCCTCCTCAAGGACCCGACGCCCGGTCATGAGCGCCGCGACACCGCCACGGCCGCCGTCCCGGTCCACCGGGATCATGCCGACGCTGGTGAAGAACCAGGCCATCGCCCTGCCCTTGACGCCCTTGCCCGTCACGTACTCGTCCTTGCCGATGAAGTAGACCGGACGGTCCAGACAGATCGGCATGATCATCGAGTCGATGAAGGTCAGGTGGTTTCCCGCGAGGATGACGGGTCCGGTGCCCGGAATGTTCTCGACGCCCTCCACGCGGGGGCGGAACATCAGGCGCATGACCGGCCCGAGCACTGCCTTGATGATCGCGAGACGGGACAACGGTTCCTCCGGTGGGATGCGGGTCAGTCGAGCTGACGGTGCAGCTGGCGACGATACTCGCGGGTCACCTCCGCGCGCACATCGGGTTCACCGAGTGGATACGCAGTGTTGACGTGTGTTTCCGCCATGTTCGACCGAGGTCTGCCGGATGGAGGGGGTTGGTGCCTAGCGTCGTGGGCACCCGTCGACAGGTACGGGACATGACACAGGAGGACACCTCATGACCCAGGGCGAACGCCGGATCCCGGCCCGGCGCACGGTTCTCGGAGCGGCGGGCGCCACCGTCCTCGGCACCTCCGCCGCCCTCGCGGCCGGCACGGGCGCGGCGCAGGCCGCCGGTGCGCAGAGCGCCGGGGCGGGCCGCACCCCCGGCCACGGCCGCGGCTACCGCTCCCTCCCCGTCCCCACCGTCATCGCGCACCGCGGCGCCAGCGGCTACCGCCCCGAGCACACCCTCGGCTCCTACCGGCTGGCTCTCGACCTCGGTGCCCACGTCATCGAGCAGGACCTCGTCCCCACCAAGGACGGGCACCTCGTCTGCCGCCACGAGAACGACATCACCGGCACCACCGACGTCGCCGACCACCCCGAGTTCGCGTCCCGGAAGACCACCAAGAGCGTCGACGGCACCTCGTACACCGGCTGGTTCACCGAGGACTTCACGCTGGCCGAGCTCAAAACCCTGCGGGCCAAGGAGCGCATCCCCGGCACCCGCCAGGAGAACACCCTGTACGACGGCCGCTGGACCGTGCCCACCTTCGAGGAGGTGCTGCGCTGGGCCGAGGACGAGGGCCGCCGCCGGGGCCGCGAGATCTGGCTCCACGTCGAGACCAAGCACCCCACCTACTTCCGCTCACTCGGCCTCGGCCTGGAGGAGCGCCTCGCCAAGCTCCTTCGCCGATACGGGCGGCACCGCGCGAACTCCCCGGTCTTCCTCCAGTCCTTCGAGCCGAGCAGCATCCAGCGACTGGCGAAGCTGGTGGACTCGCCCGGCGTGGTCCTGCTCTCCGGCGCGACCAGCCGCCCCTGGGACTTCGTCCAGGCCGGGGACCCGCGCACGGTGGCCGACCTGGTCACCCCCAAGGGCCTGCGCTGGATCGCCTCGTACGCGAAGGGCATCGGTCCGACGCTCGACCTGGTGATCCCCAAGGACGCGAACGGCCGCCTCGGCGACCCGACCACCCTGGTCCGCGACGCGCACGCGGAGGGTCTGATCCTCCACCCGTACACCCACCGCAACGAGAACGCCTTCCTGCCCGCGGACTTCCGCCGGGGCACGGACCCGGCGGCGTACGGCGACTCCTTCGGGGCCCTCAAGCGGTACCTGGCGACGGGGATCGACGGGATCTTCTCCGACAACCCGGACACCGCGCTGCTCGGCGCGGCGGACCACACCGCCCGCGACTGACCTCGTGTACGCGTGCGGGCCCGGCGACCGGGCCCGCACGACCTCCTCCCGGGTGGTTTACGCCCCGCACCGCAACCACGCCCGCGTAGCCCGGCATCGTGCCGGACATGACCACCCCCGAGACCCACCGCGAGACCCACCCCGAGACCCGACCCAAGGCCCACCCCGAGACCCGACCCGAACGACACCCTGAGGCCCACCCCGCCCCCCACCGCGCGACCCACCCCCAGCCGCACCCCGACACCGCTCCCGTCGCGGATACGGACCCCGGCCCCGGGCTCCTCGCCGCGCTCGCCCCGCTGCTCGCCGCCGAGTCGGACGCCGAGGCGTCGGCCGCCGGTGTCGAACCGGGCGACCTCGAACAGGCCGTCTGGCTCCGTCTCCTGGAGCGGCTCCAGGCGACCGGGACCGCCCCCGAGCGCCCCGCCGAATGGCTGCGCCGGGCCGTCCGCGCCGAGGCCCGCCGCGCCCGCAGGACCAGCGACCGCGAGCGCCCCTACCGCGACGAGCCCGCCCACGATCCCGGCGGCTCCGGTCCCCAGGGATCCCCGGAGCACTCCCTCCTCGATGCGGAGGGGCGCCGTACGCTGCGCGCCGCCGTCACCCGGACGCCCGGCCGGTGCCCCCGGGTGCTGACGGCGATGCTCGCCCCCGAGGACCTCACCTACCGGGAAATCGCAGGAGAGTTGGGTATCTCACAGGGCAGTCTGGGGCCGATGCGTTCCCGTTGCCTGGGATGCCTGCGCAGAATGCTGGCGGCAGAGGTTCCCGCCCCCGGCCGAAGGGGAAGGGTGCGGTAAACCGATGATCGACAGATGAGCGGGAGGCGTGCACACATGGGCCTGAGCGTGACCATCTCAGCAGCGGACGCGCGGGACGCGGAGCACATCCTGAAGCTGCAGTACCTCTGCTACCAGAGCGAGGCGGAGCTGTACGGGGACTGGTCCATCGAGCCGCTCACCCAGTCGCTCGACGAGCTGCGCGCCGAACTGGACGAGGGGTACGGCCTGGTGGCCCGGCTCGGTGACGAGGTCGTCGCCTCCGTGCGGGCCCGCCTCGACGAGGACGGCACGGTACGGATCGCCAAGCTGATCGTCCACCCGCGCATGCGGCGGCACGGACTCGGCGGGCGGCTCCTCGACGGCATCGAGCGCCGTTTCGCGGGCGGCGCCGACGCCGCCGCACAGCCGGAACCGTCCGCCAAGCGCTTCCAGCTCTTCACGGGCCACCGCAGCGAAGGCAATCTGCGGCTCTACCGCCGCAAGGGGTACGCACAGGTCGCCACCCGGGAGGTCGGCCCCAGGCTGACCCTGGTGACCCTGGAGAAGGCGGCCTGACTCAGGCGGCCGTGAGCGCGCGCGACCGGCGCAGCCACCAGATGCCGGTCAGCGGGAGCAGCACCGGAATGAAGAGGTACCCGTAGCCGTAGTCCGACCAGACCGTCGCGTCCGGGAAGGCGGACGGCTCGACCAGCGTCCAGGTCCCGACGATCAGTACGCCCGCGAGCTCGGCGGCGCAGCACACCAGCGCCGCCCTGCGGGCCGTCTCCCCACCGCGTACCAGCGTGTAGGTGATGAAGGCGTAGACGACGGCCGCGACCCCCGACAGCGCGTACGCGAGCGGCGCACGGTCGAACTCCGTGGCGATCTGGTAGATCGAGCGGGAGACCGCCCCGACCGACATCACGCCGTACAGCCAGACGAGCAGGATGCCCGGCCCCGTGACGAGGCGGGTCCTCGTGCCCGGTGCCGCCTTCTCCTGGGTCGCGGTCATGGTCAGCCCACCGTCCAGATGTCGTGGAGTCGCACTTCGAGGACGGCCAGGACGACCGCGCCGGCGGCGACCGTGGCCGACCCCCACCGGCTGCGCTCGGCGAGCGACATGAAACCGGCGATGGGCACCGCGCACAGCGCCCCGACCAGATAGGCGACGAAGATTGTCGCGCCCTCCTCGGCCTTCTCGCCGCGCGCCAGCTGCACGATCCCGACGACCAGCTGGACCAGGACGAGGAAGGTCACCACGGCCATGCCGATGAAGTGCCAGTCCTTGGTCGGCTGGTCGCGGAAGGCGGCGAAGCCGCACCAGGCGGCGAGGGCGAGCGCGGCCACGGAGACCGCGACCGTCAGGACGTCAAGCATGCGCCCGAGGGTATTACGGCCGACAGGGCCGGATGCGCTCACCCCCGGTCGGCACCGGGCGACCGGACCGCGGCCTCGGCCGCACCCTCGCCCGTACGGCCCCCGAACTGTCCGCATGATGTGCCGGTCGCGTCCGCTATTCGGACAGCCCCCTTTCGTTCGCTACTGCGCATGCTTTACTTGCAGACATGACCACGACGAGCAGCCGCACCCTTGCGACCGAGGCGATCACGACGCCCGGTGCTCGTTGTATGTGTCGAATGTGCGCCTTCTGAGGGCCCCCGCCTGAGTCCCGCGCCCCGAAGCGAGACCCCGACGGCCGTGCCGTTTCCCCCGCCGACAGGCGGCGGAGCGTGCCCGCCCCCGCGCACCGCCGACGACCGGCCACCCGCCGGACGGCCCCGTGCGCCTGACTGTCCGAAGACGAATGCCCCGTGCGTGACGGACCCCGCGTCGCGCACTCGACAGTGACGGAAACCCCTGTGATCACCACTTCGGGCCTGACCAAGGTCTACGAGTCGCGCGGCCGGAAGGTCACCGCTCTGGACGGCGTCGACCTCCACGTCCGCGAGGGCGAGGTGTTCGGCGTGATCGGCCAGAGCGGGGCCGGCAAGTCCTCGCTCATCCGCTGCGTCAACCTCCTGGAGCGCCCCACCTCCGGCACGGTGACCGTCGACGGCGTCGACCTCACCGCCCTGGCCGGGAGGAGCCGCCGCGCGGGGAAGGACCTGCGCCGGGCGCGCAGCAGCATCGGCATGGTCTTCCAGCACTTCAACCTGCTGTCCTCCCGCACGGTCAAGGACAACATCGAACTCCCCCTGGAGATCCTCGGTCTCTCCGGCGCCGAGCGCTCCCGCCGCGCCCTCGAACTCCTCGACCTGGTCGGTCTCGCCGACAAGGCCAAGGCCTTCCCCGGCCAGCTCTCCGGCGGCCAGAAGCAGCGCGTCGGCATCGCCCGCGCCCTCGCCGGCAAGCCCAAGGTCCTCCTCTCCGACGAGGCCACCAGCGCCCTCGACCCGGAGACCACCCGCTCCATCCTCCAGCTGCTCCGCGACCTCAACCAGCAGCTCGGCCTGACCGTCCTGCTCATCACCCACGAGATGGACGTCGTGAAGACGATCTGCGACTCCGCCGCGCTGATGCAGCACGGCCGCGTCGTCGAGTCCGGCACCGTCGCCGAACTGCTCGCCACTCCCGGCTCCCAGCTGGCGGCTGAGCTCTTCCCGGTCAGCGGCGCGCCCACGGGCCCCGACCGCACGGTCGTCGACGTCACCTTCCACGGCGAGTCCGCGACCCGGCCCGTCATCTCGCAGCTCTCCCGCACGTACAACATCGACATCTCGATCCTCGGTGCCGCGATGGACACCGTCGGCGGCCGGCAGATCGGACGGATGCGGATCGAGCTGCCCGGACGGTACGAGGAGAACGTCGTCCCGATCGGCTTCCTGCGCGAGCAGGGCCTGCAGATCGAGGTCGTGGAAGAGGACGCGGCGGCGGCCGTCACCGCGCCCGTACTGGTCGAGGAAGGTGCCAAGTGACCTGGTCCGAGATGCAGCCCCTGCTGGAGCAGGGCACTGTCGACACGCTCTACATGGTTCTCTGGGCCACCGTCGTCACCGTGCTCGGCGGCCTGCCGCTCGGCATCCTCCTCGTCCTGACGGACAAGGGCGGACTGCTGCAGAACCTGCCGGTGAACAAGATCGTCGGTGCGATCGTGAACGTGGGGCGTTCGCTGCCCTTCATCATCCTGCTCATCGCCCTGATCCCCTTCACCACCTTCGTCGTCGGCACCTTCATCGGCCCGACCGCGATGATCGTGCCGCTCGCCATCGGCGCCATCCCCTTCTTCGCGCGTCTCGTCGAGACGTCGATCCGCGAGGTCGACCACGGACTCGTCGAAGCCGTCCAGGCCATGGGCGGCGGCATACCCACCATCGTCCGCAAGGTGCTACTGCCGCAGGCCCTGCCTTCCCTGGTCTCGGGCGTCACCACCACGGTCATCGTCCTCATCGGCTACTCCGCGATGGCCGGCGCGGTCGGCGGCGAAGGCCTCGGCTCCAAGGCCGTCACCTACGGATACCAGCGCTTCGACACCACCTTCATGCTGGTCACCGTCGTCGTCCTGGTCCTGATCGTGACCGTCGTCCAGCTCATCGGCGACGGAGTCGTCCGACTCCTCGCCCGCCGGGGCCGTACCGCGTAACGGACCCCGGCCACCTCAGACTTCGTCCTTCGAAGAACAGCCCGGACTTGTTGTCCAGGCGACCACCGCACCACCGGAAAGAGGCACTCTTCGTGCGTAGGAACATCAAGCTCACCGCCGGTATCGCCGCCACCGCCGCCCTCGCCCTCGGGCTGAGCGCCTGCGGCACCTCCTCGGACCCGTCCTCCTCCAAGGACACGGCCGGCGCCGCCGACAAGCCCCTCGTCGTCGCCGCGTCCCCGACGCCGCACGCCGACATCCTGAACTACGTCAGGGACAACCTGGCGGAGAAGGCCGGCCTGAAGCTGGAGGTGAAGGAGTTCACGGACTACATCCTGCCGAACACCGCCACCCAGTCCGGCCAGGTCGACGCCAACTTCTTCCAGCACAAGCCGTACCTCGACGACTTCAACCAGAAGAACAAGACCACCCTCGTCCCCGTGGTCAACGTCCACCTGGAGCCCCTCGGTCTCTACTCCAAGACCCTCACGTCGGTGAAGGACATCAAGGCGGGCCAGACCATCGCCGTCCCCAACGACACCACCAACGGCGGCCGCGCCCTCCAGCTGCTCGCCGAGAACGGTCTGATCACCATCAAGCCGGGTGTCGGCACCAACGCCAAGCTCTCCGACATCACCGACAAGAAGGGCCTGGATTTCAAGGAGCTGGAGGCCGCCACCGTGCCCCGCGCCCTGAACGACGTGGACGCCGCCGTCATCAACGGCAACTACGCCATCGAGGCCAAGCTGTCCCCGGCGAAGGACGCTCTCGTGCTGGAGAAGGCGGAAGGCAACCCGTACGCCAACTTCCTCGCCGTCAAGGAGGGCAACGAGAAGGACGCCCGCGTGCAGAAGCTCGCGCAGCTCCTCAACTCGCCCGAGGTGAAGAAGTACATCGAGGACACCTACAAGGGCTCGATCGTCCCGGCCTTCGGCGCCGTCAAGTAGGTCCGGCGTCCGAGGGACCGTCAGACCGGTTCCCCCGTACAGTCCTTGGACAGAAGGCCCCCGCACCCCGTCCGGTGCGCGGGGCCTTCGCCACACCCCCGACCGAGCACCCACCCGGCCATGCGCACCGGCGGGCGCATGCTGCATGCTGTGCGTTCACGGTCGATTCGGACGGTCCACGGCATGGAGCTGCGCATGACTACCACCTTTCCGGACATCTCCATCAACACGGACCGGTTGGTGCTGCGCGCGCTCGACGAGGGTGACGTCCCCGCTCTCACCGCCATGATGAACGACGAACTGGTGGGCGCCTGGACGGCGGTGCCCCAGCCGTTCACCGAGGCCGCCGCCCGGACCTGGATCACCGAGTACGCGCCCGCCGAACGAGCCGCGGGCCGGGGCATCGACCTCGCCGTCACCGAGTTCCTCACCCAGCGCCTGGTCGGCGTCATCCAGCTGGGAAACACCGACTGGCGCGTCCGCTCCACCGAACTCTCGTACATCGTCGCCCCCTGGGCCCGAGGCGAGGGTTACGCCTCCGAAGCCTCGCTCGCGACCGCGCAATGGCTCTTCGGCGACCAGGGGTTCGAGCGCCTGGAGCTGCGCACCGCGGCCGACAACACCGCCTCCCAGCAGGTCGCCCAGAAGATCGGCTGCATCAGCGAAGGCGTCCTGCGCAACGCCTGCATAGCCCGCACCCGCACCGAGGACGGCGACTGGACCGAACTGCGCACCGACTTCATCGTCTGGGGGCTCCTCCCGGAGGACCTCGACGGTGTCGCCGACCAGATGGCCGAGGCCGGATACTCCTCGTACACCGACTGGAGCTGAGCCCACAGAGCCCACCCGGGGTACGCTCGGCACGCCCCCGACCTGCGACGACACCAGGAGACACACGACGATGGCCGACCGCGTCACGGTGATCGGCTGGGACGGTTCACCACTCACCGCGGCGGCCAGGTCCGCGCTCTCCGCCGCCACCCTGGTGGCCGGAGCCGCCCACCACCTGGCACTGCCCGAGGTACCGCCCGGAGCCGAACGCGTCCGTCTCGGCAGCGTCGACCTCGCCGCCCGCCGGATCGCCGGCCACCGCGGCACCGCGGTCGTCCTCGCCGACGGCGACCCCGGCTTCTTCGGGGTCGTCCGCGCCCTGCGGGCGCCCGAGCACGGCCTTGAGGTCGAGGTCGTCCCCGCCGTCTCCTCCGTCGCCGCCGCCTTCGCGCGGGCCGGAATGCCCTGGGAGGACGCCCGGATCGTCGTCGCCCAGCAGCGCACCCTGCGCCGCGCCGTCAACGTCTGCCGCGCCCACCCCAAGGTCGCCGTCCTCACCTCGCCCGGCGCGGGACCGGCCGAGCTCGCCCTCCTCCTCGACTGCGTCCACCGCACCTTCGTGGTCTGCGAGGAACTCGGCACCGCCCGGGAACAGGTCTCCGTCCTGACCTCCGACAAGGCCGCCGACCACACCTGGCGCGACCCGAACGTCGTCCTCGTCATCGGCGGCGCCGGCAGCACGGGTGCCCCTCCCACCGCCCCCTGGCTGATGGGCCAGGAACCGACCGCGCCTCCCGTGCGCGGCTGGGGCCTGCCCACGCAGGAGTACGACTCCCAGGCGTACGGCTCCGCCACCCCCGCCCCGGCACGCGCCGGCGCGGGCGAGGACCCGTCCCTGCGGGCCGCCCAGCTCGCCCGGCTCGGCCCCCGCATCGGGGACCTCGTCTGGGACATCGGCTGCGCCGGCGGCGCCTTCGCCGTCGAGGCCGCCCGCTTCGGCGCCGCCGTCATCGCCGTGGACATGGACCCGGCGGCCTCCGCCCGCACCGAGCAGACCGCCCGTCGCCACGGCGTACACCTCCAGACCGTCCCGGGACGCGCCCCGCACGTCCTGGAGAGCCTGCCCGAACCCGATGTCGTACGGATCGCGGCCGGTGGGGTGCCCGTCGTCACCGCCTGCACCGACCGGCGGCCGGAACGGATCGTCGCCCACGCCTCCACCCGCGACGAGGCCGAGGCGATCGGCGCGGCCCTCGCCGACGGCGGTTACACCGTGGAGAGCCTCCTCCTCCAGACCGTCGGACTCGACCCGGACGACTGGTCGGAACGAGAGCGTTCGGTCGTCTTCCTGCTGTCCGGCCGCAGGGCCGACACCCCTGCCCGTGACGGTGCCGCCCCGCAGGCCAGGTAGGCTGGCCGATTGTTGTACCGCATCCGGATGTTCGGCGATTCGTTCGCCAATGTCCCGAACACGTGGCCGCTTTGCGCCGCTGACGCGGTACGCGACAAGGGGGGACCGCGCGACGTGGCGCAGTCCACAGCGCACCGTGGCGAATCTCCCTGCCACGACGGCCGGGGGCGGCGACAATGGTGAGTGCCCGCGCGTCCTTCGTGCCGCGCGGCGCGTGCGCTCGTTCTTGTCGACGGGCGCAGGTCTGAAGGAAGCACAAGCGATGGGCGAGGGGTACGCATGACGGACACCGGCCAGGTCCCGGGCGAGGGGCTGCCGGAGAACGCAGGCATGGTCGAGCAGCCGGGCATCCCCGCACCGGGCGCGTACACCTTCCTGGACCCCTCCGAGCACACCACCGAGGACGACGACCTGCTGCTCATGCCCGGCGCCCAGGGCGCATGGAGCGAGCACCCGCCGGGCGTCCCGCCCGCGCCGCCGGTCGCCGTGCCGCCGCCGGCACCCCTCGTCCCGAACCAGTCGGCGCCGCACCCGACGGCCCCCGACGCGCAGACGCCGGTGGGCGACCCGCTGACCGACCCCCTGCCGGACCCGCTCACGGCCCCGCTGGACGCCGTCGCGCTCGGCGACATGCTGACGGCCCCGCAGAACCAGACCCCGCCGCAGGGCGTCCCGGCCGCCCCGGCCACGGCCACCCCGGCGCACGGCGTCCCGCTGGACCAGCCGACCGGCACTCCGGCGCACGGCGTCCCGCTAGCCGGTACGCCCGCGCACGGCGTCCCGGTGGACCAGGTGACGGGCACTCCGGCGCACGGCGTCCCGGTGGACCAGGTGACGGGCACTCCGGCGCACGGCGTCCCGGTGGACCAGGTGACGGGCACCCCGGTGCACGGCGTCCCGGTGGACCAGGTGACCGGCACTCCGGCGCACGGCGTGCCCGCGGCCCCGCAGGAGCAGGCCGCCACCGACCACGGCTACCAGCCCGGCATCCTCGACACCGGTGCCCACGAGGCCGCCGGCCGCGACTCCGGCTCCGTGGACCTCGGCGGCGTCCGAGTGCCCCCGCCCGCCACCGCCCCGGCCCCGCAGCCCGCGCGTCGCCCGCTGCACCTGGGCCCGCCCGTGCCCGAGGCCGGCGGCGTCGTGCTCTCGCTGGCCGACCGCGGCCCCGCCGCCGCGCCCGCCCCGGCCCCGCAGCCCGCGCCGGCCCCGGCCCCCGAGACCCTGGTGGCCACCGGCCCCGCGCCGATGCCGGTGAGGAACCCGGGCCCGCCGATCACGGGGCCCGAGTACTTCGACATCGCGCAGGACCAGCAGCTCGCGCCGCAGGGCGCCGAGCCGTGGGCCGCGCAGCCGCAGGAGCCCGTGGCTCCGGGGACCGACGCCCCCGCAGAAACGGTCGTCCCGGGGACCGGCCAGTTCGTCCAGGTCGAGGGCAACGTCCCGACGACCCCGCACCTGGCACCGATCCCCGCGCCGGCCCCGGCGCCCGAGTCGGCCCCCGTGCCCCAGCCGGAGGAGCCCTCCGAGCCCGTCGCGGCCGCCCCCGAGGCCCCGGTCGAGCAGGCCGACCCCCAGGTGACGGTCCCCGCCCCCCGCGAGCCCGAGCCCGAGCCGGCGGTCGCCGAGGAACCCGCCGCCCCGGTGGCGGAGGAGCCCGAGGCCGAGCAGGCCCCGGAGACCGAGGCGCAGCCCGTCGCCGCCCTCGCGGAGGAGCAGGCTCCGGAGGAGACCGCCGTGGAGGCGGTCGCCGACGAGATCCCGTTCGTCCCGCAGGACGCCGCCCCCGAGGTCGCGCCCGAGCCGGCCTCCGAAGCCGCGACCACAGAGTCGCCGGCCACCGAGCCGTCGACCACCGACGAAACCCCCGCCCCCACCCCCGCGGAGACGCTCCCCGGGGCCACGGAGGCCCTCACGGACGCGCCCGAGGCACTCCCGCGGGAGGAGCCGGCGGCACCCCCGCAGCAGGCCCCGGCCTCCGACGTACTCCCTGAGGCCGCCGCTCCCGAGGCACTCCCGCAGGAGGAACCGGAAGCACTCGCGCAAGAAACCACGGCTCCCGAGGCGCTCGCCGACACCGCCGCTCCCGAGCCGCTCCCGCAGGAGACCGCCGCCACCGAAGACGCTCCGGCCGAGGAGACCGCCGCGCCCGCGGACGACACGGAAGTCCTCAGCCCCACCGTGGAGTCGGCCCCGGCCCCCGGCTACGACGACGCCGAGCGCGAGGCCGTCCTGCGCGTGATGCGCGAGCGCCGCGACATCCGCAACGGCTTCCGCTCCGACCCGATCCCGCACGAGGTGCTGCTCCGCGTGCTGGAGGCCGCCCACACGGCCCCGAGCGTCGGCCACTCGCAGCCCTGGGACTTCGTCGTCATCCGCTCCGCCGAGACCCGGCAGACGATGCACGAGCTGGCCCAGCGGCAGCGGGAGGCGTACGCCAGGTCCCTTCCGAAGGCCCGCGCGAAGCAGTTCAAGGAACTGAAGATCGAGGCGATCCTCGACACCCCGGTCAACATCGTGGTGACCGCCGACCCCACCCGGGGCGGCCGCCACACCCTGGGCCGCTACACGCAGCCGCAGATGGCCCCGTACTCCTCGGCGCTCGCCGTCGAGAACCTCTGGCTCGCCGCCCGCGCCGAGGGCCTCGGCGTCGGCTGGGTCAGCTTCTTCGACGAGCGGGAGATGGTCCGCACCCTGGGCCTGCCCGAGCACCTCGAAGTCGTCGCGTACCTCTGCGTGGGGTACGTCGACGAGTTCCCCGAGGAGCCGGAGCTGATGCAGGCGGGCTGGTCCAAGCGCCGCCCGCTGGCCTGGGTGGTCCACGAGGAGACGTACGGCCGCCGTGCCCTGCCCGGCGAGGAGCCGCACGACCTGCTCCAGGAGACCGTCGCCAACATCCGCCCACTGGACGCCAAGGCGCTCGGCGAGGCCTGGGAGCGCCAGAAGCGCATGACCAAGCCCGCCGGGGCGCTGGGCATGCTGGAGATCATCTCCGCGCAGCTCTCCGGTCTCTCCCGGATCTGCCCGCCGCCGATCCCGGAGCCCGCGGCCGTCGCGATCTTCGCGGGTGACCACGGTGTCCACGCCCAGGGCGTCACCCCCTGGCCGCAGGAGGTCACCGGTCAGATGGTGGCCAACTTCCTCGGCGGGGGAGCGGTCTGCAACGCCTTCGCGAACCAGGTCGGCGCCGAGGTCTGCGTCATCGACGTGGGCGTCGCTTCCGAACTCCCGGCCACCCCGGGCCTCCTTCCGCGCAAGGTCCGCCCCGGCACCGGCGACTTCACCACGGGTCTCGCAATGACCCGTGACGAGGTCCTTGCCGCGATCGAGGTCGGCATCGAGACGGCCAGGGACCTGGTCGCCGCCGGCAACAAGGCACTCCTCACCGGCGAGATGGGCATCGCGAACACCACCGCGTCCGCCGCCCTGATCTCCGTCTACACCGGAGTGGACCCGACCGAGGTCACCGGCCGGGGCACGGGCATCAACGACGAGACCCACGCCCGCAAGGTGGACGTGGTCCGCCGGGCCCTCGCCCTCCACAACCCGGACCCGGCGGACCCGATCGGCGTCCTCTCGGCGGTCGGCGGCCTGGAGCACGCGGCCCTGGTCGGCCTGATCCTGGGCGCGGCATCCCTGCGTACCCCGGTCATCCTCGACGGCGTGTCCACCGGTGCGGCGGCGCTCGTGGCCCGGGCCATCGCGCCCGAGGCCCTGGCGGCCTGCATCGCGGGCCACCGCAGCGCCGAGCCGGGCCACGTGGCCGCGCTCAACAAGCTGGGCCTGCGCCCCCTGGTCGACCTGGACCTCCGCCTCGGCGAGGGCACGGGCGCGCTGCTCGCCCTCCCGCTGGTGCAGAGCGCGGCCCGCGCGATGCACGAGGTGGCCACATTCGACTCGGCGGGCGTCACCGAGAAGTAGAACCAGGGGCGCGTCCCCCACCACGCACGGGAGTGGGGGACGCGCAGGGACCCTGTTCGGGACGTGAGGCGTGATGTGTGACGCCTCCTGAGGGGCCACCGTCCAAGGTCCCCGCGGGCCGTACAGCACGCAGTCCCGAACACGGTCCCGGAGCGGCCCCCACGTCACGAACCGACCACGGGGGAGATCCGTCACAGCCTGATGGGCCCTCGCCACCGATATCGTGGTCCCAGGCGCCAGCCACACGCCCCACCAGCCGCTTCACCGCAGCAGCGGCCAGCCCCCGCACTCCGAGGAGCCGCTCACTCATGGCCGACAACGCCGACCACCCCGCCTACCCCGTCGGCCTGCGCCTGGCAGGCCGCCGTGTCGTCGTCCTCGGCGGCGGCCAGGTCGCCCAGCGCCGGCTGCCCGCCCTGATCGCCGCGGGCGCCGACATCACGCTGATCTCCCCGTCCGCGACCCCCTCCGTGGAGGCCATGGCCGAGGCCGGCGAGATCACCTGGACGAAGCGGCGGTACGAGGACGGTGACCTCGCCGACGCGTGGTACGCCCTGGTCGCCACCACGGACCCCACGGCGAACGCCGCCGCGTCCGCCGAGGCCGAGCGCACCAGGACCTGGTGCGTGCGCGCCGACGACGCCGAGGCGGCCACCGCCTGGACCCCGGCGACCGGCCGCGACGCGGGCGTCACGGTCGCCGTGCTCACCGGCCATGACCCCCGCCGCTCCGCCGCCGTCCGCGACGCGATCGTCGAGGGCCTCCGCGACGGTTCGATCGCCGCTCCCGCGCACCGCTCCCGTACCCCCTTCGTCGCGCTGGTGGGCGGCGGCCCCGGCGACCCGGACCTGATCACGGTGCGCGGCCGCCGGCTGCTCGCCGAGGCGGACGTGGTCATCGCGGACCGGCTCGGCCCCCGCGACCTCCTGGACGAGCTGCCCCCGCACGTCGAGGTGATCGACGCGGCGAAGATCCCGTACGGCCGGTTCATGGCCCAGGAGGCCATCAACAACGCGCTGATCGAGCACGCGAAGGCGGGCAGGTCGGTCGTGCGGCTCAAGGGCGGCGACCCGTTCGTCTTCGGCCGCGGCATGGAGGAGGCGCAGGCGCTCGCCGCGGAGGGAATCGCCTGCACGGTGGTCCCGGGCATCTCCAGCTCGATCTCGGTGCCCGGCGCGGCCGGCATCCCGGTCACGCACCGCGGGGTGGCCCACGAGTTCACGGTCGTCAGCGGGCACGTCGCCCCCGACGACCCGCGCTCCCTCGTCGACTGGGCGTCGCTCGCGAAGCTCACCGGGACCCTCGTCGTCCTCATGGGCGTCGACAAGATCGGGAAGATCGCCGAGGCGCTCATCGCCCACGGCAAGAATCCCCAGACGCCGCTCGCCCTGGTCCAGGAAGGCACCACGGCGTCCCAGCGCCGGGTGGACGCCACCCTCGCGACGGTCGCGGAGACCGTGAAGGCGCGGGAGGTCCGCCCGCCGGCCGTCATCGTCATCGGCGACGTGGTGGCCGAAGGCCCCGACCGCCAGGTGAGGTGACCGGGCACGGCAACCGACCGGGCCGGCAGGCCCGGTGACCAGGGGTGACCGAACCCCTTCGCACACATTGGCACCACACCCCGGACAAGGCAGTATCACCACGTGGCCGAACTCATCACGATCGACGACCCCGACGACCCGCGCCTGAGCGACTACACCGGCCTGACCGACGTCGAGCTGCGCCGCAGACGCGAACCGGCCGAGGGCCTGTTCATCGCCGAGGGCGAGAAGGTCATCCGCCGGGCCCGGCAGGCCGGGTACGAGATGCGGTCGATGCTGCTCTCCGCGAAGTGGGTCGATGCCATGCGGGACGTCATCGACGAGGTCCCGGCGCCGGTGTACGCGATCCAGCCGGACCTCGCGGAGCGCGTCACCGGCTACCACGTGCACCGGGGCGCCCTCGCCTCCATGCAGCGCAAGCCGCTCCCGGACGCGGCCGAACTGCTGGTGGGTGCCCGCCGGGTGGTCGTCATGGAGTCGGTCAACGACCACACCAACATCGGTGCGATCTTCCGTAGCGCCGCTGCCCTCGGCATGGACGCGGTACTGCTGTCGCCGGACTGCGCGGACCCGCTGTACCGGCGGTCGGTGAAGGTGTCCATGGGCGCGGTGTTCTCCGTCCCGTACGCCCGCCTCGACACCTGGCCGCGCGGTCTCGAGGCCGTACGGGAGGCGGGCTTCAAGCTGCTGGCGCTCACCCCGGTCGAGAAGGCGACCTCGATCGACGAGGCCGCCCCGCACCGCCTGGAGCGGGTGGCCCTGATGCTGGGGGCGGAGGGCGACGGCCTGTCGGCGCAGGCCCTGCGCGCCGCCGACGAGTGGGTGCGCATCCCGATGGCCCACGGCGTGGACTCGCTGAACGTGGGAGCGGCGGCGGCGGTCGCGTTCTACGCGGTGGCGACGGGCCGTCCGGAGTCCTGACCGGCGAGGCTCCGGGCCCTGTCCTGCGTCCCTAGCCCTGCAGGGCCTGGGCGGCGGCGATGCCCAGGGCCACCACCAGGGTCACGACCACGAAGACGAAGAGCCGCTGGCGCAGCAGCCGGGGGTTGGCGGGGCGGCGCCCCGTCGAGGTCGTACGGGCACCCGGCCGTGTCGTGGGACGCCCCCCGGTCCGGGGTCCGCCGGACGGCCGGGACGACGGTCCGGGCCCGCGCGCCTGGCCACGCTCGGCGCCCCGCTCCTGGCCGCGCTCGGTTCCCCGTTCCGGTCCACGACCGGGCACGTCCCGGTCGGTGTACCGCTCGGTCGGCCGTACGGCGTTCCGCTCCTCGGCACGCTCCCGCTGGACCGGCGGACGGGAGGCCGGCAGTCCCTGAGCCTCGCGCGCCGCGATCTCCTTGAGCCGCATCGACAGCTGAAGGGTGCTGGGACGGTCCTCGGGGTCCTTCGCGAGACAGGCCCGGAGCAGGGGTGCGAGCGCGTCCGGCACCCCGTGCAGCTGCGGCTCCTCGTGCACCACCCGGTAGAGCATGACCTCGGAACTGCCGTGCCCGAAGGGGGAGTCGGCCATCGCGGCGTACGCCAGGGTCGCCCCGAGCGAGAACACGTCGGTGGCGGGGGTGACGGCCGCTCCGCGTACCTGCTCGGGTGCGAGGAAGCCGGGCGAGCCGACGGCCGTGCCCACGTGGGTCAGGGTGCTGGCGCCGGTGGCCCAGGCGATGCCGAAGTCGATGATGCGGGGGCCCTTGGGGGAGAGCAGGATGTTCGACGGCTTGAGGTCCCGGTGCACGACCCCGGCCTCATGGACGGCGACGAGGCCCTCAGAGAGGGCCGCCCCGATGGTGGCGACATCGGCGGCGCGCAGTGCGCCCTCCTCGGCGACCCGGTCGTGCAGCGACGGACCGGGCACGTACTGGGTGGCGAACCAGGGGCGCTCGGCCTCCAGATCGGCGGCGACGAGCCGGGCCGTGCAGCCGCCGCGGATGCGCCGGGCCGCCGACACCTCGCGGGCGAACCGCGACCGGAACTCCTGGTCCTCGGCGAGGTCCGGCCGGATCACCTTCAGGGCCACCCGCTGACCGCGCCGGTCGGACCCCAGGTACACGACGCCCATCCCGCCGGCCCCCAGCCTGCGGTGGAGCCGGAACGACCCGACGATCCGCGGATCCTCGCGCCGGAGCCGCATCATCGCCATGTCCGTCCCCTCGTCCGTTCGACGTGGCACAGCTTACGTAGTGGCGCCCGCACGTGCTCATAGGCCGCGCCCTCGCACCGGGATCGATTGTCAGTGCTGAGGGGGAGCGGAGCCGGGAGTACGAGGTCCCGCGCCCGCCCCAACGCCCGTGTCGAGCGCCAGACTTGACGTGGAGTCGGGAATCTTCGTCAGGGCCCCGGAGGTACCCGGGGAGGGCCCCGGACCAGGGCGTTCGCGGGACGCCCCGCGAAGTGAGCCATGTCACGCCCCTGCTTGCCCTCGGGGAACCCCTCCGGGAAGACCCGGGGATCGGATCCTCCGTCTCCACCCAGGGGAGTACGCCGCGCGGGCGGCCGTCATCCTCCGGGAGGCCCGCAAGTCGGTACGAGGGCATGACGTCCCGGCGCTCCCCGCTCCCTAATGTTGAGGTCAAGCGGTGGGTGCAGCACTCGTCCCCCGAGGTCACGCACCCACCGCGCCAAACGTCAGGAGAGGAACCATGGCCTACACGGCACCGCGGACGAGCACCCGGCCTTCGAGCCGTCGCCACCCCTTGGTGGCCACCGCCATGGTCCTCCCTTTCGCGGCCCTGCTCGTCGTCGTCTTCGGCGGCTGGGAGGCAGTGGTCACACAGGCGTCGTCCGTGGGCGTGATGCTGGGGCGCTGAGCAGCGCCCCGGACCCGGGAGAGCGGCCCGGGTCGGGACATCCGGCCTTCAACCCCGTGGGGACGGGGGTGCGGCGGACGGCAGCGTGGGGCCGGTCAGCTGGGGAGCTGACCGGCCCTCGCGCATTCCCACCCGCCGCCCGAACCCCATCGTCCGCCGCCGCGCGTCCCAGGCCGGGAGAGCCTCGCCCATCGCCCGCGGAGATGCCCGGGCTCCGCCCGCCGCCCGCGGAGATGCCCGGGCTCCGCCCCCCCCGCCCCCCGCTCCCCGCCCACCCCCCCACCGCCCAGCCTCAGATCGGCCGGGGGAGGTGAAGGCCCCCTCCCCGGCGTCCCGCTGTCCGGGCGGCCGACCCCCGGCCCCGCCCGCACCCCGTCCCCCGCCCGCACCCCGTCCCCCGTACGCTCCCCTCGTGGACCCCACCGACCGGCTTCCCCTCGGCCGTCCCCCGCTCGACCGGCTCGCGGCTCTCGCGCGCGCCGCCGCCCACCGTCCCGGTGCGCCCTGCCGGTGTGCGAGCGGGCTCGTCGGGGTGCTCGCCGACCGGGACGACGGGACCGTCGTGCGTCACGGGCGGCTCGTCGCCAAGGCGCATGCCCCCGGCACCGACCCCGAGGCCCACCGCGCACGGCTGGCGCTGGCCGCGCATCCGGACGTCGCCGGCGTCCTCCTCCCGCCGCTCCGGACGCCCGTGGCCGCGCCGGACGAACTCGACGGCCGCCCCGTCACCGTCTGGCCGTACGGCCCGCCCGTCGACCCGGTGGACCCCGACGCCGCCCCCTGGGAGGAGGCGGCGCGGCTGCTCGCGTTGCTCCACCGCACCCCGCCTCCGCGCGGGCGCCCGCTCCCGGCGATGCGGGCGCCCGTCAAGGCGGCCCTCGCCGTGGACCGCATGCGCCGGGCGGCCCCCGATCACCCGGCCGCCGCGACCGTGCTCGCCGCCTGGCGCTCGATCCCCGACCGCCCGGCGCCGGGCCCCCGGCGGCTCTGCCACGGCGACTTCCACCTTGGCCAACTGGTCCGCGCACCCGGGACGGAGCCCGCCAGTGCCCCCAGGGCCGGGGAAGCAGGTCCCTGGCGGCTGATCGACATCGACGATCTCGGTCTGGGCGACCCCGCCTGGGATCTGGCCCGTCCCGCCGCTTGGTTCGCCGCCGGCATCCTGCCGCCGGGGATCTGGTCCCGTTTCCTGGGGGCGTACCAGGAGGCGGGCGGTCCCGCCGTGGGCGCCGATCCGTGGGCCCAACTCGACGTGCCCGCCCGTGCTCTGACGGTCCAGACCGCCGCCCTCGCCCTGGCGAAGTCGGCGGCCGAACGCAGGCCGCTCGACGAGGTGGAGGACGTGATGATCGACACCTGCGCCCGCATCGCCGGGCATCGAACCGATTCGGCCCCTGCGGCGTCCCCGTAAAGTGAAGCCGTCATACGAACGTCGATGTCAGGGAGTTGAGCCGACCATGCAGTGCCCCAAGTGCCACGCGGCCATGCACACGTACAACCGCAACGGTGTCCAGATCGAGCAGTGCAGCGGCTGTCGTGGGATCTTCCTGGACTACGGCGAGCTGGAGGCCCTGACCCGCCTGGAGTCCCAGTGGGTCCAGCAGGCCCCGCCCACCCCTCCGGCCCCGCAGGCGTACCCGGCGCAGCCCGCCCCCGCCGCCCCCGCGTGGGGTGCCCCGCACCACGGTGGCCACCACGGCGGTGGCCACTACCGGCAGCGCGGTTTCGGCAGGATGCTCTTCTCCTCCTGAACCGTGCCCGACCTGGCCTCACCGGGCCTTCCCGGGATACGGGAAAGCCCCCGGCCGCGAGATGCGGCCGGGGGCTTCTTGGTGGTGCGCGATACTGGGATTGAACCAGTGACCTCTTCCGTGTCAGGGAAGCGCTCTCCCGCTGAGCTAATCGCGCGGGGTGTGCACACGTCGTACCCGAAGGTGCTGCGTACTGCGTGCGCGATACTGGGATTGAACCAGTGACCTCTTCCGTGTCAGGGAAGCGCTCTCCCGCTGAGCTAATCGCGCGGGCGATCCGAAGATCCAGGACCCGAAGGTCCAGTGGACGATACTGGGATTGAACCAGTGACCTCTTCCGTGTCAGGGAAGCGCTCTCCCGCTGAGCTAATCGTCCTTGGAGGTGGAGACGGGATTTGAACCCGTGTAGACGGCTTTGCAGGCCGTTGCCTCGCCTCTCGGCCACTCCACCAGGAGTGAATACAGGGGTCGGGAAGATCCCCCACATCGAGCGGACGACGAGATTCGAACTCGCGACCCTCACCTTGGCAAGGTGATGCTCTACCAACTGAGCCACGTCCGCTTGTCGGTTCCGATTCGCTTGCGCGTCCCGGCGACGTGTTGAACTCTAGCGGATTCCTGGGCCAGCACAAAAACGCGTTTCCGCAGCGTGCTGACCTGCGGGCCGACCCGGGTGGCGGGCCGGGCACCCCGGAGGGTTCGCGCCGCGTTCACTCGCCGTGTTCCCGGAGTGGCACGCAGCCGCCACCGCACGCGGTCCGATGCCCCTCCGTCGACGGACCTAGACTCGATGCGTGTACGACCTTGCTCCTCTGGCCCGCTTCGGCGGCCTCCTGGCGACGGACCTCCGCGACGTCACCCACGACCCCGAAGCCCTGGACTCCACCGGCTTCTGGGCCGTCTGCGCGGACTTCGAAGGGCGTCTGACCTGCGCCCGCTTCGGGGACGTGCGGCCCGACCGCGTTCCCGTGCCCGTCCCGGGCGCCTGGCGCGGACCCGCGGCCGGTGACTGGACGTCGTCCCTCGACCGCGCCGCGTACATCGCGGGCGTCCGACGGGTCCGCGAGCACATCGCGCGCGGTGAGGTCTACCAGGCGAACCTCTGCCGGGTGCTGACCGCGCCGCTGCCGGACCCGGCCGCCGCCGACGTCGACGCCCTCACCGCGCTGCTCGCCACGGGGAACCCCGCGCCCTACGCGGGGACGATCCGGCTGCCCGCCCACGGGGTGGAGGTCGCCACCGCGTCCCCCGAGCTGTACCTCCGCAGGGAAGGGGCCCTGATCACCTCCGGTCCGATCAAGGGGACCGGGCGTACCCGTGCCGACCTGCTTCCCAAGGACCACGCGGAGAACGTGATGATCGTCGACCTGGTCCGCAACGACCTGGGTCGCGTCAGCGAGACCGGCTCCGTCGCCGTTCCCTCCCTCTGCGCGACCGAGGAGCACCCCGGCCTCGTGCATCTCGTCTCCACCGTCACCGGACTGCTGCGGTGGGACGCCGGCTGGCCCGAGCTGCTCGACGCCACCTTCCCGCCCGGCTCCGTCACGGGCGCCCCCAAGTCCAGCGCCCTGCGGATCATCGAGGCCCTGGAGACCGCACCCCGCGGCCCGTACTGCGGAGGTGTGGGCTGGGTCGACGCCGACGCGGGCACCGCCGAGCTGGCCGTCGGCATACGCACCTTCTGGATCGACCGCCCCGAGGGCGTGCTCCGCTTCGGCACCGGCGCCGGGATCACCTGGGGCTCCGACCCCGAGCGCGAGTGGGACGAGACCGAGCTCAAGGCGGCCCGCCTCGTCGCGATAGCGTCGGGTGCCTACGAGTCAGGCGCCCTTGAGGCGAGCGGAAAGGCCACTTCTCGATGAAACTCTGGGTCAACGGCGGGCTGCACGACGCGGAGACCGCCCTGGTCTCCGTGCTGGACCACGGACTGACCGTCGGCGACGGCATCTTCGAGACGGTCAAGGCCGAGCGAGGAGAAACGTTTGCTCTGACGCTCCACCTGGAGCGGCTCACCCGTTCCGCCCGCGGTCTCGGGCTGCCCGACCCCGACCTCGACGAGGTCCGTCGCGCCTGCGCCGCCGTCCTCGACGCGAACCCGATGGAACTCGGCCGGCTCCGCATCACGTACACCGGCGGTCTCTCCCCGCTCGGCTCGGAGCGCGGCGACGCCGGGCCCAGCCTCGTCGTCGCCCTCGGCGAGACCCGCCGCCGGGCCGACTCCACCGCGGTGATCACCGTGCCCTGGACCCGCAACGAGCGCGGCGCCCTCACCGGCCTCAAGACCACCTCGTACGCCGAGAACGTGGTCGCCCTCGCCAGGGCGCGCGAGCAGGGCGCCACCGAGGCGCTCTTCGCCAACACCGTGGGACAGCTCTGCGAGGGCACCGGCTCCAACGTCTTCGTCGTGGTCGACGGCCGGATCCTCACCCCTCCGGTCTCCTCCGGCTGCCTCGCGGGCATCACCCGCGCCCTCGCGGTCGAGTGGACCGGCGCACGGGAGACCGACCTGCCGCTGGACGTCCTGGAGAGCGCCGACGAGATCTTCCTGACCTCGACCCTCCGCGACGTCCAGGCCGTGCACCGCGTCGACGGCCGCGAGGCGGCGTCGGCGCCCGGCCCCGTCACCGCGAAGGCGATGCGGATCTTCGACGAGCGGGCTGCCCGGGACCGGGACCCCCGCCTCGGGTAAAACCTGATGACGGACGGCCCCGGGGTGGGTAGAACACCTCTGATGACCACCACTCTGCGGCCGGCCGAGCCGCTTCAGCAGACGCCCGACGGCGGCCGTTCTCGTACCTACGACGTGTGTGTGAACAGCCGCCGCGTCGGTTCCGTGCACCTCTCCACCGCCCCCGGCTTCGGAGCCGCGGCCGGTGTGATCAGCCGCCTCGCGGTCGACGAGCCCGACTGCGGCCGCGGCCGGGGCACGGTCGCCGCGCTGGCCTCCGAGGAGGTGCTGCGGGGCTGGGGCTGCGTCCAGGTCCAGATATCGGTGCCCGCCGACGCCGCGCCCGCACTGCGGATGGCCCGGTCCCTCGGCTACACCGAGCGCAGTCGGAACATGCTCAAGGAGCTGGCCGCCCAGCCGCCGACGCTGCCGGAGGGCGTCGAGATCCGGCCGATGACCGAGGCCGAGTACGCCGGGTGGCAGACGCGGGCCATGGACGGCTTCGCGCGGAGCTGGATCGACCGGGGCGTCCCCGAGGACCAGGCGCGGGCCAAGGCCAAGAGCAGTCACCGCACGCTGCTCCCGGACGGCCTGGCCACCCCCGGAACCGCGATCCACGTGGTCGTACGGGACGGTCGGCCCGCCGGCCATCTGTGGACCGGCCGGATCGAGCTGGAACCGGGGCGGTGGGCGGCCTTCGTGTACGACATCGAGGTCGACGAGGAGCAGCGCGGCCGCGGCTACGGGCGGGCGCTCATGCTGCTCGCCGAGCGGGTCGCCCGGGAGGCCGGGGAGACCCTGCTCGGACTGCACGTCTTCGCGGGCAACACCCCGGCGATCGGGCTGTACGAGTCGCTGGGCTTTCGCACCACGTACGTCAACAGCGCCAAGGACCTGCGCTGAGAGAGGTGCCGGTCAGCTCCGCAGGAGGCGGTCGGCGATCTCCTCGACGCGCGCGCGCAGCCCGTCCTGGCTCTGGCCGCCGTCCAGACGCTCGCCGTCGATCACATAGGTCGGCGTGCCGGTGACCTTGATGGCCTTGCCCTCGGCCTCGTCCGCGTCGACGGTCAGCAGATGCCGGCCGTCGATCAAGGCGGTGTCGAACTCCTCGGCGTCCAGGCCGAGTTCGGTCGCGACCTCCATGAGCACCGGCTCGCCCCGCTCGCCGAGTTCGGCGGTCCTGGCGAGCAGTGCCTCCGCGTACGGCCAGCCCTTGCCCTGCTCGACGGCCTCCTCGGCGGCCTGCGCTGCGGCGTAGGCGTGCTTGTGCTTGGCCAGCGGGAAGTGGCGCAGCTGCACGTCGAGCCGGTCGCCGTACTTCTCGCGGAGCGCGCGGACGTCGTCGAGGGCCTGGAAACAGTCCGGGCACTGGAGGTCGAACCACGCCTCGAGGACGACGGGGGAGGCGGGCGCGGTGGTGGAGTCACTCATGACAGCAGTCTCCCTCACCGGGACCTGGGGAGGAGATCCGGCGGGGGTGACCCGGAGATCTCCCTGAGACCGGCCGTCGGGCATGGCCCCGGGCGGTCCGGCCGGTGCAGGATGGAAGGGACGTATCACCCGGGACCTGGAGGACCGCATGCTGGCCGAGACCATCTGCTCCGCGGTGTCCGCGGCGGGCCTGGGCATCGCCGCGATCACGGCGTACCGGAAGCGCTTCCTGACCGCCGCCCGGATCGCGGCCTACGCGCTCGTGCCGCTCGGCCTGGTGCTGACGGGCGCGGTCGACTGGATCGCGGGCACGGCGCTCAGCCCGGTCGCCTGGGCCGGATTCGGCGTGCTCGGGGTCGCGTGGCTGCTCTTGCTGTCCACCCGGGCCGTCGAGCGGCGCCGGGTCGGCCGCAAGGTGACCGGCGGCGGCGCCGAGCCGAGAGCGGTGGCCCCGGGTGCGTCGGCGCCCTCGCGCGCCGTGGCGGCGAAGCCGCAGGCCGGCAAGTCCGCCGGGGACGACTTCAGCGACATCGAGGCGATTCTGAAGAAGCACGGAATCTGACCGCTTCTGGCGATTCCCGTTCCCATGATCCACGAGAAGGGGTGAACGGCCCCTGCGGTGAGGCGTGTTGCGGGATTCCCCCGGCCCCGGGTGCGCCATCATCCCCCGGAGATGCCGGATACCTCGCGGGAGACTCTCCCCGCCGCCCCCGAAGCCCCCGCCGAAGAGCCGCGCGGCTGCCTGTTCGCGCTCTCCCAGCCCCCGCTGATGATCTTCCTGGGGGTAATCGGCTGTCTGCTGCTGATGGCCGCCGTGCACGATCTCTTCGTGCTGTGACGGCTCCGGTCTCAGCCCGCCGCCTCCTTGCGGCGCGCCCGGTACGCGGCGACGTGAAGGCGGTTGCCGCAGGTGCGGCTGTCGCAGTAGCGGCGCGAGCGGTTGCGGGAGAGGTCGACGAAGGCGCGGCCGCAGTCGGGCGCCTCGCAGCGCCGCAGCCGCTCCTGCTCGCCCCCCACCATGATGAACGCGAGGGCCATGCCGCAGTCGGCCGCGAGATGGTCCGCCACCGAGGCGCCCGGCGCGAAGTAGTGCACGTGCCAGTCGTAGCCGTCGTGGTCGGTGAGCTGGGGCGTGGTGCCCGCGCCCGCCACCAGCTGGTTGATCAGGGGGGCCGCGATCCGTGCCTCGGGCGCGGAGAAGACCGCGGCGAACTTCTCACGGACCTCACGGACGGCCCGCAGGTCGTCGTTGTCCAGCTCGCCCACGCCGCTGATCTTGTGCGCGCTCACGAAGACCCGCAGCCCGACGAGGTCCGCGAGCTCGTCGGCCCGCTCGCCCTGGGGCGCGGTGTTCATCAGATCGACGACGGTGTCGAGGGCGATCCGGGTGTCGTGGGGAATCAGCACGATCCGCTCCCTGGCCGGCCGCGGGCGGGCGCCCGCGGAATGGCGCTGACTTTAGCGTGACCGGGAAAAGGCACCGGCGCCCACCACCGCGCCGGCTGCGCGGTGGTGGGCGCCGGAGGTCGTGCCTGTGTGGCTGCTCGCGCGGCGCCGTCGCCCCGAGTCGGACGGCGCCGTGCGGCTCTCGGCCTGGCTCAGCTGTCGGCCAGGATGTGGGAGAGCTCCGTATCGAGATCGAAGTGCCGGTGCTCGGTGCCCGGTGGCACGGCGGCGTCGGTCCTCTTCAGGAACGACTCCAGGGCCCTCGCCGGGGCCTCGAGCAGGGCTTCTCCCTCGGGGGAGCTCAGTGCGATGCAGACGACTCCTTGACCGTGGCTACGCGACGGCCAGACGCGGACGTCGCCCGTGCCGGTGGGCCGGTGCAGCCCCTCGGCGAGAAGGTCGCGGGCGAAGACCCACTCGACCGTCTCCTCGGCTCCGGTGTGGAAGGTGGCGTGCACGGCATAGGGATCGGCCGTGTCATACCGCAGGCCCGCGGGTACAGGCAGTGAGGACTCGCTCGACACAACGAGGCGCAGGTGCAGCTCGCAGCTGACCGTGGTGTTCATAAGCGCCAGGGCCTTTCGCTCAGTGTGCGCTCGGGGATTCGCACGTCGGCGAAATCGACATGCCACCTCCGGTGCCGTTGTAAACCCCTCTGTCGGTTTTGTGAGTGTTCAGGTCGCTCGTATGGGTGCCTGTGACCTGCGGTAATACCGCCATTCCGGCAAGGGCTCCCGGTCCGGTAGGTTGGGAGTCATGAATGCGGAGAGTGACGAGCGCGCCGGGGAGTCCGCAGACGGCCAGGAAGCCGAACTGGGATCCCGCGCGCCGGACTTCATCAAGTCGCGCCGAGGCCTGCACATGAGCTGGCAGGTCGGCGTCTTCATCGTGGGACTCGCCGTGGTCGGCGCCGGAGTGGTCATGCTGCCGCTCCCCGGACCCGGCTGGCTGGTCATCTTCGGCGGCATGGCGATCTGGGCGACCGAGTTCGTCTGGGCGCAGCTCGTGCTCCGCTGGACCAAGCGCAAGGTCACCGAGGCGGCCCAGCGAGCCCTCGACCCCAAGGTCCGCCGCAGGAACATCATCCTCACCACCGTCGGCCTGGTGATCATCGCCGTCCTGCTCGGCTTCTACGTGTGGAATCTCGGCTTCGTCATGCCGTGGAAGATCGACCAGTGACCATCGGACGGTGCGGGAGCCCCGCTGACATGCGGTAATGTTTGCGGTGCACCGGGGCGATTAGCTCAGTGGGAGAGCACTTCGTTCACACCGAAGGGGTCACTGGTTCGAACCCAGTATCGCCCACCACCCGGTCCGAAGGCCCGGAGACGGATCACCGTCTCCGGGCCTTCGGCGTTCACCGCATCCGCGCGACCCGGTCCCGGAGCCTCCTGGCGTCCCGCAGTCGCTGCTCGTACGTGGCGCCCACCGCGAGCAGCAGCAGCCCGGCCAGGGCCGGCGGCAGCCAGCGCGGCAGCGCGCCCACCACCTGCACCACGTACGGCGCCAGCTCGTGCAGCCCGTCCAGGGCCAGCACCCCGCCGCCGAGGACCAGCAGGGCCTGGAGCCGGAACCGCGCGCCGACCAGCGTCACCGCCAGGGCCGCCACCCCCAGGGCCAGCGGGCGGAACCACTCCGGGTCCGTCCAGGCCGCGAGGAGACTCGGCAGCAGCGTCGCCGCGAGACCGGGGCCGTACGCCGTCCAGGACGAGACCCCGGGGTCCCGGCGCCGCCGCAGGAAGCCGAAGACGAGCGCGGGCACGGTCACCGGGAGCGTGTACGCCTCCGGCGTCGTCACCTCCCAGGCCCCGAGCCGCACCCAGGTGGCGAGCAGGAACAGCGCCGCCGCCGCCCAGGAGGCGAACCGCCGCCGCTCCGGCCGTACCGCCGTCGCCGACGCGATCACTCCGCCGAGGGCCAGGGCGAGTGCCAGGAACGCCGGCCGGGAGCCTGCGAGACCGACCGCCGGAAGCGCCACGACCGCGCCGGTGATCTCCACCGTCAGGGCCACCGCACGCGGGCGCGTCCAGGCGCCCACGGCAGCGGTGACCGCCGGGACCACAAGCAGCGCGAGAGCCGTCCAGTGGTCCTCGAAGCCGCCGGCCGCCGCCACCGCGCACACCAGCCCGGCCGCGGTGAGGACCGCGCCCGAGGAGGCGACCAGGCGGCGCGCGCCCCTACCGAGCGCCGCCACGGCCGTGAGGAGAGCCAGTACCACCCCCAGGGCGACGAACGTGGCTCCCCGTACGTCGAGGGCCAGGGCGGCGGCGCTCACGGCGGACGCGAGCCCGCCCCCGTACGCGCACCACCCGAGGACGGCACCGGGCTTCATGACGGGCGTCCGCGCGCCGGGCCGCCCGGGTGCCCACGGCGACCAGGGCGTCCCCGCTACGGCCGGCGCCCCCGCCTCCGGGTGGCCGGGCGCGGGCAGGCCGCGGGTGAGCGGATCGGGGCGGACGGCGATCCCCAGGGCCGCCGCTGCCGTCATGAGCTGGACGGCGAGCGTCACCGCGTACGGCAGGTCGAGGGAGACCGGCAGGCCGGTCAGGAGCGCCCAGGCCAGGGCGAGGGCCCCGCACCGGGCCCACAGCCGGGGAACGGCGGCCAGGGCGGCGACGGCCACCGCCAGGACCAGGGCCGCCGTCGCCGGGTACGACGTCAGGACGCGCCCGGTGTGCTCGCCCGACCACACGTCCGTCGTCCGGGCCATCGGCCCGAGCAGCCCGGCGACCGCCGGCGGCAGCGCCCACACGACCCCCAGCGCCGCCACCCCGGCCCCCGCCCCGGCCAGCCCGAGCCGAACCCCCCGCGGCAGCGGGAGACCGCCGGCCGTCGGCTCGGTGACCGCGCCGACGTGCCCACCGCCGGACGCCCCGGCACCGGCCGGGGCCGTGCCGGCCGCGCCGGTCCCGGTGGGCGACGCCGTGCCCGCGCGCCACAGCGACGCCAGGACCAGGGCGCACAGCACGTACCCCGGCACCGCCCAGTCCGCCGGGACCGCGGCGCGGAGCAGGCCGCCCAGGGCCGTCACCATCGCCAGGCCCCCGACCGCCGCGGCGGCCACCGCGAGGGCGGGCGTGCGCCGGGCCACGGACAAGGACACCGCCGCGCCCGCGAGCAGCAGCGCCGCGCCGCTCCACGGCGAGGTGACCGAGAGCCAGCCACCCGTCAGGAGCGCCCAGCCGCCCAGGAGCACCGCACCCGTGGCGGCCGTGATCCGGACCGACTCCGGCCGGGCCCACAGCACCACCGCCCCGTCCGCCGCGGCCGTCACCAGCGCCGCCCACGCGAAGGCCGTCGGCCCGCCGCCCGCCGCGAGGGCTCCCAGCGGCAGCGGCAGCTGTCCGGCGACGACGGCCACCGGCAGCGGGATCCGCAGCCGGGACAGCGCCGATCCGTACGCCGTCCACGCACCCGCGAGGACCGCGGCGGCCGCGGCCGTGTACCCCGGGCCGTCCGTCTCCGGCAGCGCCACCCGGTGCAGCGCGTACGCGTCGAGCACCATCAGGACCAGGCCGAGAGCCGCCACCGACTCCGCCGTCGACACCAGGCTCCTGCGCAGCAGCGCCACCGGCGCCACCAGAGCGGCGGAGGTCACCACGCACAGGACCGCGGCGCGTCCCCCGATGCCCATCGAGCCCCAGCTCACCAGCGTGAAGGCGACCGCCGCGATCGTCAGCAGGGTGCCGCCCAGCGTCAGCAGAACGTTCTGCGCGCTCCGAGGGCTCGCGTCCGCCACCGGCGGCCGGGGCCGCGGCGCCGCCGACGCGACCGGGGCGTACAGCACCTGGAGCAGCCAGGCCCGCCGTGCCAGCAACTGGGACCGGCGTGCGTCGAGTTGCGCCAGCTCGCGGTCGACGAGCACCAGCTCGTCCACGGGCGGCAGTGAGTTGTCCATGTCCGGAGTGTGGCCCCGGCCACACCTGGCGGGAATGCGTCCCGGTACTCATCTTCCGGCGCCCGCCGTCTGAGTACCCCCACACTGGGGGCATGGACTGGTGCCATTACCGCTTCCGCAGCGTCTGGCGGCTCGCCGCCCCGCCCGACGACGTCTACGGCGTGCTCGAACGCCCCGAGGAGTACCCCCGCTGGTGGCCCCAGGTGCGCGAGGTCGTCCGCGTCGACGACACCACCGGCACCGCCCGCTTCCGGTCCCTGCTCCCGTACGAGATCGCCGTCACCGTCCAGGCCCGGCGCAGCGACCCGGCCGCCCGGGTCCTGGAGGTCGCCCTCGGCGGCGACCTGGACGGCCGGGTCCGCTGGACCGTCACCCCGGAAGGGACCGGAACGCGCGTCGTGTACGAGCAGGAGGTCGAGGTCCGCGCCCGCCTCCTGCGGACCCTCGCCGTACCCGGCCGGCCCCTCTTCCGCCTCAACCACGCCCTGATGATGCGCGGGGGACGGCGGGGACTCGCCACCCACCTGCCATCGGTTTGAACGAGAGGCGCGAGGGCCTGTATGGTTCAACCCGTTCCCGGGCGATTAGCTCAGCGGGAGAGCACTTCGTTCACACCGAAGGGGTCACTGGTTCGATCCCAGTATCGCCCACCGGGTAGAGGCCGGTCCGTCGCGAGACGGACCGGCCTCTGTCATGCGTCACGCCGCCGTGCGCATTTCCGGCCGCAGCGGCCACGCCGGGTCCACGGTCTCCGGTGTTCCCTGCCGGGTGAACCACGCCTGGAGGCCCCGCGCCTGCGCCGCGTGCCACACCGCCTGCAGCGTGTGCAGCTCGGCCGGGGTCAGCCGTTCGAGCCGCGACGAGAAGCGCCGTGCCACCGCCCGTACGACGTCGAGCGCCGCCGTCGCGTCCGCCGCCGCGTCGTGCGCCCCCGTCAGCTCCACCTCGTAGTGCGCGCAGAGGTCCGTGAGTGTCCGGCGTCCCTTGCGGTAGCGGTCCAGATGCTTGTCCAGGACCCGCGGGTCGAGCACGCACAGAGGGGTGCCCGGCAGGTAGTCGCCGAGCGTGGACGCCCGGTGCCTGCGCAGCTCGCGGTCGAGGATCGTCAGATCGAACGGCGCGTTCATCACCACCAGCGGACGGCCCGCCGCGACCTGCTCGGCCAGCGCCCGCGCCAGCTCCTCCATCACCGGGGCCGGCCAACGGCCGTACCGCTGAAGGTGATTGTCCGTCAGGCCGTGCACCGCGGTGGCCCCTTCGGGTACCGGTATGCCCGGATTGACCAGCCAGCGCGTCACCCTCGGCCGTGCCGCCGCCGTGTCCTGCACGACGAGAGCGGCCGACACGATCCGGTCGCCCTCGACGTCGACTCCCGTGGTCTCCGTGTCGAAAGCGGCCAGGGGCCCTTCGTACCACTGCATTGTCATCCCTGAACTCCCTGCACACGTGCGGCAGATGGCCAACCCCCTGCCCCGAAACGGTGATACCCGGACTGTTTGCGTCGTACGCGGACCGGTCACAACACAAGGGACGGGGAAGGAAACAGACATGGCGCTCGCCCAGCCCGAGTCGGGAGGGCTGCCGCCCCAGGGGATGGCACCGACGCGCGGCTCACTCGCCACCACCGCCTGCATGGAGACCCTTCAGGTGGGATACCTGCACGCCGTCGCCGCCGCGGCCGGCTGCTCGCTGTCCCAGCCCTTTCCGGACAACGGCATCGACTGGCACGTGAGTCACGGCTCTCCCGGTCACACCGTCGATGACGAGGTGACCATCAAGGTGCAGCTCAAGTGCACCTACCAGATACCGCCGCGCCCGCCCGGGAGCGCGTTCTCGTTCACCCTCGACAACGACCACCTGGTGAAGCTCGCGAGGACCCCCGTGTCCGTGCACAAGATCCTCGTCGTGATGCTCGTCCCGAGGTCGCAGGAGGACTGGCTGAGAGCGAGTCACGACCGGCTCGACCTGCGGCACTGCTGCTACTGGATCAACCTGGCCGGACAGCCGGTCACGGGACGGCACAGGACCACCGTGCGCATCCCCACGGCGCGGATCTTCGACGACCGGGCGCTCTGCGAGATCATGACCCGGGTCGGCGTGGGAGGGAGACCCTGATGCACCGACCGATCGACGAACCGAGGTTCGGGGACGAAGGCGACGGGACCGCGGGCGGCCCCGTCCCCCCGCCCTACCGGCCCCACCCGGCGCCCGGTGACAGCCCCGGTCACTGGACCGGCGTCCCGGCCCCGCCCACCGGACCCTGGGCCGACGGCCACGGCGCACCCGACCCCGGCCGGGTCGACCCGCGTGTCCTCGGCGCCCTCCTCGCCCGCCACGGGTGGCGGCGGCGCGGCGGCGCGGCCGGTCGCTACAGCCGCTGGACCCCGCCCGGTAACGGCGCCGGCACCAGCGTCCTCGTCCCCGAGAGCCGCGCCTTCCCGGACTGCGAGGACCTCCTCGGCGAGGCGCTCACCGCCCTCGCCCGCAGCGCCACGCCCTCCGCCCGCGAGGTCCTCACCGGCCTCGCCGTGCCCAGTGACGAGATCCGCTGGTGGCGCGACGTGCCCCCGGGCCCCGCCGGCACCGTCCCCTGGACCGTGCAGGAACAGCTCAGGTCAGCCGCCCGGCAACTGCTCCTCGCCGGAGCCCTCGCCGTACGCGGCCGGGCCGGCTACTACGGGGCCCGGCACCGGCGCGCCGCCCAGGCCTCCCTGGAGACCGTCGTGGTCGGCGCGGCGCCCGGCGGGCGCGGCCTCACCGCCTTCCTGCCGGTCGAACCGGGCCGCCCCGTCGCGGTCCGGCTCTACCACGCGCTCCACGCGGCCCGCGAGGCCACCGACTACCAGCGGGCCACCGGTGGCATGGAGGCCTTCGACGCCGCCGTCGGGGCGGGGGTCAGCCGTGAACTCACCGAGGCCCTCGTCGCCCTCGTCCGTGGCACCGAAGGCGCACGCGTCGCCCTGGAATGGGCACCGTCCGCCGGCGCGCCCGAGGGCTGCGCCGCCCGGCCCGAACCGGTCGAGTTCTCCCCGGGCGACCTGCCCGCCCTGCGGGAGGCGAGCGCCCGCTACCTCACCGACGAACCCTCCGTGCCGGTCCGGATCACCGGCGCCGTCGTCCGCATGCGCCGCTCCGGGCCGCGCGGCGACGGCACCGTACGCCTCCGGGTGCTCGCCGGGGCGGAGGTCCCGCACGTCCGCGTCACCCTCGACGAGGAGGCGTACCGCACGGCCGGCCACGCCCATCTCGTGGGGCTCCCGATCCGGGTGGTGGGCCGCCTGGAGAGCCGGGGCGGCTTCCGCCGCCTCACCGACGCGTCCGAGGTCGTCCCCGTACAGGTGGACGAGACGGAACGGGACCGGCTGATGAAGGCCCTGCAGGAGAACCTCGACTTCTTCGAGGAGGCCTGCGGCCCGGACGAGACCTGACCCGCAGGTCCCCGGTGCGTCCGGCCGCGGCGCCCCGGAGGCGAACAGAGCCCGTAGGATCGGGGGAGCGCGGCACCTCGTCTCTGTCGCGCGTCACCGGCGCCGGCACCTCGTGCCTGCCCGCGCCCCTATGTATGGAGTACCTGTGTCTGATGTCCGTGTGACCGTCCAGTCCGCCTCGGAAGCAGAGGAGAGGGCGGTGAGCGCGGGCACCACCGCCGGCGCCCTGTTCGCCGACGACCGCACCGTCATCGCCGCCCGCGTCGGCGGTGAGCTGAAGGACCTGTCGTACGAGCTCTCCGACGGCGATGTCGTCGAGGGCGTCGAGATCTCCTCCCCGGACGGTCTCGACATCCTGCGCCACTCGACCGCGCACGTCATGGCGCAGGCCGTGCAGGAGCTCTTCCCCGAGGCCAAGCTGGGCATCGGCCCGCCGGTCCGGGACGGCTTCTACTACGACTTCGACGTCGAGAAGCCCTTCACCCCCGAGGACCTCAAGGTCATCGAGAAGAAGATGCAGGAGATCCAGAAGCGCGGCCAGCGTTTCGCCCGCCGCGTGGTGACCGACGAGGACGCCCGCGCCGAGCTGGCGGACGAGCCGTACAAGCTGGAGCTCATCGGCATCAAGGGTTCCGCCTCGACCGACGACGGCGCGAACGTCGAGGTGGGCGGCGGCGAGCTGACCATCTACGACAACCTCGACGCCAAGACCGGCGACCTGTGCTGGAAGGACCTCTGCCGTGGTCCGCATCTGCCGACCACCCGGAACATCCCGGCGTTCAAGCTGATGCGCAACGCCGCCGCCTACTGGCGCGGCAGCGAGAAGAACCCGATGCTCCAGCGCATCTACGGCACCGCCTGGCCGTCGAAGGAGGAGCTGAAGGCCCACCTCGACTTCCTCGCCGAGGCCGAGAAGCGCGACCACCGCAAGCTGGGCAACGAGCTCGACCTCTTCTCCGTCCCGGACGAGATCGGCTCCGGCCTCGCCGTCTTCCACCCCAAGGGCGGCATCATCCGCCGGGTCATGGAGGACTACTCGCGCAAGCGGCACGAGGAGGAGGGCTACGAGTTCGTCTACTCGCCGCACGCCACCAAGGGCAAGCTGTTCGAGAAGTCGGGCCACCTCGACTGGTACGCCGAGGGCATGTACCCCCCCATGCAGCTCGACGAGGGCGTGGACTACTACCTCAAGCCCATGAACTGCCCGATGCACAACCTGATCTTCGACGCGCGCGGACGTTCGTACCGTGAACTGCCGCTCCGCCTCTTCGAGTTCGGCACCGTGTACCGGTACGAGAAGTCCGGCGTCGTGCACGGTCTCACCCGTGCCCGCGGCTTCACCCAGGACGACGCGCACATCTACTGCACCAAGGAGCAGATGGCGGAGGAGCTCGACAAGACCCTCACCTTCGTCCTCAACCTGCTCCGCGACTACGGTCTGACCGACTTCTACCTGGAGCTGTCCACCAAGGACCCCGAGAAGTTCGTCGGCTCCGACGAGGTGTGGGAGGAGGCCACCGCCGTCCTCCAGCAGGTCGCCGAGAAGCAGGGCCTGCCGCTGACCCCCGACCCGGGCGGCGCCGCGTTCTACGGCCCGAAGATCTCGGTGCAGGCGCGGGACGCCATCGGCCGCACCTGGCAGATGTCGACCGTGCAGCTCGACTTCAACCTGCCGGAGCGCTTCGACCTGGAGTACACCGCGCCGGACGGCACCAAGCAGCGCCCGGTCATGATCCACCGCGCGCTGTTCGGTTCGATCGAGCGCTTCTTCGCCGTGCTCCTCGAGCACTACGCGGGCGCGATGCCGCCGTGGCTGGCGCCCGTCCAGGCGACCGGCATCCCGATCGGCGACGCGCACGTCGACTACCTGCACGACTTCGCCGCCCAGGCGAAGAAGCGGGGTCTGCGGGTGGAGGTCGACTCCTCGTCGGACCGGATGCAGAAGAAGATCCGCAACGCGCAGAAGCAGAAGGTCCCGTTCATGGTCATCGCGGGTGACGAGGACATGGCCGCGGGCGCCGTCTCCTTCCGCTACCGCGACGGTTCGCAGGAGAACGGCATTCCCGTCGACGAGGCCATCGCCAAGCTCGCCAAGATCGTCGAGGACCGCGTCCAGGTGTGACGCTCCGCGTGTTCAGGAGGCCCCCGGGGAAACCCCGGGGGCCTCTCCTCGTCCTGCCGGGTGAACGCCTGGAATCGGCACACGATGGCCGCCCCATGGATCCTCCGCCCCGGGGACACGTTCCGAACGGGCGACGCAATATGCTGCTCAGCATGACGAGTGAGCCGGAGCAGCAGATCGGAGTGGGGACGCGGGACGCGTTCCAGCGCCTCTGGACGCCTCATCGGATGGCGTACATCCAGGGCGAGAACAAGCCGACCGGGCCGGGGGCCGAGGACGGCTGTCCGTTCTGCTCGATCCCGGCGAAGTCGGACGAGGACGGCCTGGTGATCGCGCGCGGTGCGAGCGTGTACGCGGTCCTCAACCTGTACCCGTACAACGGCGGGCACCTCATGGTCGTCCCCTACCGCCATGTCGCCGACTACACGGATCTGGACGTCGCGGAGACGACGGAGCTCGCCGACTTCACCAAGCGCGCGATGGTCGCGCTGCGGGCGGCGTCCGGTGCGCACGGCTTCAACATCGGCATGAACCAGGGTGCCGTCGCGGGCGCCGGCATCGCCGCGCATCTGCACCAGCACGTGGTGCCTCGCTGGGGCGGGGACACGAACTTCATGCCGGTCGTCGGTCACACCAAGATCCTGCCGCAGCTCCTCGCGGACACCCGGAAGATGCTGGCCGACGCCTGGCCGGCCACCCTCTGATCCCGGGCCCGCCCTGATCCCCGGCCCGCCTTGGCCCCGGGCCCGCCCTTGGTCCCGGGCCCGCCCTGGTGCCGGACGCGCCGGCGTCCCGGACGCGCCGGCGTCCCGGTCGTGACCTAGGCGTCGTAGACGTCGGCCTTCTTCGGGGCGGGTTCCTGGACGCCGCCGCCGAGGACGAGCGAGCGGTTGGTGAAGCGCTCCGTGTCCACGTTGTGTTCGTCGAGCATCGCGATGGTCGCGGCGTGGACCGCCCGCAGCACCGGCGTCGCCATGCGGATCGCGTCGTCGGCCATGAAGCGGTTCTTCCAGGGCGGTCCGGCCCAGATGTGCCGCAGTCCGAAGGGCTCGGGCAGGACGAGCTTGCCGCCGAGGAAGTCCAGGACCGGCGGGTACCAGGTGAGCGGGGCGCGGACCGCGAGGCGGACGACCTCGTCGGTCGTCATCAGCGCCTGGGTGATCTCCCGGGTCTCCCAGAAGCGGACCGTCTTGGAGACCTCCTTGGTCTTCGCCTTCGGCTTCGTGCCGAACAGGCCGTGGACGGGACCGAGGGCGTGCCCCGTGACCTCGATCCGGAGGGTGTGGAGCAGGGACGTCACCGTGACCATCATGGTGAGCACCAGGTTCCCGTCCCAGAGCGCGAACTGCACGCCGAGGTAGTGGCGGTTGCCCGCGCCGAACTGCTGGTCGTTGCAGATGCGCTGTATCTCGTGCGGCTTGACCTGGTAGTGGACGATGCTGTCGCCCTCGGGGCGGGTGACCTCGTCGGCGCCCTCACCGACGGGCGAGACGATCCAGTGCTTGACGGTCGGCTTGGGGAAGCCGGTCTTGAGGGACCCGCGCTCCAGCAGGGTGAGCTGGTCGTGGATCTTGCGGACGACGTCCCAGGCGCGGAAGTCGTGGATCTCGCGCCCGGACTTGGGGATCAGCTCCTCGGCGAGCGTCCAGCTGCCCCAGCGCGTGCCGAGGCCGAGGATGCCCTTCGCGCCCGCGTAGAACACGATGTTGGACTGCTGCTCCGCGGCGAGCTTCTCCAGGTTCTGCCGGAGTTCCTCGGCGGCCTTCTCGCCCGGGTCCCGGGGCGCGGCCTCGGGGATCTTGGCGCCGATGCCGCCGCCGCTGAGCAGGGCCGTCCAGCGCTCGCGGAGGTCGAGGGCGGTGCCCTCGCAGATCCGGCGGGCGAGGAACCAGCCGACGACCGGGGCCACGAGCATGAGGCGCAGGTAGTTCGGCAGGATCCCGGCGAAGGGCAGCTTCAGCAGGACGAGCAGGGCGAGGAACCCGGCCGCGACGAGAAGGGCCGTGCCGATGGCGCTGGTGCGCTTCCTGTCCGAACCCGCGGCCATCCGGCGGAGCTGGATGACGCCGAGCCAGAGCAGCAGGCCGGGCAGGAAGAGGAACCCGCAGAAGAAGGTGACCATGGTCAGCTTGATGTCGCGCTGCCTGCGCAGGCGGGAGGCGGCGAGGCAGTGCTCGACGACCGGCTGCGGTTCCGCGCCGAACGACTGGACGAGGGCCTTGCGGGCGCCGCCGAGCATGCGGACCTGGACCGCGCGGGAGAAGGCCTCACCGAAGTCCGGGCGGAAGAGCTTGTGCCACTTCCCTTCCTTGACCGTCGACTTGTAGAGGTCGTTGTCGGCTTCCTTGATCGTGTCCAGCGGACTGTCCCGGTACGCGGCGGACGCCAGGGCGTTCGTCGCCCCCGTACCGCCGCCGGATCCCTGGAGGGGAATCTGTGCCCCGGGTCCGAAACCGTCCATCGCCACTGCCGCCCCCATCGCGCGCGAGTACCCCTGTGCGGGCTGTTCCCAACTGCCGGGCCCCGCACACCTTCTGAGCTGGGCACCACAGCGTAACCGGGTACCGCCTGACGCGTCACCGGAGTGGGACGGCTCGGCCGAATGCCGTCCGCTCCCCGACACCGGCGCGGACGGCCCCGGCTCTCACCCCGGCCGCCACATCGCCTGTACACCGGCCGCCACCCCGACCGTCGTCCGCCCGGTCGGCCGCCCCCGCCGGTGCCCCGCCTGTCACCCCGTCGGTCAGGCACCCTTTCCGGCCCTTTCGCGCAGCTTTCCGGCGAGTTGGGGCGGCATCGGCTCGTGGCGGACGTACGCGCGGTCGAACCGGCCGGTGCCGTGCGACACGGACCGGAGGTCTATCGCGTACCGCCCGATCTCGATCTCCGGCACCTCGGCCCGGACCACGGTCCGCCCGGGCCCGGCCTGGTCGGTGCCGACGACCCGGCCCCGCCGCCCCGACAGGTCGCTCATCACCGGGCCGACGTACTCGTCCGGCACGAGGACCTGGACCTCCGCGACCGGCTCCAGGAGCTGGACGGCGGTCCCGGCCGCCGCCTCCCGCAGCGCGAGCGCTCCGGCCGTCTGGAACGCGGCGTCGGAGGAGTCCACCGAATGGGCCTTGCCGTCCCTGAGGGTGACCCGGATGTCGACGAGCGGGTGGCCCGCGGCGACGCCCCGCGCGGCCTGGGCCCGTACGCCCTTCTCGACGGAGGGGATGAACTGGCGCGGGACCGCTCCGCCGACCACCTTGTCGACGAACTCGACGCCACTGCCCGGCGGGAGCGGCTCCACCTCGATCTCGCAGATCGCGTACTGGCCGTGGCCGCCGGACTGTTTGACGTGCCGGCCGCGGCCGGTGGCGGCACCGCCGAAGGTCTCGCGCAGCGCCACCTCGTACGGCACGGCGTCGACCCGGACCCCGTACCGGCCCCTGAGACGTTCCAGGGCGACGTCCTGGTGGGCCTCGCCCAGGCACCACAGCACCACCTGCCGGGTGTCCTGGTTCTGTTCGAGGCGCAGGGTGGGGTCCTCCGCGACCAGCCGGGCGAGGCCCTGCGACAGCCGGTCCTCGTCGGCCTTGCCGTGGGCCTCGACGGCGAGCGGGAGCAGGGGTTCCGGCATGCTCCAGGGCTCCATCAGGAGTGGATCGTCCTTGGCGGAGATCGTGTCGCCGGTCTCGGCGGTGCCGAGCCGGGCCACACAGGCGAGGTCCCCGGCGATGCACTGCGCCATGGGCCGCTGCTGCTTGCCGAAGGGGGAGGTGAGTCCGCCGATCCGCTCGTCCGCCTCGTGCGGCTGCCGCTCCTCACGGCCCCGGTCGGCCGGGCCGTGACCGGACACGTGGACGGTCTCGTCGGGGCGCAGGGTGCCGGAGAAGACCCGGACCAGGGAGACCCGGCCGACGTAGGGGTCGGCGGCGGTCTTGACGACCTCGGCGACCAGCGGGCCGTCGGGGTCGCAGACGATCGGGGGCCGGGGGCGGCCGTCGGGGGTGGTGACGGCGGGCGGCTCGTGTTCCAGCGGGGAGGGGAAGCCGCCGGTGATCAGCTCCAGGAGTTCGAGGGTGCCGAGGCCCTGCGTGCCGCCGTCGGCGGCCGGGGCGGCCGCCAGCACCGGGTGGAAGGCGCCCCTGGCGACGGCCTTCTCCAGGTCGTCGACGAGGGTCTTCACATCGAGCTGCTCACCGCCGAGGTAGCGGTCCATGAGGGTCTCGTCCTCGCTCTCGGCGATGATCCCCTCGATCAGCCGGGCGCGGGCCTCCGTGATGCGTTCCCGTCGGCTCTCGTCGGGCGGGCTCTCCCGCCGTACCCCCGTCGAGTAGTCGTGGACCCGCTCCGAGAGCAGGCCGACCAGGCCGGTCACGGGTGCGTGTCCGTCGGGGCCCTCCTCGCCGCGCACCGGAACGTAGAGGGGCAGGACGGCGTCCGGGTCGTCGTGGCCGAAGAGGGAGGCGCAGACGGCGGTGAGCTCGTCGAACTCGGTGCGGGCGGTGTCGAGGTGGGTGACGACGATGGCGCGGGGCATTCCGACGGCGGCGCACTCCTCCCAGATCATCCGGGTGGAGGCGGCGACGGCGTCGGCCTCCTGCGCGGCCGAGACGACGAAGAGGGCGGCGTCCGCGGCGCGCAGACCCGCCCTCAGCTCCCCGACGAAGTCGGCGTACCCGGGGGTGTCGAGGAGGTTGATCTTGTACCCGTCCCAGCCGACCGGGACGAGGGAGAGCTGTACGGAACGGTGCTGGCGGTGCTCGATCTCGTCGTAGTCGGAGACGGTGGCGCCGTCCTCGACCCGGCCGGCCCGGTTGAGCGCCCCGGCGGTCTGCGCGAGCGCCTCCACCAGGGTCGTCTTGCCGGATCCGCTGTGGCCGACCAGCACCACGTTCCGCACGGCCGTGGGCCGGTCGGCCGTCAGAGCCCTGCCGGCGGCCCCGGCGGCGGTGTTCGCCTTGTCACCCATGATGTGTTCCTCCCGACTGCTCGCGTGGAGCGGCGGTACGGCGGGTGCCGCGCGGGAGTGGTGCGTCGCGGTACGGCTCCTGCGGTGCCCGCGGTGGTCCTTCGAGCTTGGCACCGACGCCTGGACGCGTCCATCCGTCGGACACGGAGGGGTCCTCCGGGGGACGCCGACGCGACGGGGGCGGGTGCCCGCCCGTACGCCGGGGCGCGCGTGGCTACGATGGGTGAGCCGGTGGTCGTAGGGGCCGCGCGGCCCACCGAACCTCGGGAAGGCCATGCTGAACAAGTACGCGCGTGCATTTTTTACGCGTGTCCTCACACCGTTCGCCGCGTTTCTGCTCCGCCGGGGCGTCAGCCCGGACGCGGTCACGCTCATCGGCACGGCGGGAGTGATGGCCGGAGCGCTGGTCTTCTTCCCCCGCGGCGAGTTCTTCTGGGGCACCATCGTCATCACCCTGTTCGTCTTCTCGGACCTCGTCGACGGCAACATGGCCCGGCAGGCGGGGATCTCCAGCCGCTGGGGAGCCTTCCTCGACTCGACGCTCGACCGGGTCGCCGACGGCGCGATCTTCGGCGGCTTCGCGCTCTGGTACGCGGGCAAGGGCGACGACAACGTGCTGTGCGCCGTGGCGATCTTCTGCCTGGCGAGCGGTCAGGTCGTCTCGTACACCAAGGCGCGCGGCGAGTCGATCGGCCTGCCCGTCGCCGTGAACGGCCTGGTCGAGCGCGCCGAGCGCCTGGTGATCTCCCTGGTCGCCGCCGGCCTCGCCGGACTGAGCACGTTCGGCGTGCCCGGCATCGAGGTGCTGCTCCCGATCGCGCTCTGGATCGTGGCCGTCGGCAGCGCCGTGACCCTGGGCCAGCGGGTCGTGACCGTACGACGGGAATCGGCCGAGGCGGACGCCGCCGCGGCCGGGGGGAGCGGGGCGGCATCGTGAGCACGTTGAAGGACCGGATGAGCGACGGCCTGTACGGGGCCGGCTGGGCGACCGTGAAGAAGCTGCCCGAGCCGGTGGCCACGGCCCTCGGCCGGCGGATCGCCGACGTCGTGTGGAAGCGGCGCGGCCCGAGCGTCCTGCGTCTCGAGGCCAACCTCGCGCGCGTGGTGCCGGACGCCACGCCCGAGCGCCTCGCCGAGCTGTCGAAGGCCGGCATGCGCTCGTACATGCGGTACTGGATGGAGTCCTTCCGGCTGCCGACGTGGAGCGCGGAGCGGGTCGAGCACGGGGTGGACCTCAAGGACGTCCACCACCTGAAGGAGGGGCTGGCCGCCGGTCGCGGGGTCGTCGTCGCCCTGCCGCACCTGGCGAACTGGGACCTCGCGGGGGCGTGGGTGCCCCGCGCCCTCGGCGTGCCGTTCACCACGGTCGCGGAGCGGCTCAAGCCGGAGTCGCTGTTCGACCGGTTCGTCGCCTACCGCGAGTCCCTCGGCATGGAGGTCCTCCCGCACGCCGGGGGCTCCGCCTTCGGCACCCTCGCGCGGCGCCTGCGGGCGGGCGGCCTGGTCTGCCTGGTCGCGGACCGCGACCTGTCGGCCTCCGGCACCGAGGTCACCTTCTTCGGGGAGAAGACGCGGATGCCGGGCGGACCCGCGATGCTCGCCCAGCAGACGGGAGCGCTGCTGCTGCCTGCGACGCTCTGGTACGACGAGACGCCGGTCATGAGGGGGCGGATCCACCCGCCCGTGGACGTACCCGAGACGGGTACGCGGGCCGAGAAGACGGTCGTGATGACGCAGGCGCTGGCCGACGCCTTCGCCGCCGGCATCGCGGACCACCCGGAGGACTGGCACATGCTGCAACGACTGTGGCTCGCGGACCTGGAAGAGCGTCCGGAGCGGGACGGCGGGACGGCGTGAGGATCGGCATCGTCTGCCCGTACTCCTGGGACGTGCCGGGCGGCGTCCAGTTCCACATCCGCGACCTCGCCGAGCATCTGATCCGGCTCGGCCACGAGGTCTCCGTCCTCGCCCCCGCCGACGACGAGACACCGCTGCCGCCGTACGTGGTCTCCGCGGGCCGGGCCGTCCCCGTGCCGTACAACGGCTCCGTGGCGCGGCTCAACTTCGGCTTCCTCTCCGCCGCGCGGGTCCGCCGCTGGCTCCACGACGGCACCTTCGACGTGGTCCACATCCACGAGCCGACCTCGCCCTCGCTCGGGCTGCTCACCTGCTGGGCCGCGCAGGGGCCGATCGTGGCCACCTTCCACACGTCGAACCCGCGCTCCCGGGCGATGATCGCGGCGTATCCGATCCTCCAGCCCGCCCTCGAGAAGATCAGCGCCCGCATCGCCGTGAGCGAGTACGCGCGGCGCACGCTCGTCGAACACCTCGGCGGTGACGCCGTCGTCATCCCCAACGGCGTCGACGTGGACTTCTTCGCCCGCGCCGAACCGAAGAAGGAGTGGCAGGGCGAGACCCTCGGCTTCATCGGACGCATCGACGAGCCGAGGAAGGGTCTGCCGGTCCTCATGCGGGCCCTGCCCGGGATCCTCGCCGAGCGGCCCGGCGCGCGGCTCCTCGTCGCCGGACGCGGGGACGAGGAGGAGGCGGTGGCCTCGCTGCCGCGCGAGCTGCGGTCCCGGGTCGAGTTCCTCGGCATGGTCAGCGACGAGGACAAGGCGCGGCTGCTGCGCAGTGTCGACGTGTACGTGGCGCCCAACACCGGCGGGGAGAGCTTCGGCATCATCCTCGTCGAGGCGCTGTCGGCCGGCGCGCCCGTCCTCGCCTCCGACCTCGACGCCTTCGCCCAGGTCCTCGACCAGGGCGCGGCGGGCGACCTCTTCGCCAACGAGGACGCGGACGCCCTCGCGGACGCGGCGATCCGCCTCCTGGGCGACGAGGAACGCCGCGCCGGTCTGAGCGCCCGGGGCTCGGCGCACGTACGCCGCTTCGACTGGGCGACGGTGGGAGCGGACGTCCTCTCGGTGTACGAGACGGTGACGGCGGGGGCGGCGGCGGTGGACACGGACGAACGCGTGAGCCTGCGCACCCGGCTGGGCCTGTAGGACTCGCAGTTCCGCCGGGCGGGGCCGGCCCCCGCCCGGCGGAGTGGGCCTCCCCGTGACCGTGGGCAGGGGCGCCGCCACCGCCCCGGTAGCCTGTGCGCCCGTGACCGAAACCCTGATCTGGACCGTCGTCGCGCTGATCCTCATCGGCGTCTATCTCAGCTGGACCGCCGGCCGGCTCGACCGGCTCCACTCCCGTATCGACGCCGCCCGCGCGGCCCTGGACGCGCAGCTGCTGCGCCGGGCCTCGGTCACCCAGGAGCTGGCCACCTCAGGCGTTCTCGATCCGGCCGCCTCGATCGTCCTGTACGAGGCCGCGCACGCCGCCCGGCAGGCCGAGGAGGACCATCGGGAGGTCGCCGAGAGCGAGCTGAGCCAGGCCCTGCGCGTCGTGTTCGGCGAGCCCGAGCAGGTGGAGGTCGTCCGGGCGGCCTCCGGGGGCGACGAGGCCGCGGAAGAGCTCGCCCAGGCGGTACGCCGGGTGCCGATGGCCCGCCGTTTCCACAACGACTCCGTGCGGGCCGCCCGCGCGCTGCGCCGCCACCGCACGGTCCGCTGGTTCCGGCTCGCGGGCCACGCTCCCTTCCCGCTGGCCTTCGAAATGGACGACGAGCCGCCGGTGGCCCTTGCCGATCGCCCGACCTGACATCCCGTAACCTGCGAAAACGATCCACCGGGTCCACATTGGCCCTTGCTGTGGACCGCAGGTGGACTGTTTCCTCGGATCTAGTCGTCACCCCCGTTGTCACGAGTGAGGTACCCCGTGTCCACCACGCCTTCCGTTTCCCCCCAGTCCGCTGAGTCCTCGGCGATCGGCACCTCCCGTGTGAAGCGCGGCATGGCCGAGCAGCTCAAGGGCGGCGTGATCATGGACGTGGTCAACGCCGAGCAGGCGAAGATCGCCGAGGACGCCGGCGCCGTGGCCGTCATGGCCCTGGAGCGGGTCCCCGCGGACATCCGCAAGGACGGCGGCGTGGCCCGCATGTCCGACCCGAACATGATCGAGGAGATCATCGGCGCGGTCTCCATCCCGGTGATGGCCAAGTCCCGCATCGGTCACTTCGTCGAGGCCCAGGTCCTGCAGTCCCTCGGTGTCGACTACATCGACGAGTCCGAGGTCCTCACCCCGGCCGACGAGGTCAACCACTCCGACAAGTGGGCCTTCACGACCCCCTTCGTCTGTGGCGCCACCAACCTGGGCGAGGCCCTGCGCCGCATCGCCGAGGGCGCGGCCATGATCCGCTCGAAGGGCGAGGCCGGCACCGGCAACGTCGTCGAGGCCGTCCGTCACCTGCGCCAGATCAAGAACGAGATCGCCAGGCTGCGCGGCTACGACAACAACGAGCTGTTCGCCGCCGCCAAGGAGCTGCGCGCCCCCTACGAGCTCGTCAAGGAGGTCGCCGAGCTCGGCAAGCTGCCGGTCGTGCTGTTCTCCGCCGGTGGTGTCGCCACCCCGGCCGACGCCGCGCTCATGCGTCAGCTCGGCGCCGAGGGCGTCTTCGTCGGCTCCGGCATCTTCAAGTCGGGCGACCCGGCCAAGCGCGCCGCCGCCATCGTGAAGGCCACCACCTTCTACGACGACCCGAAGATCATCGCGGACGCCTCCCGCAACCTGGGCGAGGCCATGGTCGGCATCAACTGCGACACCCTCCCCGAGTCCGAGCGCTACGCCAACCGGGGCTGGTAACACCCATGAGCAGCACTCCCGTGATTGGTGTCCTGGCTCTCCAGGGCGATGTACGGGAGCACCTGATCGCCCTGGCCGCGGCGGACGCCGTGGCCAGGCCGGTGAGGCGCCCCGAGGAGCTGGCCGAGGTCGACGGTCTCGTCATCCCCGGTGGTGAGTCCACCACCATCTCCAAGCTGGCCGAGCTCTTCGGCCTGATGGAGCCGCTGCGCGAGCGCATCGCCGCGGGCCTGCCGGTCTACGGCACCTGCGCCGGGCTGATCATGCTCGCCGAGAAGATCCTCGACCCGCGTTCGGGCCAGGAGACCTTCGGCGGCATCGACATGATCGTCCGCCGCAACGCCTTCGGACGGCAGAACGAGTCCTTCGAGGCCGCCGTCACCGTCGCGGGCATCGAGGACGGGCCCGTCGAGGGCGTCTTCATCCGTGCCCCCTGGGTGGAGTCCGTCGGCGCCCGGGTCGAGGTCCTCGCCGAGCACGGGGGCCATGTCGTCGCCGTACGACAGGGCCGCGCGCTCGCGACCTCGTTCCACCCGGAGCTCACCGGGGACCACCGCCTCCACGCCCTGTTCGTCGACATGGTGCGCGCCGCGCGCTGATCCGATCCCGGTAGGATCTCTGGGGTTCGTTCAGAAATGGGTTACGCGAAGGAGACAGGCAGATGTCCGGCCACTCTAAATGGGCTACGACGAAGCACAAGAAGGCCGTGATCGACGCCAAGCGCGGCAAGCTCTTCGCGAAGCTGATCAAGAACATCGAGGTCGCGGCCCGCACGGGCGGCGCCGACCTGGACGGTAACCCGACCCTGTTCGACGCCGTCCAGAAGGCGAAGAAGCAGTCGGTCCCGAACAAGAACATCGACTCCGCGCTCAAGCGCGGTGCGGGCCTCGAGGCCGGCGGCGCCGATTACGCCACGATCATGTACGAGGGCTACGGCCCGAACGGCGTCGCGGTGCTCATCGAGTGCCTCACCGACAACCGCAACCGCGCCGCCTCCGACGTGCGCGTGGCCATGACCCGCAACGGCGGCTCCATGGCCGACCCGGGCTCGGTCTCGTACCTGTTCAACCGCAAGGGCGTCGTCGTGCTCCCCAAGGGCGAGCTGTCCGAGGACGACGTCCTGGAGTCGGTGCTCGAAGCCGGCGCCGAGGAGGTCAACGACCTCGGTGAGTCCTTCGAGATCATCAGCGAGGCCACCGACCTGGTCGCGGTCCGTACCGCCCTCCAGGAGGCCGGCATCGACTACGACTCCGCCGAGTCCAGCTTCGTCCCGACCATGCAGGTCGAGCTCGACGAGGAGGGCGCGCGCAAGATGTTCAAGCTGATCGACGCGCTGGAGGACAGCGACGACGTGCAGAACGTCTTCGCCAACTTCGACGTCAGCGACGAGGTCATGGCGAAGGTCGACGCCTGATCGCGGCCGCTCCGCAGCGGGCCGACGGGGACACACCCCCGTCGGCCCGCTGTCGTTCGTGCGGCGTTGTCGGTGGCAGCGGATAGCCTGCACAAACAGGTGATCGAAGGGAGGGGGCGGCGTGCGTGTTCTCGGGGTGGACCCGGGTCTGACCCGGTGCGGCGTCGGCGTCGTCGAAGGCGTCGCCGGACGGCCCCTCACCATGCTCGGCGTCGGCGTGGTGCGGACCGCGGCGGACGACGACATCGGGGTGCGGCTGGTCGGCATCGAGCGCGGCATCGAGGAGTGGCTCGACCGCTTCTCGCCCGAACTCGTGGCCGTGGAGCGGGTGTTCAGCCAGCACAACGTGCGCACGGTGATGGGCACCGCCCAGGCAAGCGCCGTCGCCATGCTCTGCGCCTCCCGCCGGGGCATCCCCGTCGCCCTGCACACCCCCAGCGAGGTCAAGGCCGCCGTCACCGGCAGCGGACGCGCCGACAAGGCGCAGGTCGGCGCCATGGTGACCCGGCTGCTCCGGCTCTCCGCCCCGCCCAAGCCGGCCGACGCCGCCGACGCCCTCGCCCTCGCCATCTGCCACATCTGGCGGGCCCCCGCACAGAACCGCCTCCAGCAGGCCGTCGCCCAGAACCGTCTCCAGCAGGCGGTCGCCCAGCAGGCGTCCGCAGTGAAAGGCCGAACCCGATGATCGCCTTCGTCAGCGGCCCGGTCGCCGCCCTCGCCCCCTCCACGGCCGTCATCGAGGTCGGCGGCGTGGGCATGGCCGTCCAGTGCACCCCCGGGACCCTCGCGGGACTGCGGATCGGGCAGGGCGCCCGCCTCGCCACCTCCCTCGTCGTGCGCGAGGACTCCCTCACCCTGTACGGCTTCGCCGACGACGACGAGCGCCAGGTCTTCGAGCTGCTCCAGACCGCCAGCGGCGTCGGCCCCCGCCTCGCCCAGGCCATGCTCGGGGTGCACAGCCCCGACGCGCTGCGCCTCGCCGTGTCCACCGGAGACGAGAAGGCCCTCATGGCCGTCCCCGGCATCGGCAAGAAGGGCGCGCAGAAACTCCTCCTCGAACTGAAGGACAAGCTCGGTGCCCCCCTCGGCAGCAGCGGCCTGGTCGGCGCCCAGCGCGCCGCCGCCTCGGGACCCGCGCCGTGGACCGAGCAGCTCACCGCCGCCCTGATCGGCCTCGGCTACGCGAGCCGCGAGGCCGATGAGGCCGTCGGCGCGGTCACCCCGCAGGCCGAGGCCGCCATCGCGGAGACCGGCACGGCCCCCGTACCGCAGCTGCTCCGCGCCGCCCTGCAGACCCTCAACCGCGCCCGCTGACCCACCCGTTGACCCACCACCCGGCCCGACCCGGCCGTACGAACGAGAAGGCATCCACCGTGAACTGGGACGACGACACCGCAGCCGAGGCCCCCGACGCCGAGGCGCGTATCGTCGGCGCCTCCGCCGAGGGCGACGACCAGGCCGTCGAAGCCGCCCTGCGCCCCAAGGACCTCAGCGAGTTCGTCGGCCAGGAGAAGGTCCGCCAGCAGCTCGACCTGGTCCTCAAGGCCGCCCGCCAGCGCGGCGCCACCGCCGACCACGTGCTGCTCTCCGGCGCCCCCGGCCTCGGCAAGACCACCCTCTCGATGATCATCGCCGCCGAGATGAACGCGCCGATCCGCATCACCTCGGGCCCCGCCATCCAGCACGCCGGAGACCTCGCCGCGATCCTCTCCTCCCTCCAGGAGGGGGAAATCCTCTTCCTCGACGAGATCCACCGCATGTCCCGGCCCGCCGAGGAGATGCTCTACATGGCGATGGAGGACTTCCGCGTCGACGTCATCGTCGGCAAGGGCCCGGGCGCCACCGCCATCCCCCTCGAACTCCCGCCCTTCACCCTCGTCGGCGCCACCACCCGGGCCGGCCTCCTGCCGCCACCGCTGCGCGACCGCTTCGGCTTCACCGGCCACATGGAGTTCTACGACCCGGCCGAGCTCCAGCGCGTGATCCACCGCTCCGCCGGGCTCCTCGACGTGGAGATCGACACGGCCGGCGCCGCCGAGATCGCCGGCCGCTCCCGCGGCACCCCCCGCATCGCCAACCGTCTGCTGCGCCGAGTCCGGGACTACGCGCAGGTCAGGGCCGACGGCGTCATCACCAGGGAGATCGCGGAGGCGGCGCTGAGGGTGTACGAGGTAGACGGCCGCGGCCTCGACCGGCTCGACCGCGCCGTCCTGGAAGCCCTCCTCAAGCTCTTCGGCGGCGGACCGGTCGGGCTCTCCACCCTCGCGGTCGCGGTGGGGGAGGAGCGCGAGACCGTCGAGGAGGTCGCCGAACCCTTCCTCGTACGCGAAGGTCTGCTGGCCCGCACCCCCCGTGGCCGGGTCGCCACCCCGGCGGCCTGGGCGCACCTCGGACTCGTTCCGCCGCAGGCAGCGGGCCCGGCGGCGCCAGGAAGCGGACAACAGGGGCTCTTCGGGGCGTGACGGTGCTGACACTCGCCCGGACCGGAACCGGGGTGCGATGCTGGACGTTGTTCCATCGATGCGGACTCGCCTAGACTCCGCCGATGCCGCCCTTTCTGGTCGGCGCGCCCACCCCCGAAGATCAGGCCGCGGTTTCTCCGCGACCGTGCGAAGGAAACCCGTCCCGTGAGCATCGTGACCCTCCTCCCCTTCATCGTCCTCATCGGGGCCATGTTCCTGATGACCCGCTCTGCCAAGAAGAAGCAGCAGGCGGCGTCGCGGATGCGCGACGAGATGCAGCCCGGCACCGGCGTCCGCACCATCGGTGGGATGTACGCCACCGTCAAGGAGATCGGCGACGAGACCGTCCTCCTCGAAGTGGCGCCCGGTGTGCACGCCGTCTACGCGAAGAACGCCATCGGCGCGGTCCTCGAGGACTCCGAGTACAACCGCATCGTCCACGGTGACGACGACTCGGACTCCGCCGCCGTCGTCCCGGACGACGCCTCGTCGCTGACCGGGGCCGCCGAGGCCACCGACGGCGCGGAGACCGTCGGGGACGCGGAGCCGAAGGCCGATCTGACGAAGAAGCCGGACACGGCCGAGGCCGCCGACGGCCAGAAGGACGGCAAGGCCGACGGCGAGACCGACGCGAAGTAGTCGCGGTCGGGGACACCGTGCACGCCCACCGGCGCGCACGGCCCCCGGAACGGTTCCACGTCTGCGGGGGAAGGTCCCCACACACACTTCGTGGCCGTCTCACGCATACCCGGCGGTAGACGGTTGGACAGGGAGATACGACAGGTGGCAGCACCGAAGAAGGGCCGAAGGCCGGCGGGGGGACAGAGCCGGCCGGGCCGCGCCCTGGCACTCATCCTGATCGCCATGGTCGCGCTCACCGGCGGCATGTTCTGGTCGGGGCACACCACCCCGCGTCTGGGCATCGACCTCGCCGGCGGTACGTCGATCACGCTCAAGGCCAAGGCTGATCCTGGCCAGGAGTCGGCGGTCAACGAGACCAACATGAACACCGCCGTCGGTATCATCGAGCGCCGTGTCAACGGTCTCGGTGTCTCCGAGGCCGAGGTCCAGACGCAGGGCCGCGAGAACATCATCGTCAACATCCCCCGCGGGACGAACGAGAAGCAGGCCCGGGAGCAGGTCGGTACCACCGCCCAGCTCTACTTCCGGCCCGTGCTCGCGGTGACGAGCGGCGGCGCCGCGCCGGCGCCGAGCACCGGCTCCTCCGGCTCCCCCTCGGCCACGCCGAAGCCGTCCTCCTCCGCATCCGGCTCGTCCGTGGGCGAGAAGACGGCCACCCCGACGGCCACCGGCGCCACCCAGGGCCGTGCGCTCACCGACGCCCTCAAGGCCCCGAGTCCCACGCCCACCGGCAGCGCCTCGGCCTCGTCCTCCGCGACGCCGAAGGCCACCGGCACCCCCTCGGCGACCCCGACGCCCGACGCCGGCACCGCCGCGCTCGAGCAGAAGTTCTCCGCTCTGAACTGCCTCGACCCCAAGCAGCGCAGCGCCGCCGGTCAGGGAGTCAAGCCCACCGCGCCCACCGTCGCCTGTGGTGAGGACGCCCCCGGCGTGTGGTCGAAGTACATCCTCGGGCCGGCCGAGGTCGAGGGCCGTGACGTCGACGACGCCAAGGGCGCCCTCGACCAGCAGCGCGGCATGTGGATCGTGACCATGGACTTCACGGACGCGGGTTCGAAGAAGTTCCAGGCGATCACCAGCAAGCTGTCGGCCCAGACCGACCCGCAGAACCGCTTCGCGATCGTCCTGGACGGCGAGGTCGTCTCGGCGCCCTCGGTGCGCCAGACGCTCAGCGCCAGCGCGGAGATCTCCGGCAACTTCAACCAGGAGTCCGCCCAGGACCTCGGCAACATCCTGTCGTACGGCGCCCTGCCGCTGACCTTCGAGACGCAGAGCGTCGACACCGTCACCGCCGCCCTCGGCGGTGACCAGCTGGAGGCCGGTCTGATCGCCGGCGCCATCGGTCTCGGACTGGTCATCATCTACCTGGTCGCGTACTACCGCGGTCTGTCGCTGGTCGCCATCCTCAGCCTCGGCGTCTCCGCGCTCCTCACCTACGTGATCATGTCGCTGCTCGGCCCGGCCATCGGCTTCGCGCTGAACCTGCCGGCCGTCTGCGGCGCCATCGTCGCCATCGGTATCACCGCGGACTCGTTCATCGTCTACTTCGAGCGCATCCGCGACGAACTCCGCGAGGGCCGCACGCTCCGCCCGGCCGTCGAGCGCGCCTGGCCGCGCGCCCGCCGCACCATCATGGTCTCCGACTTCGTGTCGTTCCTGGCCGCGGCCGTGCTCTTCATCGTCACCGTCGGCAAGGTCCAGGGCTTCGCGTTCACGCTCGGCCTGACCACCCTGCTCGACGTCGTCGTGGTGTTCCTCTTCACCAAGCCGGTCATGACGCTCCTCGCGCGGACCAAGTTCTTCGGTGACGGCCACGCCTGGTCGGGCCTCGACCCGAAGCGGCTCGGCGCCAAGCCGCCGCTGCGCCGTACCCGCCGTGCCTCCGCTTCCGCCGCTGGCCCCGTCGACCCGAAGGAGGCGTGAGATGTCGAAGCTCGGCGATCTCGGCGCCCGGCTCCACCGCGGTGAGGTCGGCTACGACTTCATCGGCAACCGCAAGATCTGGTATGGCCTGTCCATCCTGATCACGATCACCGCCATCGCCGCCCTGGCCGTCCGCGGCCTCAACATGGGCATCGAGTTCCAGGGCGGTGCCGTCTTCACCACCCCGAAGTCGGAGATCTCCGTCAGCCAGGCGCAGGAGTACGCGGAGGAGGCCTCCGGCCACGACGCGATCGTCCAGCAGCTCGGCAACGGCTCCCTGCGCATCCAGGTCGGCGGCCTCGACACCGCGCAGTCCGACCAGGTCCGCTCGGAGCTCGCCAAGGACCTGAACGTCCCCGAGGACAAGATCGCGGCGGAACTCGTCGGCCCCAGCTGGGGTGAGCAGATCGCCAACAAGGCCTGGACGGGCCTCGGGGTCTTCATGATCCTCGTGGTGATCTACCTCGCCATCGCCTTCGAGTGGCGAATGGCGGTCGCGGCGCTCATCGCCCTCATCCACGACCTCACGATCACGGTGGGCATCTACTCGCTGGTCGGCTTCGAGGTCACGGTCGGTACGGTGATCGGTCTGCTGACCATTCTCGGATACTCGCTGTACGACACGGTCGTCGTCTTCGACTCCCTCAAGGAGCAGACGAAGGACATCACGAAGCAGACCCGCTTCACGTACAGCGAGCTGGCGAACCGCTCGATCAACGGCACCCTCGTCCGGTCGATCAACACCACCGTCGTCGCGCTGCTGCCGGTCGCCGGCCTGCTCTTCATCGGTGGCGGCGTCCTGGGCGCCGGCATGCTCAACGACATCTCGCTGTCGCTGTTCGTCGGTCTCGCCGCCGGTGCGTACTCCTCGATCTTCATCGCCACCCCGCTCGTCGCGGACCTCAAGGAGCGCGAGCCGTCGATCAAGGCGCTCAAGAAGCGCATCGTCGCCAAGCGGGCAGCCGCCAGGGACGAGCCCGCGGACGGCCCGTACGCCGACGAGGGCGAGGCCGCCGTCGTCGGCCCGCGCGCGAGCCGCCGTGGCCGCCCGCAGGAGCACCGAGGATGACCGCGGAGGCCCAGGACGTCACCGCGCTCCTGCTCAGCCGCATCCGTGACGTCCCCGACCATCCGAAGCCGGGCGTGCTGTTCAAGGACATCACGCCGCTGCTCGCGGACCCCGAGGCGTTCACGGCGCTCACCGACGCCCTCGCCGCACTGTGCTCCGCGCACGGTGCGACGAAGATCGTCGGCCTCGAGGCGCGCGGCTTCATCCTGGCCGCCCCGGTGGCCGTCCGCGCGGGCCTGGGCTTCATCCCGGTCCGCAAGGCCGGCAAGCTCCCCGGGGCGACCCTCCGCCAGGCGTACGAGCTGGAGTACGGCACCGCCGAGATCGAGGTGCACGCCGAGGACCTGGCCGCGGGCGACCGCGTCATGATCATCGACGACGTCCTCGCCACCGGCGGTACGGCCGAGGCCTCGATCGAGCTCATCCGCCGTGCCGGCGCCGAGGTGGCGGGTGTCGCGGTCCTCCTGGAGCTCGGCTTCCTCCCGGGCCGTGCCCGGCTGGAGCCCGCCCTGGACGGGGCACCGCTCACGGCCCTCATCCGCGTCTGACCGGCCGGGCCTCTCCCCTCTGGGGCGAGGCCGTACGACGACGGGCGCCCCGGGACCTCCCGGGGCGCCCGTCGTCGTTCCCGAGGGCGGGGCCGCAGGTGAGGCCACCGCGTGCGCGTCGTCACTCCCGGCTCGATACCATGGGCTTTCCGGGCCTGTCCGGGGGACCCGGAACCTCCCCCAGACGCCGTCCGGGGGGACCCCAGAGGAGCGCTCTTGCCAGACGAGGCCCAGCCACTCTCCGCCGCGCAGCCCGACCCGAAGGCCGACCAGGCCGCGCCGGGGACCGGCACGCCCGAGAACAAGCCCGCGGAGACGGGGCCCACGCCTGCCGCGCCCGCGCCACCCGTCCCCGAGGCCCCGGCCCCCGCGCGGCCCGCCCCGGCCGCGCCCGCCCGCTCGGGCGGCTCCTCCAACCGCGTCCGCGCCCGCCTGGCCCGGCTCGGCGTCCAGCGCTCCTCCCCGTACAACCCGGTCCTCGAACCGCTGCTCCGGATCGTCCGCTCCAACGACCCCAAGATCGAGACGGCGACGCTCCGCCAGATCGAGCGGGCCTACCAGGTCGCCGAGCGCTGGCACCGGGGCCAGAAGCGCAAGAGCGGCGACCCGTACATCACGCACCCGCTCGCCGTGACCACCATCCTCGCCGAGCTCGGCATGGACCCGGCGACCCTGATGGCCGGTCTGCTGCACGACACCGTCGAGGACACCGAGTACGGCCTCGACACCCTCCGGCGGGACTTCGGCGACCAGGTCGCCCTCCTCGTCGACGGCGTCACCAAACTCGACAAGGTCAAGTTCGGCGAGGCCGCCCAGGCCGAGACCGTCCGCAAGATGGTCGTCGCCATGGCCAAGGACCCGCGCGTCCTGGTGATCAAGCTCGCGGACCGCCTGCACAACATGCGCACCATGCGCTACCTCAAGCGGGAGAAGCAGGAGAAGAAGGCCCGCGAGACGCTGGAGATCTACGCGCCCCTGGCCCACCGCCTGGGCATGAACACCATCAAGTGGGAGCTGGAGGACCTCGCCTTCGCGATCCTCTACCCCAAGATGTACGACGAGATCGTCCGGCTCGTCGCCGAGCGCGCCCCCAAGCGGGACGAGTACCTCGCCATAGTGACCGACGAGGTCCAGACCGACCTGCGTGCCGCCCGCATCAAGGCCACCGTCACCGGCCGCCCCAAGCACTACTACAGCGTCTACCAGAAGATGATCGTCCGCGGCCGTGACTTCGCGGAGATCTACGACCTGGTCGGCATCCGTGTCCTCGTCGACACCGTCCGCGACTGCTACGCCGCCCTCGGCACCGTCCACGCGCGATGGAACCCGGTCCCCGGCCGGTTCAAGGACTACATCGCGATGCCGAAGTTCAACATGTACCAGTCGCTGCACACGACGGTCATCGGACCCAACGGCAAGCCCGTCGAGCTGCAGATCCGCACCTTCGACATGCACCGGCGCGCCGAGTACGGCATCGCCGCCCACTGGAAGTACAAGCAGGAGGCCGTCGCCGGAGCCTCCAAGGTGCGCGCCGAGGTGCCGAGGAAGGTCGGCAAGGACGACCACCTCAACGACATGGCGTGGCTGCGCCAGCTCCTCGACTGGCAGAAGGAGACCGAGGACCCCAGTGAGTTCCTGGAGTCCCTGCGCTTCGACCTCTCCCGCAACGAGGTCTTCGTCTTCACGCCCAAGGGTGACGTCATCGCCCTGCCCGCCGGGGCCACGCCCGTCGACTTCTCCTACGCGGTCCACACCGAGGTCGGCCACCGCACCATAGGGGCGAGGGTCAACGGGCGGCTCGTACCGCTCGAATCGACCCTCGACAACGGCGACCTGGTCGAGGTCTTCACCTCCAAGGCCGCCGGCGCCGGACCGTCCCGCGACTGGCTGGGCTTCGTCAAGTCCCCGCGCGCCCGCAACAAGATCCGCGCCTGGTTCTCCAAGGAGCGCCGGGACGAGGCCATCGAGCAGGGCAAGGACTCCATCGCGCGGGCCATGCGCAAGCAGAACCTGCCGATCCAGCGGATCCTCACCGGCGACTCCCTCGTCACCCTCGCCCACGAGCTGCGCTACAGCGACATCTCCTCGCTGTACGCGGCGATCGGCGAGGGCCATGTCACCGCCCAGTCCATCGTGCAGAAGCTGGTCCAGGCGCTCGGCGGCGAGGAGGCGGCCACCGAGGACGTCGACGAGGCGAGCCCGCCGACGCGCGGCCGGTCCAAGCGCCGCGCCAACGCCGACCCCGGTGTGGTCGTCAAGGGCGTCGAGGACGTCTGGGTGAAGCTGGCCCGCTGCTGTACCCCCGTGCCCGGCGACCCGATCATCGGCTTCGTCACCCGCGGCAGCGGCGTATCGGTTCACCGCAGCGACTGCGTCAACGTGGACTCGCTCTCCCGCGAGCCGGAGCGGATCCTGGAGGTCGAGTGGGCCCCCACGCAGTCCTCGGTGTTCCTCGTCGCGATCCAGGTCGAGGCGCTCGACCGGTCCCGGCTGCTCTCGGACGTGACCCGGGTCCTCTCGGACCAGCACGTCAACATCCTCTCGGCGGCCGTCCAGACCTCCCGCGACCGGGTGGCCACCTCGCGCTTCACCTTCGAGATGGGCGACCCGAAGCACCTGGGCCACGTCCTGAAGGCCGTGCGGGGCGTGGAGGGCGTCTACGACGTGTACCGGGTGACCTCGGCCCGAAGGCCGTAGCGAGCAGCACGAGGAAGGCCCCCCGGCAGCGAGCCGGGGGGCCTTCCTCTTACGGTCACGGCTGTCAGCCGCCGAACTCCTGCAGGCCCTTCAACGCCTGGTCGAGCAGGGCCTGACGGCCCTCGAGCTCGCGCGAGAGCTTGTCGGCCTTGGCGTCGTTGCCCGCGGCACGGGCCGCGTCGATCTGCTTGCGCAGCTTCTCGACCGCGTCCTGGAGCTGACCGGTCAGACCCGCGGCACGCGCGCGTGCCTCCGGGTTCGTCCGGCGCCACTCGGCCTCCTCGGACTCCTGGATCGCCCGCTCCACCGCCTGCATCCGACCCTCGACCTTGGGCCGGGCGTCCCGCGGCACGTGGCCGACGGCCTCCCACCGCTCGTTGAGGGAACGGAAGGCCGCGCGCGCCGCCTTCAGGTCCGTCACCGGCAGCAGCTTCTCGGCCTCGGTCGCGAGCTCCTCCTTCAGCTTGAGGTTCTCGGTCTGCTCCGCGTCCCGCTCGGCGAAGACCTCACCGCGCGCCGCGAAGAAGACGTCCTGGGCACCGCGGAAGCGGTTCCACAGATCGTCCTCGTGCTCGCGCTGGGCGCGGCCGGCCGCCTTCCACTCCGTCATCAGCTCGCGGTACCGGGCAGCCGTGGTGCCCCAGTCGGTGGAGCCGGACAGCGACTCCGCCTCGGCGACCAGGCGCTCCTTGGCCTTGCGGGCGTCCTCACGCTGGGCGTCCAGCGAGGCGAAGTGGGCCTTGCGGCGCTTCGAGAACGCCGAGCGGGCGTGCGAGAAACGGTGCCACAGCTCGTCGTCGGACTTGCGGTCGAGCCGGGGGAGACCCTTCCAGGTGTCCACCAGGGCCCGCAGCCGCTCGCCCGCGGAGCGCCACTGCTCGCTCTGGGCCAGCTCCTCGGCCTCCGTGACGAGCTTCTCCTTCGCGGCGCGCGCCTCGTCGGTCTGCTTCGCCTTCTGGACCTTCCGCTCCTCGCGGCGCGATTCGACCGTCTCGACGAGCTTGTCGAGGCGGGTCGAGAGCGCGGCCAGGTCACCGACGGCGTGGTGCTCGTCGACCTGCTGCCGGATGTGCTCGATCGCCGCGGTGGCGTCCTTCGCCGAGAGGTCGGTGGTCCTCACCCGCTTCTCGAGGAGGCCGATCTCGACGACCAAGCCCTCGTACTTGCGCTCGAAGTAGGCCAGGGCCTCTTCGGGGGTGCCGGCCTGCCACGATCCGACGACCTTCTCACCCTCGGCCGTCCGCACGTACACGGTGCCCGTCTCGTCGACGCGGCCCCACGGGTCGCTGCTCACAGCGCCTCCTCACCATGATGCCGTCGCGGGGTCGTACCCCCCGGGCATCGTCCACAGTTTCCCGGCGGGCCTCGCCCGCCTTCCGCAGCGTGGCCGACGGCCCAACGCTGCACAACGCCAATCTAGGCGAACCGCGGCCCGGCTGTCCGCACTCAGCGCGACCGAGATTCGACGGTCACGCGGGCGTGCGGACACCCGGCTCACTTCTTCGCGACGGTCGCCTTCTCGATGGTCACGGCCTTCTTCGGGGCACCGTCCGTTGCGCCGCCCACGACGCCCGCCCCGGCCACGTCCTGGACCGCCTTCAGGCCGGCCGCGTCGATCTTCCCGAAGGGGGTGTAGGCCGGCGGCAGCTTGGTGTCCTTGTAGACGAGGAAGAACTGCGAGCCGCCGGTGTTCGGCTGCGAGGTGTTCGCCATGGCCACGGTGCCGGCCGGGAAGGTCACCGTGCCGTCCGCACCCGCCTTGCCCAGGGCGCCCAGGTTCTCGTCCGGGATGGTGTACCCGGGGCCGCCGGTGCCGTCGCCCTTGGGGTCGCCGCACTGGAGCACGAAGATGCCCCCGGTGGTGAGCCGGTGGCACTTCGTCCCGTCGAAGTACTGCTTGTCGGCGAGGCTCTTGAAGGAGTTCACCGTGCGCGGCGTCTTCGCCGCGTCCATGGTGATCGTGATGTCGCCCTCGTTGGTCTTCAGAGCCATGGTGTACGTGCCCTTGGGGTCCACGGACATCGCGGGCTCCGGGTTCGCCGACTCGCTGCCCGTGGGCGCCGGGGTGGTGGGCGTGCCGCTCGCCGCGCTGTCCGAGTCCTTGGGGGAGTCGTCGCCCGTCAGCGCCACGGAGGCGTACACGGCGCCGCCCGCCGCGAGGACCACCGCGAGGGCGGCCGCGACGACGGTGTTGCGGCGCTTCGCCTTGCGCCGGTTCTCCTCCCGCCGCTGCTGCTGCCGCATGTACTTCTCCCTGGCAAGCTGCCGCCGCCGCTGATCGCTGGTGACCACCGGTTCCGCTCCTGTCGCTCGTCTGTTCCTGTCCTGGCCGGATGTGCCCGTACCGTATACGGGTTGGCTGTGGAACCGGCACCGCCGGTAGGCTCTGATCTGCCGAATCCCGTGTTTCCCGTGATTTCCGCGCCCCGTGCCGGACGACGACCAAGGACGAGACGTGCTGATTGCTGGGTTCCCCGCCGGGGCCTGGGGGACCAACTGCTATCTGGTCGCCCCCGCCGCGGGCGAGGAGTGCGTGATCATCGACCCCGGCCACCAGGCCGCCCAGGGCGTCGAGGAGACGCTGAAGAAGCACCGGCTGAAGCCCGTCGCCGTCGTCCTCACCCACGGACACATCGACCACGTCGCCTCCGTCGTCCCGGTGTGCGGCGCCCACGACGTCCCCGCGTGGATCCACCCGTCCGACCGCTACATGATGAGCGACCCGGAGAAGGCCCTCGGCCGCTCCATCGGGATGCCGCTCATGGGCGAGCTGACCGTGGGAGAGCCCGACGACGTGCGGGAACTCACCGACGGCGCCGAGCTGAAGCTCGCCGGTCTCGACTTCTCCGTCGCCCACGCGCCCGGTCATACCAAGGGGTCGGTGACCTTCAGGATGCCGGAGACCACGGAGATCCCCTCCGTCTTCTTCTCCGGGGACCTGCTGTTCGCCGGCTCCGTCGGACGCACCGACCTTCCCGGCGGTGACATGGACGAGATGCTCGCTTCGCTGGCGCGTGTGTGCCTGCCGCTCGACAACTCGACCGTTGTGCTGTCGGGACACGGTCCCCAGACGACCATCGGCCAGGAGCGCGCCACGAACCCCTATCTGCGGGACGTGGCCGCCGGCCTCGGGAGCACGGACGCTCCCCGACGAGGAATGTGACGACCCACGTGAGCACCTTCAAGGCCCCCAAGGGCACGTACGACCTGCTGCCGCCCCGCTCCGCGACCTTCCTCGCGGTGCGCGAGGCGATCGCCGCACCGCTGCGCGACTCCGGTTACGGCTACGTCGAGACCCCCGGCTTCGAGGACGTCAAGCTGTTCTCCCGCGGTGTCGGCGAGTCCACCGACATCGTGTCCAAGGAGATGTACACCCTCACGACCAAGGGCGGCGACGAGCTGGCCCTGCGGCCCGAGGGCACCGCGTCCGTCCTGCGCGCGGCCCTCCAGGGCAATCTGCACAAGCTCGGCAATCTGCCGGTCAAGCTCTGGTACTCCGGCTCCTACTACCGCTACGAGCGGGCCCAGGCGGGCCGCTACCGCCACTTCTCGCAGGTCGGCGCCGAGGCCATCGGCGCCGAGGACCCGGCGCTCGACGCCGAGCTGATCATCCTCGCCGACCAGGCGTACCGCTCGCTCGGCCTGCGGAACTTCCGCATCCTGCTGAACTCGCTCGGCGACAAGGAGTGCCGTCCCGTCTACCGGGAGGCCCTCCAGTCCTTCCTGCGCGGGCTCGACCTCGACGAGGACACCCTCCGCCGCGCCGAGATCAACCCGTTGCGCGTCCTCGACGACAAGCGCGAGTCCGTACAGAAGCAGCTGGTCGGCGCTCCGCTCCTGCGCGACTACCTGTGCGACGCGTGCAAGGCGTACCACGAGGAGGTGCGCGCCCTGATCAGCGCGGCCGGTGTCGTCTTCGAGGACGACGCCAGGCTCGTACGCGGCCTCGACTACTACACCCGCACGACCTTCGAGTTCGTCCACGGCGGTCTCGGCTCGCAGTCGGCGGTCGGCGGCGGCGGCCGCTACGACGGCCTCTCCGAGATGATCGGCGGCCCCGCGCTGCCCTCCGTGGGCTGGGCGCTCGGCGTGGACCGCACGGTCCTCGCTCTGGAGGCGGAGGGCATCGAACTCGACCTCCCCGCCGCCACCAGCGTCTTCGCGGTGGCCATCGGCGAGGAGGCGCGCCGCCTGCTGTTCGGCAAGGTCACCGAACTGCGCCGGGAGGGCATCGCCGCGGACTTCTCCTTCGGCGGCAAGGGCCTCAAGGGCGCCATGAAGGACGCCAACCGCTCCGGTGCCCGCTTCGCCGTCGTCGCCGGCGAGCGCGACCTCGGCGAGGGCGTCGTCCAGCTCAAGGACATGGAGTCCGGCGAGCAGCAGGCGGTCCCCGTGGACGGTCTCCTCGACGCGGTACGGGCCAGGCTGGCCTGACGGGCCGGGTACGGACACCGGTAGGGGCCCGGCCCACGCACGCGCGTGGGCCGGGCCCCTCCCGCGTGCTCCTTATCCCCCGCGAACGGCGGGGGCGGGGGACGGTGCGGCAGAATGGCCGTGCCCGACAGGCGGACGATCGAGGGACAAGGCGACATGACGAAGGCAGCGGTGGAAGAGGCCGCGTCCGGCCGCGACGGCGCCGGCACGATCGGCGCGGGCAAGGCCTTCGCCTGGCTTCTCGTGATCACCGGAGCGGCCGGGGTGCTCGCCGCCTGGGTCATCACGATCGACAAGTTCAAACTGCTGGAGGACCCGAACTTCACCCCGGGGTGCAGCCTCAACCCGATCGTCTCCTGCGGCAACATCATGAAGAGCGACCAGGCCTCGGTCTTCGGCTTCCCGAACCCGATGCTCGGCCTCGTCACGTACGCCATGGTGGTCGCGATCGGTCTGGGCCTCCTCGCCGGGGCCCGCTACCGCCGCTGGTACTGGCTCGGCCTCAACGCCGGCACGCTCTTCGGCGTCGGCTTCTGCACCTGGCTCACGTACCAGTCGCTGTACGAGATCAACTCGCTCTGCCTGTGGTGCTGCCTAGCCTGGGTCGCCACCATCGTCATGTTCTGGTACGTGACCTCGCACAACGTCCGCCACGGCGTCATCCCCGCCCCCCGCGGCCTCAGGACCTTCTTCGACGAGTTCACCTGGATCCTTCCCGTCCTGCACATCGGGATCATCGGCATGCTCATCCTGACCCGCTGGTGGGACTTCTGGACCGGCTGACGGAGGACCGCGCTGTCGGTGCGGTGACCTAGGCTTCATGACTGTGGAGCCCGACCTCTTTACCGCAGCCGCCGAAGACCGCCAGGAGAAGGACCCGGCCAGCAGCCCGCTGGCCGTCCGGATGCGCCCGCGCACCCTCGACGAGGTGGTGGGCCAGAAGCACCTGCTCAAGCCCGGCTCGCCGCTGCGCCGACTGGTGGGCGAAGGGGACGGCGGCCCCGCCGGCGCCTCGTCGGTGATCCTCTGGGGCCCGCCGGGCATCGGAAAGACCACCCTCGCCTACGTCGTCTCGAAGGCGACGAACAAGCGGTTCGTGGAGCTCTCCGCGATCACCGCGGGCGTCAAGGAGGTCCGCGCCGTCATCGACGGCGCCCGGCGCGCGGTCGGCGGCTACGGCAAGGAGACCGTCCTCTTCCTCGACGAGATCCACCGCTTCTCCAAGGCCCAGCAGGACTCGCTCCTGCCCGCCGTCGAGAACCGCTGGGTGACGCTGATCGCCGCCACCACCGAGAACCCGTACTTCTCGATCATCTCCCCGCTCCTCTCCCGCTCGCTGCTCCTCACCCTGGAGTCGCTGACCGACGACGACCTGCGCGGCCTGATGGCGCGGGCCCTCACCGGCGAGCGCGGACTCGGCGGGGCCGTGACCCTGCCGGAGGACGCCGAGGCCCACCTCCTGCGCGTCGCGGGCGGCGACGCCCGGCGCGCCCTGACCGCCCTGGAGGCGGCGGCGGGAGCCGCCATCGCCAAGGGCGAGCCGGAGATCACCCTCCAGACGGTCGAGGAGACCGTCGACCGCGCGGCCGTGACGTACGACCGGGACGGCGACCAGCACTACGACGTGGCCAGCGCGCTCATCAAGTCGATCCGCGGCTCGGACGTGGACGCGGCCCTGCACTACCTGGCGCGGATGATCGAGGCGGGGGAGGACCCGCGGTTCATCGCCCGGCGACTCATGATCTCCGCGAGCGAGGACATCGGCCTCGCCGACCCGAACGCGCTGCCGATCGCCGTCGCCGCCGCGCAGGCCGTCGCCATGATCGGTTTCCCGGAGGCGGCGCTCACCCTGAGCCACGCCACCATCGCCCTGGCCCTGGCCCCCAAGTCGAACGCCGCGACGACCGCGATCGGCGCCGCCCTCGCGGACGTGCGGAACGGCCTCGCGGGCTCGGTCCCGGCGCACCTGCGCGACGGCCACTACAAGGGTGCGGCCAAGCTCGGCCACGCCCAGGGCTATGTGTACCCGCACGACGTCCCGGGCGGCATCGCGTCCCAGCAGTACGCCCCGGACACGATCCACGGCAAGCACTACTACGAGCCGACCCGCTACGGCGCCGAGGCGAGGTACGCGGACGTGGTGGAGCGCGTACGGGCCCGCCTGAAGGGCGAGGAGTAGCACTCCGACGCCGTGCGTGAGCACTCTGGGGACCCGGTACACTGGTGCGGATTGCTGCGTCCCGTGTCCGGCTCCGGTCGGCACACCAGAACGGGACAGTCAGCCGGAGACCCGGCCTCAGGGCGGGGTTTCCAGGAGCGTCGCGCACCTTCGAAGGTGTCGCGTGCCACCCACCACCACCCGGTTCCCGGGAGCGGCGGTGGGTCGTTCGCGTGCTGCACGTATGTGCCCAGACCTGGGAGCGGCTGCCCGGCAGGTCCGTCCCGTACGGACCCGGTGGGTTTCCCGGCTGCGGATGCGACCTCCCCTAACCCTGGTGAAGCCGTTACGTACGAAGAGAGAGGTTGGTTCATGCCGAACCAGTCCCGTCCCAAGGTCAAGAAGTCGCGTGCCCTCGGCATCGCGCTGACCCCCAAGGCTGTCAAGTACTTCGAGGCCCGCCCCTACCCGCCGGGCGAGCACGGCCGTGGCCGCAAGCAGAACTCGGACTACAAGGTCCGTCTGCTCGAGAAGCAGCGTCTGCGCGCCCAGTACGACATCAGCGAGCGCCAGATGGCCCGCGCCTACGACCGCGCCAAGAAGGCCGAGGGCAAGACGGGCGAGGCGCTGGTCGTCGAGCTCGAGCGCCGCCTCGACGCCCTGGTCCTGCGTTCGGGCATCGCCCGCACCATCTACCAGGCCCGCCAGATGGTCGTCCACGGCCACATCCAGGTCAACGGTGGCAAGGTCGACAAGCCGTCGTTCCGCGTCCGTCCCGACGACGTCGTGATGGTCCGCGAGCGCAGCCGCACCAAGCCGCTGTTCGAGATGGCGCGCGAGGGTGGCTTCGCCGCCGACGGCGAGACCCCGCGCTACCTGCAGGTCAACCTGAAGGCCCTGGCCTTCCGCCTCGACCGCGACCCGAACCGCAAGGAAATCCCGGTCATCTGCGACGAGCAGCTGGTCGTCGAGTACTACGCCCGCTGACCCAGGCGTACTACCGCGGTTCCCGGCCCGCCGCTTCCCCGCCCTTTCCGGTGGGGGAGTCGGCGGGCTTCCGCGTTCCCGGGACCGACGACGACCCCGCCGTACGGAAGGGGCGCGGGGCGGACGACCCCCCGGCGCCGGCGAGGGCCGGGCCGCGGCCGAACGCCAGCGCGCGCTCCACCGCCTCCGCCGCCGACAGGGCCTGGCCCGCACGGAACGCGGCGCCGTACGCCTCCGCCCCCAGCGCCTCCTCCGCCCGCTGCGCGCACAGCGACCTCGGCCCGTCGAACGCCTCCGAGCCGAAGAGCCGGACACCCACCGTGTCCCACACCGGCACCGTCGCCCCCTGGAGGACCGCCGCCTCCACCGGGTCGCCCTCGCTCACCGCCACCAGGGCCAGCACCTCGATCGCGAGGACGAGCCCGACCAGGTCACGGAAGGTGTGGTTGATCAGGACGCACTCGGTCAACAGCTCCCTGGCCTCCCCGTACGCGCCCCTGCTCCACGCCGCATACGCCAGCACGTACAGCGCGTACGCCCGGGTCCACAGCTCGCCCCGCTCCTCGCAGATCTCCCGGACCTCCCGGCAGAGGACGGCCGCCCCCTCCAGGTCGCCCCGGAAGGCCCGCGCCATCGCCACCTCGACCTGCCCCATCAGCACGTTGCTGTTCAGCTCGCCGAGTTCGCGGTACGCGAGGAGCGCCCGCCCGATCAGCTCCTCGGCCCGCGGCATGTCGTCCGTGAGCAGCGCGAGACAGCCCATCCGGTGCGTCGCGTACGCCTCCGCCAGCGGGTTCCGCGAGGACCGCGCCCGCTCCCCGCACTCGTGCAGCGCCGCCACCGCCGCCGTACCGTCCCCCTGCAGCACCGCCACGTACCCGAGGACCCACAGCGCCTTCAGCCGCGCCTCCTCGTGCCCGGACTCCAGCGCCAGCGCACGCCCAAGCCAGTGCCGGCCCTCCGAGAGACGCCCGCAGCCCACCCACGCGAACCAGAGCGTGCCCGCCAGGTGCTGGGCGAGATGCGCGTCCTCGGGGAGTTCGAGACACAGCTCCAGGGCCGCCCGCAGATGCGGCAGCGCCGCCTCCGTGAGGGCCGCCACCTCCGGCTGGCGCGGGCTGAACCACTCCAGCTCGCACCAGGTGGCCAGGCCCATGTACCAGTCACGGTGCCGCCGCCGCATCCGCTCCGTGTCGTGGAGCGCCGCCAGCCACTCCGCCCCGTACGCGGCGACCGTGTCGAGCATCCGGTAGGAGGGACCGAGGGGAGTGTCCTCCCGGGTGAGCAGCGACTGCGCGAGCAGTCCGCCGAGCAGATTCAGGATCCGCTCCGGCGGCAGCTCCCGGCCCCCGCACACGTACTCCACGGCCTCCAGGTCGAAGGGGCCGGGGAACACCGAGAGCCGCGCCCAGAGGAGCCGTTCCTCCGGGGTGCACAGCTCGTGGCTCCAGCCGATGGCCGTGCGCAGCGTCTGATGGCGGGGGAGCGCCCCCCGCGCGCCGTCCGTGAGCAGCCGGAAGCGGTCGTCGAGGCGCAGCAGCATCTGTCCGGCGGAGAGGAGGGGGAGCCGCCCGGCCGCCAGTTCCAGGGCGAGCGGGATCCCGTCGAGGCGTCGGCACAGCTCGTGAGCGGCGTCCTCGTCGGCCGGCGGAGTCGGCGCGCCCGCCTCCGCCGCCCGTTCCGCGAGCAGGGTCACCGCGTCCGCCTCGTCCAGCGGCGCCAGCGGGAACACGGTCTCGCCCGCCACGCGCAGGGGCCGGCGGCCGACCGCGAGGACGGTGAGCCCGGGGGCGTGCGCGAGGATCTCCCGTACCAGCGGGGCGCAGTGCTCCACGAGGTGCTCGAAACCGTCGACGACGAGGAGCAGTCGCCGCTCCGCGAGATGGTCGAGGAGGATCTCGCGCGGGGCCCTCGGGGTGTGGTCGGTCAGGCCGAGCGCCTCGGCCAGGGCGTACTCGATGAGTCCGGGGTCCCGGAGGGCCGCGAGCTCGGCCAGCCGTACCCCGTCGCTGTAGCGTTTCTGCGCGGCCGTGGCAGCGCGCAGCGCGAGCCGGGTCTTGCCGACCCCGCCCACACCCACGACCGTGACGAGGCGGGACTCTTCGAGGAGCGCCGTCAGTGCGGCCTGCTCTGCGGACCGGCCGACGAACCGGTTCAGCTCCGCCGGGAGATTGCTGCGTCGCATGGGACACGGAGCGTACTCACCGGGACGCTCTCCGTACAATCGGTTCCCGCAACTCCCCTCCCACGGGCGGTAATGCGGTACGGCGGGAGAGCCCGGGCGCGATAGGGTCGTGGAACGACTTTTCGCAAAGGCCCGACGACAGCAGAGAGCGGTGCAGAGTGACCGGTGGAGAGGTTGCCGGGATTCTGGTGGCCGTCTTCTGGGCGATCCTGGTCTCCTTCCTCGCCGTGGTGCTGGTGAGGTTGGCGCAGACGCTCAGGGCGACCACCAGGCTGGTGGCGGACGTGACCGAGCAGGCCGTGCCCCTGCTCGCGGACGCCTCCGCGACGGTGCGCTCCGCGCGGACCCAGCTCGACCGGGTCGACGCCATCGCCTCGGACGTCCAGGAGGTCACCTCCAACGCCTCCGCGCTCTCCTCCACCGTCGCCACCGCCTTCGGCGGCCCGCTCGTCAAGGTGGCCGCCTTCGGCTACGGCGTGCGCAAGGCGCTCGGCCGGAGCGGGGACGGCGAGGACGTGCCGCGCGCCCGCTCGCGCCGTACTGTGATCGTCGGCCGTACCGTGCCGTCCTCCCGACGCCGGAAGCAGAAGGGCTGAGCCGCGATGTTCCGCCGTACGTTCTGGTTCACGGCCGGCGCAGCCGCCGGCGTGTGGGCCACCACCAAGGTCAACCGGAAGCTCAAGCAGCTGACCCCCGAGAGCCTCGCGGCCCAGGCGGCGAACAAGGCGATCGAGACCGGCCACCGCCTCAGGGACTTCGCCCTCGACGTGAGGGCCGGCATGGTCCAGCGCGAGGCCGAGCTGGGCGAGGCGCTCGGCCTGGACGCAGCCGTCGACCAGGACCACGAGCTTCCGCCACCCCGTCGCAGGGCCGCGCTCGATCCCACCGCGCGCCCGACCACGACGCGTTCCATCCCCACGATCTCGTACAACCGGAATGAGGACCACTGATGGAGTCGGCTGAAATCCGCCGCCGCTGGCTGAGCTTCTTCGAGGAGCGCGGGCACACCGTCGTCCCTTCGGCGTCGCTCATCGCGGACGACCCGACTCTGCTGCTCGTCCCCGCCGGCATGGTGCCCTTCAAGCCCTACTTCCTGGGCGAGGTCAAGCCGCCCTTCTCGCGCGCCTCCAGCGTGCAGAAGTGCGTGCGCACGCCGGACATCGAAGAGGTCGGCAAGACCACCCGCCACGGCACGTTCTTCCAGATGTGCGGCAACTTCTCCTTCGGCGACTACTTCAAGGAAGGCGCCATCAAGCTCGCCTGGGAGCTGCTGACCTCCTCGGTGGAGCACGGCGGCTACGGGCTGGAGCCGGAGAAGCTCTGGATCACGGTCTACCAGGAGGACGACGAGGCCGAGCAGATCTGGCGCGACGTCGTCGGCGTCCCCGCCGAGCGCATCCAGCGCCTCGGCAAGAAGGACAACTACTGGTCGATGGGCGTCCCCGGCCCCTGTGGCCCGTGCTCCGAGATCAACTACGACCGCGGCCCCGACTTCGGTGTCGAGGGCGGCCCGGCCGTCAACGACGAGCGGTACGTCGAGATCTGGAACCTCGTCTTCATGCAGTACGAGCGCGGTGAGGGCTCCGGCAAGGACGACTTCCCGATCCTCGGCGAGCTGCCGTCGAAGAACATCGACACGGGCCTCGGTCTCGAGCGCCTGGCGATGATCCTCCAGGGCGTCCAGAACATGTACGAGACGGACACCCTCAAGGTCGTCATCGACAAGGCCACCGAGCTCACCGGCGTCGACTACGGCACGTCCCACGAGAGCGACGTCTCGCTCCGCGTGGTCGCCGACCACATGCGCACCTCCGTGATGCTCATCGGCGACGGCGTCACCCCCGGCAACGAGGGCCGCGGCTACGTGCTGCGCCGCATCATGCGCCGCGCCGTCCGCAACATGCGTCTGCTCGGCGCCACCGGTCCGGTCGTCCAGGAACTCGTGGACACCGTGATCAACACGATGGGCGAGCAGTACCCGGAGCTCGTCACCGACCGCAGGCGCGTCGAGACCGTCGCCCTCGCCGAAGAGGCCGCCTTCCTGAAGGCCCTCAAGGGCGGCACCAACATCCTCGACACCGCCGTCACCGAGACCAAGGCCGCCGGCGGCACGATCCTCTCCGGCGACAAGGCGTTCCTGCTCCACGACACCTGGGGCTTCCCGATCGACCTCACCCTGGAGATGGCCTCCGAACAGGGCCTCTCGGTGGACGAGGACGGCTTCCGCCGCCTGATGAAGGAGCAGCGGGAGCGCGCCAAGGCCGACGCCAAGGCCAAGAAGACCGGGCACGCCGACATGACCGCGTACCGGGAGATCGCCGACGGAAACGGCGCCACCGAGTTCACCGGCTACACCAACACCGAGGGCGAGAGCACCGTCGTCGGTCTCCTCGTCAACGGCGTCCCCTCGCCTGCCGCCTCCGAGGGCGACGAGGTCGAGGTCGTCCTCGACCGCACCCCCTTCTACGCCGAGGGCGGCGGCCAGATCGCCGACCAGGGCCGGATCAGGCTGCACAGCGGCGCGGTCATCGACATCCGTGACGTCCAGCAGCCGGTCCCCGGTGTGTCCGTGCACAAGGGTTCCGTGCAGGTCGGCGAGGTGACCGTGGGCGCCACGGCCTACGCCGCCATCGACGTGCGCCGCCGCCGGGCCATCGCCCGCGCCCACTCGGCCACCCACCTCACCCACCAGGCGCTGCGCGACGCCCTCGGTCCGACGGCCGCCCAGGCCGGCTCCGAGAACCAGCCCGGTCGCTTCCGCTTCGACTTCGGTTCGCCGAACGCCGTGCCGGGCGCGGTCCTCACCGACGTCGAGCAGAAGATCAACGAGGTCCTCTCGCGCGAGCTGGAGGTCCACGCCGAGGTCATGCCGATCGACGAGGCCAAGCGTCAGGGCGCCATCGCCGAGTTCGGTGAGAAGTACGGCGAGAAGGTCCGGGTCGTCACCATCGGCGACTTCTCCAAGGAGCTGTGCGGCGGTACGCACGTCCACAACACCGCCCAGCTGGGTCTGGTGAAGCTGCTCGGCGAGTCCTCCATCGGCTCCGGCGTGCGCCGTATCGAGGCCCTCGTCGGTGTCGACGCGTACAACTTCCTGGCCAGGGAGCACACGGTCGTCGCCCAGCTCCAGGAGCTGGTCAAGGGGCGTCCGGAGGAGCTGCCGGAGAAGATCTCCACCATGCTCGGCAAGCTGAAGGACGCCGAGAAGGAGATCGAGAAGTTCCGTGCGGAGAAGGTCCTCCAGGCCGCCGCCGGCCTCGTCGACTCCGCCCAGGACATCCGCGGCGTCGCCGTCGTCACCGGGCAGGTCCCGGACGGCACCGGCGCCGACGACCTGCGCAGGCTGGTCCTCGACGTGCGGGGCCGCATCTCGGGCGGCCGCCCGGCCGTCGTCGCCCTGTTCACCACGGTCAACGGCAAGCCGCTCACGGTCATCGCCACCAACGAGGCCGCCCGCGAGCGCGGCCTCAAGGCCGGTGAGCTGGTCCGTACCGCCGCCAAGACCCTCGGTGGCGGTGGCGGCGGCAAGCCGGACGTCGCCCAGGGCGGCGGCCAGAACCCGGGCGCCGTCGGCGAGGCCATCGCCGCCGTCGAGCGCCTCGTGACGGAGACGGCGTGACGATGCGCCGCGGCCGCCGCATCGCGGTGGACGTCGGGGACGCCCGGATCGGGGTCGCCTCGTGCGACCCCGACGGGGTCCTCGCCACCCCGGTGGAGACCGTGCCGGGACGTGACGTCCCGGCCGCCCACCGGCGGCTCCGCCAGATCGTCGAGGAGTACGAGCCGATCGAGGTCATCGTGGGTCTGCCCCGCTCGCTCAGCGGGCGGGAGGGCCCGGCCGCGACCAAGGTCCGTGCCTTCGCCGGGGAGATGGCGCGCGGGATCGCGCCCGTACCCGTCCGCCTCGTGGACGAGCGGATGACGACCGTGACGGCCACGCAGGGCCTGCGGGCCTCGGGAGTGAAGGCGAAGAAGGGGCGGTCCGTCATCGACCAGGCCGCCGCTGTGATCATCCTGCAGAACGCTCTTGAGTCCGAACGGGTATCAGGTAATCCGCCCGGCGAGGGCGTCGAAGTGGTCATCTGATCGCGATACGGTAACGTTCCGCGCGATGCGGCGGTGTTCGAACAGCTGCCGCACTACGTAGAGGCGGATCGTCCGGAAGCCTCGCGGCTGTTTGGGGATCGATGACTGAGTATGGCCGGAGCCCCGGCTCCGAACCGTGGCACCCCGGGGACCCGCTCTACGGGGACCAGGGGTGGGAGGGCCAGCAGCAGTACCCGGATCCGCAGCAGGCGAGCCAGTACGGGCACGGCGGACAGGGCTACGAGGACCCGTACGGCCAGGGTGGTCAGGGTACTCAGGGCGGCCAGGGATACGAGGGTGACCCGTACCAGCAGCAGCATGCGCAGCAGTACGAGCAGCAGCCGCAGGGGTACGTGGACCCGCAGTACCAGCAGCCGGCGCAGGCTCACCAGTACCAGCAGTCGTATGAGCAGCAGCAGTACGGGGCGGAGTACCAGGGCGGTTACGACACGCCCGGGCACCTCGGACAGCAGTACGACGGCAGCTGGGAGAGCGGCCAGGCGGCGATGGCCTACGGCTCGCCTCCGGCCGATCCGTACGGCGGCCAGAACCCCGACCTCTACGGCACCCCCGAGGCGTACCCGCCGCCCCAGCCCCCCGGCCACCGGCAGAACCCGCCGGAGCCGGTGATCGACTGGGCCCCGGAGGAGGAGTCCCGGCCTGAGCCGGAGGAGGAGAAGCACCCCTTCTTCACGGGTGAGGACGACCCGGACGACGACTACGACGACGAGCCGGCCCCCGGCCGGGGCTCGCGCGGCGGCGACCGCGACCGCCGCAGCAAGGCGAAGAAGCGCAACGGCAAGAACGGCGTGGCCTGCCTGGTCGTCGCCCTCGTCCTGGCCGGCGGCGTCGGCGGCGTCGGCTACTTCGGCTACCAGTTCTGGCAGGGCCAGTTCGGGGAGGCGCCCGACTACGCGGGCGGCGGCACCGGCGAGATCCAGGTCGAGATCCCGCGTGGGGCGCTCGGTTACGACATCGGCAACATCCTGAAGAAGGCCGGCGTCGTGAAGAGCGTCGACGCGTTCGTCGCCGCGCAGTCCCAGAACCCCAAGGGCAGGACGATCCAGGCGGGCGTCTACACGCTGAAGAAGGAGATGTCGGCGGACAGCGCCGTCGCGCTGATGCTCAATCCGGCGAGCCAGGCCAACTTCGTCATCCCCGAGGGCAAGCGCAACACCTGGGTGTACGACACCCTCGACAAGCGCCTCGACCTCAAGCCGGGCACCACCAAGGAGATCGCCCGCGCGAAGGCGGACTCCCTGGGCCTGCCGGACTGGGCCAAGAACCACAAGGACGTCAAGGACCCGCTGGAAGGATTCCTCTTCCCGGCGAGCTACCCGGTCGCCAAGAACAGCAAGCCGGAGGACGCACTCCGCAAGATGGTCTCCCGCGCGAACCAGGAGTACGGGAAGCTCGACCTGGACGCGAAGGCGCAGGAGCTGGGCGTCAAGGGCCCGTGGGAACTCGTCACGGTCGCGAGCCTGGTGCAGGCGGAGGGCAAGACGCACGACGACTTCCGCAAGATGTCCGAGGTCGTCTACAACCGTCTCCAGCCCGACAACCGGGAGACGTACCAGCTGCTCCAGTTCGACTCGACCCTCAACTACCTGAAGGGTCAGAGCGAGATCAAGATCTCCGAGAAGGAGACCCGCACCAACACCGACCCGTACAACACGTACAAGCACAAGGGACTACCGCCGGGGCCGATCGGCAACCCGGGCAACGAGGCGCTGGCCGCCATGCTCAGCCCCACGAGCGACGGCTGGATCTACTTCGTGGCCACGGACGGCATGAACAAGACCGAGTTCGCCAAGACGCATGCCGACTTCCTCAAGCTGAAGGACAAGTTCAATGCCAGCACGAACCAGTGAGACGGGCCGCCGCGCGGCCGTCCTCGGTTCGCCGATCGCCCACTCGCTCTCCCCGGTCCTGCACCGGGCCGCGTACGCCGAGCTGGGCCTCGACGGCTGGTCGTACGACCGGTTCGAGGTCGACGAGGCCGGGCTGTCCGGCTTCGTGGGCGAGCTGGACGACAGCTGGGCGGGCCTCTCGCTGACCATGCCTCTCAAGCGGGCGATCATCCCGTTGCTCGACGAGATCAGCGACACGGCCGCGTCGGTGGAGGCCGTCAACACCGTCGTCCTTGGCGAGGACGGCCGGCGGGTCGGCGACAACACCGACATCCCCGGCATGATCGCCGCCCTGCGCGAGCGGAACGTCGAGAAGGTGGAGTCGGCGGCGATCCTCGGCGCCGGCGCCACCGCCTCCTCCGCGCTCGCCGCGATCGCCCGGATCTGCGCCGGGCCCGTGACCGCGTACGTACGGAGTGAGGCGCGGGCCGAGGAGATGCGCGGCTGGGGCGAGCGGCTCGGCGTGGACGTCCGGACCGCCGACTGGGACGACGCGGCGGAGGCGTTCGCCGCGCCGCTGGTCGTCGCGACCACCCCCGCGGGGACGACGAACGCGCTGGCGACCGCCGTCCCCGACAGCGTCGGCACCCTCTTCGACGTCCTCTACGACCCCTGGCCGACGGCGCTCGCCGCCGCCTGGTCCGACCGCGGCGGCAAGGTCGTCGGCGGCCTCGACCTCCTCGTCCACCAGGCCGTCCTCCAGGTCGAGCAGATGACGGGCGCGCCGCGGGCGCCGCTCGCGGCCATGCGGGCGGCGGGGGAGCGGGCACTGAGCGCCCGGTAGGCTCGGAGCGGCGCCGGGGGACCGCCGGAGCCGCAGGGGGAAGTACGGGGGACATGGGCGGGGAACTGGTGCTGGCGTCCAAGTGGGACGCCGCTTTCGACGTGGTGCGCTTTCTGTACGTGGGGTTCTTCAGCGACCTGCCGGCCTGGGCGAGGTACACCGTCCTCGGCCTCTTCGGCTCGACCGTGGCGTACGGCTTCCTCTCCTGGCTGCGGAAACGCTCCTCCACCGCCCCGGCGGACGAGGAGACCGGCCAGGAGGACGAGACCCGCGTCCGATAGCTGGACCGGCGACCAAGTGGTCGCCCCGGACGTGGGAGGATCGGGAGTGGCGGGCCAGGGCCGCGCACCCGGCCGCGTCGTCGCAGTGCCCAGGCGCGAGCATGAGGAGCATCGTTGAGCAGGTTGCGTTGGCTGACCGCTGGGGAATCCCACGGACCCGCGCTGGTCGCGACGCTGGAGGGTCTTCCCGCCGGTGTCCCGGTCACCACTGAGCTGGTGGCGGACCACCTCGCGCGGCGGCGTCTCGGCTATGGGCGCGGCGCCCGGATGAAGTTCGAGCAGGACGAGATCACCTTCCTCGGTGGCGTCCGGCACGGGCTCTCCCTCGGCTCCCCGGTCGCCGTCATGATCGGCAACACCGAGTGGCCCAAGTGGGAGAAGGTCATGTCGGCCGACCCGGTCGACCCCGCCGAGCTCAAGGAGACGGGCCGCAACGCCCCCCTGACCCGGCCCCGGCCCGGCCACGCCGACCTCGCCGGCATGCAGAAGTACGGCTTCGACGAGGCCCGGCCGATCCTGGAGCGCGCCAGCGCCCGGGAGACCGCGGCCAGGGTCGCCCTCGGCGCCGTCGCCCGCTCCTTCCTCAAGGAGGCCGCGGGCATCGAGATCGTCTCGCACGTCGTCGAGCTGGCCGCCGCCAAGGCGCCGTACGGCGTCCACCCGACCCCCGCCGACGTCGAGAAGCTCGACGCCGACCCGGTCCGCTGTCTCGACGCCGACGCGTCGAAGGCGATGGTCGCCGAGATCGACCAGGCCCACAAGGACGGCGACACCCTCGGCGGTGTCGTCGAGGTCCTCGCCTACGGCGTGCCCGTCGGCCTCGGCTCGCACGTGCACTGGGACCGGCGCCTCGACGCCCGCCTCGCCGCCGCCCTCATGGGCATCCAGGCCATCAAGGGCGTCGAGGTCGGCGACGGCTTCGACCTCGCCCGCGTGCCCGGCTCCCAGGCCCACGACGAGATCGTGAGGACCGAGGACGGCCTCAGGCGCACCACCGGCCGCTCCGGCGGCACCGAGGGCGGTCTGACCACCGGTGAACTGCTGCGCGTCCGCGCCGCGATGAAGCCCATCGCGACCGTCCCGCGCGCCCTCGCCACCGTCGACGTCGTCACCGGCGAGGCCACCCAGGCCCACCACCAGCGCTCCGACGTGTGCGCCGTCCCCGCCGCCGGCATCGTCGCCGAGGCCATGGTCGCCCTGGTCCTCGCGGACGCCGTCGTCGAGAAGTTCGGCGGCGACAGTGTCCCGGAGACCCGCCGCAACGTGCGGTCGTACCTCGACAACCTCCGCATCCGGTGACCGCCGGTCCCCTGGTCGTCCTCGTCGGGCCCATGGGCTCCGGCAAGTCCACGGTGGGCGCGCTCCTGGCCGAACGGCTCGGCGCGCCCTACCGGGACACCGACGCCGACATCGTCGCCGCCGAGGGACGCGAGATCTCCGACATCTTCGTCGAGGACGGCGAGGACCACTTCCGCGCCCTGGAACGGGACGCGGTCGCCGCGGCCCTCACCGGGCACGAGGGCGTCCTCGCCCTCGGCGGCGGCGCGGTCCTCGACGCCGGAACCCGCGCCCTGCTCGCCGGGCTGCCGGTCGCGTACCTCTCGATGGACGTCGACGAGGCCGTCCGGCGCGTCGGCCTCAACACCGCGCGGCCGCTGCTCGCCGTCAACCCGCGCCGCCAGTGGCGCGAGCTGATGGAGGCACGCCGTCACCTGTACACCGAAGTCGCGCGGGCCGTCGTCGCCACCGACGACCGCACCCCGGAAGAGGTCGCGGACGCGGTCCTCGCGGCACTGGATCTGAAGAAGGACGCATGACGACGGACCAGGCAGTGACCCGTATCCAGGTCGCGGGCAGCGCGGGCACGGATCCGTACGAGGTGCTGGTCGGCCGGCAGCTGCTCGGTGAGCTCCCGGGACTGATCGGCACCCAGGCCAAGCGGGTCGCCGTGATCCACCCTGAGGCGCTCGCCGACACGGGTGAGGCCCTCCGCGCCGACCTCGCCGACCAGGGGTACGAGGCGGTCGCCATCCAGGTGCCGAACGCCGAGGAGGCCAAGACCGTCGAGGTCGCCGCCTACTGCTGGAAGGCGCTCGGCCAGACCGGCTTCACCCGCAGCGACGTCGTCGTGGGCGTCGGCGGCGGCGCCACCACCGACCTGGCCGGCTTCGTGGCCGCGACCTGGCTGCGGGGCGTGCGCTGGATCGCCGTACCGACCACCGTCCTCGCCATGGTCGACGCGGCCGTCGGCGGCAAGACGGGCATCAACACCGCCGAGGGCAAGAACCTCGTCGGTGCCTTCCACCCGCCCGCCGGCGTCCTCTGCGACCTGGCGGCCCTGGACTCGCTGCCGGTGCACGACTACGTCAGCGGTCTCGCGGAGATCATCAAGGCCGGGTTCATCGTCGACCCGGTCATCCTCGACCTCATCGAGGAGGACCCGGAGGCCGCCCGCACCCCGACCGGGCCGCACACCGCCGAGCTGCTCGTCCGCTCGATCAGGGTGAAGGCGGAGGTCGTCTCCGGCGACCTCAAGGAGTCCGGCCGCCGCGAGATCCTCAACTACGGCCACACCCTCGCCCACGCCATCGAGAAGAACGAGCGGTACAAGTGGCGCCACGGCGCCGCCGTCTCCGTCGGCATGGTCTTCGCCGCCGAACTCGGCCGGCTCGCCGGGCGGCTCGACGACGCGACCGCCGACCGGCACCGCGCGATCCTGGAGTCCGTCGGCCTCCCGCTCACCTACCGCGGCGACCAGTGGCCCAAGCTCCTGGAGACCATGCGGGTGGACAAGAAGTCCCGCGGCGACCTGTTGCGCTTCATCGTGCTCGACGGGATCGGCAGGCCCACCGTCCTGGAGGGTCCCGACCCGGCCGTCCTGATCGCGGCGTACGGCGAGGTGTCCGCGTGAGCGAGCCCCGTGCGGTCCTGGTGCTCAACGGCCCCAACCTGGGCCGGCTCGGCTCGCGCGAGCCCGACATCTACGGCGCCACGTCGTACAAGGGACTCGTCGACTCCTGCCGCACCCTCGGCGCGGAGCTCGGCTTCGACGTCGAGGTGCGGGAGACGAACGACGAGGGCGAGATGATCCGCTGGCTCCACGAGGCGGCGGACACCTCGACGCCGGTCGTCATCAACCCCGGGGCGTTCACGCACTACTCGTACGGGATGAGGGACGCCGCCGCCCAGCGGACCGCCCCGCTGATCGAGGTCCACATCTCGAACCCGTACGCCCGGGAGGAGTTCCGGCACACCTCGGTCGTCGCGGCCGTGGCGACCGGTACGGTCGCCGGGTTCGGGATCGGTTCCTACCGGCTCGCCCTGAGGGCGCTCGCCGAGGAACTGTCCGGCTGACAGGGCACCAGGGGGCGTCCCCGGCCGTTCCCCTCGTGGGGGCCGGGGGCGGTAACGTTCCGGCGCACCGGATACATCAGGCGTACGAGACGGAGTGGCACCGGATGCAGCACGCAGTGGGGGGTCCGCTGCCACCCCCCGAGCAATCGGGCCAGGCGCCGAGCCAGGGCCACGCCCAGGCTCACGCCCAGGGCCCCGCCCTTGGTCAGGGCCCTGGCCAGGGCCCCGGTCTCGGACAGAGCCCCGGTCCCGGCCTCGGACAGGGCCTCGGTCATGGTCCCGGCCAGGGTCCCGGCCTCGGTCATGGTCCCGGCCCCGGACAAGGACCCCACCCCGGTCCCGGGCAGGGCCCTGGTGCCGGTCCCGCCCCTGCTCAGGGCCCCGGTCCCGGCCCCAGCCAGGGTCCCGGCCCCGGTCCCGGCCCCAGCCAGGGTCCCGGCCCCGGCCCTGCTCAGGGACCCAACCCCGGACCCGGCCTGTCTCCCGCCTCAAGGGCGGAGGGCGGGGCCGTCGGCGCGCGTCCGCTCGTGCCTCCGCCGCCGTCCGGCGCCCCGCACCAGAGCCCGACGGCCGGGCCGCGGCTCGGTGTGCACCCGGCCGTGCAGGCCGGGGCCCCCAGGCCCCCGCACGCGGCGCCGTCACCGCCCCCCGCGCAGCCGGGAGCGCCCGGCTGGGCCGCGGCGCCCGGAGCCGTACCGCCGCACTCCGGCGCGTCGCAGTACCCCGTCGGGGGCCCCCACCGTGCGGACCCCACCGGCCACGTGCCGCTGCCGCCCGTGAGCGCGCCGCTCGCGCCCCCCGGCGAGCACGGCGTCGGTACGGGCGCGGCGACCCTCGCCGTCCTGCTCATCGGTCCCGCAGGGGCGGGCAAGACGACCGTCGCCCGGCACTGGGCGCAGCGCCGCCGCGTGCCCACCGCGCACATCAGCCTCGACGACGTCCGCGAGTGGGTCTGCTCCGGTTTCGCCGACCCGCAGACCGGGTGGAACGAGCACTCCGAGGCGCAGTACCGGCTCGCCCGCCGCACCTGCGGCTTCGCCGCGCGCAACTTCCTCGCCAACGGGATCTCCTGCATCGTCGACGACGCCGTCTTCCCCGACCGGCCCGTGGTGGGCCTCGGGGGCTGGAAGCGCCACGTCGGCCCCGGCCTGCTCCCGGTCGTGCTCCTGCCCGGCCTGGAGGTCGTCCTGGAGCGCAACGCCGAGCGCAGCGGGAACCGGCGCCTCTCGGACGAGGAGGTCGCCGCCATCCACGGCCGGATGGCCGGCTGGTACGGCTCGGGCCTGCCGATCATCGACAACTCCACGTACGACGTCGAGACCACCGCCCGCGTCCTCGACGACGTGCTGGCCCGCGCGATCGCCAGCCCGCCCACCTGGTGAGCCTCGGCCGACCGGGCGTCGCTGCCCGGTCGGCCGTGCTGAACAGGCCACCGCGGCCCGCTGCTCGTACGCTCGGAGCATGTCAGAGGTGTATGCGGACCGCCGTGTACGGCTGCGCGATCGGTGCGCGGCCGCGGGCAGCCCGGCGGCCCTGGTCTCCCGCCCCGCCAACGTCCGCTACCTGGCGGGCGGTTCGCCTCCCGGCGCCGTCCTCCTCGTCGGACCGGAGCCCGACGCGGACGTCCTGCTCTGCTCCGTGGCCCCCGGTGGCGAGCCGGCCGACGGACGGCTCGACGAACTGCTCCGCCGACAGGTCCTGCCCACCGGCGGCGGGGATCCGGCCGTCGCCGCCGTCGGCCACGCCCTCCGGTCAGGCGCCGACGCGCTCGCCGTCGAGGAGCACGACCTGACGGTGGCCCGGTACCGGGCCATGGGCTCCGTCTCGCCCGGATTGCGTCTCACCGACCTCGCCTGCGCCGTCGAGCAGCTCAGGATCGTCAAGGACGAGGACGAGATCGCCTGCCTCCGGATCGCCGCCGAGATCGCCGACCAGGCCCTCGGTGAGCTGCTCGAGTCGATCCTGGTGGGCCGGACCGAACGCCATCTCGCCCTGGAGCTGGAGCGGCGGCTGGTCGACCACGGTGCCGACGGCGCCGCATTCCCCACCTCGGTGGCGACCGGCCCGCACTCCGGACGGCGCGGGCACCGGCCGACCGACCGCCGGGTCGAGGAGGGTGATTTCCTCTCCGTCTGCCTCGGGGCCGACTACCGCGGCTACCGGTGCGAGATCGGCCGTACCTTCGTCATCGGTACGACGCCCGCGGACTGGCAGATCGAGCTGTACGAGCTCGTCTTCGCCGCTCAGCGGGCCGGACGGGAGTCGCTCGTACCGGGTGCCGGGTACCGGGACGTGGACCGGGCGGCCCGTCAGATCCTGGACGCGGCGGGGCACGCGGAGGCCGCCGTACCCCTCACCGGGCACGGTGTGGGGCTCGAAATCGACGAGGACCCGCAGCTCTCACCCTCGGCCATGGGTAAACTGGACGCTTGTGTGCCGGTCACCGTCGAACCGGGGGTCCACCTCCCGGGCCGGGGCGGGGTCCGGATCGATGACACGCTCGTCGTACGCCAGGAGGCGGACGGCGGACCCGAGCTACTCACCATCACGACCAAGGAGCTGCTCGCGCTGTAAGGCGCGTACGCCTCCACGGTCCCACGTCAGTCCAGGAGATTCCGCAACCGTGGCTTCCACGAACGACCTCAAGAACGGCATGGTGCTCAAGCTCGAAGGCGGCCAGCTCTGGTCCGTCGTCGAGTTCCAGCACGTCAAGCCCGGCAAGGGCCCGGCCTTCGTGCGCACCAAGCTCAAGAACGTGCTGTCCGGCAAGGTCGTCGACAAGACCTTCAACGCCGGTGTGAAGGTCGAGACGGCCACCATCGACCGCCGCGACATGCAGTTCTCCTACATGGACGGCGACTACTTCGTCTTCATGGACATGGAGACCTACGACCAGCTCATGGTCGAGCGCAAGGCCGTCGGCGACGCCGCCAACTTCCTGATCGAGGGCTTCACCGCCTCCGTCGCCCAGCACGAGGGCTCGGTGCTCTACGTCGAGCTCCCCGCCGCCGTCGTGCTGACGATCGAGCACACCGACCCGGGCGTCCAGGGCGACCGCTCCACCGGCGGCACCAAGCCCGCCAAGCTGGAGACCGGCCACGAGATCCAGGTCCCGCTCTTCATCACCACCGGTGAGAAGGTCAAGGTCGACACCCGCACCAGCGACTACCTCGGCCGGGTGAACGACTAACCGTGGCCGCTCGGAGCAAGGCCCGCAAGCGCGCCTTCCAGATCCTCTTCGAGGCCGACCAGCGTGACGCCTCCGTCCAGGAGGTCCTGGCGGACCAGGTCCGGCACGCGCGGTCGGACGACCGCCAGCCGCCGGTGAGCGACTTCACCATGCAACTGGTCGAGGGGTACGCGGCACACGTGGCGCGGATCGACGAGCTCATCGCGACCTACGCGGTGGACTGGGACCTCGACCGGATGCCCGTCGCCGACCGGAACATCGTGCGCCTCGGCGCCTACGAGCTGATCTGGGAGGACGGGACGCCGGACGCGGTGGCGATCGACGAGGCGGTGCAGCTCGCCAAGGAGTTCTCCACGGACGAGTCCCCTACCTTCGTCAACGGTCTGCTGGCGCGCTTCAAGGACTTGAAGCCGCGTCTGCGCCGGGACACCGACGCCTGAGTCGTCCGGGCCGGTGGACGTCACCGGCGGTCGAAGGGGCCCGCAGCACTCGTGCTGCGGGCCCCTTCGGTCTGCCGGGTGCTGTGCCCCCCTCGGCTTCCGTCGGATGCCGGATGCCGGATGCCGGATGCCGGATGCCGGATGCCGGATGGTGGGCGCCGGTGGGCACGAAAAGCGCCGGGCTCCTGGACGTCAGCTGACGTCCAGGAGCCCGGCGTTACGTTTCTTCTCTGCCCTCGTAAGGGGTCAGTTCTCCTCGTGGGCGACCGCGCGGCGTGCGTCCGCGTCGAGCACGCCCCAGCTGATCAGCTGCTCGGTGAGGACCGAGGGGGACTGGTCGTAGATGACGGCGAGGGTGCGGAGGTCGTCCTGACGGATCGACAGCACCTTGCCGTTGTAGTCGCCGCGCTGCGACTGGATCGTCGCCGCGTAGCGCTGGAGCGGGCCGGCCTTCTCCTGCGGGACGTGCGCCAGCCGCTCCAGGTCCAGGACCAGCTTCGGCGGCGGCTCGGCGGCCCCGCCCGGGGTCGTGCCCGGCAGGAGCTCCTGCACCGGCACCCCGTAGAAGTCGGCCAGCTCGGCAAGACGCTGCACGGTCACCGCGCGGTCGCCGCGCTCGTACGATCCCACCACGACGGCCTTCCAGCGGCCCTGGGACTTCTCCTCCACCCCGTGGAGGGAGAGACCCTGCTGGGTGCGGATGGCCCGGAGCTTGGCCCCGAGCTGCTTTGCGTATTCGCTGGACATAACGCTCCCGGACGCTGTGACGACATGCGGCTGCGCCGCGCGGCTGGTAACTCACTGTGAGGTTACGCAGCGTTACACCTACCCGTCAAGCCGAAAGGTCCGTACCGCCCCCTCGCGGGGGACGGCGCCCGGAACGGCGACGGGGGTGCGCGCACGGCGTCCGTCCGTCCCTGGTAACGTTGACGTCGCAAATCCGACGTCCTTTAAGAGCCGTCCCGTGAGGCGGAGAAGGAGGTCCGTTTCTTCATGGACACCCAGCAGCAGTACGGCGACGACGCGCGGCCCGTTCTCGAGGCCCCCGACATCGCGCGGGTCCTGACCCGCATCGCCCACGAGATCGTCGAGCGCGCCAAGGGCGCCGACGACGTGGTCCTCCTCGGCATTCCCACCCGCGGTGTCTTCCTCGCCCGCCGACTCGCCGAGAAGCTCGAATCGATCACCGGCGCCAAGATCCCGGTCGGGTCCCTCGACATCACCATGTACCGGGACGACCTGCGGATGAAGCCGGCGCGCGCCATCGGCCGCACCGAGATCCCCGGTGACGGCATCGACGGCCGCCTCGTCGTCCTCGTCGACGACGTGCTCTTCTCCGGCCGCACCATCCGCGCCGCCCTCGACGCCCTCGGCGACATCGGCCGCCCCCGTGCGGTCCAGCTCGCCGTCCTCGTCGACCGCGGCCACCGAGAGCTTCCGATCCGCGCCGACTACGTCGGCAAGAACCTCCCCACGTCGCTGCGGGAGACGGTCAAGGTCCAGCTCGCCGAGGAGGACGGTCGCGACACCGTCCTGCTCGGTGCCAGGCCCTCCGCCTAGCCGGACCGGCTTTCCCCCCCGCGGGGCCGGGGCACACCCCTGCGCCCCCGCACGCCCTCACACCTCCCCACGACGGAGAGACACCCCGATGATGCGTCACCTCATCTCGGCCGCCGACCTCACCCGCGACGACGCCGTCCTGATCCTCGACACCGCCGAAGAGATGGCCCGGGTGGCCGACCGGCCCATCAGGAAGCTGCCGACGCTGCGCGGCCGGACCATCTGCAACCTCTTCTTCGAGGACTCCACCCGGACCCGGATCTCCTTCGAGGCCGCCGAGAAGCGCCTCTCCGCCGACGTGATCAACTTCACGGCCAAGGGCTCCAGCGTCTCCAAGGGCGAGTCCCTCAAGGACACCGCGCAGACCCTGGAGGCCATGGGCGTCGACGCGGTCGTCATCCGGCACAGCGCCTCCGGCGCCCCGTATCGCCTCGCCACCTCCGGCTGGATCGACGCCCCCGTCGTCAACGCGGGCGACGGAACCCACCAGCACCCCACCCAGGCCCTTCTGGACGCCTTCACCATGCGCCGCCGCCTGGTCGGCAGGGACGCCGGACTGGGCCAGGACCTGGCCGGCAAGCGGATCACGCTCGTCGGCGACGTCCTGCACAGCCGGGTCGCCCGCTCCAACGTCGACCTGCTGCACACCCTCGGCGCCGAGGTCACCCTGGTGGCCCCGCCCACCCTGGTCCCCGTCGGCGTCGAGACCTGGCCCTGCGAGATCTCGTACGACCTCGACCGCGTGCTGCCGAAATCCGACGCGGTCATGATGCTGCGTGTGCAGCGAGAGCGGATGAACGCCGCCTTCTTCCCGACCGAGCGCGAGTACTCGCGGCGGTACGGGCTCGACGGCGACCGGATGGCGAGGATGCCCGAGCACGCCATCGTCATGCACCCCGGCCCCATGGTCCGCGGCATGGAGATCACCGCCGAGGTCGCCGACTCCGACCGCTGCACGGTCGTCGAGCAGGTCGCCAACGGCGTCTCCATCCGGATGGCGGTCCTCTACCTGCTCCTGGGCGGCAACGACTCCGCCACCCCCACCCCCCGCACCGAGGAGAACAAGTAACCATGAGCAAGATCCTTATCCGCGGTGCGAAGGTGCTGGGCGGCGAGGTCCAGGACGTCCTGATCGACGGCGAGATCATCGCCGGGACCGGGACGGACCTCTCCGCCGAGGGCGCCACCGTGATCGAGGCCCGGGGCCAGATCCTGCTGCCCGGCCTCGTCGACCTCCACACCCATCTGCGCGAGCCCGGCCGCGAGGACTCCGAGACCGTCCTCACGGGCACCCGCGCAGCCGCCTCCGGCGGCTACACCGCCGTCTTCGCCATGGCCAACACCCACCCGGTCGCCGACACCGCCGGCGTCGTCGAGCAGGTCTACCGCCTCGGCAAGGAGTCCGGCTACTGCGACGTGCAGCCCATCGGCGCCGTCACCGTCGGCCTCGAAGGCAAGAAGCTCGCCGAACTCGGCGCCATGCACGACTCCGCCGCCGGCGTCACCGTCTTCTCCGACGACGGCAAGTGCGTCGACGACGCCGTGATCATGCGCCGCGCCCTGGAGTACGTGAAGGCCTTCGGCGGCGTCATCGCCCAGCACGCCCAGGAGCCCCGCCTCACCGAGGGCGCCCAGATGAACGAGGGCATCGTCTCCGCCCAGCTCGGCCTCGGCGGCTGGCCGGCCGTCGCCGAGGAGTCGATCATCGCCCGCGACGTCCTCCTCGCCGAGCACGTCGGCTCCCGCGTCCACATCTGCCACCTCTCCACCGCCGGCTCCGTCGAGATCGTCCGCTGGGCCAAGTCCCGCGGCATCGACGTCACCGCCGAGGTCACCCCGCACCACCTCCTCCTCACGGACGAGCTGGTCCGCTCGTACAACCCGGTCTACAAGGTGAACCCGCCGCTGCGCACCGAGAAGGACGTCCTCGCGCTGCGCGAGGCGCTGGCCGACGGCACGATCGACATCGTCGCCACCGACCACGCCCCCCACCCGCACGAGGACAAGGACTGCGAGTGGGCCGCGGCCGCCATGGGCATGGTGGGCCTGGAGACCGCGCTCTCCGTCGTCCAGCAGACGATGGTGGAGACCGGACTGCTCGACTGGGCCGGCGTCGCCGACCGCATGTCCTTCGCGCCCGCCCGCATCGGAGGGGCCAAGGGCCACGGACGACCCGTCTCGGCAGGTGAGCCCGCGAACCTGACGCTGGTCGATCCGGCTTACCGTGGAGTCGTGGACCCCGCGGACTTCGCCTCCCGCAGCCGCAACACCCCCTACGAGGGCCGTGAGCTGCCGGGACGCGTCACCCACACCATCCTGCGGGGCCGGGCAACGGTCGTGGACGGGAAGCTGGCGTGACACCACTCATCGCAATCGCCGCAGAGGCTGCCGAGCAGAAGTCGGCGGAGGTGACCGACTGGGCCGGACGGCTCGGCTGGGTCGCCGGACTGCTGCTCTTCATCGCCTTCGTGTACTGGCTGATGCGCCAGGGCTGGAAATGGCGCGGCAGCCTCCAGTCGGACCTCCCCGAGCTCCCCACCGCGCCTCCGACGGCCGGTGCGGCGAAGCTGACCCTCAGCGGGCGCTACCACGGGTCCACGACCGCCGGGCAGTGGCTCGACCGGATCGTCGCCCACGGTCTCGGCACCCGCAGCCGCGTCGAGCTCACGCTCACCGACGCCGGGCTCGCGGTCGTACGGCCCGGGGCGAACGACTTCTTCGTCCCGGCCGAGGCCCTGCGCCAGGCGCGCCTCGACAAGGGCATCGCCGGCAAGGTCCTCGCCGAGGGCGGCCTGCTGGTCGTCACCTGGGCGCACGGCGACACCCTGCTCGACTCCGGCTTCCGCTCCGACCGGGCGGCCGAGCACACCGCCTGGGTCGACGCCATCAACTCCATGAACCCCGCAACCACGACGGAAGGCATCGCACGATGACGACCTCCACCAGGGGGACCGCCAAGATCCCCGCCGTACTCGTCCTGGAGGACGGCCGCACCTTCAGCGGCCGCGCCTACGGGGCCGTGGGGGAGACCTTCGGCGAGGCCGTGTTCTCCACCGGCATGTCCGGCTACCAGGAGACCCTCACCGACCCGTCGTACCACCGGCAGGTCGTGGTCATGACCTCCCCGCACGTCGGCAACACCGGTGTCAACGACGAGGACCCCGAGTCCGGCCGCATCTGGGTCTCCGGCTACGTCGTCCGCGACCCCGCCCGCGTCTCCTCCAACTGGCGCGCCACCCGCACCCTCGACGAGGAGCTGGAGCGCCAGGGCGTCGTCGGCATCTCCGGCATCGACACCCGCGCCCTCACCCGCCACCTGCGCGAGCGCGGCGCCATGCGCGTCGGCATCTTCTCCGGCGACACGGTGGCCGACGCGGCCACCCTGCTCGCCAGGGTCCAGGCGCAGCCGCAGATGAAGGGCGCGAACCTCGCCGCCGAGGTCGCCACCAAGGAGGCGTACGTCGTCCCCGCGATCGGCGAGAAGAGGTTCACCGTCGCCGCCGTCGACCTCGGCATCAAGGGCATGACCCCGCAGCGGATGGCCGAGCGCGGCATCGAGGTCCACGTCCTGCCCGCCACCGCCACCGCCGAGGACATCTACGCGGTGAACCCGGACGGCGTGTTCTTCTCCAACGGTCCCGGCGACCCCGCCACCGCCGACGGCCCCGTCGCCGTCATGCGGGCCGTCCTGGAGCGCGGGACGCCGCTCTTCGGCATCTGCTTCGGCAACCAGATCCTCGGCCGCGCCCTCGGCTTCGGCACCTACAAGCTGAAGTACGGCCACCGGGGCATCAACCAGCCGGTCCAGGACCGTACGACCGGGAAGGTCGAGATCACCGCGCACAACCACGGCTTCGCCGTCGACGCGCCCCTCGACAAGGTCTCCGACACGCCCTACGGGCGCGCCGAGGTCTCCCACGTCTGCCTGAACGACCAGGTCGTCGAAGGCCTCCAGCTGCTCGACCAGCCGGCCTTCTCCGTCCAGTACCACCCCGAGGCGGCCGCGGGCCCGCACGACGCCGCGTACCTCTTCGACCGCTTCACGTCTTTGATGGAAACCGCCCAGATGGAGGCCGAGCGTGCCTAAGCGCACCGATATCCAGTCCGTCCTGGTCATCGGCTCCGGCCCGATCGTCATCGGACAGGCCGCCGAGTTCGACTACTCCGGCACCCAGGCCTGCCGCGTCCTCAAGGCCGAGGGCCTGCGGGTGATCCTGGTCAACTCCAACCCGGCCACGATCATGACCGACCCGGAGATCGCCGACGCCACCTACGTCGAGCCGATCACCCCCGAGTTCGTCGAGAAGATCATCGCCAAGGAGCGCCCCGACGCCCTCCTGCCCACCCTCGGCGGTCAGACCGCGCTCAACACCGCGATCTCCATGCACGAGCAGGGCGTCCTGGAGAAGTACGGCGTCGAGCTCATCGGCGCCAACGTCGAGGCCATCAACAAGGGCGAGGACCGCGACCTCTTCAAGGGCGTCGTCGAGGCCGTCAAGGCCAAGATCGGTTACGGCGAGTCCGCCCGCTCGGTCATCTGCCACTCCATGGACGACGTCATCAAGGGCGTCGACACCCTCGGCGGCTACCCCGTCGTCGTCCGCCCCTCCTTCACCATGGGCGGCGCCGGCTCCGGCTTCGCCCACGACGAGGAGGAGCTGCGCCGCATCGCCGGCCAGGGCCTGACGCTCTCCCCGACCACCGAGGTGCTCCTGGAGGAGTCCATCCTCGGCTGGAAGGAGTACGAGCTGGAGCTGATGCGCGACAAGAACGACAACGTCGTGGTCGTCTGCTCCATCGAGAACTTCGACCCCATGGGCGTCCACACCGGTGACTCGATCACCGTCGCCCCCTCGATGACCCTCACCGACCGCGAGTACCAGCGGCTGCGTGACATCGGCATCGCGATCATCCGCGAGGTCGGCGTCGACACCGGCGGCTGCAACATCCAGTTCGCGGTCAACCCGGACGACGGCCGGATCATCGTCATCGAGATGAACCCGCGCGTCTCCCGCTCCTCGGCGCTCGCCTCCAAGGCGACCGGCTTCCCGATCGCCAAGATCGCGGCCCGTCTCGCGGTCGGCTACACGCTGGACGAGATCCCGAACGACATCACGGAGAAGACGCCGGCGTCCTTCGAGCCGACGCTCGACTACGTCGTCGTCAAGGCCCCGCGCTTCGCCTTCGAGAAGTTCCCCTCCGCCGACTCCACGCTGACCACGACCATGAAGTCGGTCGGCGAGGCCATGGCGATCGGCCGCAACTTCACCGAGGCGCTCCAGAAGGCCCTGCGCTCCCTGGAGAAGAAGGGCTCGCAGTTCACCTTCGTCGGCGAGCCCGGCGACAAGGCCCTCCTCCTGGAGCAGGCCGTCCGCCCGACCGACGGCCGCATCAACACCGTCATGCAGGCCATCCGGGCCGGTGCCACCCCGCAGGAGGTCTTCGACGCCACGAAGATCGACCCGTGGTTCGTCGACCAGCTCTTCCTGATCAAGGAGATCGCCGACGAGCTGGCCGCCGCCGAGAAGCTCCACCCGGAGATCCTGGCCGAGGCCAAGCGGCACGGCTTCTCCGACGCCCAGATCGGCGAGATCCGCGGCCTGCGCGAGGACGTCGTCCGTGAGGTCCGGCACGCCCTCGGCGTCCGCCCGGTCTACAAGACGGTCGACACCTGCGCCGCCGAGTTCGCCGCCAAGACCCCGTACTTCTACTCGTCCTACGACGAGGAGAGCGAGGTCGCCCCGCGCGAGAAGCCCGCGGTGATCATCCTGGGCTCCGGTCCGAACCGCATCGGCCAGGGCATCGAGTTCGACTACTCCTGCGTCCACGCCTCCTTCGCGCTGAGCGACGCCGGCTACGAGACCGTGATGGTCAACTGCAACCCGGAGACCGTCTCCACGGACTACGACACCTCCGACCGCCTGTACTTCGAGCCGCTGACGCTCGAGGACGTCCTGGAGATCGTCCACGCCGAGACGCTGGCCGGCCCCGTCGCCGGTGTCGTCGTCCAGCTCGGCGGCCAGACCCCGCTGGGCCTCTCGCAGGCGCTCAAGGACAACGGCGTGACGGTCGTCGGCACCTCCCCCGAGGCCATCCACGCCGCCGAGGACCGCGGCGCCTTCGGCCGGGTCCTCGCCGAGGCCGGCCTTCCCGCCCCCAAGCACGGCACCGCGACCACCTTCGCCGGCGCCAAGGCCATCGCCGACGAGATCGGCTACCCCGTCCTCGTACGCCCCTCGTACGTGCTCGGCGGCCGCGGCATGGAGATCGTGTACGACGAGGCCCGCCTGGAGTCGTACATCGCGGAGTCCACGGAGATCAGCCCCACCCGGCCGGTCCTGGTCGACCGCTTCCTCGACGACGCCATCGAGATCGACGTCGACGCGCTCTACGACGGCAAGGAGCTGTACCTCGGCGGCGTCATGGAGCACATCGAGGAAGCCGGCATCCATTCCGGCGACTCGGCCTGCGCCCTGCCCCCGATCACTCTCGGCGGCTTCGACATCAAGCGCCTGCGCGCCTCCACCGAGGCCATCGCCAAGGGCGTCGGCGTACGCGGCCTGATCAACATCCAGTTCGCCATGGCCGGTGACATCCTCTACGTCCTGGAGGCCAACCCGCGCGCCTCCCGGACCGTCCCCTTCACCTCGAAGGCGACCGCCGTCCCGCTCGCGAAGGCCGCCGCCCGCATCTCGCTCGGCGCCACCGTCGCCGAGCTGCGCGCCGAGGGCCTGCTGCCGAAGACCGGCGACGGCGGCACCCTGCCGCTCGACGCGCCGATCTCCGTCAAGGAGGCCGTGATGCCGTGGTCGCGCTTCCGCGACGTCCACGGCCGCGGTGTCGACACCGTCCTCGGCCCGGAGATGCGCTCCACCGGCGAGGTCATGGGCATCGACGCGGTCTTCGGCACGGCCTACGCCAAGTCGCAGGCCGGCGCCTACGGCCCGCTGCCCACCAAGGGCCGCGCGTTCATCTCGGTCGCCAACCGCGACAAGCGCTCGATGATCTTCCCGGCCCGCGAGCTCGTCGCCCACGGCTTCGAGCTGCTCGCCACCTCCGGCACCGCCGAGGTCCTCAAGCGCAACGGCCTCAACGCCACGGTCGTGCGCAAGCTGAGCGAGGGCGAGGGCCCGAACGGCGAGAAGACGATCGTCCAGCTCATCCACGACGGCCAGGTCGACCTGATCGTCAACACCCCGTACGGCACCGGCGGCCGCCTCGACGGCTACGAGATCCGTACGGCGGCGGTGGCGCGCAGCGTCCCCTGCCTCACCACGGTCCAGGCGCTCGCCGCGGCCGTCCAGGGCATCGACGCGCTCAACCGGGGCGACGTCGGCGTCCGCTCGCTCCAGGAGCACGCGGAGCACCTGACCGCGGCCCGCGACTAGCAGCCCGTACGACGAGGGGGACACCGGCAGGACCTGCGGTGTCCCCCTCGCCATGAGCAGACCTGGACCGGACACACATGTACAAGTTCTTCTTCGACCTCGTCTTCAAGCGCATGGACCCCGAGAAGGCCCACCACCTCGCCTTCCGCTGGATCCGGCTCGCCGCCCGCACCCCGGTGCTGCGGACCTTCGTCGCCGCCGTCCTCGCCCCCCGGTACAAGGAGCTGCGCACCGAGGCCCTGGGCCTGCGCATGCACGGCCCCTTCGGGCTCGCCGCCGGCTTCGACAAGAACGCCGTCGCCATCGACGGCATGTCGATGCTCGGCTTCGACCACGTCGAGATCGGCACGGTCACCGGCGAGGCCCAGCCCGGCAACCCCAAGAAGCGTCTCTTCCGGTTGATCCCGGACCGCGCCCTGATCAACCGCATGGGCTTCAACAACGAGGGCTCCGCCGCCGTCGCCGAACGCCTCCGCGCGCGCGTACCGGTCTTCAGGACCGTCGTCGGCGTCAACATCGGCAAGACCAAGGTCGTCCCCGAGGCCGAGGCGGCCGCCGACTACGTGAAGTCGACCGAGCGCCTCGCCGCGCACGCCGACTACCTCGTCGTGAACGTCTCCTCCCCGAACACCCCGGGCCTGCGCAACCTCCAGGCCACCGAGTCACTGCGTCCGCTCCTCACGGCGGTGCGTGAGGCGGCCGACCGCACGGTCACCGACCGCCGCGTCCCGCTCCTGGTCAAGATCGCCCCCGACCTGGCCGACGAGGACGTCGACGCCGTCGCCGACCTGGCCCTGGAGCTCGGCCTCGACGGCATCATCGCCACCAACACCACCATCGCCCGTGAGGGCCTCGGCCTGACGTCCGACCCGGAGCTGGTCGGGGAGACCGGCGGCCTGTCCGGCGCCCCCGTCAAGGAACGCTCCCTCGCGGTGCTCAGGCGCCTCCACGCGCGCGTGGGCGACCGCTTGGTCCTCGTGGGTGTCGGCGGCATCGAGAACGCCGAGGACGCCTGGCAGCGCATCCTGGCCGGCGCCACCCTGATCCAGGGCTACAGCGCCTTCATCTACGAGGGCCCGTTCTACGCCCGCGCGATCCACAAGGGCCTCGCCGCCCGGCTCGCCACCTCCCCGTACGCCACCCTCGCCGAGGCCGTCGGCGCCGACAACCGGAAGGCCACCCCGTGACGCTCTCCTTCGGTACCCGTCTGCGCTCCGCCATGGACGAGCGCGGCCCGCTGTGCGTCGGCATCGATCCGCACGCCGCCCTGCTGGACTCCTGGGGCCTGACCGACGACATCGCCGGTCTCGAACGGTTCACGTTCACCGTCGTGGAGGCCCTCGCGGACACCGTGGCCGTCTTCAAGCCGCAGTCCGCGTTCTTCGAGCGCTTCGGCTCGCGGGGCGTCGCCGTCCTGGAGCGGGCGGTCGCCGATCTGCGCGCGGGGGGCGGCCTGGTCGTCATGGACGCCAAGCGCGGTGACATCGGCTCCACCATGGCCGCCTACGCGGAGACCTTCCTGCGCGAGGACTCCCCGCTGTTCTCCGACGCGCTCACGGTCTCCCCGTACCTCGGGTACGGCTCCCTGAAGCCGGCCGTCGACCTGGCCCGCGAGTCCGGCGCCGGTCTCTTCGTCCTCGCCCTCACCTCCAACCCGGAGGGCGCGGAGGTCCAGCGGGCCGTCCGGGAGGACGGCCGCACGATCGGTGCGACCATGCTGGCCCACCTCGCCGCGGAGAACGCGGGGGAGACCCCGATGGGCTCCTTCGGCGCGGTCGTCGGAGCCACCCTCGGCGACCTGTCCTCGTTCGACCTGGACATCAACGGGCCGCTCCTCGCCCCCGGCATCGGCGCCCAGGGCGCGACCCCGGCGGACCTCCCCGCCGTCTTCGGCGCCGCGGTCGGCAACGTCGTCCCGAACGTCAGCCGCGGGGTGCTGCGGCACGGTCCGGACGCGACCGCCCTGCGGAACTCGGCTCTCCGGTACGCGGACGAGATCCGCGCGGCCGTCGCCGCATAAGAGCTCCGGGGTCAATGCGCAGGTGGGAGCCTGAGCTCCCCGGTTTCGGAGCCGTTTCGGCCCGGTGAGACGCACCGTCTCACCGGGCCGTCTCACTCTTTGACGAAAACTTGGCGCAAAACCGGGTCGTTATGCCGGAAAAGTCCCGGTCGGTCGATGCTGACCAGGACTTTTCCGCTGTTCTCGCTGACTGGAGCGGTCTCGGCCGCTAGTCTCCGGGGCAGAGCAGGCGTTCAACGCCCCCGCGTTGTTCGTTGCTCCACTGGTGTGGGGCGCTAGGTTCCTCACCGGTCCGTATCCGACAGATCGACATCCGAGGTGACGTAGGCGTGGCTCTTCCGCCCCTTACCCCTGAACAGCGCGCAGCCGCGCTCGAGAAGGCCGCCGCGGCTCGCCGGGAGCGGGCCGAGGTCAAGAATCGACTCAAGCACTCCGGCGCCTCCCTCCAGGAGGTCATCAAGACCGGCCAGGAGAACGACGTCATCGGCAAGATGAAGGTCTCCGCACTCCTGGAGTCGCTCCCCGGCGTGGGCAAGGTCCGCGCCAAGCAGATCATGGAGCGCCTCGGGATCTCCGAGAGCCGCCGGGTGCGCGGTCTCGGCTCCAACCAGATCGCCTCCCTGGAGCGCGAGTTCGGCAGCACCAGCGCCTGATCCGGTGCCCGGTCCGGCCGCCGATCCGGGACGCACGTCCCGGGCACCCCGGTGAAGCTGGAATAATCGCTGCATGGCAGCAGAGGCACGTCCGCGGCTGACCGTGCTCTCCGGCCCCTCAGGGGTCGGTAAGAGCACGGTCGTCGCTCATATGCGCAAGGTCCACCCCGAGGTCTGGCTCTCGGTGTCGGCGACGACCCGGAAGCCCCGCCCCGGCGAGAAGCACGGCGTCCACTACTTCTTCGTGACGGACGACGAGTTCGACAAGCTGATCGCCAACGGTGAGCTCCTCGAGTGGGCCGAGTTCGCGGGCAACCGCTACGGCACCCCGCGCGGCGCCGTCCTCGAGCGCCTCGACGCCGGCGAGCCGGTGCTCCTGGAGATCGACCTCCAGGGCGCCCGTCAGGTGAAGGACTCGATGCCCGAGTCGCAGCTGGTCTTCCTGGCCCCGCCGAGCTGGGAGGAGTTGGTCCGCCGCCTCACCGGCCGCGGCACCGAGTCGACCGAGGTGATCGCGCGCCGACTGGAGGCCGCGAAGGTCGAGCTGGCCGCCGAGTCGGAGTTCGACAGCACCCTCGTCAACACCTCCGTCCAGGACGTCGCACGCGAGCTGCTAACGTTGATGCTGTTGACTTCTGGGGAATGATCCCCGGTTTCCATCTTCGGAAGGTAGAGCGTGTCCTCTTCCATCACTGCGCCCGAGGGCATCATCAACCCGCCGATCGACGAGCTGCTCGAGGCCACGGACTCGAAGTACAGCCTCGTGATCTACGCGGCCAAGCGCGCGCGTCAGATCAACGCGTACTACTCCCAGCTCGGCGAGGGCCTGCTGGAGTACGTGGGTCCGCTGGTCGACACCCACGTCCACGAGAAGCCGCTCTCGATCGCCCTGCGTGAGATCAACGCGGGTCTGCTGACGTCCGAGGCCATCGAGGGCCCGGCCCAGTAAGCACGCAGCTTGTAATCCTTGTCACCACAGGCCCGGCGGAACATCCGCCGGGCCTGTGGTGTCTCATGGAGTCGTACGCATCCGAGCGCGGGGAGCAACAGTGGGCGTGGTGGCCAAGCCGAAGGTCGTCCTGGGCGTGAGCGGCGGCATCGCCGCCTACAAGGCGTGCGAGCTGCTGCGCCGCCTCACCGAGTCGGGCCACGACGTCCGGGTCGTCCCCACCGACTCCGCCCTCCACTTCGTCGGCGAGGCCACCTGGTCCGCGCTCTCCGGCCATCCCGTCTCGACCGAGGTGTGGGAGACCGTCCACGAGGTGCCGCACGTGCGGATCGGGCAGGGCGCCGACCTCGTCGTCGTCGCCCCGGCGACCGCCGACATGCTGGCCAAGGCCGCCCACGGTCTCGCGGACGACCTGCTCACCAACACGCTGCTCACCGCACGCTGTCCCGTCGTCTTCGCCCCCGCCATGCACACCGAGATGTGGGAGCACCCGGCGACCCAGGAGAACGTGGCGACCCTGCGGCGTCGTGGCGCCGTCGTCATCGAACCCGCCGTGGGCCGCCTCACCGGCGTCGACACCGGCAAGGGCCGGCTGCCCGAGCCGGCCGAGATCTTCGAGGTCTGCCGAAGGATCCTGACGCGCGGCGCCGACACCACCCCCGACCTCGCCGGACGCCATGTGGTGGTCAGCGCGGGCGGCACCCGCGAGCCCCTCGACCCCGTCCGCTACCTGGGCAACCGCTCCTCCGGCAAGCAGGGCTACGCCCTCGCGCGGGCCGCCGCCGCGCGGGGCGCCCGGGTCACCCTCGTCGAGGCCAACACCGGCATCCCCGACCCGGCCGGCGTCGACGTCGTCCACGTGGGCACCGCGCTCCAGCTCCGCGAGGCCGTGCTGAAGGCCGTGGGCGACGCCGACGCGGTGGTCATGGCGGCCGCCGTCGCCGACTTCCGTCCGGCCGTCTACGCCTCGGGCAAGATCAAGAAGAAGGACGACGGCGGCGCCCCCACCGTCGAGCTGGTCCGCAACCCCGACATCCTCGCCGAGCTCGCCGCCGACCGCGCCCTGCCGGGCCAGGTCGTCGTCGGCTTCGCCGCCGAGACCGACGACGTCCTCGCCAACGGGCGCGAGAAGCTCCGCCGCAAGGGCTGCGACCTCCTCGTCGTCAACGAGGTGGGGGAGCGCAAGACCTTCGGCTCCGAGGAGAACGAGGCCGTGGTGCTCGCGTCGGACGGCGCCGAGGCCCCCGTGCCGTACGGTCCGAAGGAAGCGCTTGCCGAGACGGTCTGGGACCTGGTCGTACCGCGACTGCGCTCCGCGACCTGACAGAGGAAGGGGGCCCGGCGCACGCCTCTGGCGCGCTGTGATGTGCGCCCCACCCGGGGACGGTCCCGCCGCGTACCGGCCGGATTCACCCGCCCAGGGCATTCGTCAGGCGAGACACCTGGTCCATCGCCCGACCATGACCGATAGACTGTCCGCGGAACGTCTTGGGGCGCAGCCCCCTGCCGGTCCGTCAACGAAGAGCCAGCAGCCGCTGCAACCCCAGGGAGCGTTGTGTCCCGTCGTCTGTTCACCTCGGAGTCCGTCACCGAGGGACACCCCGACAAGATCGCTGACCAGATCAGCGACACCATCCTCGACGCGCTGCTGCGCGAGGACCCCACCTCCCGCGTCGCCGTCGAGACGCTGATCACCACCGGTCTCGTCCATGTCGCCGGTGAGGTGACCACCAAGGCGTGGGCCGACATCCCCACCCTCGTGCGGAACAAGATCCTCGAGATCGGGTACGACTCCTCGAAGAAGGGCTTCGACGGCGCCTCCTGCGGCGTCTCGGTCTCCATCGGGTCGCAGTCCCCGGACATCGCCCAGGGTGTGGACACCGCGTACGAGAAGCGGGTCGAGGGCGACGAGGACGAGCTGGACAAGCAGGGCGCCGGCGACCAGGGCCTGATGTTCGGCTACGCCTCCGACGAGACCCCCGAGCTGATGCCGCTGCCGATCCACATCGCGCACCGGTTGTCCCGCCGGCTGACCGAGGTCCGCAAGAACGGCACCATCCCGTACCTGCGTCCCGACGGCAAGACCCAGGTCACCATCGAGTACGACGGCGACAAGGCCGTCCGTCTCGACACGGTCGTCGTCTCCTCGCAGCACGCCTCCGACATCGACCTGGAGTCGCTGCTCGCGCCTGACATCCGCGAGTTCGTCGTCGAGCACGTGCTCGCGCAGCTCGTCGAGGACGGCATCAAGCTCGACACCGAGGGCTACCGCCTCCTGGTGAACCCGACCGGCCGCTTCGAGATCGGCGGCCCCATGGGCGACGCCGGCCTCACCGGCCGCAAGATCATCATCGACACCTACGGCGGCATGGCCCGCCACGGTGGCGGCGCCTTCTCCGGCAAGGACCCGTCCAAGGTCGACCGCTCGGCCGCCTACGCCATGCGCTGGGTCGCCAAGAACGTCGTCGCCGCCGGCCTAGCCGCGCGCTGCGAGGTCCAGGTCGCCTACGCGATCGGCAAGGCCGAGCCCGTCGGGCTGTTCGTCGAGACCTTCGGCACCAACACCGTCGAGAACGAGAAGATCGAGAACGCCATCGCCGAGGTCTTCGACCTCCGCCCGGCCGCGATCATCCGCGACCTCGACCTGCTCCGCCCGATCTACTCCCAGACCGCCGCCTACGGCCACTTCGGCCGCGAGCTGCCGGACTTCACCTGGGAGCGCACGGACCGCGTGGACGCCCTGAAGCAGGCCGCGGGCCTGTAGGCCCCCGGCGGTACGCGATCGGAGCCCGGTACCCCGTGGGGGTGCCGGGCTCCGCTCTGCCCGGCTGTCGGTGGCGTCTGGTAGGTATGGGGCTGTGAGCAGCGAGAACGAAAGGTCCGAGGAGCCCGCCGAGCCCGAACAGCTCGCGCTCATCCGCGAGACCGTGCGGAAGGCGAAGGTGCCCCGGGCCAAGCCGCGGACCTGGCGGGGCGCCGCGCTCGCCAAGGAGCTGCCCGTGGCCCGGGTCGTGGTGAACAAGGGCTCGCTCCACCTCGACCAGTTCTTCGACTACGCGGTGCCCGAGGAACTGGACGAGACGGCGCGGCCCGGAGTGCGGGTGCGGGTGCGCTTCGGCGCGGGGGCGCACCAGGTCAAGAACGGCCGCCGGGAGGGCGGCCGGCTCATCGACGGGTTCCTCGTCGAGCGGCGGGCCACCTCCGACTACTCCGGACCGCTCGCCGCGCTCGCCGACGTCGTCTCGCCCGAGCCGGTCCTCGGCCCCGACCTGCTCGGACTCGCCCGCGCCGTCGCCGACCGGTACGCGGGAAGCCTCGCGGACGTGCTCCAGCTCGCCGTGCCGCCGCGCAGCGCCCGCGCCGAGGGCCGCCCGTCGCCGGAGCCGCTGCCACCGCCGGCCGCGCCGGAGCCGGGAAGCTGGACGCGGTACGAGCGGGGGCCCGCCTTCCTGGAGTCCCTCGCGCAGGGCGGTGCGCCCCGGGCCGTGTGGAACGCGCTGCCGGGACCGTACTGGGCCGAGGAGATCGCCCGAGCCGTCGCCGCCACCCTGACCTCCGGCCGGGGCGCGCTCGTCGTCGTACCGGACGGACGGGCGGCGGGACGCGTCGACGCGGCGCTCACCTCGGTCCTGGGGGAGGGACGGCACGCGCTGCTCACCGCCGAGGCGGGACCCGAGAAGCGGTACGCGCAGTGGCTCGCGGTGCGGCGGGGCGCGGTGCGGGCCGTCGTCGGCACCCGGGCGGCGATGTTCGCCCCCGTCAGGGACCTCGGACTCGTCGTCATCTGGGACGACGGCGACGGCAGCCACAGCGAACCGCACGCCCCGCAGCCCCACGCGCGCGAGGTCCTGCTGCTCCGCGCCGCCCACGACCGGTGCGCCTTCCTCCTCGGCAGTACGGGCTGCACCGTCGAGGCCGCCCAGCTCGTCGAGACCGGCTGGGCGCAGGCGCTGACCGCCGGACGGGAGCAGGTCCGCAGGGCCGCCCCGCTGATCCGGACCGTCGGCGACGGGGAACTCGCCCGCGACGAGGCCGCGCGCGCCGCCCGGCTGCCGTCGCTGGCCTGGCAGACCGTGCGGGAGGGGCTCAAGACCGGGCCGGTACTCGTCCAGGTCCCCCGGCGCGGCTACGTGCCGAGGCTGGCCTGCGAGCGGTGCCGGACGCCGGCCCGCTGCCGCCACTGCGCCGGGCCCCTGGAGGCCCCCGAGCAGCAGGAGCTGCGCTGCGGCTGGTGCGGCCGCGGCGCCCCGGACTGGCGCTGCGTGGCCTGCGGCTCGACGCGGCTGCGGGCCCAGGTGGTCGGCGCGCGGCGGACGGCGGAGGAACTCGGCCGGGCGTTCCCGACGGTGCCGGTCCGCACCTCGGGCCGTGACCACATCCTGGACAGCGTCCCGGGGCGCCCCGCGCTCGTCGTGTCGACCCCGGGCGCCGAGCCCGTCGCCGAGGGCGGCTACGCGGCCGCGCTGCTTCTCGACGGCTGGGCCATGCTCGGTCGGCCCGACCTGCGGGCGGGCGAGGAGGCGCTGCGCCGCTGGATCGACGCGGCCTCGCTCGTACGGGGCCAGGGGGAGGGCGGCGCCGGCGGTGTGGTCGTCGTGGTCGCCGAGCCGACGCTCCGGCCGGTCCAGGCCCTGGTCCGCTGGGACCCGGTCGGGCACGCCCAGCGGGAGCTGGCCGAGCGGGCGGAGCTGGGCTTCCCGCCGGTCTCCCGGATGGCCGCGGTGACGGGTCCCCCCGAGGCCGTCGAAGCGTTCCTGGCGGCGGCCGGGCTGCCCCCCGACGCGGAGGTGCTCGGCCCGGTGCCGCTGCCGGTGGTCCGGCCCGGCGGCCCGCGCCGCCCCGGAGACCCGCCGCCGGGCGAGCAGTGGGACCGCGCCCTGGTCCGGGTCCCGCCGGGCAGCGGCGCGGCCCTGGCGGCGGCGCTGAAACAGGCACGTGCGAGCCGGTTGGCCCGCGGCGGCGGGGACCCGGTGAGGATCCGGGTCGATCCACCGGACATCGGCTGAGGGAGGCCGCCGGGGCGAGCCCGCTGGACGCCCGCCCTGCCCTCGCGGGGCTCCCGCACGCGGGTGGGCTGGACCTGCAAACCGCCCCCGAGCCCGCCCCTGGAGGGCCGCCGGGACGGCCGCCCGTCTGCGCGCGGGGTCAGGCTGGACCTGCAACCCCCCCCCAGAGCCCGCCCCGGGCGCGCACGCGGGACAGCCGCCCGCCTGCGCGCGGGGTCAGGCTGACCTGTAAACCGCCCCCCGAGCCCGCGCCGGCGGACACGCGGGACGGCCGCCCGTTCCCCGTGGGGTGGGCGGCCGTTCAGGGTGGCCCGGGTCAGCCGTTGCGTGGGCCCGGGAAGGCCGACGGGCGCGGGTCCTCGCGGAGGGCGGAGCTGCCCGAGGTGGGCTGCGGGGGCATCGAGCGGGCGGCGGGGACGGTGGGGAGTGCCCGGGTCACGCCCGGTTCCACGATCGGGTCCTGGTCGACGACCGCGCCCGGCTGGGGCGCGCGGCGGGCACCGTAGCGGCGGTGGACGGCCTGCTTGGTGACGCCGAGCGCGGACCCCACCGCGTCCCAGGAGAAGCCGAGCGAGCGGTCGAAGTCGACCGCCGCCGTCACCAGGGTCTCGACGCTGTCGCGCAGCTCCTGGGCGAGACGTACGGTCGGGGCGGGGGCCCGACCGTAGACGACGAAGCCCGTGGACGGGCCGGAGCGGCGAGGGCGGTAGACATTGCCCAGCTGGGCCGTGAGCGTGCGCAGTGCGTCCACCTGCCGCCGGACCCGCTCGATGTCCCGCACCAGCAGGTGCAGACTCGCCCGAGCCTGGGCGTCGTGGGTTGCGTGGTCGGCCATGTGAAAGCCTCTCGAACCGGCATGTAAGGGGAAGGGCCGCAAGGGGAACGGCGGCCCGATTCGGTCAATCTCTCTTGACCAACGCGCCACCCGGAGTTGGGTCACGCTGCGGGGGCGTACACGCATATGCGTGGGGCGCTCGCCCTTCCGTACGCCCCCTCCGTACCGGGCGCCTAGACTGGTGCGCTGCCCGCAAAGCCCCCGGACAGACAGGCAGTCGCCACCCATGAAGCTCGTCTTCGCAGGCACCCCCGAGGTCGCCGTACCCGCCCTGGACGCCCTGCTCGCCTCCGGTCGGCACGAGGTGGCCGCCGTGATCACCCGGCCGGACGCCCCGGCGGGCCGCGGCCGGCGGCTGGTCGCCAGCCCGGTGGCCCAGCGGGCGGAGGAGGCAGGGATCGAGGTCCTCAAGCCGGCCAGGCCCCGCGACGAGGGGTTCCTCGCCCGGCTGCGGGAGATCGCGCCGGACTGCTGCCCGGTCGTCGCGTACGGCGCGCTGCTGCCGAAGGTCGCCCTCGACATCCCGGCCCGTGGCTGGGTCAACCTGCACTTCTCGCTGCTGCCCGCGTGGCGCGGTGCGGCGCCCGTGCAGCACTCGCTGATGGCGGGCGACGAGGTGACGGGCGCGTCGACCTTCCTGATCGAGGAGGGCCTCGACTCGGGTCCGGTCTACGGCGTCGTCACCGAGGACGTCCGCCCGACCGACACCAGCGGCGACCTGCTCACCCGGCTGGCGTTCGCGGGCGCCGGGCTGCTCGCCGCGACGATGGACGGCATCGAGGACGGCACGCTGAAGGCCGTCCCGCAGCCCGTCGACGGTGTCACCCTCGCTCCGAAGATCCAGGTCGAGGACGCGCACGTCGACTTCGCCGCCCCCGCCCTGCGGGTCGACCGGGTGGTACGCGGCTGCACCCCGGCCCCCGGCGCGTGGACCCTCTTCCGGGGCGAGCGCCTCAAGCTGATCCAGGTCACCCCGCTGCCGGAGCGCACCGACCTCGCCCCGGCCGAGCTCGCGCCGGGCAAGAACAACGTGTACGCGGGCACCGGCTCGTACGCCGTGGAACTCCTCTGGGTCCAGCCGCAGGGCAAGAAGCCGATGAAGGCGGCCGACTGGGCCCGCGGCGTCCGCATCGCCCCCGGCGAGCGGCTCGGGGCGTAGCACGGGCCCGGGCGCGGGCGGGGGCGCGGCGGACGTAGGCTTGGGGGGGTTGGACCTCTTCATTTCGTCACGCGGAGCACCTTTGAGCGAGCAGGCACGTCGCCGTCCCCCCAAGCCCTACCGGCGGCCCCAGAAGGACCCCGTCCGGATGCTCGCCTTCGAGGCGCTGAGGGCGGTGGACGAGCGGGACGCCTACGCGAACCTGGTGCTGCCGCCGCTGTTGAAGAAGGCCCGGGAGAAGGGCGACTTCGACGCACGGGACGCGGCGCTCGCGACCGAGCTCGTGTACGGGACGCTGCGCCGCCAGGGGACGTACGACGCGGTCATCTCCGCCTGCATCGACCGCCCGCTGCGCGAGGTCGACCCGCCGGTGCTCGACGTGCTCGCGCTCGGCGCGCACCAGCTGCTCGGGACCCGGATCCCCACTCACGCCGCCGTCTCCGCCAGTGTCGAGCTGGCCCGGGTGGTGCTCGGTGACGGTCGGGCCAAGTTCGTGAACGCCGTCCTGCGGAAGATCTCGCGGCAGGACCTCGACGCCTGGGTGGCCCAGGTCGCCCCGCCGTACGACAAGGACCCCGAGGACCACCTCGCGGTCGTCCACTCGCACCCCCGCTGGGTCGTCTCGGCGCTCTGGGACTCCCTCGGCGGCGGCCGCGCCGGCATCGAGGACCTCCTGGCGGCGGACAACGAGCGCCCCGAGGTCACCCTGGTCGCCCGCCCCGGCCGCTCCACCACGGAGGAGCTCGCCGCCACCACCGAGACCTTGCCGGGCCGCTGGTCCCCCTACGCCCTGCGGATGGCCGAGGGCGGCGAGCCCGGCGCCATCGAGGCGGTGAAGGACGGCAGGGCGGGCGTCCAGGACGAGGGCAGTCAGCTCGTCGCGATCGCCCTGGCGAACGCGCCCCTCGACGGCCCCGACACCCGCTGGCTCGACGGCTGCGCGGGCCCCGGCGGCAAGGCCGCGCTCCTCGCCGCCCTCGCCTCCGAGCGGGGTGCCGCCCTGCTCGCCTCCGAGAAGCAGCCGCACCGGGCCCGCCTCGTCGAGCGCGCCCTCGCCGGCAACCCCGGCCCCTACCAGGTGATCGCCGCCGACGGCACCCGGCCGCCGTGGCGTCCCGGCTCCTTCGACCGGGTCCTCATGGACGTCCCGTGCTCGGGCCTCGGCGCCCTGCGCCGCCGCCCGGAGGCCCGCTGGCGCCGTCGCCCCGACGACCTCGACAGCTTCGCCCCGCTCCAGCGCGCGCTCCTCACGGAGGCGCTGAGCGCCGTGCGCGTCGGCGGTGTCGTGGGGTACGCGACCTGCTCGCCGCACCTGGCCGAGACCCGGGTCGTCGTCGACGACGTCCTGAAGAAGGTCGGCGGCGGCGAGCTGATCGACGCCCGCCCGCTGCTGCCGGGCGTCCCGGCGCTCGGCGACGGACCCGACCTCCAGCTCTGGCCGCATTTGCACGGTACGGACGCCATGTATCTGGCGCTGATCCGCCGGACCGCCTGACCGATCGGTCGCCGCGTTCCTGCCGCCCGCCCGCAATCTGCCGGTCTGTACGGGTCCCCCGCTCGTCGCTTCGTACCGAAAGAGGTCCGGACCGGCACCGAAACCGCCGGGCGGCAAAGAACCACCCAAGAACGTGGGAGGCTTGGCCCATGGCGCAGATCAACCCCAGCATCCTGTCCGCGGACTTCGCCCGGCTCGCCGAGGAGGCGAAGGCCGTCGACGGGGCCGACTGGCTGCACGTGGACGTGATGGACAACCACTTCGTGCCCAACCTCACCCTGGGCGTCCCGATCGTGGAGTCGCTCGCCCGTGCGACCGACACCCCCCTCGACTGCCACCTGATGATCGAGGACCCGGACCGGTGGGCGCCCCAGTACGTGGAGGCGGGCGCCGGTTCGGTGACCTTCCACGTCGAGGCGGCGGCGGCGCCCGTGCGGCTGGCGCGGGAGATCCGGGCCAAGGGCGCGCGGGCCTCGATGGCGCTCAAGCCGGCCACGCCCATCGAGCCGTACGAGGACCTCCTCCCCGAGCTCGACATGCTGCTGATCATGACGGTCGAGCCCGGCTTCGGCGGTCAGGCCTTCCTCGACATCATGCTGCCCAAGATCCGCCGAACCCGGGAGCTGATCTCCAAGCACGGTCTCGAGCTGTGGCTCCAGGTCGACGGCGGGGTCGCCGAGTCCACGATCGAGAGGTGCGCCGAGGCCGGGGCCGACGTCTTCGTCGCCGGATCCGCGGTCTACGGCGCGGCGGACCCCGCCGCCGCCGTCGCCTCCCTCAGGGCCCGCGCGGACGCCGTGACGGCCTCCGCCCCGTGGGCGTGTGGCCACTGAGCCTCCGGCGGATGAACGCGGCCCGTCGGGCCGCCGACAGGACTGATCAAGGCGCGCCGGATCTGACAGGATGAAACGGCGAGTCCAGAGTGTGAACGACTTCGTGAACGTCGGTACGTGAACGTCGGTACGTGGACAGCGGTATATGAACAGCAGTGAGGAGATCGCGGTGGCGGGTATGTCGGCGGGACGGGCAGCCCTGCGGATGGGCCCCGCGGAGCTGGTGCAGGCGGCGGCCATGGCCCGCCGCTTCTACCTCGAGGGCAAGTCCAAGATCCAGATCGCCGAGGAGTTCGGCGTGAGCCGCTTCAAGGTGGCCCGGGTCCTGGAGACCGCCCTGGAACGCGACCTCGTGCGCATCGAGATCCGCGTACCGGCCGAGCTGGACGCCGAGCGCTCCGACGCGCTCCGCGCCCGCTACGGACTCCGCCACGCCGTCGTCGTCGAGTCCCCGGCGGAGGGCGAGGACGAGTCGCCCGACCCGGAGAACCTCGGCGAGGTCGCGGCCGACCTGCTCGGCGAACTGGTCGCCGAGGGCGACGTCCTCGGCCTGGCCTGGGGCCGCTCCACCATCCACATGGCGGCGGCGCTCGACCGGCTGCCGCCGTGCACGGTCGTCCAGCTCACCGGGGTGTACGACGCCGGGACCGCCGAGCGCGGCTCCGTCGAGGCGGTACGCCGCGCCGCCCAGGTCTCCGGCGGCGAGGCCCACCCGATCTACGCGCCGATGCTGCTCCCCGACCCGGCCACGGCGGCCGCCCTGCGCAACCAGACCGGCATCGCACGGGCCTTCGAGTACTTCGACAAGGTGACCGTCGCCTGTGTCTCCATCGGCTCCTGGGAGCCGGGCATCTCGACCGTCCACGACATGCTCTCCGACGAGGAGCGCGCCCACTACGCCTCGCTCGGCGTCGCCGCCGAGATGTCCGCTCACCTCTTCGACTCCGAGGGGCGCCGGGTCGGGCGCGATCTCGGCGAGCGCTGCATCACCGTCGAGGCGGACCGGCTGCGCCGTATCCCCGAGGTCGTGGCGATCGCGGGCGGCCAGCGCAAGGCGGCGGCGATCGGCGCGGTGCTCCGCTCCGGACTCGTCACCAGCCTGGTGACCGACCGGGCCGCGGCGGACTACCTCCTCACCGAGTCGCGCCCCGGCACGCACCCGGCGCTCGACCGCACGGACCCGGACGGCGTCTGAGGTCCAAGGCGCGGAGCCCGGAGCCCTGCTGAGGCGCGCGGCGTACGCGGAGGGACCGCCTCGGAGGTCGGGCGTCGGCAGCCGCGGGTGGCCCCGCCACGGAGGCCGGGCGTCCCGCAGCCGCGGCGCGTCCGCGCCGTGACCCCGGCGGCGCGGTGGCAGCATCGGGGGCATGACCCTCAGGTGCGCACGGGCCGTGCTCGTGCTGTTCGCCGGCCTCTCGCTCCTCCTCACCGGCTGCTCGGGCGGCGAGGCCGTCTCCACCCCGCGCTACGCGCCGGCGTCGGCGAGCAGGGCCTCCACCCTGCCGGTGGTCCAGGCGGCGGACCTGCCTCCCGAGGCACGGGACACGCTGACGCTCATCGAGCGCGGCGGGCCCTTCCCGTACGCCAGGGACGGGGCGGTGTTCGGCAACTTCGAGCGGATCCTGCCACGGCGTCCGCGCGGCCACTACCGCGAGTACACGGTCCCGACGCCCGGCGAGCGGGATCGCGGGTCCCGGCGCCTCGTCACCGGCCGGAGCGGGGAGAGGTACTACACCGACGACCACTACCAGAGCTTCCGGGAGGTGGTCGGATCGTGAACGCGATCCACCCCGCGGGCCACGGGGCCCCCGACCTCTCCCGCCCCGTCGTGCTCGACCTGCACGGAGTCACCGACAAGACCGCCTTCATGAACCGCTGTGCGCACGCCCTGGCGCTGCCGGTCTGGTTCGGGCGGAACTGGGACGCACTCGCCGACTGCCTCGCCGACCTGCGCCGCCCCCTGGCGATCGTGGTCACCGGCTGGCAGGCTTATGCCGAGGCCAGCCCCGAGGAGTGGGGGATCGCCGAGGAGGTGTTCTCCGCGGCGGCCCGCGCCGGCGGGGAGGGCCTCGCCGTCCTCCTCTCGCTCGGTGGTTCGGAGGATCCGACAGACACGCCCCCGCGAGGCTCGGACGATTAGACCGGGGCCGGTATCCCCACCGGCGTGGGACAATGAACTACGTGCTTTTTCCCCTGGCTGAAATGCCTAGGGGCCGATCCGAACGACTGGGATGTCAGCACGTGCGTTTCCTCAATGACGTCAAGCCGCCCTACGACCTGACGTACGACGATGTGTTCATGGTGCCGAGCCGCTCGGCCGTCGGTTCCCGCCAGGCGGTGGACCTCTCCTCGCCGGACGGAAGCGGGACGACGATCCCGCTCGTCGTCGCCAACATGACCGCCATCGCCGGCCGCCGGATGGCCGAGACCGTCGCCCGCCGGGGTGGCCTCGTCGTCATCCCGCAGGACATCCCGATCGAGGTCGTCACCGACGTCATCGCCTGGGTCAAGAGCCGTCACCACGTCCTCGACACCCCCATATTCCTGGAGCCGCACCAGACCGTCGCGGACGCGCTGTCGCTGCTGCCCAAGCGCGCCCACGACGCCGGGGTCGTCGTCGACGAGAACCGCCGCCCGGTGGGTGTCGTCACCGACGCCGACCTCTCCGGTGTGGACCGCTTCACCCAGCTCTCCGAGGTCATGTCCAAGGACCTGCTGCTCCTGGACGCCGACATCGACCCGCGCGAGGCGTTCAACACCCTCGACGCCGCCAACCGCCGCTACGCCCCGGCCGTCGACGCGGACGGCAAGCTCGTCGGCATCCTCACCCGCAAGGGCGCGCTGCGCGCGACGCTCTACAGTCCGGCCGTCGACAAGAACGGGCGGCTGCGCATCGCCGCCGCCGTCGGCATCAACGGCGACGTGGCGGGCAAGGCCAAGCAGCTCCTCGACGCCGGCGTCGACACGCTGGTCATCGACACCGCGCACGGCCACCAGGAGTCGATGATCTCCGCCATCCGGACCGTACGGGCGCTCGACCCGCAGGTCCCGATCGTCGCGGGCAACATCGTCGCCGCCGAGGGCGTCAAGGACCTCATCGAGGCGGGCGCGGACATCATCAAGGTCGGCGTCGGCCCCGGTGCCATGTGCACCACCCGCATGATGACCGGCGTCGGCCGCCCGCAGTTCTCGGCCGTCCTGGAGTGCGCCGCGGAGGCGAAGAAGTACGGCAAGCACGTCTGGGCCGACGGTGGTGTCCGGCATCCGCGCGATGTCGCCATGGCGCTCGCCGCCGGTGCCTCCAACGTGATGATCGGCTCCTGGTTCGCCGGTACGTACGAGTCTCCGGGCGACCTCCAGCACGACGCCAAGGGGCGCGCGTACAAGGAGTCCTTCGGCATGGCCTCCGCGCGCGCGGTCAAGAACCGGACCTCCGACGAGTCCGCCTACGACCGTGCCCGCAAGGCGCTGTTCGAGGAGGGCATCTCCACCTCGCGCATGTTCCTCGACCCGACCCGTCCGGGCGTCGAGGACCTGATCGACTCGATCATCGCGGGCGTCCGCTCCTCCTGCACCTACGCCGGTGCGGGCTCGCTCGCCGAGTTCGAGGAGAAGTCCGTGGTCGGCATCCAGTCCGCCGCCGGCTACGCCGAGGGCAAGCCGCTGCACGCCAGCTGGAGCTAGTTCCTCACCGTCGCACGCCGTGGGCCCCCGGGAAGCACTCCCGGGGGCCCACGGCGTTCCCGTGGCGCTGTCACGGACGGGTGGCGGGCACCCACGGCCGCAGCACCTCCGCCACCGCCGCAGCGATCCGCGCGTGACCCGCGTCGTTCGGGTGCAGTCCGTCCGCGAGGTGCTCCGGGCCGAGCAGCGGCCGCCCGGGGAGGACCAGGAGCCGTCCGTCGCCCTCGGCGGCCAGGTCCCGGCCCGCCCGCTCCATGGCCCTGCGCAGCTCCGTGAGGGTGGCTCCCAGGGCGTTGCGGGTGTGCTCGGCCTCCGGGCGCAGCACCGGCGAGACGATGAGTAGCGGGGTGTCCGGATGCCCCTGGCGCACCAGGCCGACGAAGGCCCGGACGGTGGCGTACAGCAGGTCGGCCGTCGCTGGCACCCGGGACCAGCAGTTGGTGCCGAAGGCGAGGGTGATCACGTCGCCCGGGAGCCGCGCCAGCTGCTCGGCGAGCACGAGTTCGCCCCGCGCCCCGCCCGCGTACCCGAGGTTCACCGCGTCGAGGCCCAGCACCCGTCCGGCCGTCGCGGGCCAGGAGAGGGCGGGGCGGGTCGACCACCAGCCCTCGGTGATGGAGTCGCCGTGGACCAGCCAGCGGGGCCGGGCCGGGGCGGGGGAGAGGGCGCCGCCCACGGCCCACAGGGCGAGCGGCACCGGTGCCTGGCTCTCCGGGAGGTGGAGGGTGAAGACGCCGCCGCCGGGGGGCAGCGGGAGGGTGACGGTCGCCTCGGCGGCCGGGTCGACGCAGACCTCTCCGACGAGCCGCGTACCGCTCCACAGGGCGAAGCAGTGGCGCAGCCCGGCGAGCGGGTCGCCCGCCTCCGGGACATCGGCCCGGTAGCGCAGCCGCACCGCGCGGGTACCGGGTGCGGCGGTGAACTCCAGCCGCACGCCGATGGGCAGCGCGGCCCGCTCGGCGATGTCCCACGGCAGCCGGTCCAGGTCGGCGGGATCCGCCCGCACCGGCCGGTCGCCGTCCAGCCAGGCCGTACCGCGCAGGAAGGGTGCCGGGTCGAGCCGGCCCTCCCGGGCCTCCGTCCGCGGGGTGGTCAGGAGCTCGCTGCGTCGGTCATCCGTCATGAGGAGTCCCTACGCGCTCGGGAGCCGGTTCACACCCCGATGTGTCGATTCATGCGGGGGAGCGCAATGTTTCCCCGTCCGGGCCCGAAGAGCGCAATGATCATTCGGTAGTGCGCAACAACCCTGCATTACGAGTGCGAACCCTGGCGCTTAGGCTCATGCCTCGTACCAGGAGTGGCGGCGACCGTCTGCTCGGCGGTTCCCCTTCCCCCGTGGGTCTGACTCGTCATGCCCACGCACCGCCGCGGTCCTCGCCCCGCCTACAGGCAGCGATAAGGAGCCTCCGCAGTGCTGGACCACGGCGCAGCCCCACCGGTCGTCGACACGACCACCCGCAAGACCTCCGCTCTCGGCGCTCTCACCCGTCGCAAGCCGGTGGAACAGCTGGTCGCAGAGGGTGGACAGGGCGAGGGAGGCAACCTCCGCCGCTCGCTCTCCATGTGGCAGCTGACCATGATCAGCATCGGTGCCACGCTCGGCACCGGCATCTTCGTCGTCCTCGGCGACGCCGTTCCCAAGGCCGGCCCCGCCGTCACGGTCGCCTTCGTCATCGCCGGCCTCACCGCCCTCTTCTCCGCCCTCTCGTACGCGGAGCTGGCCGGCTCCATACCGGTTGCCGGCTCCTCGTACTCGTACGCGTACGCAACGATGGGTGAACTCGTCGCCTGGATCTGCGGCTGGTGCCTGGTCCTGGAGTACGGCGTGTCCGTCGCCGCCGTGGCCGTCGGCTGGGGCGAGTACCTCAACGAGCTGCTCGACGGCACGATCGGCGTCACCCTCCCCGACGCGGTCTCCTCGGCCCCGGGCGAGGGCGGTTTCATCAACCTGCCCGGCCTGATCGTCGTCCTGCTCGCGATGGTCTTCCTGCTCGGCGGCGCCCGCGAGTCCGCCGTGGTCAACACGGTCATGGTCTTCGTGAAGATCGCCGCACTCGTGCTCTTCTGCGCCATCGGCTTCATGGGCTTCAAGTCCGGCAACTACGCCGACTTCATGCCCCTCGGCATGGCCGGCGTCAGCGCTGCCGGAGCCAGCCTCTTCTTCTCCTACATCGGCTTCGACGCCGCCTCCACCGCCGGTGAGGAGGCCAAGGACCCCAAGCGCGACCTGCCCCGCGCGATCATGCTGTCGCTGCTCATCGTGACCGTGCTCTACGTCCTCGTCGCCGCCGTCGCCGTCGGCGCGTGGAACTGGAAGGACTTCGAGGGGTCCGAGGCCTCGCTCGCCGCGATCATGAACGACGTCAGCGGCCAGAAGTTCTGGGGCACCCTGCTCGCCGCCGGCGCCGTCATCTCCATCGCCAGCGTCGTGCTGACCGTCCTCTACGGCCAGACCCGGGTGCTCTTCGCGATGTCCCGCGACGGCCTCGTGCCCAAGGTCTTCGGCAAGGTCAGCGGCAAGACGGGCACCCCCCGCGTGAACACCGTCATCGTGGCGCTGTTCTGCGGCGCCCTCGCCTCCGTCATCCCGCTGGGCAAGCTCGTCGACGCGACCAGCATCGGCACCCTCTTCGCCTTCGCGCTGGTCAACATCGCGGTGATCGTGCTGCGCCGCACCCGCCCGACCATGGACCGCACCTTCCGCGTGCCGCTCGGCTGGACCTTCCCGATCCTCGGCTTCCTGTTCTGCGTCTACAACATGTTCAGCCTCGACGCGATCACCTGGGTCGTCTTCGGTTGCTGGATGGCCGCGGGCCTCGTGTTCTACTTCCTGTACGGCATGCGCCGCTCCCGCCTGGCCACCACAGAGAAGTGATCCACCCGTAGTGCGACTCAACGACCTCGACGAACGCATCGTCCACGCCCTCGCGGAGGACGCCCGCCGCAGCTACGCCGACATCGGCTCGCTCGTCGGTCTCTCCGCACCCGCCGTGAAGCGACGCGTGGACCGGCTCCGGGCCGAGGGCGCCATCACCGGGTTCACCGTACGGGTGGACCCGGCGGCGCTGGGCTGGGAGACCGAGGGGTTCGTCGAGATCTACTGCCGCCACAACACCTCGCCGAACGACATCCGGCGAGGTCTGGAGCGGTACCCCGAAGTGGTGTCCGCGTCGACCGTCACCGGCGACGCGGACGCCGTCGTCCAGGTCTTCGCCTCGGACATGCGGCACTTCGAACGGGTCCTGGAGCGGATCGCGGGCGAGCCGTTCGTGGAGCGCACCAAGTCCGTCCTCGTGCTCTCGCCGCTGCTGCGGCGCTTCTCCTCGGGCTCTCCCGCTTAGGGCCGGGCGGCAGGGGCGGTGCGGGCCGTGGTTCCCGCACCGCCCTTCGCCCGCCCACCCCCGTGGGGCGGTCTATTCGGTCGGGTGGACGAACTCCCAGGGCGTGACGTCGAAGTCGCCCGTTCCCGCGCGGACCTTCTCGAACGGCGCGCCGCTGAGGCACGGCGGGATCCTGTCCTTCCGCGGGTCGGCGGTCATCCAGGTGTAGCCGAGCCGGTCGCCGGCGGCGTCGTCGTGCACCGTGACGCCGACGCGCGCCTTGCGGAACTCCTTCACATCCGTCTCGACGACGACGCCGGACACGACGGCCACCTTGCCGCCCGTGGTCAGGCAGTCGACCTTCACCTCGGCGTATCCGCCCCGGTCGCCCTTGTAGTGGCTGAAGCGGAACGTGCCGGTGGCCTTCAGCGGATCCTGCCGGTCCTTCCCCGCGAGACGCGCGTCGAAGGAGAACGTGATGTCGTCCCCGGCCGGCCGGTACAGCTTGGCGGTGCCGGTCAGCGCCGCCGCCTCCTGCTGCACGGTCCGCGCCGGGGCGAGGGCCATGACGTCCACGGCGTGTCCCGTGGCGACGGCGGAGCCGGCGGCCCCCGCCGTGATCAGCAGGGCGGCGGCGAGGGCGGCGATCTTCGTACGACGGTTCATGGCGACGAGGTCCTTGTCGTGAGGTCTCCCGGACGACCACCACTCTTCCGCGCGGGCCGCGCCGGGGCGTCGCGCCCGGGGAGGGTTCCGCTCTCCGCCGCGCGGCGGGGAAGCCGTACGCCCCCGGTCGGAGCCGTACGCAACGAATCGCCGGGCGCACCTCGGATCGCGCAACGGTTCGACGGTCGGTCCGCAACGCTCCCGCCTTGTCCCGGCAGAGCGCGAAACCGTACCGTTTTGGACGTCTTCCCCTTGCACTCCGACCCCCCGAGGATCACGCATGCCCGCGCTGCGCACCGCACTGCTCCAGAGCTCCGGCGAGCTCGGTGACGTGGCCGCCAACCTCAAGATCCTCGACGAGGCCGCGGCCCGCGCGTCCGACGCCGGCGCGGGCCTGCTGCTCGCCCCGGAGCTCTTCCTCACCGGGTACGCCATCGGCGCCGACATGGCGCGCCTGGCCGAGCCGGCCGACGGCCCCTCCGCCCGAGCCGTCGCGGCCATCGCCGTCCGCCACGGCCTGGCCGTCGGCTACGGCTACCCGGAGCGGAACACCGAGCGGCACGGGGTGCTGCACAACTCCGCCCAGCTCATCGGCGCCGACGGCGAGACGCTCGCGCACTACCGGAAGACCCACCTCTACGGCGGCTTCGAGACCCAGTGGTTCACCCCCGGCGAGCAGTCCGTCGTGCAGGCCGAGCTCGGCGGCCTCACCGTCGGCCTGATGATCTGCTACGACGTGGAGTTCCCCGAGAACGTCCGGGCGCAGGCGCTCGCCGGTACGGACCTCCTCCTCGTACCGACCGCGCTCATGCACCCCGCCGAGATCGTCGCCGAGTCCGTCGTGCCCGTACGCGCCTTCGAGAACCAGCTCTACATCGCGTACGCCAACCGGACCGGCCCGGAGGGCGACTTCGAGTTCGTGGGCCTCTCCACCCTCGCGGGCCCCGACGGCACCGCCCGCGCCCGCGCCGGCCGCGGTGAGGACCTCGTCCTCGGCGACGTCGACCCCGCCTTCCTCGCGGCCTCGCGCGCGGGCAACCCCTACCTCGCCGACCGCCGCCCCGGGCTCTACGGCTCCCTCGTCTGAGCCGGCCCCTCCCGCCTTCCCGACCTGCCCCACCTTTCGTGCAAGGAGTCCGTACCCCATGACGTCCACGGTGCCCACGACCGCCGTCCCCCACAGCGACGGCCAGCCGCCGATCACCATGTTCGGTCCGGACTTCCCGTACGCCTACGACGACTTCCTGGCCCACCCGGCCGGGCTCGGCCAGATACCGGCCACCGAGCACGGCACCGAGGTCGCCGTCATCGGCGGCGGGCTCTCCGGCATCATCGCCGCGTACGAGCTGATGAAGATGGGCCTCAAGCCCGTCGTCTACGAGGCCGACCAGATCGGCGGCCGGCTGCGGACCGTGGGCTTCGAGGGCACCGCCACCGAGGGCCTCACCGCCGAGATGGGCGCCATGCGCTTCCCGCCCTCCTCGACCGCGCTCCAGCACTACATCGACCTGGTCGGCCTGGAGACCAGGCCCTTCCCGAACCCGCTGGCCGAGTCGACCCCGTCGACCGTCGTGGATCTCAAGGGCGAGTCCCACTACGCCACCACGGTCGACGACCTTCCGCAGGTCTACCGCGACGTGATGAACGCGTGGAACGCCTGCCTGGACGAGGGCGCCGACTTCTCCGACATGAACCAGGCCATGCGCGAGCGGGACGTCCCGCGCATCCGCGAGATCTGGTCGAAGCTGGTCGAGAAGCTCGACAACCAGACCTTCTACGGCTTCCTCTGCGAGTCGGAGTCCTTCAAGTCCTTCCGGCACCGCGAGATCTTCGGCCAGGTCGGCTTCGGCACCGGCGGCTGGGACACCGACTTCCCCAACTCCATCCTGGAGATCCTCCGCGTCGTCTACACCGAGGCGGACGACCACCACCGCGGCATCGTCGGCGGCTCGCAGCAGCTGCCGGTGCGCCTGTGGGAGCGCGAGCCCGAGAAGATCGTCCACTGGGCGCAGGGCACCTCGCTCAGCTCCCTGCACGAGGGCGCCCCGAAGCCCGCCGTCACCCGGCTGAACCGGACCGCCGGCAACCGGATCACCGTCACCGACGCCTCCGGCGACATCCGTACGTACCAGGCGGCGATCTTCACCGCGCAGTCATGGATGCTGCTCTCCAAGATCGCCTGTGACGACTCGCTCTTCCCGATCGACCACTGGACGGCGATCGAGCGGACCCACTACATGGAGTCGTCGAAGCTCTTCGTGCCGGTCGACCGGCCGTTCTGGCTGGACAAGGCCGTCGACGACAGGGGAAATCCGACCGGCCGGGACGTCATGTCGATGACGCTCACCGACCGGATGACCCGCGGCACCTACCTCCTCGACGAGGGCCCGGACAAGCCGGCCGTCATCTGCCTCTCGTACACCTGGTGCGACGACAGCCTGAAGTGGCTGCCTCTCTCCGCGAACGAGCGGATGGAGGTCATGCTGAAGTCGCTCGGCGAGATCTACCCGAAGGTCGACATCCGCAAGCACATCATCGGCAACCCGGTCACCGTCTCCTGGGAGAACGAGCCCTACTTCATGGGCGCGTTCAAGGCGAACCTGCCGGGTCACTACCGCTACCAGCGGCGCCTGTTCACCCACTTCATGCAGGACCGGCTGCCCGAGGACAAGCGGGGCATCTTCCTCGCGGGCGACGACATCTCCTGGACGGCCGGCTGGGCCGAGGGCGCGGTGCAGACGGCGCTCAACGCCGTCTGGGGCGTGATGCACCACTTCGGCGGCGCCACCGACGGCACCAACCCGGGCCCGGGTGACGTCTACGAGGACATCGCCCCGGTCGAGCTGCCGGAGGACTGACAGGCTCAGCCGCGCGGGGCCAGCGGGGTGAGCAGCATCCGCCCCACCAGGCCCACCGACCGGTCGAGGCGTTCCCTGAACTCCTCGGCCAGGTCAGGCAGTTCGCGCAGCTGCCAGAGCGAGCGGGCGGCCAGCCAGGCCCCGTCACGGGCCCGGTCCAGGCTCCAGCAGCCCAGCAGATGCGTCAGCGGGTCCGTGATCTCCAGCAGGTCCGGGCCCGGCGTCACCTCCTCGCGGATCCGCTCCTCGAGGAGTACGAGGATGTCGCCGACCCGGTCGAACTCGTCCTCCAGATCCGCGGGAGCGCACTCGAGAGCCCGGCACGTGTCGACCACGGCGAGCGCGAGGTCGTGCCCGACGTGCGCGTTGATGCCGGCCAGCGCGAACTGCAGCGGCCGTACGCCGGGATGCCGCCGGTAGTGGAAGAGCGGCCGCCAGCAGGCCGGGGCGGGGCCCCCGGTGGCGACGGCGTCGACGACCGACAGGTAGCGCTCGGCGAAGCGCACGTCGAGGGTCGCGGCCGCCCGGCGGTCGGTGAAGGCGCCGGACTCGATGGCGTGGCCGATCTCCTCCGTGACCGTCAGATAGACCCGGTTGAAGACGGCGACACCGTCCGCCGGATGCCAGGCCGAGCGGATGGTGCGCATCCGCTCGACCAGCGGGTCGACCGCGGTGAACTGCCCGATCTGCGTGGTCTGCGCCATGGGGGCAGCGTCCCAGGAGCCGGGCCCGGGAGGGAACACCCTCGGCCACGCTTCCCCAGAACGGGCGAATCACTCAGTTCTTCGGCGCCGGTTCGTCACCGGACGTGCTCTCGTACGCGCTGGTCCCCGAGTCGAGCAGGGGCTCCTGCTCCTTGAGGTGTGCCGGGGCGAAGGCGCGCAGCACGTGGTAGCCGGTGATGACGACGATCGTGCCGAGCGCGATGCCGCCCAGCTCGAAGGTGTCGGTGAAGGTCAGCTTCACCCCGCCGACGCCGATGATGATGCCGGCGGCGGCCGGGACCAGGTTGAGCGGGTTGCGCAGGTCCACCTCGGCGTTGATCCAGATCTGGGCGCCGAGCAGGCCGATCATGCCGTACAGGATGACGGTGATGCCGCCCAGGACGCCCCCGGGGATGGCGGCCACGACCGCGCCGAACTTCGGGCAGAGCCCGAAGAGCAGGGCGAAGCCGGCCGCGGCCCAGTAGGCGGCGGTCGAGTAGACGCGGGTGGCGGCCATGACGCCGATGTTCTCGGAGTACGTGGTGTTCGGCGGGCCGCCCACGGCCGTCGACAGCATCGAGGCGGCGCCGTCGGCGGCGATCGCGGTGCCGAGCTGGTCGTCGAGCGGCCTGCCGGTCATCTCGCCGACGGCCTTGACGTGTCCGGCGTTCTCGGCGATCAGGGCGATGACGACGGGCAGCGCGACCAGGATCGCGGACCACTCGAAGCTCGGCCCGTGGAACGAGGGCAGACCGATCCAGTCCGCTCCGGAGACGGCGGAGAGGTCGAGCCGCCAGTGGTCGCCGACCTGGCCGGACGGGGACATCGAGTGGATCTTGCCGAAGACGAGGTCGAAGACCCAGGAGATGCCGTAGCCGAAGATCAGGCCGAGGAAGATCGCGATCCGGGACCAGAACCCCCGCAGGCAGACCACGGCGAGGCCGGTGAACAGCATCACGAGGAGCGCCGTCCACTGGTCCTGCGGCCAGTACGTCGCGGCGGTGACCGGGGCCAGGTTGAAGCCGATCAGCATGACGACGGCGCCGGTCACGACCGGGGGCATCGCCGCGTGGATGATCCGCGCGCCGAATCTGCGGACCGCGAGACCGGAGAGGAAGAGCACCGCGCCCACGACGAGGACGGCACCGGTCACGGTGGCGCTCGTGCCCCCGGACGCCCGGATGGCGGCGGCGACGCCGACGAAGGAGAGCGAGCAGCCCAGGTAGGAGGGGACGGTGCCGCGGGTCGCGAGGAGGAAGATCGCGGTCGCGACACCGGACATCATGATCGCCAGGTTCGGATCGAGACCCATGAGCACCGGGGCCACGAACGACGCCCCGAACATCGCGACCACGTGCTGGGCGCCGAGGCCGACGGTACGGGGCCAGGAGAGCCGTTCGTCCGGGCGGACGACGGCTCCGGGAGCGGGTGTTCGCCCGTCGCCGTGCAGGCTCCAGCGCACACCGAGGTTCATGAGGTCGCTCCCGTTCTCCGGTTCTGGCGGCCGTGGCACGACCGCAGAAGATCAGCCACATGGTATGCGCCGCCACCGGCCGGACCAGGCGCCGACCAGCGGCGGACGGCCGACCGTGGGCAGACCAACGGGGGGCGACGGTGCGCCTACCCGCGGCGGGCCGAACGTGCGCCGGCCAGCGGCGGGTGGCAACCGAGTGCCGACCGGTGGGCGGCCGACCGTGCGCCTACCCGCGGCGGGTGGCTAGCCGCCCACCGGGCCGGACGTCTTCGTCGAGGGCGCCGCCGGGGCCGCCGCCGCCTTCCGGCCGGCCGACCTGAGCACGCCCGCGCCGACCACCAGCCCCAGGGTGAGCAGCGTGACCAGGCCGAAGGAGACGACCAGGGAGGTCGCGTCGGCGATGCCGCCGATGGCCGAGGGGGCGATCAGGCCCGAGGTGTACGTGATGGTGGCGACGCCCGCGATGGCCTGGCTGGGGTTGGGGCCGCTGCGCCCGGCCGCCGCGAAGGCGAGCGGGACGACGACCGCGACACCGAGCCCGATCAGACCGAATCCCGCCATGGCGACGGCGGCGTGCGGGGCGAGGACGACCATGACCCCGCCGAGGGTGGCGACGGCGCCCCCGACCCGTACCGTACGGACCGCGCCGAAGCGGTCCACGACTCGGTCGCCGACGAGGCGGGCGACGGTCATGGTCAGGGCGAAGGCGGTCGTGGAGGCGGCCGCGAGCCCGGCGGAACTGCCCAGTTCGTCCCGGAGGTAGACGGCCGACCAGTCGAGGCTGGCGCCCTCCGCGAACACCGCGCAGAACCCGATCGCGCCGATGACCAGGGCGGACTTCGGCGGCAGCGAGAAGCGCGGCGGGGCTTCCTCGTCCGGGGTGCTGTGCACGTCGAGCACGCCCTGGCAGAACAGCAGTCCGAGCGCGGTGAGGACCAGGGCCGCGATCAGGTGGTGGATCCGGGCGTCGGCGCCGAGGTGGGCGGCGACCGTGCCTGCGGCGGAGCCGATGAGGGCGCCCGCGCTCCACATGCCGTGCAGGCTGGACATGATGGACTTGCCGAGCCGGTTCTCGGTCTCGACGCCGAGCGCGTTCATCGCCACGTCGGACATGCCGGCGGTGGCGCCGAACACGAAGAGCGCGCCGCACAGGCCCCAGATGTTCGGGGCGAGCGAGGGCAGCGTCAGCGCGAGCGTCCACAGGACGAGCAGGCCGCGCAAGGCCGTGCGGGCGCCGAAGCGGTGGCCGATGGCCCCGGCCAGCGGCATCGCGAGCGAGGCGCCGAGCGCCGGGAAGGCGAGCGCGAGCCCGAGCTGTCCGGCGCTGACGTCCGCGTGTTCCTGGATCCAGGGGATCCGGGTCGCGAAGCTGCCGGTGACGGCGCCGTGGACGCAGAACACGGCGGCGACGGCGAAGCGCGCCCGCCGCAGGCGATCGGTGCTGGTGACGGTGTCCGCCGCCATGGGCCCTCCCGGTGGTCGTGGTGTGCCGCGTAAACTATCAGGAACCCTGCCTGATAAATAGACCGCGGGGGGAGGTCCCCTCCCCACGAGTCTGAGAGGATCGCCGCATGGCCGCATCCCCGAGCACCGCACGAGCCATCAACGACCGGTTCGCCCTGCGACTGCTCCAGGACGAGGGCCCGTTGACGGCCACTCAGCTCAAGGCCCTCACCGGACTCTCCCGCCCCACCGTCGCCGACCTCGTCGAACGGCTCCAGGGCTCGGGGCTCGTCCACGTGGTGGGGGAGTCCGGAGCCGAGCGCCGAGGCCCCAACGCCAAGCTGTACGGGCTCGTCGCCGACCGCGCCCACCTCGCCGCGCTCGACGTCCGCACCAGCTCCGTCTCCGTCACCGTCGCCGACCTGCTCGGCAGCACCCTCGCCGAGGCGTCCGTCCCCGTCGGCGACGACAGCGGTACGGGAGCGGCCGTCGAGAAGGCCGTCAGCCTCCTGGAGCGGACCGCGAAGGAGGCGGGCGCCGACCGGCTGCACACCGTCGCCGTCGGAGCCCCCGGACTGATCGACCCGGCCACCGGCGAACTGCGCGACTCCACGGGACTGCCCGCCTGGCACCGGCGCCTGGTCGCCGTCCTCCAGGAGCGGCTGCCGGCCGACGTCCTCGTCGAGAACGAGACCAACCTCGCCGCCGTCGCGGAACTGCGCGAGGGCGCCGCCCGCGACCGGGAGGACTTCGTCCTGCTCTGGCTCGGCCAGGGCGTCGGCGCCGCCGTCGTCCTCGACGGGCGGCTGCGCCGCGGGGCCTCGGGCGGCGCGGGCGAGGTCGGCTTCCTGCCCGTGCCCGGCACCTCGGGGCTGCCCTCGGCCACCGACTGCGACGGCGGCTTCCACGAGCTGGCCTGCGCGGCCGCCGTCGAGGCCCTCGCCACCACGCACGGGCTCGACCCGGCGCACGCGCTCGCCTCGGGGCACGAACCCTTCCTCGACGCCCTCGCCCACCGCCTCGCCGTGGGAGCGGCCGCGATCGTCTCCGTCCTGGACCCCGGCTGTGTGGTCCTCGCCGGCGAGACCGGCCACCAGGGCGGCGCCGGACTCGCCGCGCGCGTGCAGTCCGCCCTCGCGGCCCTCTCGCCCCTGCGCGCGGAGGTCCGGCCCACCAGCCTCGGCGATACGGCCGTCCTCCGCGGCGCCCTCCTGCGGGCCCGCGACGCGGCGCAGGACCAGCTGTTCCCGTAGCGGCAGGACGGTCCGCCTCGGCGAGGTGACCCGGCCGGCTCGCAGGGGGAACGCACCCGCGCCGCGCCCCGGACAGGGAGGCGCGGCGCGGAGGGGAGCCCGGCGACGGCAAGGGCCGTGAGATTCCGCCGCCGGGGGTTCAGGAGGGGAGGGTCAGCAGGCGCCGAGGTCCTTCCAGACGCCCCACTCGCCGGTCTTGCCCGGCTCCTCGTTCTGGGTCCACCACTGGGCCTTCCACTTGCGGCCGTTGTGCGAGACCTCGTTGCCCGCGTTGTAGACCGTGCCCGCCACGTACGCCGGGACGGTGCAGCCCGTGGTGGGCGGCGTCGTCGGCGGAGTGGTCGGAGGCGTGGTCGGGGGAGTCGTCGGCGGGGTGGTGGGCGGCGTGGTCGGCGGGGTCGTGGAGCCCGGCTCCACCACCGTCGTGCCGCGCGCCAGGTCGCCGGCGAGGGCGTACGTCGTGCCGTTGATGTTCACCGTCCAGTTGGAGGGGGTGGACACCGGCAGGTAGTAGTTGAACGCCAGGTCGACCGTGGCGCCCGGGGCGAGCGACTGCCAGGCAGGGAGCTTCAGGGAGACGCGGTGGAAGTCGCCCTTCAGGCCGCCCACGTTGGACCCCGTGTGGTCGCTGCTGATCACCTTCGTGCCGAAGCCCGACTGGTCGGAGGCGTTGCCCGGGGCCGAGGTGCCGTAGTCGAACTGGAACTCCGTACCGCCCGGCAGGGTCGCCGCCGTGTTGTTGGTGATCTTGATCTTCGGGGTGATCGGGTAGTTCGAGTCGCCCAGCTTGAACTCGGTGAACTGGGCGTCGATCTTCACGGCCCGGGTCGGCAGCGCCTTGTCCGACTTCTTCGCGCCGTACGGGGTGGCCGCCTTGAACTTGTCGTACATCAGCGAGGTGAGCGTGGAGCCCATCTCGTACTGGCCCTTGGCGGCGTTCCAGGCGTAGTCGCCGGCCATCTCCCAGACCATGGTGCCGCCGATGCCCTTGGCGACCACGTAGTCGGCCTTCGCGGCCACCGACTGCTCGTCCTCGGTGGAGAGGAAGACCTTCTTCTGCGCGTTCCACAGCCACGGCGCGACCAGGGTCGAGTCGTACTTGCGGGTGTAGGTGCCGGTCAGCGTGGTGTTCGCCGGGAAGCCGTACTGGGTGACGTAGTCGCCGACGATCCCCTTCTCCAGGTTCTTGGCGTGCCACATCGGGTTGGAGCCGGCCGGCGACTCGACGCCGTTGGTGTCCTTGTCGTGCCACAGGTTGTCGATGCCGACGGCGCCGTCACCGCACTTGGTCAGACCCGCTCCGGCCGGGCATGTGGCCGCGGAGGCCTTGCCCCACAGGCCGTCGGTGCCGCCCTGCACGTTCTTGTGGCCGCGGGTGTAGTAGGGCAGGCCGATGTTGATGCGGCCGGCCGGCATCGAACCGCGGAAGTAGTGGTACGCCCAGTCGGTGTTGAGGTAACCGATGCCGCCGTACTGCGCCGAGCCGTAGACGTTGGCGGCGGCGAGTTCGCCGTCCTTGCCGTCGTCGAAGAGGGAGGCGTTGGGCCCGACGTACTCGTTCCAGGCGCCGTGCAGGTCGTAGGACATGATGTTGACGTAGTCCAGGTACTTCTGCACCTGGAAGGTCTCCATGCCGCGCAGCAGGTAGCCGGAGGAGGGGGCGGCGACGGTCAGCAGGTAGTGCTTGCCGTCGGCGGCGCCGGCCCTGTCCAGCTTCTCGCGCAGGGACTTCATGAGAGCCGCGTAACCCTGCACGAGGCCCGCGCGGCGCGCGTTGGCGAACTGCCAGTCGAGCGGGTTGCCCGCGTCCTTCATGGTCGTCGGGTACTCGTAGTCGATGTCGACCCCGTTGAACCCGTACTTCCGGATGAAGTCGACGGAAGAGGCGGCGAAGGTGTCGATCCCGGCCTGGTTGACCGAACCGTCGGCGTTGGTGGCCATCGAGTAGAAGCCGCCGGAGTTCACCCGGTCGCCGTTGGCGGCGAAGTAGCCGCCGGTCTCGGCCCAGCCGCCGACCGAGATCAGCGTCTTCACGTGCGGGTGCTGCTTCTTGAACTTGTTGAGCAGGTTGAAGTGGCCCTTGTAGGCGTAGGCGGGGTCCATCTCGGCCCCGGCGACACCGGGCCAGGTCATCCCGGTGGCGGCGTTGGTGGGACCGTCCGCGCCGACGGAGAGCTTGTTGTCCCCGCCGATGTGACCGAAGGCGTAGTTGATGTGGGTGATCTTCTGCCACGGGATGTCCTTGGCCAGGTACGCGGGCTGGCCGTTCTTGCCGTCGCGCCAACCGGTGAAGTAGCCGATGACGCGTCGCTGGTGGTCCGCGCCCATCTTCTCGCGGCCCTCGGTGTCGTAGACCGAGCAGTACGGGACGTCGACGCCCGGCGTCTTGTAGAGCCCGTCGGGGCGACAGGACTCGTTGTCGGCCGCGTAGGAGACGCCGCCGGCCAGCGAACTGAGCAGCAGTCCGGCGACGGCCGCGCCGGAAGCGAGCAGCGACGCTCTCTTCGTGAGGGGGGACGACACGATCGGTTCCTCCTGGGAGAGGTGGTGGAACACAACGAACAAGGGGGTGGGTCGTGTTGGGCCCGGAGAGTGCGCACCCCGCCGGACCGTTCCTCGGAGGTGACACGGAGATTAAGAGGACTAGACCAGTGCGTCAATAGGTCTGGACCAAAGAGGTCCGAGAGGAGGGCATGTGAGTCAGCCCACAGGAGGCCGGCCGCATCACCCCGCGCGGGTCGTGGCACACTGGCCCTGTATCAGCAGCAGCGCACTCCGGGGTCGGTGTAATTCCGAACCGGCGGTATAGTCCGCGACCCGTCCGCAGCCAGCGGCCGGTTGACCAGGTGAGATTCCTGGACCGACGGTGAAAGTCCGGATGGGAGGCAGTGCGCGGCGGGCTCGACCCCTTTCGGGGTGTGCCGGCCGTACGTCCGCTGGTCGCCGTGTCGTCACCGATCGGCGTACCCGTGTGACCTCGGCTTCGGCGCACCCTGCGCCAGGCGTCGTTCCCGCTCTCTGTCGTCATCGACAGGCCCCGGAGTCCGTGCCCGAAGAGGCAGGAGGACCCGGTGGCCCAGCAGGCCGACACCACCGCCATGCGACGCGCCGTCGAGCTCGCCGCCCGCGGACTCGGCGCCACCAGCCCCAATCCCGTCGTCGGCTGCATCATCACCGACGCCTCGGGCCACCGGGTCGGCGAGGGCTGGCACCAGCGCGCCGGAGGCCCCCACGCCGAGGTCCACGCCCTGCGCGAGGCCGGTGTCCTGGCCCGCGGCGGCACCGCCTACGTCACCCTCGAACCCTGCAACCACACCGGCCGCACCGGCCCCTGCGCCCAGGCCCTCGTCGAGGCCGGGATCAGCCGGGTCGTGTACGCGGTCGGCGACCCGAACCCCCAGGCCACGGGCGGCGCCGCCACCCTGCGCGCCGCCGGGACCGAGGTCTCCCAAGGACTCCTCGCCGACGAGGCCGAGGCGGTCAACATCGCCTGGCTCACCTCCGTACGCCACGGCCGCCCCTTCGTCCGGTGGAAGTACGCCGCCACCCTCGACGGCCGGATCGCCGCCGCCGACGGCACCTCCCGCTGGATCACCTCCGCCGAGTCCCGCGCCGACGTCCACCGGCTCCGCGCCGAGGCCGACGCCGTCGTGGTCGGCTCCGGCACCGCCCGCGCCGACGACCCCCATCTGGCCGTCCGCGGCATCGAAGGAGCCGTCCAGCCGCTGCGGGTCGTCGTCGACACCGAGGCGACCGCCGTGAAGCCCGGCGCCCGGGTCCTGGACGACGTGGCTCCCACGCTGATCGCGATCGCGGAGGACGCCGAGAGCCCGCTCCCCGAAACCGCCCGGCCCACCGGCGCCGGCACCGCCACGACCGAGGTCGTACGCGTCCCCCGCTCCGAGCGCGGCCTGTCCGTACCCGCCCTCCTGGACGCCCTCCACGCGCGCGGTGTCCGCTCCGTCCTCCTCGAAGGCGGCCCCACCCTCGCGGGTGCCTTCGTCGCAGCGGGCGCCGTCGACCAGGTCGTCGGCTATCTCGCCCCGGTCCTCCTCGGCGCCGGCCCCGCCGCCCTCGCCGACGCGGGAATCGGCACCATCACCGACGCGTTGCGGCTCGACGTCACCGAGACCACCCGCGTCGGACCCGACCTCCGCATCACCGCCACCCTCAAGGGAGCCTGACCGTGTTCACCGGAATCGTCGAAGAACTGGGCGAGGTCGTCGCCGTCGAGCAGCTGGAGGACGCCTCCCGCTTCCGACTGCGCGGCCCCCTGGTCACGGAAGGCGCCCAGCACGGCGACTCCATCGCCGTCAACGGTGTCTGTCTCACGGTCGTCGAGTCCGGCGACGGCGAGTTCACCGCCGACGTCATGGCCGAGACCCTCAAGCGGTCCAGCCTCGGCGCCCTGGAGACCGGGTCCCGCGTCAACCTGGAGCGGCCCATGGCCGTCGGCGGCCGCCTCGGCGGCCACATCGTCCAGGGCCACGTGGACGGCACCGGCACGATCCTGGAGCGGACCCCGTCCGAGCACTGGGAACTCGTCAAGGTCGGCCTGCCCGCCCACCTCTCCCGGTACGTCGTCGAGAAGGGCTCGATCACGGTCGACGGCGTCAGCCTCACCGTCGTCGAGGTCACCGACGACTGGTTCACCATCAGCCTCATCCCCACCACCCTCGACCTGACCACGCTCGGCATCAAGAAGAGCGGCGACCCGGTCAACCTCGAAGTGGACGTCATCGCCAAGTACGTCGAGCGGCTGCTCGGCACCGACGCCAAGGAGAACGTCAAGTGAACTGGCTCAACTCCGAGGCGTTCACCGTCCTCGACCAGCGCATCATGTGGTCCGACATGATCGGCAACACGATCGGACTCATAGCCCTCGCACTCGGCTGGCGCCGCTCCATCCTCACCTGGCCCGCCCAGCTGCTCTCCGGCGTCATCCTCGTCGGCGCCTACGCCTCCGCCCACCTCTCCGGCGGCGTCGGCAAGCAGCTCCTCGTCATCGGGGTCGCCGCCTGGGGCTGGTGGCAGTGGAACAAGGGCAGGCAGCAGGCCCAGGACGGCTCCATCGCCGTCCGCTTCGCCACCTGGAAGGAGCGGGGCCTGCTCCTCACCGGCGCGGTCGTCGGCACCCTCGCCGTCGGCGGGCTCTTCACCCTCTACCCGTCGCTCTCCTGGAGCCCCTGGGCCGACGCGTACATCTTCGTCGGCACCCTCGTCGCGATGATCGCCCAGGCCCGTGGCCTGGTCGAGTTCTGGTTCGCCTGGCTCCTCGTCGACCTCGTCGGCGTCCCCCTCGCCTTCAACAGCGGCCTCGCCTTCTCCGGCCTGGTGTACGTCATCTACTTCGCCCTCGTGATCTGGGGCATGCGCGACTGGTGGCTCCGGACGCGCACCGCTCCCGCCGCTCTGAAGGGAGCCCACGCATGAGTGCCCGCCCGACGCCCGCCACCGCCCTGCCCGCAGCCCCCCGCGATTCCCTCTGGGACGCCACCCACCTCGCCCTCGACCCCGTCGAGCAGGCCATCCGGGACATCGCGGCCGGCCGGCCCGTCGTCGTCGTCGACGACGAGGACCGCGAGAACGAGGGCGACCTCGTCATCGCCGCCGAGAAGGCCACGCCCGAGATCATCGCCTTCATGATGAGCGAGTGCCGCGGCCTCATCTGCGCCCCCATGGAGGACGACGAACTGGAGCGCCTCCAGCTCCCGCAGATGGTCGAGCACAACACCGAGTCGATGCGGACCGCCTTCACCGTCTCCGTCGACGCCGGCCCCGCCTACGGCGTCACCACCGGCATCTCCGCCGCCGACCGCGCCACCACCCTGAGGATGCTGGCCGGCGGCGCCCACGAACCCTCCGACTTCGTCCGCCCCGGCCACATCTTCCCGCTGCGCGCCAAGGCCGGCGGCGTCCTCGCCCGCAACGGGCACACCGAGGCCGCCGTCGACCTGGCCCGCCTCGCGGGGCTCCGCCCGGCCGGCGCGATCGTCGAGATCGCCGGCGAGGACGGCGTCATGCTGCGCCTGCCCGAGCTGGTCCCCTTCGCCCGCAAGCACGGCCTGACGATCATCTCCATCGAGGACCTGATCGCCTACCGGCGCTCCGCCGAGCCGACCGTCCGCCGCGAGGCCGAGGTCCAGCTCCCCACCGCGCACGGCGACTTCACCGCGTACGGCTACCGCTCCACCGTCGACGGCGTGGAGCACGTCGCGCTCGTCCACGGCGAGATCGGTGACGGCGAGGACGTCCTGGTCCGGGTCCACTCCGAGTGCCTCACCGGCGACATCTTCCACTCCCTGCGCTGCGACTGCGGCCCCCAGCTCCAGGCCTCCCTCGACCGGATCCAGGAGGCGGGCCGCGGCGTCGTCGTCTACCTCCGGGGTCACGAGGGCCGCGGCATCGGCCTGCTGTCCAAGCTGCGCGCGTACGAACTCCAGGAGCGCGGCCGCGACACCCTTGACGCCAACCTGGAACTCGGGCTGCCCGCCGACGCCCGCGACTACGCGGCCGGCGCGCAGATCCTCGGCGACCTGGGCGTCCGCAGCCTGCGCCTCATGACCAACAACCCCGACAAGATCGACGCCCTCACCCGGTACGGCCTCATGGTCCGGGGCCGCGAGCCGATGCCGGTCACGGCGGGCGAGCACAACCTCCGGTACCTGACCACCAAGCGGGACCGGATGGGCCACGACCTGCCCTGGCTGGACGGCCCCCCGGCCTCCACCTGCGGCAACCAGTAATCACCTACGTACGACCGAACATCCGGCAAGGAGAGACATGAGCGGCAAGGGCGCACCCGTCCTCAGCGTGAAGAACTGCGGCGACCTGCGAGTGGCGGTCATCGCGGCCCAGTGGCACGAGAAGATCATGGACGGTCTCGTCGACGGAGCCCTGCGCGCCCTGAGCGAGCTGGGCATCGAGGAGCCCACCCTGCTGCGCGTCCCCGGCAGCTTCGAGCTCCCGGTCGTGGCGAAGGTCCTCGCCGGCCGCGGCTACGATGCCATCGTGGCGCTCGGCGTCGTCATCCGCGGCGGAACGCCGCACTTCGAGTACGTGTGCCAGGGCGTCACCCACGGCCTCACCCAGGTCTCGATCGACACCGGAGTACCCGTCGGATTCGGCGTCCTCACCGTCGACGACGAGGAGCAGGCCCTCGACCGGGCCGGACTCGAAGGCTCCCGCGAGGACAAGGGCCACGAGGCCGTCACCGCCGCCGTCGCCACCGCGACCACGCTGCGTACGGTCAGCGAACCCTGGCGCTGAGTGCGCGACCCTCACCCCGTACTCTTAGGACCATCATGGCGAACGGAACCCGTAAAACCTTCGAAGAGCTCTTCGCCGAGCTCAAGCTCAAGGCCGAGACCGGCGACCCGGCCACCTCCCGCACCGCGGAGCTGGTGGACAAGGGCGTCCACGCCATCGGCAAGAAGGTCGTCGAAGAGGCCGCCGAGGTCTGGATGGCCGCCGAGTACGAGGGCAAGGAAGCGGCCGCCGAGGAGATCTCGCAGCTGCTGTACCACGTCCAGGTGATGATGGTCGCCCGCGGGATCTCGCTCGACGACGTCTACGCCCACCTCTGAGCCACGCGTCCCCCTCTCCGAAACTCCCAGGCAAAGGAAGCCCACCCCATGCTGCGCATCGCCGTTCCCAACAAGGGTTCCCTCTCCGGACCTGCGTCGGCAATGCTCCATGAGGCCGGCTACCGCCAGCGCAAGGAGTCCAAGGAGCTCGTGGTCATCGACCCGGACAACGAGGTCGAGTTCTTCTACCTGCGCCCCAAGGACATCGCGATCTACGTCGCGTCCGGGAAGCTGGACATCGGCATCACCGGCCGTGACCTGCTCCTGGACTCCGGCGCCAGTGCCGAGGAGATCCTCGCGCTGAACTTCGGTCGCTCCACCTTCCGGTACGCCACCCGGCCGGGCACCGCGAGCGGCCCCGAGGACTTCGGCGGCATGACGATCGCCACCTCCTACGAGGGCATCGTCGCCAAGCACCTCGCCGACCAGGGCATCGACGCCTCCGTCGTCCACCTGGACGGCGCCGTCGAGACCGCGATCCAGCTGGGCGTCGCCCAGGTCATCGCGGACGTCGTCGAGACCGGCACCAGCCTGCGCAACGCGGGTCTGGAGGTCATCGGCGAGCCGATCCTGACCTCCGAGGCCGTCGTCGTCCGCCGCCACGGCGCCGGGGACGACCACCCCCAGGTCCAGCAGTTCCTCCGCCGTCTCCAGGGCGTCCTCGTCGCCCGCTCGTACGTGATGATGGACTACGACTGCCGCGCCGAGCACCTGGAGCAGGCCGTCGCCCTCACCCCCGGCCTGGAGTCCCCGACCATCTCCCCGCTGCACAACGAGGGCTGGGTCGCGGTCCGTGCGATGGTCCCCGCCAAGGAGGCGCAGCGGATCATGGACGACCTGTACGAGATCGGCGCCCGCGCCATCCTCACCACCGCCATCCACGCCTGCCGCCTCTGACGGCACGGACCGTCCGCCCCGAGGAACCCCGATGTCCGAGCCCTCCCTCCCCGCCCTTCCGGTCACCTTCCGTCCCGGGCGCACCCGGGCCGTCCTGCTGACCGTGGGGCTCGTGATGTTCGTCGTCATCACCGCCGTGGCGCTGATGCTGGAACGGCTCGGACCGGGGGAGCGCGTCAGCTTCATCTTCACCGCCGCGCTCCTTTCGGGAGTGCTCGTGCTCCTGAGCCGCCCCAAGGTCGTCGCCGACGACGAGGGCGTCACGGTCGTCAACATCACCCGGACCCGGCGCCTCGCCTGGGCGGAGATCCTCAAGGTGAACCTGCGCCCCGGCGACGCCTGGGTCTTCCTGGACCTGAGCGACGGAACCAGCCTGCCCGCGCTCGGCATCCAGCCCGGTATCGCCAAGGAAGCGGCCATCCGGGACGCCCGCGCCCTGCGGGCCCTGGCCGAGGCGCACGGGACGGGCGCGGAGCGGTCGGCCTGATCCGGCCCTCCCGGACCACGGGAAGGACCTCGGGGTCCACCGGACGGATGCCCTCCGGTGGAACCCCCGTCCGTCCCCCATCCGGAGCCGGCCCCCTGCCCCTCGGGGCCCGCACGTGATTACCCTGGAGGCGGTGGTGCCGAGCGGCACCACCGCCTCGCGTGTGCAGGGCCGCCGACACGGCCCGCGAGGCCACCACCCTTCGACCCGAGGAGTGACTCCCTCCAGCAATGGACGGATCGTCCGGTAGTACCCGCGTCGCCCCCTTCCCGGAGGCGGCGGCATGATCGTCTCCCTTCTGCTGCTCGTCGCGGCCTTCGTCCTCATCCTCGCCAACGGCTTCTTCGTGGCCGCCGAGTTCGGCCTCGTGACCGTCGAGCGCGCCGAGGCCGAGCGGGCCGCGGCCGCCGGCGACCGGCGCGCCCGCACCGTCGTCGCCGCCCTGCGCGAGCTCTCCTTCCAGCTCTCCGGCACCCAACTGGGCATCACGCTCACCTCCCTCGTCGTCGGCATGCTCGCCGAGCCCGCGCTCGCCGGACTGCTGCACGGCCCGCTCACCGCGACCGGACTGCCCGAAGGGGCCGTCTCCGGGATCGCGGTGGTGATCGGCATGCTGCTCGCCTCCGCCGTCCAGATGGTGGTCGGCGAGCTCGTCCCGAAGAACTGGGCGGTCTCACGGCCGCTCCAGGTGGCCCGCTTCGTGGCCACCCCGCAGCGCTGCTTCTCGGCCGTCTTCCGGCCGGTGATCTCCCTCCTGAACCGGGTCGCCAACCATCTGGTGCGGCTCCTGGGTGTCGAGCCCACCGAGGAGCTGGACTCCGTCCGCACCCCCGGTGAGCTGGTCTCCCTGGCCCGGCACTCCGCCCTGGCCGGCGCCCTCGAACAGGACACCGCGGACCTCTTCGTACGGACGCTGTCCCTCGGTGGACTCACCGCCGAGCAGGTCATGACCCCGCGCGTGAAGGTGAGCGCCCTGCAGTGGGACGCCACCGCGGCCGACGTCCTCAACCTCACCCGGGCCACCGGTCTCTCGCGCTTCCCGGTCTACCGCGACCGCATCGACGAGATCGTCGGCATGGTCCACCTCAAGGACGCGCTCGCCGTCGACCCGCCCGCCCGGCTGCGGACCCCCGTCGGCCGGATCGCGGTCCCCCCGCTCCTCGTGCCCGAGTCGCTGCCCGCCCAGACCCTGCTGGAGCGGCTGCGCCGCGAGCAACCGATCGCGGTGGTCGTCGACGAGTACGGCGGTACGGCCGGGGTCGTCACCCTGGAGGACATCGTCGAGGAACTCGTCGGCGAGGTCCGCGACGAGCACGACACCGTGAGCGCCGGGCGGCCGGAACTGGCCGCCGCCCCCGCCGAGGACGGCCGGCCCGCCTGGGACGCCGACGGCTCCTGCCGGGTCCACACCCTGCGCCGGATAGGCCTCGACGTGCCCGACGGGCCGTACGAGACCGTCGCCGGGCTCGTCGCCGATCTCCTCGGGCGCATCCCCGCCCCTGGCGACCGCGCCGAACTCCCCGGCTGGCGCCTCTCGGTACGCCAGGTCGACCGCTACCGCGCCGAGCGCGTCCACCTCGTCCGGGCGGACCCGGCTACGGGCACGGCCCCCGCCCCGGTCCCGGACCCGGTTACGAGCCCCGCCCCGGACCCTGGTGCGGGCACGCGTCGGGTCCCCGGAGCGGGACCGGTTCCCGTGCCCGCGTCCGCCCCGCTGGTCTCGGAGGGCGTCCGATGAGCACCCTTCCGCTTCTCTTCGCCGTCCTCCTCGTCCTGGCGAACGGTTTCTTCGTCGGAGCCGAGTTCGCGCTCGTCTCCGTCCGCCGCAGCCAGATCGAGCCACTCGGCGGTGCCCGTGCCAAGCAGGTCCTGCACGGTCTGGAGAACCTGCCGCAGATGATGGCGGCCGCCCAGTTCGGCATCACCGTCTGCTCCCTGACGCTCGGCGCCGTCGCCGAGCCGACCGTCGCCCGTCTCCTCGAACCCGTCTTCCACGCGGTCGGCGTTCCCGAGGGGCTCATCCATCCGCTCGGGTACGTCATCGCCCTCGCCGCGGTCGTCTTCCTCCACCTCGTCATCGGCGAGATGGTTCCGAAGAACCTGGCGATGGCCGCGCCCGAGCGGACCGCGCTCTGGCTCTCCCCGACCCTGGTCGCCTTCGCCCGGCTCTGCCGCCCGGTAACGGCCGCGCTCGGCGCCTGCGCCCGGCTCGTCCTGCGGGCGTTCGGGGTGGAGCCGAAGGACGAGGTGGAGGCGGTCTTCACCCGGGCCCAGCTGGGCCGGCTCGTCGAGGACGCGGGACAGGCAGGTCTGCTCGACCCGGCCGAGCAGGAGCGCCTGGAAGACGCCCTCGAACTGGGCACGCGCCCGGTGACGGACGTCCTCATCGCCCCGGCCTCCCTGGTCACCGTCCCGCCGACGGTCACCCCACGGGAGATCGAGGAGCTGACCGTACGCACCGGGTACTCGCGCTTCCCGGTCCGGGCCGACGCGGGTGCCGGCTTCACGGGGTTCGTGCACGTGAAGGACGTTCTGGACCTGGAGGAACGGGAGCGGCCGGTGCCGCCGCGGCTGTGGCGCCCCATGGCGACGCTCCGCGCGGAACTGCCCCTCGACGACGCCCTGACCGTGATGCGCCGCGCGGCCACCCATCTGGGCCAGGTCGAGGACGGTTCGGGCCGGGTGCTCGGTCTCGTCGCCCTGGAGGACGTCCTGGAGATGCTGGTGGGTGAGGTCCGTGACCCCGCGCACCGGGTGCGGACGGCGCGTACGGCGTCCGTCTAGTACCCCGGCGGCTCCTGCCGCGGGCCGCGGTCGACCGGACCGCGGCCCGACAGCACCTCGCCGTACGCCTGCATCAGGTCGGCGAGCCGGAGGGTGGCGAGGTCCTCCCGGCTCGGGATGCTCGGCCATCCGGAGAGCCGCAGATCCCGGTACGCGCAGGACTTCTCGTACAGGGTGCGCAGGAAACGTCCGTTGCCCAGCTCGTCGATCCAGCCCTGCTCGACGACGTGCCCGCTGATCGAGCGCAGCTCCTCGCGGGCCTCCTCGTCCCAGCCGTCGCCGTTGGCCGCCGCGAGCACCTCGCCGATCGCGGTCAGTTCCAGAGGTCGGTACGAGGGGAAGTCGACCCGGGTGGTGAACCGGGACGAGAGCCCCGGGTTGGTGCTGAGCAGACGGTCCATGCCCTCGGGGTAGCCGGCCAGGATGACCACGAGGTGGTCCCGGTTGTCCTCGGCCCGCTTGAGGAGGACCTGGAGGGCCTCGTCCCCGTAGGCGTCGCCCTTGCTGTAGCCGGTGTTGGAGAGCGCGTACGCCTCGTCCACGAAGAGCACCCCGCCGACCGCCGAGTCGATCAGCTCGTTGGCCTTGACCGCCGTCTGCCCGAGGAACTCGCCCACCAGGTCGGCCCGCTGGGCCTCCACCAGATGGTCCCCGCCGAGCAGACCGAGGGCGTAGAAGACCCGGCCGAGGATGCGGGCCACCGTGGTCTTCCCGGTCCCCGACGGTCCGGAGAAGACGAAGTGGCGCTTGGGCGGCTGGACCGGAAGGCCCTGCCCGGCGCGCAGCCGCGCCATCTCCAACTGCGCCGACAACGCCTTGACCTGCCGCTTCACCGGCTCCATGCCGACCATGCCCTCCAGCTCGGCGAGCGCCTGCGCGAGCAGCGCCGGATCGGTGGGGCCCTCGGGGAAGCGCGGCGGCATCGGCTGGGCGGGAAGGGAGGCCTTCTGCCGTACGGGCTCCGGCGGCGTGACCGGCGCCGTCGGCGGTACGGGCTCGGGCGCGAGCAGCAGTCCGTCGCCCAGCGGCCCGGGATCGGGGTCGGTGCCGGGCGCGGTGTCCCCGGCTTCCTGCCCGAGGCCCCCGCCGACGGTGCCGAGGGCGACCGTCGCGAGGCCAGCCGGATCGTCCACGCCGTCGTACCCCTCGAAGCCGTCGTACTCGGCGATCGTGGCGAGCCGCGCGGCCGTGTCCATGAACGTCGGGTCGATCCGGTGCACGGCCCGGTAGAGCGGCAGGGCGGCGGCGCTGCGTCCGGTGCCCTCGTGGGCGCGGGCCAGCCAGTAGCGCAGCTCCTTGCGCTGGGGCTGCTCGCTGCGGCACCGCATCAGCGAGGCCGAGAGGAGCGGTTCCGCCTGGCCGTACATCTCCAGACGGACCCGTGCCATGCCGCCGAACAGACCGGCCTCGATGCCGAGCAGCGGGTCGTCGACGAGGGTCTCGGTGTGCCGGACGAGCTGGTCCCAGTCCTTGACGAGATAGGCACGGCAGGCGTGCAGGAAGCGCACCTGGGGGTCCGTGTCGACCGGGGGGAGCCCGGCGAGGGCCCGGTCGAGCTCCGGTACGTGACGCCCGTCGAGCCAGTGGGAGGCGTGCGCGAGCAGCAGGTCGCGCGGGCTCTCCAGGACCGGCTGCACCCACCAGCCCAGCCAGTACCAGGAGTTGAGGGTGCGCCGGTACCTGGCCCGCTGTTCGCCGAAGCGGTCGCGGCTGCGGTACATGCGCAGCAGCGCGGTCGTGGTGTCGACCCGGAGCGCGTGCAGCCCGAGCCAGGCGTCCGCCATCCCGGGGTCGATCCGTACCGCCGTCCGGAACTCGTCCTCCGCCTGCGGATAGGCGCCCATCGTGTAGGCGTCGACTCCGCGCAGCCAGGCGAGTTCGGCGGGGGCCTGCGCGCCCTGTGTGCCGATGTCCATCGGGTCCCCCACAACCGTCTTCGCATGGACGGGATTTGACCGCACCTGGGGGCATCGTACCTGCGCAGGGGGTGCGCGCTTAAGGAGAAGCGCATGATCCGGAAGCGGTGACCCTGGGTGAGCGACAGGGGTCGTGGAGGGCCCCGAAGGGGACCGTGAGGGCAGAACGAAGCCCCCGATCACGGGGGAACAACCGGGGGCTTCGTGTCTGCGGCGGCTCCGAAAAGCCGCACATTCAGAACGTAAGACCTTTACGCCCCGTGGGTCAAGCGGCGTCGAGGCACTTGCGAAAGCGGACTTTCGGCCCCTCAGTTCACGGACAGGGAGCCGTCACGGTACGTGATGATCTGGTCCGCGCCCGCTGTCACACCGGGACCGGGAAGCCAGTCGTACCCCGTCGGACACTCCCGTACCAGGGTGTCCGCGTGAGGCCGGGAGGGGTCCTCGGTGAAATGGCGAGTCTCCGCCACGGTCCAGCCGTCCCAGAAGGCCGCCTGCTCCGGGCCGTCCCGGTGCCGCCCCCGCGCCCAGGACTCCTCGGGACCGCGCTCCATCCACAGCAACCACGCCAGGAACGGCCGCACCACCTGCCGGCCCGCGCCGACGCCCTCGACGAGCACGACGGGGGCAGGGGCAAGCGCCCGCTCCTCGCCGAATCGCCTCAGCCGCCAGTCGTACGGGCGGTAGGAGGCCGTCTCGCCCCGCGAGAGGGGACCGATGACCTGCTCACGCAGCCGGCCGTCCCACGCGAACAGCTCCTCGTGCGTGGCGAGGTCGTCGAGGTGGAGCACCGGCGCGTCACCGAGGGCGGCGGAGAGCCGGGTCGCCAGGGTCGACTTGCCGGAGCCCGCGTGCCCGTCGACCCCGATCAGCCGGACCGGTCCGCAGGAGGGCGGCAGCCGGAGCAGGGCGCGCGCGGCGTGGTCGAGGTCGTCCATGGGGCCAGGGTAGGGGAGGGGGACCGTCGCAGGTCAGGAAGGTGCCGCCGCCAGTGGTGAAGACCAATATTGGTGCGGCGACGCGGCCCGAAGTGCTGGCGGAGCCCGGTCACGCGCGCGATAGTGGGGCCCGCGCGGCCCGGTCCGTACGCCCAAGGCTCGTACCTCGTGGGCCCGTCCGCGCACGCCCAGGGGATTCCTCCCGAGGGCTCGTATGTCCCCGGGGCGTACGAGCCGCCCGTCCGCCCGAAGGCCGGGGTGCCCGAAGCGCCGGACGCCCGCACCCCGGCTCGCCCGCGCGTCCACAGGTCCGTACGCCCACCGTTCCCGACTGGGGGTCACCGCCCATGACCAGCTCCAGCTCCACCCCGCGTAGAACCGTCCTCGCCGCGGCCCTCGCGGCGGCCGGAACAGCCGCCACGGCCGCCACCGCCGTCCCGGCCGTGGCGGCTTCCTCCTCCGTCGCCCCCGAGTGCGCCCGCACCTCCGTCCCCGACTGCGACGCGTCCGCCGCGCCGGGCCGGGCCCCCGCGCCCGGCCTCGTCGACAACCGCTTCTGGTCCTCGTACACGGACTGGAGGTGCGGCGCCGCCGCCGGCACCAGGGCGATCGCCGGGCGCCGTCCCGGCCTGGTCCTCGACACTCCCGCCGGACGCACCGACCACACCGACCCGCACACCGGCCGGACCTCCGCCTGGGAGTACGCGAGCTGGACCTCGCCCGTCCACACCCCGACCGTTCCCGCCACCGAGGTCATCGCCTCCTGGAACGCCCACACCCCGCCGGGCACCTGGATCCAGGTCGAGCTGTCCGGCACCTACTCCGACGCCAGCGCCACCCCCTGGTACGTCCTGGGTCGCTGGGCCTCCGGCGACGGCGACATCCGGCGCACCTCGGTCGACGACCAGACCGACGGCCGGAGCACCGTGTGGACCGACACGCTCGCGATCGACGACGCGGCGAGCGGACTGCGGCTGGTCGCGTACCGGCTGCGCCTGACGCTGTACCGCACCCCGGGGAGCGCCCTCACCCCCACGGTCTGGCGACTGGGCGCGATGGCCTCGGACATCCCGGACCGCTTCACGGTCCCGGCCACCGCGCCGGGCCCCGCCCGCGAGCTGACCGTGCCGCGCTACTCGCAGAACACCCACGTCGGGCAGTACCCCGAGTACGACAACGGCGGCGAGGCCTGGTGCAGCCCCACCTCCTCCCAGATGATCATCGAGTACTGGGGGCGCGGGCCGTCGGCGGAGGACCTGGCCTGGGTGAACCCCGCCTTCGCCGACCCCCAGGTCTGCCACGCGGCCCGCTTCACCTACGACCACCAGTACCAGGGCTGCGGCAACTGGCCCTTCAACGCGGCCTACGCGGCCACCTACCCCGACATGAACGCCGTGGTCACCCGACTGCGCTCACTCACCGAGCTGGAGAGCCTGGTCCTGGCCGGCATCCCGGCCATCACGTCCCAGTCCTTCCGCAAGGAGGAGTTGACGGGCGCCGGCTACGGCACGGCGGGCCACCTGATGACCGTCATCGGCTTCACGCCGGAAGGCGACATCATCGCCAACGACCCCGCCTCCCCCACCAACGAGGCCGTGCGCCGCGTCTACCGGCGGCGCGAGTGGGAGAACATCTGGCTCCGCACCAAGCGCCACAACGCCGGCGGCAAAGTGGTCTCCGGCACAGGAGGGGTTTGTTACCTCTACTTCCCCGAGCGCCCCTCGCCCGCGCAGCGCAAGGCACTCGCGGCCCTCGGCATCGTCTGACGCGGGGCACGGTCCCCCGGGGAACGTGACGGACGTCCTATTCCAGGGCCGTGCCCGTACCGCAAGGTGGTCGCCATGACCTCCACCACCCACTCCCGCCTCCTGTTCCGCGCCCGGACGGGCGGTCCCGAGGACGACAAGGGGCCCAAGGTCCTCGAGCACGTCCTCGGCTGGACCCTCGTCGTGCTGCTCGCCGTGCTCGTCACCCGGGCCGGCCTCATGTAGCCGGCGGCCGTGCCGGGGCCCTCGACGGGCGTCCGCGTGACGGTTCGGCGGCCGTGCATGGGACCTTGGGTGCGCGTCCGTGTGACGGGTCGGGGGCCGACGTGATCCCCGGCCCCCAGCGGGCATACTCCCCGCGACCCCGCGCGCGGCACGCCCGCGCCCGGCAGGGAGGAGTGCCCGGCCATGGCAGCCGAGAGGAACGCGGACGGTGTCGAGCGCCGGCTGCCCAGCGACGAGGCCCGCGAGCTGCTCGCCCTGACGCGTGACATCGCCCGGCGGGAGATCGCTCCCCGCGCCGCCGAGGAGGAGGCCGCCGGACGTTTCCCCCGCGAGCTGTTCGCGCTGCTGTCCCGCTCCGGACTTCTCGGGCTGCCCTACGACCCCCGGTACGGAGGGGGCGGCCAGCCGTACGAGGTCTATCTCCAGGTCCTGGAAGAGCTCGCCGCCGCCCGGCTGACCGTGGGACTCGGGGTCAGCGTCCACACCCTCTCCTGCCACGCGCTCGCCCGCTTCGGCACCGACGAACAGCGGGCCGCCCATCTGCCCGCCATGCTGGGCGGCGGTCTCCTCGGCGCGTACTGCCTCTCCGAGCCCTCCGCCGGATCGGACGCGGCGGCGCTGCGCACCCGGGCCGTCCGCGACGGCGAGGACGGCGACTGGGTGATCGACGGCACCAAGGCCTGGATCACCCACGGCGGCATCGAGGACTTCTGCACGGTCATGGCCCGTACCGGCGGGGCCGGGGCGCGAGGGATCACCGCCTTCCTCGTGCCGGGCGACGCGCCGGGACTGAGCGCGGCCCCGCCCGAGCGGAAGATGGGCATGTCGGGTTCGCCCACCGCGCAGCTCCACTTCGACGGTGTACGGGTCCCCGACGCGCGGCGTCTGGGCGCGGAGGGGCAGGGCTTCGCTCTCGCGCTCGACGCGCTGGACTCGGGGCGGCTCGGCATCGCCGCCTGCGCGGTCGGACTCGGACAGGCGGCCCTGGACGAGGCGGTGGCGTACGCGCGGGAGCGCCGCCAGTTCGGCCGGCCGATCGCCGACTTCCAGGGGCTCCGCTTCCTCCTCGCGGACATGGCGACCCGGATCGAGGCGGGCCGGGCGCTGTACCTGGAGGCGGCGCGGCTCAGGGACGAGGGGCGGCCCTTCGGCCGGTGCGCGGCGATGGCCAAGCTCTTCTGCACGGACGCCGTCATGCAGGTCACGACGGACGCGGTGCAGGTGCTGGGCGGGTACGGCTACACGGCGGACTTCCCCGCGGAGCGGTATCTCCGTGAGGCGAAGATGCTCCAGATCGTCGAGGGGACCAATCAGATCCAGCGGGTGGTCATCGCCCGTCACCTGGTCGGACCAGAATCCCGCTGACGCGCACGGTGCGGTCGGCCCAGACGGGACCGGCGGCGAGCCGGGCCCACTCCTGGTCGCGATGGCCCGGGAGGGTGCGGCCCTGGCTCGCCCAGAGGGAGAGCACGGCCCGGAAGATGGGCGGATCGGCGGGGACACGGGGCGGAACCGCCGTCTGCGCCGGTACGGGGACGGGTGTCGGGGCCGGTGTCGGCGGCGGGGCGGTCGGAGTCCGTGCGGGCGCCGGGCGAGGAACCGATTCTTCAAGGCGCGGCGCGGCCTGCCGGTGCCGACCGAAACCGCTGGGAATGGTGTACAGCGTGGTCATACCCGAACCAACGCGCCCCGGCGGCCGGGGGTCACCCCCGCACGGATTCGTGCGGCAGTTCGCTCGGTACCCGGTACCCGGTGCACGTCGTCGGCGTCGTCTTCTTGCCCGCTGTGCCGGGCCCGGTCCGTACCCGGCACACCGGGCCCGGTCCGACCGATCCGCGCAGTGACCCTAGGCCGCGCGGCGCATCTGCGGCACCCGGATCGGGCGCGAGCCCGGCCCGCCGACGTGGGAGAAGGGCTGCCTGCGCCAGTCGAGGCCCTGGGGGAGCGTCAGGAGCAGGGCCGTGTCCTGCTCCTGGACCTCCAGGGTGTCGTCGGCCGGACGCGCCTCGGTCGCCGACAGGCCCGTGCCCGGGCAGACCGTCAGGACGAAGGGGTTCCACGGCGTGGGGCACAGCGCGTGCTCGGGCAGCGCGTCCTCGTCCGCGAGCAGCGCGATGGGCTGCGCGCACTCCGGGCAGACGACCCGGAACATCTCAAAGGTGTCGTACGCGTCGAGTTCGTCGGACGTGTCGACCGAATCAACAGGCTCCTGCATGGAGAATCTCCCCCTCGGGTGGGTCGGCCGGCTCTGTACGGCCTCGACCACAGCAAGCACTTCCCATACGACCGTCCGCATAATCGTGTGGCCGTGCCCGAGGGCGGACGCATACCTGTGGCGTTCGTCACATGCCCTTCGTGGGAGCTCCCGTGGCCGCCCATACCGACCGATAGCGGCCGCCGCGACGGTGCCCCTTGCCGCCGGGCGGAATAGGGTCACCGCATGGAGGAGCTGGATCGTCAGATCGTCGAATTGCTCGTCAAGGACGGGCGCATGAGCTACACCGACCTGGGCAAGGCCACGGGCCTGTCCACGTCGGCGGTGCATCAGCGTGTCCGCCGTCTGGAGCAGCGCGGAGTCATCCGCGGCTACGCGGCCGTCGTCGACCCGGAGGCCGTGGGCCTTCCGCTGACCGCCTTCATCTCGGTCAAACCCTTCGACCCCAGCGCCCCCGACGACACCCCCGACCGGCTCGCCGACATCCCGGAGATCGAGGCCTGTCACAGCGTCGCCGGCGACGAGAACTACATCCTGAAGGTCCGCGTCGCCACCCCGCTGGAGCTGGAGCACCTGCTCAGCCGCATCCGCTCGCAGGCCGGCGTCTCCAGCCGTACGACCGTGGTCCTGTCCACGCCGTACGAGGCCAGGCCGCCGCGCATCTGACACCCCGTGGCGGGACCTGCCGGACAAACCGGGTCCGGCCAGGTCATAGCCTGGTCGCATGAGTGAGTCCCTGCCTGCCGCGTCTCCCGCTGACCACCGCACCGTGCTGCTGCGCGGTGGAGAGGTCCACAGCCCCGCCGATCCGTTCGCCACCGCCATGGTGGTGGAGCGCGGGCACGTCGCCTGGGTCGGTTCGGAGGGGGCTGCCGACGCCTTCGCCTCCGGGGTGGACGAGGTGGTCGACCTGGAGGGCGCGCTCGTCACCCCGGCGTTCGTCGACGCCCATGTGCACACCACGGCCACCGGGTTCGCCCTCACCGGGCTCGACCTCTCCTCCGCCGCCTCGCTCGCCGGGGCGGCGGAGCTGATCCGCGCCCACGCCGCCGCCCGCCCCGAGGACCGCATCCTCATCGGCCACGGCTGGGACGCCTCCCGCTGGCCCGAACGCCGGCCGCTCACCCGCGCCGAACTCGACGAACTCACCGGCGGACGCCCGCTCTACCTCACCCGTATCGACGTCCACTCGGCCGTCGTCACCACCGCGCTCCTCGACCTCGTGCCCGGCGTCCGTGACCTGGACGGCTTCCACGACGGACAGCGACCGCTCACCGGCGACGCCCACCACGCCGTGCGCGCCGCCGCCTTCGGTGCCGTCTCGGCCGGTCAGCGCACCGAGGCCCAGCGGGCCGCCCGTGCCCGGGCCGCGTCCCTCGGCATCGGCACGCTGCACGAGTGCGGTGGCCCGCAGATCTCCTCCGAGGAGGACTTCACCGGCCTCCTGGACCTGGCCCGCGACGAGCCGGGGCCCCGGGTCGTCGGCTACTGGGCCGACCTGGACATCGAGCGGGCCCGCGCCCTCGGTGCCCTCGGCGCGGCCGGCGACCTCTTCGCCGACGGCTCCCTCGGCTCTCACACGGCCTGCCTCCACGAGCCGTACGCCGACCACACCGACGCCGGACACACGGGCGCCGCCCACCTGGACGCGGCGGCCGTCGCACTCCACGTCACGGCCTGCACCGAGGCGGGCCTCCAGGCGGGCTTCCACGCCATCGGGGACGCCGCCGTGACCACAGTCGTCGACGGCGTCAGGGCCGCCGCCGAGAAGCTCGGCCTGGCCAGGATCAGGGCCGCGCGGCACCGCGTCGAGCACGTCGAGATGCTCACCCCGGAGACGATCGCCGCCTTCGCCGAGCTCGGCCTCACCGCCTCGGTCCAGCCCGCCTTCGACGCTCTCTGGGGCGGCGAGGAGGGCATGTACGCCGACCGGCTCGGCGTCGAGCGGGCCCGCACGCTCAACCCGTACGCGGCGCTGCTGCGTGCCGGTGTGCCGCTGGCCTTCGGCTCCGACAGCCCGGTCACCCCCCTCGACCCCTGGGGCGCCGTCCGAGCCGCCGCCTTCCACCGCACCCCCGAGCACCGGATCTCGGTCCGGGCCGCCTTCACCGCGCACACCAGGGGCGGGTGGCGGGCCGTGGGCAGGGACGACGCCGGGACGCTCGTCCCCGGCGCCCCCGCCGACTACGCCCTCTGGCGCACCGAGGAGCTCGTCGTCCAGGCCCCTGACGACCGGGTGGCCCGCTGGTCGACCGACCCCCGCTCCGGGACGCCCGGTCTGCCCGACCTGTCCCCTGGTGTCGAGCTTCCCGTCTGTCTTCGTACGGTTGTCCACGGCCGGACGGTGTTCGTGGGGCCGAACGAGTGATGTAGGGATATGTCCGACCTTGGGGCCCCGTCCGTACGCTTGTCCCCGACCTGCGGATCTTCCCCTCCGGCCTGGCCTTTTACTACGTATCCGCAGGTCAAGCCGGTATTGACAGCCGACCGCCAAGGGCGGGTAGGTTCTCCGCGTCCACCACAGGACGTCCGACCGGACGGCCTCCTCGCAGTCGCCGAACGCCGCCCGCGCCTCGGCCGCGAGGGAAGGTTTCTCTGGCGGAAGGTGCGACCCGGGTGGGGCCCGGACGTTCAGTAGACAACGGCTCTCGGTCGACCCGCAGCCAGCGGATCCCAGGTCGGACCGAAGGACGTCGGGCCCCGCACCGCACCCCACCCGGGCCGGACGCCCCTGCGCCCGCTCCCCTTACCCCCTCCGGTGACCGCCGCGCCGGAGCACTCCGAGGACCTCGCTATGGTGGGGGCCTGCGTTTGTATCCGAAGGGGCAGTAGTGAACGACGGTGGCCAGAGGCGTTACGGCCCGCTCGGCAAGGCCTTGGTGATCATTCCGACCTACAACGAGGCGGAGAACATCAAGCCGATCGTCGCGCGGGTGCGGGAAGCCGTACCCGAGGCGCACGTTCTCGTCGCCGACGACAACAGCCCTGACGGCACGGGCAAGTTCGCGGACGAGATCGCGTCCGACGACGACCATGTGCACGTCCTGCACCGCAAGGGCAAGGAGGGGCTGGGCGCCGCCTACCTCGCCGGCTTCCGGTGGGGCATCGAGCACGGGTACGGCGTCCTCGTCGAGATGGACGCCGACGGTTCCCACCAGCCCGAGGAGCTCCCGCGGCTGCTCACCGCCCTCAAGGGCGCGGACCTGGTCCTCGGCTCCCGCTGGGTGCCGGGCGGCCGCATCGTGAACTGGCCGAAGTCCCGCGAGTTCATCTCCCGCGGCGGCAGCCTCTACTCGCGCGTGATGCTGGACGTGCCGATCCGCGATGTCACCGGCGGCTACCGGGCCTTCCGCAAGGAGACCCTGGAGGGCCTGGGCCTGGAGGACGTGGCCTCCGCCGGCTACTGCTTCCAGGTCGACCTGGCCCGCCGAGCGGTCGCCGCCGGCTTCCATGTGGTCGAGGTGCCGATCACCTTCGTGGAGCGTGAGATCGGCGACTCCAAGATGAGCCGGAACATCGTCGTCGAGGCGCTTTGGCGGGTCACCGGCTGGGGTGTGTCGGCACGGGCCGAGAAGGTCGGCAGGATGCTCGGCCGCAAGCCTTCCTGACCCGCTGCCCGCCTTTCCGGGCCCCGGCCTTCCGTCACCGCACGTCCTGATCCGGCCTTTACGACGTTCCGGCACGGCCCCAGGCACACTGGTGACCATGACGACCGGCGCACCGCCTCCTCTCGCCCCGAAGCGCTCACGCGCGCGCACGTTCCTTCCGCTCGGCGTAGCCGCCTGGATGATCCTGGAGATCTGGCTGCTCGTACTGGTGGCCGGTGCGGCGGGTGGCCTGACCGTCTTCGCCCTGCTCGTCGGCGGTGCCCTGCTGGGCGCCACCGTCGTGAAGCGGGCGGGGCGGCGGGCCTTCCGCAACCTCACCTCCACCTTCCAGCAGGCCCAGGCGGCGGCCCGGACCGGCGTGATGCCCGAGACGCCCGACCGGGCCGGCTCGGAGGACCGCAACGGCTTCCTGATGCTCGGCGGGCTTCTCCTGATGCTTCCCGGCCTGGTCTCGGACGCGGCCGGCCTGCTCCTGCTTGTTCCTCCGGTCCGCACCTTCCTGGGGCGGTACGCGGACAGGGCAGCGGAGCGCCGGATCAGCGCCGCCCCTCCCGGCAGCCTCCAGGACGCCTTTCAGCAGGCGCGCATCCGCCGCCCGGACGGCAAGGTCGTCCGGGGCGAGGTCATCCGCGAGGACGCCGCCACGGGCCCGCACGGAGCCGACGAGCCCCGTAAGCCCCTCATTCCGTGAGGTCCTGACCGAGTCTCCGACGGGCCCGATCCCCGAGTGGGCGGGGCCCTCGGAGGCAACGGGCACGGAAACGCCGCGGGGCCCGGTACACAGTGCGTGTACCGGGCCCCGCGGCGTTCGTTCGTCCGGTGGTCCGCTACGCGGACTTGCGGCTGTCGCGCGGATGCACGGCGATGTTCATGGCGCCGGAACGCAGGACGGCCAGCCTTTCGGCAAGGACCTCCTCCAGCTCCTCGCGGGTGCGCCGCTCCATGAGCATGTCCCAGTGCGTACGCGCCGGCTTGCCCTTCTTCTCCTCAGGTCCGTCCCCGTCAACCAGGAGTGCCTGGATTCCGCAGACCTTGCACTCCCACTCCGGCGGAATCTCCGCCTCAACCGAGAAGGGCATCTCAAAACGATGTCCCTTCTCGCATGCGTACTCCACCGCCTGGCGCGGGGCCAGATCGATGCCGCGGTCGGTCTCGTAGCTCGTCACCACGAGGCGCGTGCCGCGAAGAGCTCGCTCACTCATGAATCGTGCCTCCCGGGCTTGTCGCCCACAGGACAGATGTCGCTGTCGTCGTTATCCGGTCAACGTCCGGTCGGCGGTAAAGATTCCCGTGCCGGGTCATGCGTCGCCCGTCGTGCCGCCCCTTGTTGTACCCACCAGTGCCCGTTTTGTCACATCTGACGGCAGAAGTGACCCGGTGTCTTCACCAAAGCAGCACGCAGTAACGGTCCGCCTGGCAGGCCAAACGCGTACACTACCGCTCTTTCGTGGCCACGTCTAAATTCGGTCCGGCACGGCGTTGCCCGCCGCCTCCGCCGCGCGCCGCACCGGCACCCGGGCGAGCAGCGTGAACCCGACCACGAAGAAGATCACCAGGGAGATGATGGCATCCCGGTAGCTCCCGGTCAGCTGATACGCGAGACCGAACACGAGTGGCCCCAGCCAACTGAGACCCCGATCGCTCATCTCGTACGCCGAGAAGTACTCGGCCTCCTTGCCGCGCGGCACCAGATGCGAGAACAGCGAGCGCGACAGCGCCTGGCTCCCGCCGAGGACCAGGCCGATCGCGGCCGCCAGGGTGAAGAAGAACACCGGCGCGTCGGCCGGCAGGAAGTAGGCCGCCGCGAGGATCAGCGTCCAGACCGCGAGCGAGCCGAGAATCGTCCGCTTGGCGCCGTACGACCGGGCGAGTCGCCCCATCCCGAGCGCGCCCGCCACCGCGAGCACCTGGACGAGCAGGACGGCGGTGATGAGCGTGGTCTGGTCGAGCCCCAGCTCCTCCGAGCCGTACAGGGAGGCCTGCGAGATCACCGTCTGCACACCGTCGTTGTAGACCAGGTAGGCGAGGAGGAACGACAGCGTCAGCGGATGCCGACGCATGTCCTTGAGGGTCGCCCGCAGCTGCCGCCAGCCGCCGCCGACCGCGCCCACATCCGCCCCTTCCAGCCGCTCGGGGTGGATCCGCCGGTCGCGCAGCCGCCGCAGCGGTACGAGCGTGAAGGCGCCCCACCACACACCGGCGGAGGCCAGACAGATCCGGATCGCCTCGCCCTCGGTCAGACCGAAGGAGTCGTGGCCCGAGTAGAGGACCAGGTTCAGGACCAGGACCAGCGCGCCCGACGTGTAGCCGAAGGCCCAGCCGCGCGAGGAGACCGCGTCCCGTTCGTCCGGCTCCGCGATCTGCGGCAGATAGGCGTTGTAGAGCATCATGGAGACCGCGAGCGAGGCGTTCGCCACGATCAGCAGGAACGCGCCGAGCAGATAGCGCTCACCCGCCAGGAAGAACATTCCCGCGGTGGCCGTCGCCCCCAGGTACGCCGCAGCGGCGAGCAGCGGCTTCTTCCGGCCCGTACGGTCCGCCACCGCGCCCACCATCGGCATCACGAGCACCGCGACCACGATCGACGCGGACACGGCGTACGCGAAGAGCGAGCCGGCCCGCACCGGAATCCCGAGCGGGTGCACGAAGCCCTCCGCGTCGGCCGCCGCACGGGCGACCGAGGTCAGGTACGGGCCGAGGAACACGGTGAGCACGCTCGTCGAGTACACGGAGCACGCGAAGTCGTAGAAGTACCAGCCGCGCTGTTCCCGTCGGCGCTCGGCACGACCGGTGGCGTACTCCTCCGGTTCGGTGGTTCCAGCGGTCAAGGCCGCGCCCCCTCGTTCGTCCCCGTGATCCGCCCCGGCGATCCGGGCCCGGTGCCACCGGGACGCGCGCTCAGACCCACGCACCCCGCTCGGTCAGCACCGAGCGCAGCGTCTCCAGTTGATCGGTCATGATGCCATCGACCCCCAGGTCGAGGAGAGCGTTCATCCGGGCCGGATCGTTCACGGTCCACACATGGACCTGGAGCCCGCGCGCGTGCGCCTCCCGTACGAAACGGCGGTCCACCACCGGGACACCGCCCCGGCGCTCCGGGACCTGGGCCGCTATCGCCCCGGCCCGCACCGCCGCCGGGACGCCGAACGAGCGCAGCCGCAGCCCGATCACCCCCCGCACGCCGTACGAGGTGGCGAGCCGGGGACCGGCGAGGCGCTGCGCCCGCGCCACCCGGGTCTCGGTGAAGGAGCCCACGCAGACCCGGTCCCAGGCGCCGGTCCTGCGGACCAGGTCCACCAGCGGTTCCAGGGCCGACTCGGCCTTGAGGTCCACGTTCCACCGGGCCTCGGGGAACTCCTCGAGCAGGTCGGCGAAGAGCGGCAGCGGCTCCTCGCCCGCCACCCGGGCCTCGCGCACCGCCGACCACGGCAGGTCGCGGATCCGGCCCGTGGCGTCCGTGACCCGGTCGAGGGTCGCGTCGTGGAAGGCGACGAGAGCCCCGTCCGCCGTCGTGTGCACATCGGTCTCGAAGTAGCGGTAGCCCGCCGCGGCGGCACGGCGGAACGTGGCCGCGGTGTTCTCCAGGCCGTTCGCCGTGCCGCCGCGATGGGCGAACGGAAGCGGCGAGGGGTGGTCGAGATAGGGGTGGCGTACGCGAGTCACCGCCGCAGTATGGCCTGTGCCGGTGTCGCGGAGGCGACCTCGGTGCTGCCGGAGTCCGGCTCGGGAACGGCGAACCGGCGCAGGAAGAACTGGGCGAGCGGCCCGATCGCCAGGGCGTAAAGGACCGTGCCGACACCGACGGAGCCGCCGAGCAGGAAGCCGGTGGCGACGACCGCCGCCTCGATCGCCGTCCGGACCAGCCGGATGGAGCGCCCGGTGAGCCGGTGCAGACCGGTCATCAGGCCGTCGCGGGGGCCCGGGCCGAAGCGCGCCGCGATGTACAGGCCCGTCGCGACCCCGTTGAGGACGATCCCGGCCGCGAGCAGCGGGATCCGCCCGGCCAGGCCGTGGACGTCCGGAACGAGCGCCAGGGTGCCGTCCATCGCCAGACCGATCACGAACACGTTGGAGACGGTGCCGAGACCGGGCCGCTGCCGGATCGGGATCCACAGCAGCAGCACCACGGCCCCGACGACGATCGACACCACGCCGATCGTGAGGCCCGTCTTCTCGGCGAGGCCCTGATGAAGGACGCCCCAGGGTTCGAGCCCGAGACCGCTGCGGACCAGCAGCGCCGAGCTGACGCCGTACAGCGTCAGCCCCGCGTAGAGCTGTACGAGCCGTCGGGTCAGGTACCGGCCGTGGAGGCCGGGGGCGATGGACAAGGGTTTCCCCCAGAGTGGTGGTAGTGGACTGGCTCATGACACTCTGTGGCGGGGGAACGGGTGCCAACCATGGCCAATTCGAGGAAGGTGGACTGATTTCGATGGCCCAGTGGACTTCGGCGGTAGGACCGGCTCAGCTCGCGCGGCAGCTCCAGGCGCAGCAGCCGCGGCCCGCCGGACCGGGCGCCCGCAAGCCGCCCGCCTACCGTGCGCTGGCCGACGGCATCCGGCTGCTCGTCCTGGAGGGGCGCGTCCCGGTTGCCGCCCGACTGCCCGCCGAGCGGGAACTCGCCCTCGCCCTCACCGTCAGCCGTACGACGGTGGCCGCGGCCTACGAGGCGCTCCGGTCCGAGGGCTTCCTGGAGTCACGGCGGGGAGCCGGCAGCTGGACCGCCGTACCGGCCGGGAACCCGCTGCCCGCGCGCGGCCTGGAGCCGTTGCCCCCCGAGGCTCTCGGCTCGATGATCGACCTCGGCTGCGCCGCGCTGCCCGCGCCCGAGCCCTGGCTCACCCGTGGCGTCCAGGGCGCCCTGGAGGAACTGCCCCCCTACGCCCACACGCACGGGGACTACCCGGCCGGACTTCCCGCGCTGCGGCAGATGCTCGCCGACCGCTACACCGCGCGGGGCATCCCCACGATGCCCGAGCAGATCATGGTCACCACCGGGGCCATGGGCGCCATGGACGCCATCTGCCACCTCTTCGCGGGCCGCGGTGAGCGCATCGCCGTCGAATCCCCCTCGTACGCCAACATCCTCCAGCTGATGCGGGAGGCCGGGGCCCGGCTCGTGCCCGTCGCCATGTCCGAGGGCCTGGGCAGCTGGGACCTGGGCCGCTGGCGCCAGGTGCTGCGGGACGCGGCACCCCGCCTCGCCTACGTGGTGGCCGACTTCCACAACCCCACCGGAGCGCTGGCCGACGAGGACCAGCGTCGACAGCTCGTGGACGCGGCCCGCTCGGCCGGCACCGTCCTCGTCGTCGACGAGACCATGACGGAACTGCGCCTGGACGACGACCTGGAGATGCCCCGGCCGGTCTGCGCCTTCGACCCGGCCGGCTCCACCGTCCTGACGGTCGGCTCGGCCAGCAAGGCCTTCTGGGCGGGCATGCGCATCGGCTGGGTCCGGGCCGCTCCCGATGTCGTCCGTTCCCTGGTGGCCGCGCGCGCGTACGCCGACCTCGGCACCCCCGTCCTCGAACAGCTCGGCGTGAACTGGCTCATGGGCACGGGCGGCTGGGAGGAGGCCGTGAAACTGCGCCGCGAGCAGGCCAGGGAGAACAGGGACGCGCTCGTCGCGGCCGTCCGCAGAGAGCTCCCGGAGTGGGAGTTCGCGGTGCCGAAGGGCGGCCTCACCCTCTGGGTGCGTACCGGTGGCCTCTCCGGCTCCCGGCTCGCCGAGGCGGGCGAGCGGGTGGGTGTCCGCGTCCCCTCGGGCCCGCGTTTCGGCGTCGACGGGGCCTTCGAGGGCTTCGTCCGGCTGCCCTTCACGGTCGGCGGCCCGGTCGCCGACGAGGCCGCCGCCCGCCTGGCCGCCGCGGCCCGCCTGGTCGAGTCGGGCGCGGGCGGGGGGACGGAGCCGCCGCGGTCGTTCGTGGCGTAGCTGGTTCCGTCGTCAGTTCCGTCGTGCGGCCGGGTCGCCGCGGGCGGTCCGTCGTGCGGGCCGGTCGCGTCTCAGGCCTGACACGGCTGGAGGCCGGTACGGACCGTACGGTCCGTACCGGCCTCTACGCGTGCGCGTGCGTGCCGCTCAGCTCTCGGCGGGCACCGGGGCGTGCAGCGGCGCCGGTCCCGGGTCCGGTTCGCTGCGCGGATGCGGAGCCGGCTCGGGGGCCGCGCCGATGACCGTCCCGACCGCCGCCGCCGTCGCCGGGACGCGCTCCGGCAGGAGGTCAAGGACCGCCTTCCGGTGCGTCTCGCTCGTCGCGTCGTCGTACGGGTCGGGCGTCGCCGGCACCTGGAGGCGCAGGACCGGGCCGTTGCCGAGGCGCGCGTAGCCGCGGCCGGGCGGGACCTGGGGCGTCGGGGTGGTGTGGGGCTCGGCGCCGAGGACGGCCGTGATCTGCTCCGGTTCGGCGGGACCGAGCACGATCCGGGCGCGGGTGTGGGACCGTACCGCCTCGCTCAGTGTCTCCGCGCTGTCGAACTGCTCCGCGACCACCACCGTGACCTGGGCGGCCCGCCCGTGCCGCAGCGGGACCTGGAGCAGCTCCTGCGGGTCGACACGGCCGTCGGCGGCGGCGAGGTGGCCGAGGACGCTCGGCCGGTCGAGCAGGATCCACAGCGGCCGGCGGGTGTCGTCGGGGGCCGGGTGCCCGGCCTGCCGGGCGCGGTTGGCGGCGATGAGGCGCCGTTCCGTCTCGTGCGCCGCCCACTCCAGACTGGCCAGGGCGCCGGAGATGCCGCACTCGACGGCGAGGACGCCGTCACGGCCGGTCAGGCAGGCGTACTCGCCGGTGCCGCCGCCCTCGATGATCAGCACGTCGCCGTGGGGGAGGGCCTGGAGCGCGATCGACCGCAGCAGGGAGGTGGTGCCGCTGCCGGGCTGGCCCACGACGAGCAGATGCGGCTCGGTGGAGCGGGGTCCGGTGCGCCAGACCACGGCCGGCGCGTCCTCCGTCCCGTCCGCCGTGGCCACGGGGACGGTCCGCTGCACCGCGTCCGCGTCGGTGAAGCCGAGAACGGTCTCACCCGGCACGGTCACGAAGCGCTGGGCGGCGATGGTGGTGGGCAGGGCGGGCAGCACGCTCATGACGAGCCGGTTGCCCTCCTCGTCCCAGTCGAAGCGGTACTCGCGGCCGCGTCCCGACTTGGCGTGCAGCAGGTGCTCGATACGCGCGCGCGCGGCGGGCTCGCCGTCGGTGAAGTACGGGGGGTACGCGATCCTCAGCCGGGTGAGCCGCCCGTCCCCGTCGAAGGTGGGGTCCGCGAAGGCGCCGCTCCAGTCGCCTCCGTGGGCGAAGAGGGGGGCGGGGTCGTCCGGGACCGAGAAGTAGGGCACGAGGGCCTCGTACAGGCCCTTGAGCCGGGCGATCTCCGCGTCGTCGGGTCCGGTCCTCACGACGCGACGCTCGCGTCCCTTCCACGCGGCCGCGCCCATGAGCGTGACGAGCGCGAGGAGCGGCCCGTACGGCATGAGGGCGATCACCAGGACGCAGGCCGCGACCAGGAACAGCGTGGGACCACGCCGGTCCTTGGGGGTCGCGGCCCACCTGGCGCGCGCGGTCGCGGCCAGTTTCCGCAGACCACGGGAGACCGTGATCAGGGGATGGAGCACGTCGGCGGCGCTGTCGGCGGCCGTGCGCGCGATCTCTCGACTGCGAGCGATCTGTGCGCTGCCGCTGCTCAGAATGCGGGGGAGTGGTCGCCGGGCCACGAAGAACTCCTGAGGTGGAAGGGACGGAAGGGCGTCAGAACTTGATCCCGCCCAGCAGACCGGCGAGGCTCTGCCCGCCCGCCGTGATGCTCGGGGCGATGGCCGTGCCCGCGAGGTAGAAGCCGAACAGCGCGCTGACGAGGGCGTGGGAGGCCTTCATCCCGTCCTTCTTGAAGAACAGGAAGCAGATGATGCCGAGCAGGACCACGCCTGAGATGGACAGGATCATTTGGTGTTCTCCTGGTTGAGGGGACAGTCACCATGAGTCCTTCCAAGTTCACAGCAAGTATCTATGTGACTAAAGGTGCAATGGAGTGAAAAACGGGTGATTTCACTTGACCGGAGGACGCCGGACGGGCTGTCGGGTGGCGAAATGCCCGGCGTGCGCTAGAGGGGCGCCCGAGGGCGCGGCTGGCGTGATCTTTGCCTCGGTCGAGCGAGGTCATGTCACCGAACGGGCAGTACCCTGTCGATTCACTCGTACGGCCGCGCTTGCCGTGCACAGGCCGACAACGCAGGAGAGAGGCGGTTTCACCCGATGAGCGAGACTCCGGACCCCGAGGTCATCGAGCTGGCGTCCAAGGTCTTCGACCTCGCCCGCACCGGGGACGCCGACGCGCTGACCGCCTACGTCGACGCCGGCGTCCCCGCGAACCTCACCAACGACAAGGGTGACTCCCTCGTCATGCTCGCCGCCTACCACGGCCACGCCGCCGCCGTCTCCGCCCTCCTCGCGCGCGGTGCCGACGCCGACCGCGCCAACGACCGCGGCCAGACCCCGCTCGCGGGCGCCGTCTTCAAGGGCGAGGAGGCCGTGATCCGTGCGCTCCTCGCCGGCGGCGCAAATCCGGAAGCCGGTACTCCGTCCGCCGCCGACACCGCGCGGATGTTCGGCAGGACCGAACTCCTCGACCTCTTCGAAACCAGGTGAACGGGCGCTGAACCCCAGGTGAGAGCGGCGTCGTAAATGTGGTCGCGGTGGCGAAATGGGTGGGTCATCATGACGACGGGCCCGGTCGACCGGGCCATCGACGAGAGGCAGAGGAAGATGGTCACTGGCAAGCGCAGGACGACGGGCGGCCCGACATGTTGCCGCACGGCCTAGGCGTACAGCGATGTGCAGCCTGACCCGGGTCATCCCGGTCTTCCCCGGTCGTGTCGACAGCTTGATGTGAGGCGTCTCCCCATGTTCGATCCAGTCATAGCGCCGAGCGGCACCCTGCTCGGTCTGCTGCAGCGGGGCCGCGGCGACGGCACCCTGCACGCGCTCGCCGCGCCACGCGCCGAGGCCCTCGCGGCCCTCAACCACTGCGTTCTCGACGACCCCCGCCACGACTGGCAGGTCGAGAACCGCTCCCTCTACTACGCCCGTCTCTACCTGGACCTCCACGGCGGCCTCGACGAGATCGAGGCGCACCTCACCGGCGCCGAGGACCACCTCGACACCGAGGAGTCAAGGACCGGGCTCGCGCTCGCCGTCCTCGGCCACCTCGCGTCGTACGGACGCCAGGACGCCCTGCTCCTGCTCCGCCGTTACGCGGCGACCGGCACGAACTGGGCCTGGGCCCTCGACGAGCTGGCGCTCCGCGACGACGACGCCGGGCTCCGCGCCCTCGCCGTCCCCGTGCTGGCCCGCTTCCCGGCCGACGCGGAGGGCGACGCCGAACTGGCCCGCGTCGTGCGGGACGCCTTCGAACCCCGCCCGTGGCGCCTGTGGGCCGAGGACCAGCGCGACGCCGTCGGCGCCCGGGTCAGGGCCGCCCAGGAACAGGGCTCCTTCGACCGCTGGCAGCGCCAGATGCGCTCCGCCGGGCCCCGCCCCGGCTGGAGCGTGCGAGCCGTCCTCGACTGGGCGCAGGAGGGCCACGAGCGCGGTGCCGTGCTCCACGGGCCCGCCGCCCGCTGCCTGGCCGCCGTCGCGGGGCCCGAGGACCGCCCCGAACTCCTCGCCGCCGCCCGGCACGGCGCCGTGGGCGCCCGGGGCGCCGCCCTCCACCACCTCGCCGCGTCACGGGACCCCGCCGTCCTCGACCTCGTCGAGGCCGCCGCCGACGGCGACTCCGGCGAGATCGCCGAAGCGGCCGTCGCCGCCTACCGGCGCATGTGCGGCGAGGACGCGGTCGCCCGCGCCCGCGCGTGGATCCGCAGATCCGACGCCCTCGGCGCCGCCGCCGCCGAAGTGCTCGCCTGCCGCGGCACCGCCCAGGACTCCCCCTCCGTCCTCGGCGCGCTCCGCGACACCATCCGCTCCCAGGGCCCCGACTCGCCCACCCTCGCCGGGCTCGTCGACGGCGCCGGGCGCCTCGGCATCGCCTGCGCGGCACCCGTGCTGCGCCACGTCTACCGCGAGACGGCCTCCTCCCAGCTCCGCGGGCGCGTGGCCGTCGCCCTCGCCGCCACCGACCCCACCTTCCCGACCGGGTTCGCCGTCGAGTGCCTCTGGGACTGCGAGGAGACCACCCGCGAGGTCGCGGCCCAGCACGCCGAGACCGGAGACGTACGCGTCGCCGAACGGCTGCGCCGCCTCGCCGCCGACCCGGCCGAAGAGGTCGAGGTCCAGACCGCGGTCCGCAACCGGATAGGCCCGGACCTCCAGGTCTGACGACGGCCACCGGCGTCGCCCGCCGCCGTCGCCCGCCGCCGCGGCGTGGCGCCCGGACCCGCTGGTCCGAGCCTGCGCACCCCGCCGCGGTCCCTCGGCCGGCGCGGGCGCCCGGACCTCCAGGTCCGCCGTCTCGGTGATCCCGCCCCCTCCCAGGGGCTGCGCGGCCCCCGGTGGAGAACCCGCCGAGTGAGGCCCGCCTTGGAGGACGGGGCGGGGCCGCGGACCAGGGGCCGGAGGCCCGCGACCGGGACCGGGGACCGGGGGACCGCGTTCGGGGGACCCGGGATGAGGGACCGGGGCCGGGGGCCGGGAGGCCTGGGATCGGACCCGGGACCTGGGGGGAGGGCCTGCGGGGCCATCCGTCGGCGGATCGTCATGGTCTCGGACCTCCCGCCCAGGAGTACTTCGGGACCGCCCGGCGAGGGCCCGCGCGAAACGCTCACGGGACGTTCCCTCCCCGTCCAGATCGACGTTGACGGGTACACGCCGAGCGCGACGACAACACCCGTATGCGTGTCGTCATCGTCACCGAATCCTTCCCTCCCGACGTCAACGGTGTGGCGCACTGCGCCCTGCAGACCGCGCGCCATCTCGTCCGGCGGGGCCACACCCCGCTCGTCATCGCCCCCGCCGTCGCCGACCCGGCCGCGGACGCCGACGCGCCCTGCGCCGTCGTCCGGGTGCCCTCCCTCCCCCTTCCCGGCTATCCGCAGGTGAGGGTCGCCCTGCCGAGCCGCCGCGTCGCGGCGGCCATCGCCGCCCACCGCGCCGACCTCGTGCACCTCGCCGGACCGTTCGTCCTCGGGGTAAGGGGGATGACGGCGGCCGCCCGGCTGGGCATCCCCGCCGTCGCCGTCTACCAGACCGACCTCGCCGGCTACGCCCGCACCTACGTGGGTACCGGGGAGAGCGCCGCCTGGCGGCGCCTCCGCGCCGTCCACGGTGCGGCCGACCGCACGCTCGCCCCCTCCGCCGCCGCCGTCCGCGACCTGGAGGCGCACGGCATAGGCCGCATCCGGCTCTGGGGGCGGGGCGTGGACACCGTCCGCTTCCGTTCCGGGCTGCGCGACGACGCCCTGCGCGCGGAACTCGCACCCGACGGGGAACTCCTCGTCGGCTACGTGGGCCGCCTGGCCCCCGAGAAGCGCGTGGACCTCCTCTCCGGAGTGGGAGAACTCCCCGGCGTACGGGTGGTGGTCGTCGGCGACGGGCCGAGCGGCCCCGCGCTGCGCGCCGCACTGCCCCGCGCCCGCTTCCTGGGCCGCCGTACCGGCGCCGACCTCGCCCGGATCTTCGCCTCGCTCGACGTCTTCGCCCACACCGGCCCGTTCGAGACCTTCTGCCAGACCGTCCAGGAGGCCATGGCGAGCGGCGTCCCCGTGATCGCCCCGGCGGCCGGCGGGCCTCTGGACCTGGTCGACCACGGGGGTAACGGGCTCCTCGTACCTCCGGGGGACCCGGCCGCGCTGCGCCGGGCCGTCGCCACGCTCGTCGCCGCACCGGAGCTGCGCGCCGCCTACGGCCGGGCGGGGCGGGCCGCGGTCGAGGGGCGCACCTGGGAGGCCCTGGGGGACGAGCTGATCGGCCACTATCTGGAGGTCCTGCGCGAGCGGACGGCGGTGGCGGCGTGAGCGGTGGCGGCCTGTGCGGGGATGGCGTGAGCGGTGGCGGCGTGTGCGGCTGCGGCCTGTGCGGTGGCGGCGTGAACGGTGGCGGCCTGCGCGGGGCAGGCCTGTGCGGTGGCGGCTCGAATGGCGATGGCGTGCGCCGGGACGGCCCGCGCCGCCGGTTGCGTATCGTGCGGCTCGCCAACTTCGTGACCTCCACCTCTGGCGGCCTCCGCACCGCGCTCGACCAGCTCGGCCGCGGCTACCTCGCGGCCGGACACGAACCGGTCCTCGTCGTCCCCGGTGACGTCGAGAGCGACCACCTCACCGCGCAGGGCCGGGTCATCACCCTCCCCGGTCCTGTACTGCCCGGCACCGGCGGCTACCGGGTCCTGGCCGACCGGCGCCGGGTGCGCGGCCTCCTCGACGAACTCGTCCCCGACCGGATCGAGGTGTCGGACCGTACGACCCTGCGGTGGACGGGGGAGTGGGCGCGCCGCGCGCGCGTGCCCTCGCTGATGGTCTCCCACGAGACCGCCGACGGGGTGCTGCGCACCTGGGGCGTGCCGCCCGCGCTCGCGGCCCGTGCGGCGGACCGGCTCAACCGCCGCACCGCGTGGGCGTTCGGGCGCGTCCTCTGCACCACGGAGTGGGCGGAGCGCGAGTTCCTGCGGGTCGGGGCCCGCAACGTCGCACGGGCACCCCTCGGCGTGGACCTCGAGCGGTGTCGGCCGGGCCGCCGCAGCACGGTGCTGCGGGCCCGGTACGCCGAAGGGGAGCGGGTGCTGCTCCTGCTCTGCTCGCGGCTCTCCGTCGAGAAGCGGCCCCGGATGGCCCTGGACGCCCTCGCCGAGCTCCGGGAGGCGGGGATCGGCGCCGCCCTGGTCGTCGCGGGCGACGGGCCGCTGCGGGGCGCCCTGGAGCGGCGGGCGCGGGAGCGGCGGCTTCCGGTGCGGTTCGTCGGCCACCTCGCCGACCGGGAGGCCCTCGCGGACCTCCAGGCGGCGGCCGACGTGTGCCTCGCCCCGGGGCCCGCGGAGACGTTCGGTCTCTCCGCCCTCGAAGCCCTGGCCTGCGGGACCCCGGTCGTCGTCAGCGCCTCCTCCGCCCTGCCGGAGGTCGTCGGCACCGCGGGGGCCGCCGCCGTGGACACGCCGGGAGCCTTCGCCTCCGCCGTCCGGGCCGTCCTGGCCGAACCGGAGACCGCCCGCCGACGGGCCGCACGCGCGCGTGCGGAGGGCTTCACCTGGGAGCGCTCCGTCACCGCCTTCCTCCGGGCCCACGACGCCCTCCCGGCACCGGAGGCGCGCCACCCCGAGGAGGCCCGCCGGTGACCGACGGGACGGGTCCCGCCCCCTCGACGCGCGCGCGGACGGCGCCCTAGCCGTCGCCCTCGCGGCCACAATGGGGAGATGAGCGGGCGCTGGGAGTTCTGGATCGACCGGGGCGGCACCTTCACCGACGTCGTCGGCCGACGGCCCGACGGCCGCCTCGTCACCCGCAAGCTGCTCTCCCACGATCCCGGCCGGCAACAGGACGCCGCCGTCGCCGGCATCCGGCTCCTGATCGGGCTACGGCCCGACGAGCCGGTCCCCGCCGACCGGATCGCCGTCGTCAAGATGGGCACGACCGTCGCCACCAACGCCCTCCTGGAGCGGCGCGGCGAACCGACCGTCCTCCTCGTCACCGAGGGCTTCCGCGACGCGCTCCGCATCGCCTACCAGAACCGGCCCCGGCTCTTCGACCGCCACATCGTGCTCCCCGAAGCGGTCTACGCGCGCGTGATCGAGGTCCCCGAGCGGGTCGACGCCCGCGGGAACCTCGTCCGGCCCCTGGACGAGCCCGCCGTGGCCGAGGCGCTCCACGACGCCCACCGGGACGGATTCCGCTCCGCCGCCGTCGTCCTCCTCCACGGCTACCGCCACCCCGCCCACGAGGCACGGATCGCGACGATCGCCTCCGCCGCCGGCTTCACCCAGATCAGCTGCTCGCACGAGGTCAGCCCGCTGATCAAACTGATCCCCCGCGGCGACACCACCGTCGTCGACGCCTACCTCTCACCGGTCCTGCGCCGGTACGTGGACGAGGTCGCCCGCGAACTCGCCGGCATCCGCCTCATGTTCATGCAGTCCAACGGCGGACTGCGCGCGGCGGCCCACTTCCGGGGCAAGGACGCCGTCCTCTCAGGACCCGCCGGAGGCGTCGTCGGCATGGCACGCACCTCGGCACAGGCGGGACACCACCGGGTCATCGGCTTCGACATGGGCGGCACCTCCACCGACGTGTCGCACTACGCCGGCACCTTCGAGCGTGAACTCGGTACAGAGGTCGCCGGAGTGCGCATGCGGGCACCGATGATGAGCATCCACACCGTCGCCGCGGGCGGCGGCTCCGTCCTGCACTTCGACGGACGCCGCTACCGCGTGGGTCCCGATTCGGCCGGCGCCGTCCCCGGCCCCGCCTGCTACCGCCGCGGCGGCCCGCTCACCGTCACCGACGCCAACGTCATGCTCGGCCGCGTCCAGCCCGCCCACTTCCCCGCCGTCTTCGGCGAGTCCGGCGACCAGCCCCTGGACACCGATGTCGTACGGGAACGCTTCACGGCCCTTGCCGAGCACGTAGGCGGCGGCCGCACCCCCGAGGAGGTCGCCGCGGGCTTCCTGCAGATCGCCGTCCTCGCCATGGCCAACGCCGTCAAGAAGATCTCCGTGCAACGCGGGCACGACGTCACCCGGTACGCCCTCACCAGCTTCGGCGGCGCCGGCGGCCAGCACGCCTGCGCCGTCGCCGACGCCCTGGGCGTCGACACCGTCCTCGTACCGCCGCTGGCCGGAGTCCTCTCCGCGTACGGCATCGGGCTCGCCGACGCCACCGCCATGCGCGAGCGGTCCGTCGAGGCCGGACTCGACGCACCCGGCACCCCCGAGCACGTGACGTCCCTCTGCGCCGAACTCGCCGACGCGACCCGGGCGCAGCTGCGCGCCGACGGCCTCCCCGACGCGGCGATCACCACGCACGCGCGCGTACTCCTGCGGTACGCGGGCACCGACGCGAGCCTCCAGGTCGACCTGGCGTCCCCCGAGGAGCTGACAACCGCGTTCACGGCCGTCCACCGCGCGCGGTACGCCTTCGTCCTCGACCGGCCCCTCGTCGTCGAGGCCGTCTCCGTGGAGGCCGTCGGCCGTGCGGGGCCGCACCACCCCGCCCAGGTCGAGCCGACGGCCCCCGACGGACGGTCCGGCCCCGTCGCGCCCCGGGCCACCGTCCGCATGTACAGCGCCGGCACGCGCCACGACGTCCCCCTCCACCGGCGGGAGGACCTACGGCCCGGTGACAGCGTGGACGGACCCGCGATCCTCGCCGAGGCCGACGCCACCACCGTCGTCGACAGCGGCTGGCAGGCCACCGCGACCGACACCGGTCACCTCGCCCTGCGCCGCGTCACCCCTCGCCCCGCGCGCGTGGCGGCCGGCACGGACGTCGACCCCGTCCTGCTCGAAGTCTTCAACAACCTCTTCATGGCCATCGCCGAGCAGATGGGCGTCCGCCTGGAGAACACCGCCCAGTCCGTCAACATCAAGGAACGCCTCGACTTCTCCTGCGCCCTCTTCGACGCCGAGGGCAACCTCATCGCCAACGCGCCCCACATCCCCGTCCACCTCGGCTCCATGGGCGAATCCATCAAAGAGGTCCTGCGCAGGCGCGGGGACGAGCTGCGCCCCGGCGACGTGTACGCGATCAACGACCCGTACCACGGCGGCACCCACCTGCCCGACGTCACCGTCGTGACCCCCGTCTTCGACGACACCGGACACGAACTCCGCTTCCTCGTCGCCTCGCGCGGCCACCACGCCGAGATCGGCGGGATCACCCCCGGCTCCATGCCCGCCTTCAGCCGGACCGTCGACGAGGAGGGCGTCCTCTTCGACAACTGGCTGCTCGTACGGGACGGGCGTCTGCGCGAGGCCGAGACGCGGGCCCTGCTCACCGGCGCCCGCCACCCCTCCCGCGCCCCGGACACCAACCTCGCCGACCTCCGCGCCCAGATCGCGGCCAACGAGAAGGGCATCGAGGAACTCCGCCGCGCCGTCGACGCGTTCGGACTCGACGTCGTCCAGGCCTACATGCGGCACGTCCGCGCCAACGCCGAGGAGTCCGTACGCCGCATCGTGGCGCGCCTGGACGACGGCTCGTGCCGCTACGAGACCGACGACGGCGCCGTCATCCAGGTCGCGGTCCGCGTCGACCGCGAACGGCGCTCCGCCGTCATCGACTTCACCGGCACATCGCCCCAGCAGCCGGGGAACGCCAACGCTCCCACGGCCGTCGTCATGGCCGCCGTCCTGTACGTCTTCCGCACCCTCGTCGACGAGGACATCCCGCTCAACAGCGGGTGCCTGGAACCCCTGGAGATCCGCGTCCCGCCCGGCTCGATGCTCGCACCCGTCCATCCGGCCGCCACCGTCGCCGGGAACGTCGAGACCTCCCAGGCAGTCACCGGTGCGCTCTACGCGGCGCTCGGGGTCCAGGCCGAGGGTTCCGGCACCATGAACAACGTCACCTTCGGCAACGCGCGCGTGCAGTACTACGAGACCGTCGCCAGCGGTTCGGGTGCCGGGGACGGTTTCGACGGCGCCGACGCCGTCCAGACCCATATGACCAACTCCCGGCTCACCGACCCCGAGATCCTGGAGTGGCGCCACCCGGTCAGGGTCGACGCCTTCGCGGTACGGGAGGACGGCGGCGGGCGCGGCCGGTGGCGGGGCGGCCGCGGAGTGGAGCGCCGCATCCGCTTCCTGGAGCCCATGACGGTGGCCCTTCTCACCGGACACCGCAGGGTCCCCCCGTACGGCATGGCGGGCGGCGAGCCGGGAGCCCTCGGCGAGAACCTCGTGGAACGCGCCGACGGCACCGTCGAGCGCCTCGGTGGCGCCGCCACCACGGAGGTCGGCGCCGGCGACGTCCTGGTCCTGCGCACCCCGGGCGGCGGAGGCTACGGCCCACCACCCGAACCGCCGCCTCCCGTCAGCGCGTCGGAGTGAACCGCACCGGCGTACCCGGCACCGCCTGCGCCACGGCGCCCAGGTCGGCTTCGCGGACCACCGCGACCACCGGATAGCCCCCCGTCGTCGGATGGTCCGCGAGGAACACCACGGGCCGCCCGTCCGGCGGCACCTGCACGGCGCCCAGGACCATGCCCTCGCTCGCCGGCTCTCCCGGCAGCGCCCGCTCCAGGGGCGGGCCTTCGAGCCGAAGTCCGATGCGGTTGCACGCCGGAGACACCCGGTACGCGCGCGTGGCGAGGGTGCGGAGCGCCGCGGCGGTGAACCAGTCGTCGCGGGGCCCGAACCGGATCCGCAGGACGAGTTCGTCCGGCGGTCCCGGCCACGGGGGAGCGTCGACCGCTCCCCGTGCGGCCGGCCCCCGTACGACCACCCCCTGTACGACCGCTCCCCGTGCGGCCGGCTCCGGCCCGAGCGGCAGGACCGTCTCCTCCACCAGCGGTGCGGGCCCCAACCCGGACAGCAGGTCGGTCGAGCGGCTGCCGAGCACCGGCTCGACGGCGATCCCGCCGCCGAAGGCCACGTACGCGCGTACTCCGCGCGCGGCCGCGCCGACATCGAGGACGGAGCCGGCCGCCACGCGGACCGCGGTTCCCCAGGCGGCCGGACGTCCGTCCACCCGGACCGGGCAGGGCGCACCGCCCACCGCGACGGTGACCGCCCGGCGGGGCCGCACGGCGCAGCCGTCGACGGTGGTCTCCAGGACGGCCGCCGTCTCCGGGTTGCCGACGAGCCGGTTCACCAGCCGCAGGGCGGACGGGTCGAGCGCCCCGGAGCGGGGCACGCCGAGATGCGCGTGGCCGGTACGGCCCAGGTCCTGCACGGTGGTCAGCGCCCCGGCCCTGACCACGCTGACGGCCCGGTCGCTCATCGCCCGCCCTCCGGCGTGAACCGGACGCGGGTGCCGGGGGCGAGCAGCGCGGCCGGCTCCCGGCCGGTGTCCCAGAGCACCGCGTCGGTCGTTCCGATCAGCTGCCAGCCGCCGGGGGAGGAGCGCGGGTACACACCTGTGTACGGCCCCGCCAGGGCGACCGAACCGGCCGGGACGGCGGTACGCGGAGTCGCCCGGCGCGGCACCCCGTACCGCTCGTCGAGCCCCGTCAGATAGCCGAAGCCCGGTGCGAACCCGCAGAACGCCACCCGGAACTCCACCGACGAGTGGATCCGTACCGCCGCCTCGACGGACACCCCCCACAGCGCGGCGACCTCCGCGAGATCGGGCCCGTCGTAGCGGACGGCTATCGTGATGGCCGCGCCCACGCGCGCGGGGAGCGGCCCCACTTCCCAGCCGGTCAGCTCGGCCGCCAGCCCGTCCGGGTCCGCCACCCCGTCCAGGAGCACGGTCCGCGCCGCCGGCACGATCTCCCGTACGGCGGGCAGGGTCCCGGCGGCCCGCCGACGCAGCAGCTCCGCGTGGAACGCCTCCGCCTCCTCGCCGCCGGCGAGCTCGACCAGAAGAGCCCGCTCGCCGACGCGCAACGCGCGCGTGCCGAAGGCGTTCACGCGAAGTCCTGAGGCGGCCGCGGAGCGACGGACGTGGCCCTCACGCGAAGGCCTCCACCCGCACACCGGACGTCTCGAGGCGCTCCCTGACCCGCCGGGCGAGGTCCACCGCCCCCGGGGTGTCCCCGTGCAGACACAGCGAACGGGGCCGTACCGCCACGGAACTACCGCAGTGCGCGGTGACCACCCCGAACCTGGCCATGGCGACCGACCGTTCCACCACCGCGGCCGGGTCGCTGACGACCGCGCCCGCCTGCCCGCGCGGCACCAGGGAGCCGTCAGCCCGGTAGGCGCGGTCCCCGAAGGCCTCGGCGACGACCGGCAGCCCGGCCTCGGTCGCCGCTTCGTGGAGCCGCGACCCGGGCAGGCCCAGAACCGGCAGCGTGCGGTCCGCGAGCAGGACGCCTTCGACGACCGCCGCCGCCTGCTCCTCGTCCCTGACCACCCGGTTGTAGAGCGCCCCGTGCGGCTTCACGTACGCCACGCGCGCGCCCGCCGCCCGCGCGAAGACCTCGAGGGCGCCGATCTGGTACGCGACCTCGGCGGCCAGCTCCGCCGCGGGGACGTCCATCGAACGGCGCCCGAACCCTGCCAGGTCGCGGTACGAGACCTGGGCGCCGATCCGTACCCCGCGCGCGGCGGCGAGCTCGCACACCCGTCGCATGGTGGCCGCGTCCCCGGCATGGAAGCCGCAGGCCACGTTGGCGCTGGTCACGACCGACAGCAGCTGTTCGTCGTCGGTGAGCGTCCAGCGGCCGAAGCCCTCGCCGAGATCCGCGTTGAGGTCGATCGGGACCGGGGTCGTGCGCATCTGCACCTCGCGGGAGGGGAACCGTACGGTGCCGTCAAGGTAGAGGATCGTTGAACGATCCGACAAGGGTTGTCCGGACGCGGGCCGTACGGTTGACTCGCCCGCGGACGACGTACGACAAGGAGCGGCGTGGCAGCGAGTGGAACCGGGGACCTGGCCGACGACCGGGCGCTGCTCGGACGCACCAGTACGGCGGAACGGGTCGCGGACATCCTGCGCACCCGGATCGCCGAGGGCTACTTCCCGCCCGGCACCCGGCTCTCCGAGGACGGCATCGGCGGTGCGCTCGGCGTCTCCCGGAACACCCTGCGCGAGGCCTTCCGGCTCCTCACCCGCGAGCGGCTGCTCGTCCACGAGCTCAATCGCGGAGTCTTCGTCCGTGTCCTGGCCGTCGACGACGTGGACGACATCCACCGCACCCGGCGGCTCGTCGAGTGCGCCGTCGTACGGGGCCTGGGGCAGCCGCCGTACGTCCTGGACGCCTTGCACGACGCCGTCGTGCAGGGCGAGACCGCCGCCCGCGCGGGCGACTGGCAGGGCGTCTCGACGGCCAACATCCACTTCCACCGCGAGCTCGTCGCACTCGCGGGCAGCGCGCGCACCGACGAGCTGATGCGGGGCGTCCTCGCCGAACTCCGCCTCGCGTTCCATGTCGTCGACGACCCTCGCGCCCTGCACGAGCCGTACCTGGCCCGGAACCGGGAGATCCTGGACGCCCTGCGAGCCGGTGAGCGGACCACCGCCGAAGCTCTCCTGGCCCGCTATCTCGACGACTCCCGCACCCGGGTCGCGGCCGCGTACGCCCAGGCCGTCGACGCCCCCACGGGCCCGGCTGTCCGGCCTTCACAGGGCCAGGTGGACCGGCCCCCGGCAGGCCGGGAGCGCTGACCCCCGGGACCGGTCACATCTGCGCCGTTTCGACCGTTGTCAGTTCGAGGACCTAATCTGTGCACCGTGACTTCGCCTGCCTCGACGGACCTCGCTCCGCCCCAGCTCAGCGCGGCGCCGCGGCCCGCGCAGGGCCCGGCCGCCGACGAAGGGCTCGCGCGGCGCCTCCGCGCGCTCGCGTGCACCGCCCCGCTGCACGACCTCGACGCGCGCAAGGCGAACCTGGCCGGCGAGTACACGGTCTACGCGATGGCCGAGGTGGCCCTCGCCGCGATCGACCTCATCACGCTGAACATGGACTTCGACACCGGCGCCGACCACGAGCAGATCGTCGCCCGCCTGCTGCCCCGCGTCGCCGCCCAGGCACCGCACCGGCCCGCCGCCGAACACGAGCGCGTGGCCCGCTGGGTCCTGGAGAACCTGATCAACGTCGGCAGCGTCGACCGCGGCTTCCGCGCCGTCTACGGCACCTTCGGGACCGACGGCGTCTATGTGCGCAGGGACTACGACTTCAAACTCATCGAGGAGGTCCCGGGCTACGGCGGTGGCGTCTACCTCCGGACCACCGACGAAGCGGTCAACGTCCTCGTCGGAGCACTCGACACCGACGTCACCAGCGCCCAGATCGCCGCCGAGGTGAAGCTGGAGGTCCTCATCAACCGGGGCCGGCTCGCCGACGCCCAGCTCGCCGCCGAACAGGCGCGCTACCGGACCGTGCAGTACGCCGAGAGCCTCCGCAGGACCCTGGAGGCGACCCGGCGCAACGTGCGCGCGGTGGACTGGCTCAACGCCGTGCCGGACATGATCGCCGAGGCGCTCGACCACGTCGCCGACCGCTACCGCCACGAGAACGCGATCCTCACCAACATCCGCAAGGCCCGTGACGAGGCCGAGGCCGCGTCCGACGCCAAGACGGCCGAGCACAAGCGGCGCGCCGCCGAACTCGTCGACATAGTGAAGGACTGCATCCGGCGCCACACCCAGCTCCAGTCCCGCCTGCTGGACGCCGGACCCCTCTTCCGCGCCGAACAGGACCGGCAGGCCTTCGCCGCCCCCACCTCGCACACCGGGCTCGACCTGTACGGCCAGCTCGTCGCCCCCACCCTGCCGCTCCCCGTCGAACAGGCGGCAAGGGTCACCGACGCCTTCTTCGCCCGCGGCACCGGGCTGCGCACCCCCGCCTCGGTACGCCTCGGTGATCTGGTCGATCTGCTGCTGACCCCGCCCGTCGAGCGCGAGCACCTCGGCGCGGAGATGCCCGAGCCCGACCTCGTCGCCACCCCCGACGACTCCCGCTTCAGCGAGGAGCAGCTCGCGAGCGCGCTGCGCCTGCTCGACCTGGAGCACGACGCCCCGCGCCGCCTCTCCGGCCTGCTCGCCGAGGCCCGCGCACTCGACGACGACCTGCCGTACCTCGTCGCCCTCCTGGCCGTCCACGCGGCGAGCCCGCCGGTGGGCACGGCCTACCGTCAGGGCGAGGAGCGCCTGCTCTTCGCCGTCGACGACGGCACCCCGCTCGACGACCCCCAGTTCGGCGGCGCCGACCTCATCGTCGGTACGGCCCTGCTCGACGCGACCGGCATGGCCGCGGACCGCTCGGAGGCCTCGTGACCCTCGTCCCGCCGGCCGCGGCCGTCGTCGTACCGCCCCTCCGCCCGGCCGCGGCCGGGCCACCCCCAGCCGCCGACCGCCCGGATCCGGCGGACTCGGCGGACTCGGCGGACTCGGGAGTACGCGACGCCGTCACGCCGGCTGCGGAGGCGGAGCCGACACGTGAGGAGCCTCCGCAGGCGGAGCTTCCGCACGCGGAACCGGAGCACGCGGAGCCGGAGTGCGAGGAGTCCGCGCCCGCGGATCCGGTTCCCGCAGCACCTGTTCCCGCAGCACAGGTTCCCCCCGAGCCGACCCCCTCCGAGCCCTCCGACCCCGCCCCCGGCCCCCGTGTGCGGCCCGTCCGCGTCGACCCGCCCGCCGATGCCCGCGCCGGGGACCAGCCCCCGCGGGCCTCCGGTGGCCCGCCCCGGGTCGGGGTGGTCGCGGTGCCCGAGCCGTCCCGCGCGGCATCCGTCCGGCGGCGGGGCGTCCCGTCCGTGCGCGCCGTGCGGCTCACGGATGAACCGGCCGCCCCCGTCGGCCGCACGGCCGCAGGCGCGGCGGCGGCCGTCACCCCTGTCCCGCTGCCCGTGACCCGCCCCGTCGCCCCCGCCGTACCGAGCCCGGCGCCGACACCGACCCAGGCACCGGCCCCGGCACAGACGCCGGCACAGGAACGGCCCCCGGCACAGGCACAGACGCCGCCCCCGCCCCCCGCCCATGCAGCGACCCCGACACCGACCGAGAGCCCGACCGAGGAGCCCCAGCCGTGAGCGAAACCCACGCCGAGTACGCCGACGCGTGGGGCGAGCAGGAGCCCCCGCAGCCCCCGGTCGCCTCCCCGAGCGGCGCCGCCGCGTCGACCGTCACCCCCGCTGACGCCGCCGACGCGGCCCGGCTGGTCTCCTTCGGGCTCCAGCCCAAGCTGCTCCCGGCCCGGGACGCCGAGTACGGGGAACTCCTCCGCCGCTACCGCGAGGACCCCGCCTTCGGGCGCCTGGCCGACGCCGTCGCCACCGGCCTCGGACTCGTCGTCCTGGAGGTCTCCCCCCGCGCGGGCATGGCCGTCACCGCGGGCGAGGACTCCGTCTTCGCCGTCCGCATGGGCGACTACGCGCGCCGCGCCTCCACGGACTCAGCCGACCGGTTCCTCCACGGTCTGGCCCATCTCGCCGTCGCCGCCATGGCCTTCCCCCGCCCCGAGGACCTCGCGGACGACGGGTACATCGGCCGTCTCACGGTCAACGGCGTGGACGCGTTCGTACGCCAGGCGTGCCTGCGGCTCGAACAGCGGGCGGAGGAGCAGGGCGAGAACACCGACCCGGCCTCCGACGCCCCCGGCCTCGAGGCGGCCTGGCGGATCTACGCGCGCCGCAGTGCCACCGGCGCCACCAAGGACGCCCGCCGGCTCGCCGGGTCCACCACCGGCATCGTCGGCAAGGCGGCCGCCTTCCTCACCGAGTCCGGTTTCCTCCAGCGCACCGGCGACGAGGGCGGCGGCTCCTACCGCACCACCGCCCGCTACCAGCTCCAGGTCCGTGACATGGCCGGGTCCGCCGCCATGGCCGAGCTCCTTGACCTGGGCGTCGTCCCCGTCAGCGACGGCTCCGCGACCCTGCTGCCCCCGCCCGAGGGCGACGACCTGGAGCTCGCGGCCGACGCGGGCCTGCCCTTCCACGGGTGACCGAACCGGCGCAAACCGAGCCCGTGTAAACCGAACCGCCTCACCGACCCGCACAACCGAACCGGCCTCACGACCCGCACCACCGAACCGCCCGCACAACCGATCCCGCCTCACCGCCCCGCGCAACCGACCTTCCAGAGCACGAGAGCACGAGAGTCCCTCGCCATGTACGAGCTGTCCCGGGTCCGCCTGTACTCCATCGGTCCCGCCGGTGCGCGCTACGCCGACACCGTCCTGGACCTGCGGGGGGTCGGCGCGCCCGTGCCCCACCCCGCCCCCGCGCAGGCGGAGTTCTTCGAGGAGGAACCGGTCGGGCCGCCGCGCCGCCCCGCCCCCGCGGGTGTGCTCTTCCTGGAGAACGGCGGAGGCAAGTCCGTCCTCCTCAAGCTGATCTTCTCGGTCATGCTCCCCGGCCACCGCAACACGCTCGGCGGGGCCAGCTCCGGCGTCCTGCGCAAGTTCCTCCTCGCCGACGACTGCGGTCATGTCGCCCTGGAGTGGCAGCACACCCTCACCGGCGAACTCGTCGTCGTGGGCAAGGCCAGTGAGTGGCGCGGCCGTCAGGTCTCGCACGACCCGCGTAAGTTCGCCGAGGCCTGGTACTCCTTCCGTCCCGGCCCCGGACTCAGCCTGGACAACCTCCCCGTCGCCGAGGCGACCTCCGTCCGCCCGCCCGTCGAGGGCGCATCGGGCGCGAGCGGCCGCCGCCGCACCATGAAGGGCTTCCGCGACGCGATCACGGAGGCCGGCAAGGCGTACCCGCACCTGGAGGTCTACTGGGAGGAGATCCACGACCGCTGGAACGAACACCTCGGCGAACTCGGCCTCGACCCCGAGCTCTTCCGCTACCAGCGCGAGATGAACGCCGACGAGGGCGAGGCCGCCGGCCTCTTCGCGGTCAAGAAGGACTCCGACTTCACCGACCTGCTGCTGCGCGCCGTCACCGACACCCGGGACACCGACGGACTCGCGGACCTCGTCAGCGGCTTCGGCAACAAACTGGGCCGCCGCGCCGAGCTGACCGCCGAGCGCGAGTTCACGGCCGGTTCGGTGGACCTCCTCGGCCGGATCGTCGACGCCGCCGAAACCCGGTCCCACGCGCGCGAGGTCCACACCGCCTCCGAGCGCCGCACCCGCACCCTGGCCCGCCGGCTCTCCGCCCGCGCCGCCCAGGAGCGCGGCCGTGGCGCCGAACTGGCCCAGCAGGTCACCTCCGCCGCCCACGCCGTCGCCGAGGCCGAGACCGCACGGGGCCTCAGCTCCCGCATCGCCGCCGAACTCGCCTATCGGCACGCCTCCCTGGCCCTGGCCGCCGCCGAGAAGGGCGCGGCCTCCCAGCGCCGGGAGCTCACCGACGCCCGCACGGCGCACTCCGCCTGGCAGGCGGCCGAGGTCGTCCTCCGCCACCGTGCCGCGGCCGACCGCTCCGCGCGCGTGGCCGTCGCCATCCGGGAGGCCGAGCGGGACGCCGCCCCGGCCCTCGCGGCCCGCGCCGAAGCGGCCGCCGATCTCGTACGGGCACTCGCCGCCGCCGCCGAGGAGGGCGAGCGCCACGCCGCGGAGGAGGAGGAGCGCTCCACCGCCCTCCAGGAGGCCGGTGAGACCGCCCACCGCGACGCCACGGCCGCCGCCACCGAGGCCCAGCGCGCCCGCAGCGAGGCGGGCCACCTGCGCCAGCGGCTCGCCGAGGTCGAGCAGGAGACCGCCGAGGCGGTACGGGCCGGCTGGCTCGACGACTCCGCGCCCGACGCCGACCCCGCCCGCGCGGCCCTCGCCGCGAGCGACGCCGAGAAGACGACGGTCGCCGCCTGGGACACGGCCCGCGAGGTCGCCCGCACCGCAGCGGATCGCGCGCGTGAGGCCGCGGGCGCCGAGTCCCGCGCCGAACTCGCCGCCGCCCGCGCCGCGGACGCGGCCGAGGCCGCCGGGAACGCCTACGACGCGGAGCGCCGTGCCGCCGAGCTCCTCGCCGCCGAGGAACGCCTCGCGGAACTCCTGAGCCTTCCGGCCGCCGGATCCTCCCTCCCCGCTCCCGGCTCCCCCCTCCCGGGGCAGCGCGTGGCCACCGCGCCCACCGGTGACGGCGAGGTCCGGGACCCCGCCGATCGCGAGGGCACCTCCGGGGAGCCCGTGCCCCAGGGGCCGCTCACCGTCACCGAGTTCGACCGGTACGCCGACGACCTGCGCGGCATGCTCGACCAGGCCGTCGCCTCCGCCGAGCGCCAGCTCTTCGACCTGCGCACCGCCGCCGCCGACGACTCCCGCATCCTCGGGGCCCTCGGCGACGGCGGCCTGCTGCCGCCGGGACCCGACGTCCTCGCCACCGTCGAGTACCTCGGCGAGCACGGCATCCCCGCCCTTCCCGGCTGGCGCTACCTCGCCCAGTCCGTGGACCCGGTCGACCACGCGCGCGTCCTCGCGGCCCGCCCCGAGCTCGTCGACGGCGTGGTGATCACCGACCCCGTCTCGTACGGACGCGCCCGCGAGATCCTCGGCTCGGCCGCCCTGCTGCCCCGCTCCGCCGTGGCCGTGGGCACGGCCGCCGCCCTGCTCGCTCCCGTGCCGGCGCAGGACCCGACGGGCGACACCGGCGTCTTCCTCGTGCCGCCGAACCCGGCCATGCACGACGAGCACGCGGCCGACGAGGAGCGCCACGCCCTGCGCGCCCGCGCGGCCGCACGCGACGAGGAGATCCGTACCCTCGCCTCCCGTCTCGCCGGCGACCGCTCCCTCGCGGCCCGGATCGGGTCCTGGCGCGCCGACTGCCCGCCCGGGATGCTCGCGGAGCTCGCGGCCGTCGCCACGACCGCCCGGGAGACCGCCGAAGCAGCGGCCGCGACCCTCGACGAGGCCCGCACCGCGCGTGCGGAGGCCGAGGAAGCGGCCGCCGAGGCGGCCCAGGTCAGGGACGAGCGGCAGGAGGCGGCCCAGCGCGCCCGTCGCGTCGCCGACGCACTTGCGGGCCTGGCGTACCGGCTGCGCGAGCGTTCCGCCTGGCAGGCCAAGCTCCGCGAACTCGCCGACGACGCCGCCGAGGCCGAGGCCCGCGCGCAGACCTGCCTGGAACGCGCGCGTGCCGCCGACGAGGACCGCCGCGCGACCCAGCGCTCCGCCGACGACGCCCACCGCACCGCCCGCGCCCTGCGGGCCGAGCGCGCCGAGATCGCCGGCGCTCCCGACCCCCTCCCCGACGGTGACGCGCCCGCGTCCCGCGCCGCGCTCCCCACCCTGCGCGAGGCGTACCGGGCGGCGTCCCAGCTGTACGAGAAGGTCGGCGTGGGCGCCGACCTGCGCGCCGAGCAGGCCCGCGCGGAGAGCGACGAGTCCGCCGCCCTGGCCGAACTCGACCGCCTCACCAACAAGGTCAGGACCCGCGCCGAGCAGCTCCTCGAATCCACCGACGGCGCCGACGGCCCGTCCCGGCAGGCCGCGGCCGCCCGCGCCGAAGCCCTCGTGCAGATGCTGGAGGTCCGCGCCTCGGAGGCGAGCGAGAAGCTCGGCCGTCTCCGCGGCGAGGCCGAGCGGCTCGCCCCCGAGGACGGCGGCTCCCACACCGAGCTGCCCGAGGAACTGGTGCCCGCCGACGCCGAGCGGGCCCAGGCCCTGCTCCGTACCGCCACCGCCGAACTCGCCTCCCGTACCGACGCCCTGGAGGCGGCGCGCGCCGCCCACACCGGCCTGCTCCGCGACCACCGGGCCGCCGAGGACGCGGCCGGCGGCTTCGAGGAGACCGCAGCCCTGCTGCGGGACCTGCTCCGCGACCACACGGACGAGGAGCGGGACGAGGCCGAGCCGTATCCCGGCAGCCTGGAGGAGGCCCGTACGACGGCCGGTGAGACGCGTCGTTCGCTGCGCGGCTGCACCGCCGAGCTGTCCGCCGCGGACGCCGCCGTCCGCGAGGCGAGCGACATCCTCGTACGGCACGCCAACTCCACCCGCTACGAGCAGGTCCGCACCCCCGCCCGCCAGCAGATCCGCGAACTGCCGGCGTCCGCCCTGCCCGAGCACGCCGCCAAGTGGGCCGAGGCCTTCGCGCCCCGGCTGCGGGTCCTCACCGACGAGCTGGAGCAGCTGGAGCGCAACCGCGACTCGATCGTGGACCGGCTGCGCGGCCTGGTGGAGTCCTCCCTCGCGACGCTGCGCTCCGCTCAGCGGCTCTCCCGGCTCCCCGAGGGCCTGGGCGAGTGGTCGGGACAGGAGTTCCTGCGGATCCGTTTCGAGGAGCCCGACCAGGCCACCCTCGCGGAGCGGCTCGGCGAGGTCGTCGACGAGGCCACCCGCGCCGCCGTCAAGAAGAACTCCGACCTGCGCCGTGACGGGATGTCCCTACTGCTGAGGGGGGTACAGGCGGCCCTCGAACCCAAGGGGGTGTCCGTCGAGATCCTCAAGCCGGACGCGGTACTCCGCGCCGAGCGGGTGCCCGTGGGGCAGATGGGCGACGTCTTCTCCGGCGGTCAGCTGCTCACCGCGGCCATCGCCCTGTACTGCACGATGGCCGCGCTCCGGTCCAACGACCGGGGTCGTGACAAGCACCGCCACGCGGGCACGTTGTTCCTGGACAATCCGATCGGCCGTGCCAACGCCACGTACCTCCTGGAGCTCCAGCGGGCCGTGTCGGACGCGCTGGGTGTCCAGCTCCTGTACACGACGGGTCTCTTCGACACGACCGCCCTCGCCGAGTTCCCGCTGGTGATCCGGCTGCGCAACGACGCCGACCTGCGGGCCGGGCTGAAGTACATCAGCGTGGAGGAGCACCTGCGTCCGGGACTGCCGCAGGCCGCCGGAGAGGGCGAGACCATCCACGGCGAGATCACGGCGACCCGGATGTTCCGCCGTCACACGAGCGACGCCCCGACCCCGCCGCACATTCCGTAGCGGTGAAGACAGCGGCCCGGCCCCCTGTCGAGGGGGGCCGGGCCGCTGCCCTGCTCCATACCGCCTGCTCCGTACCGCCTTCTCGTCCCGTCCGTGGCTCAGGCCGCCTCGGACAGCGATGCCGTCCCCGGGCGGCCCTCTTCGTGGTGCTCACGGAGGGGGCTGCGGGCCGTGCTGCTCGGCTCCGACACCACACCGTTGCGCTGGCGCCACACCTGACGGGTGATCCAGACGTCGAGGACACTCCAGGTGGCCACGACGGTGAAGACCACCGCGCTGACGGTCACCGGGAACGCCAGCCACGAGCCCGCCAAGGAGCAGAAGAAGGCCACCACGGCCTGGATGATCGTCACGGAGGTGATGATCACGGCCCGCACGGCGGCGGTACGCACCGGATCGGGCATCCTCCGTCGGCCCCGCTCCTCATCCACCCACAACTGCCGCGCCGCCCGCGCCTCGTGTTCCATTGTCCTGTCACTCCCCACCACTGAACGACTCCAGGGTCGGCTGCCCGTCTTGAGCGTCTTTACACGGACAGAACCTCCCCGTACCTATTGACGCACGCCAGAGGGAAAAGGTTTCGCCCGCCCCCGGGTGAACGTGACACAGACCGGGTCGGAACGAAAAATTCCAGCCATCCCCGTTCATCGGTGAAATGGCGCGTCATCAGGTGTCCTGCGCCACAGTGGCCGACCCCAACTCCCCGAATACCAGGACATCTCATGATCAACACTCACTCGACCGGCTGAAAATAGCGCGGACACGCCTTCGGGAAGCCCCTGATGCAGTAGTAGGCTCGCGCCGCCGTTTGTTGGAACTCAAGTGTCGAAACTCAAGGTTGACGCCGCGTGTTGACGCCGGACGTCACGAACGTGAAGGACCCCCGTGCTCAACGGGGGCCGAGCTGGGGGAGGCCATGCGCTTTCGCGGGAAGTCCATCCGCCGGAAGATCGTGGCGTTGCTCCTCGTACCGCTCGTCTCCCTCACCGGTCTGTGGGCCTTCGCCACGACCCTCACCGGCCGCGAGGCCGACCAGCTCCTCGACATCGGATACATCGTCGAAAAGGTCGGCTATCCCCTTGAGGACACCGCCCGGGTCATCCAGCTCGAACGCCGCCAGTCCTTGATCTACCTCGCTGACCCCCGGGGCTCCGACGCCCTCGGCTCCCTGCGCGAGACCCGCCTGGCCACCGACCGCCAGATCGCCCGCATCCGCGCCAACGCCGCCGACCCCGGAGTACGGGAGGAGATGCGGCCCGTCACCGCCCAACGGCTCACCTCCCTCCTCGAAGCACTCGACGGTCTCGCCTCACTGCGCCGCTCCGTGGAGAAGCGCGACATCGGCCGTATGCAGGCCCTCGACTTCTACAACCGGCTGGTCGACCCCTGCTACAGCTTCCTGCTCACCCTCCACGCCCTCGAGAACGTGGAGATGGACAAGCAGGGCCGCGCTCTCGTCGGCATCACCCGCGCGCGTGAGCTGCTCTCCCGCGAGGACGCCCTCGTCCTCTCCGCCCTGGTCGCGGACCGCGTCACCGCCCGGGAGATCCGCGAGATCTCCGACCTCATCGCCAACCGCGAGCAGTTCTACGAGGTCAACCTCGAACTCCTCCCCGCCGCCGAGCGCGAACGCTTCGAGAAGTACTGGCGCAGCCCCGGCACCCGGCCCCTGCGCGTCGCGGAGAACGCGATCATCGACCAGGGCCCCACCGACAACCCGCGCGCCGTCGCCCCCGCCTACTGGCAGGACCACGTGGGCCCCGTCCTCGACGACCTGGCCCGCGAGAACACCGCCGCGGGCGAGCGCTACCAGGACCGGGTCCAGCCCGCCGCGTACAGCGTCCTCCTCAAGGCCGGCGTCGCCGGTGTCCTCGGCTTCCTCGCCCTGCTCGCCTCGATCGTCATCTCCGTCCGGATCGGCCGCAAGCTCGTCCGCGACCTGCGCCGCCTCCAGAAGGAGGCCCAGGAGGTCTCCGGCGTACGCCTCCCCAGCGTCATGCGAAGACTCGCCGCCGGCGAACAGGTCGACGTCGTCACCGAGGTGCCCCACCTGGCCTACGGAGAGGACGAGGTCGGCCAGGTCGGCCAGGCCCTCAACACCCTCCAGCGCGCCGCCGTCGAGGCCGCGGTGAAACAGGCCGAGCTGCGGCGCGGCGTGTCCGAGGTGTTCGTCAACCTCGCCCGCCGCAACCAGGTCCTGCTCCACCGCCAGCTCACCCTCCTCGACACCATGGAACGGCGCACCGAGGACACCGACGAGCTGGCCGACCTCTTCCGGCTCGACCACCTCACCACCCGTATGCGTCGCCACGCCGAAGGCCTCGTCATCCTCTCCGGCGCAGCCCCCTCCCGGCAGTGGCGCAAGCCCGTCCAGCTCATGGACGTCGTCCGCGCCGCCGTCGCCGAGGTCGAGGACTACGAGCGGATCGAGGTCCGCAGGCTGCCCCGTCTCGGCGTGGGCGGCCCCGCCGTCGCGGACCTCACCCACCTCATCGCCGAACTCCTGGAGAACGCGACGGTGTTCTCACCGCCGCACACCGCCGTCCAGGTGCTCGGCGAACGGGTCGCCAACGGCTTCACCCTGGAGATCCACGACCGAGGCCTCGGCATGAACCCCGACGCTCTCCTCGACGCGAACCTGCGCCTCGCCGAGACCCCCGAGTTCGAGCTCTCGGACACCGATCGCCTCGGCCTCTTCGTGGTCAGCCGCCTGGCCCAGCGCCAGAACGTCCGCGTCTCCCTCCAGACCTCCCCGTACGGGGGCACCACCGCGGTCGTCTTCATCCCGGCAGCGCTGCTCACCGACGCCCCCGAGACCCAGGGCGCGGGCTTCCGCCTGGACCGCAAGACACTGGACCGCACCGCCCCGGCCGAGGACGGGGCGCCCAAGGGCGGCGCGACGCCCGGCCGGCGCCCGGCACTCGCCAGGGTCCCGGACGTGACCGAGGGCCTCGCCCCGCTCGACGGCCCCGTCGAACTCGAAGGACCCGTCGACAGCGACTTCGACGTGCTCCTCGACCGATCGGCGGACCTCCTCGACACCGAGAGCGAGCGCGGCGGCCTGTTCCTGCCTCGTGGCAGGCGCCGCAACGGCCCCGCACCCGCGGGCGAGCAGCGGGCCCCGGACCGGACGAACGGCCACGGCGAGGGCGAGACGCCGACCGCCGGGGGACCCCTCGGCCCCGTACCGCTGCCGCGCCGCCGCGTCACCCCGACGCTCGTCGTCGACCACGGCCGCCGCGTCGACGCCGCGGACAGCGCGCGGGGCCTCCCGGCGGGCGCCGAGGAGCAGGACCGCGCGCGGGCCTTCCCGGCGCGTGCCGACGACCCGGGCCACGCACGGCCTCTCCCGACCCCCGCCGACGCGGCTCCCGACAGCGTCTCCGGCAGGGCTCACTCGCTTCCCGAGGGGCCGCGCTCGCTTCCCGACCCGGCTCACCCGCTGCCCGGCCGTGGCCACGAAGGCCCCGAGCGCGCACAGACGTTCCCCTCCCGGGATCCTCACCTCCCCGCCCAGGACCAGTCGCTCACCGGCCGTGCGCACCCCGCTCCCGGCCGGACGTCCGTCCACTCCGACGCCCCGGGCCACCTCGCCCGCGGCACAGGCCAGGACGACCCGCCGACCCCCCGGCCCGGCACCGGCCCCAACCTGGTCCCCGTCCCGGCGGAGGGACCCCCACCGCCCAGGGGCCCCGAGACGTTCGGCGGACTGCCCCGCCGCGTCCGCCAGGCGAGCCTCGCGCCGCAGCTGCGCGCGAGCGAAGGCCCGGCCGACCGCGGTAACGGTGGGCAGACGGACCGCGGTGCGGGTCGGCGCGGGGACGCCCGTACGAGCGGTGGCGCGACGCCCGCGGATCCCGACTCCTTCGAGCGCGACGCCGAGGAGGTACGCGCGCGCATGGCCGCCATGCAGCGCGGCTGGCAGCGCGGACGGCGGCACAACGCCGACCCGGACGACCCGACAGCACAAGGAACGACACCCGAGGGGGACGGTCGATGACCGCACCGAACGCCGCAGCACCCAGCACCACCTCCGGAAACGGCGAACTGAACTGGCTCCTCGACGAGCTCGTCCAGCGCGTCGGGTCCATCCGGAAGGCCCTCGTGCTCTCCAGCGACGGCCTCGCCACGGGTGCGTCCCAGGACCTCACCCGGGAGGACGGCGAGCACCTGGCCGCTGTGGCCTCCGGCTTCCACAGCCTCGCCAAGGGCGTCGGACGCCACTTCGACGCGGGTCAGGTCCGTCAGACGGTCGTCGAACTGGAGGACGCCTTCCTCTTCGTGACGGCCGCCGGTGACGGCAGCTGCCTGGCCGTGCTCGCCGACGCCGACTCGGACGTGGGTCAGGTCGCCTACGAGATGACGCTGATGGTGAAGCGGGTCGGGATCCACCTCGCGACGGCCCCCCGGACCGGTCTGTCCTCGGGGGGGTGAGTGGGACGGCATGAGTGACGCAGCCGAGCGGAACCAGCTGGACCAGAGCCCGGCCCCGCACCACTGGTTCGACGACGAGGCCGGGCCGGTGGTCCGTCCGTACGCGATGACCCGCGGCCGGACCAGCGCCGCCACCCGTCACCGGCTCGATCTGATCGCGCTGGTCGTTCCCGAGCCCGCCGCCGACGATCCCGGCCGGGACCAGTCGCTCTCCCCAGAACATGTGGAGATCGTCGAACGCTGCTCCGAGCAGCCCCAGTCGATCGCCGAGCTCGCCGCCGGACTCGACCTCCCCGTCGGGGTGGTCCGGGTTCTCGTCGGTGACCTCGTCGAGGACGAACTCGTCCACGTGACCCGCCCCGTTCCGCCGGCCGAGCTGCCGGACGTGAGCATTCTCCGCGAGGTGATCAATGGCCTTCGGGCGCTCTAGCCGCAAGAAGCCCTTCGTCGAGCCGATGACCCTGAAGATCCTGGTCGCCGGCGGATTCGGGGTCGGCAAGACGACCCTGGTGGGCGCGGTCAGCGAGATCAGGCCCCTGCGGACGGAGGAGATCCTCAGCGAGGCGGGGCGGCCCGTCGACGACCTGAACGGCGTGGAGACCAAGACGACCACCACGGTAGCCATGGACTTCGGCCGGATCACCCTCCGCGAGGACCTCGTCCTGTACTTGTTCGGCACTCCGGGCCAGGACCGTTTCTGGTTCCTGTGGGACGAACTGGCGCAGGGCGCGCTCGGCGCCGTCGTCCTGGCCGACACCCGCCGCCTGGAGGACAGCTTCGCGGCCATCGACTACTTCGAGCGGCGCGGCATCCCCTTCACCGTGGCCGTCAACTGCTTCGAGGGCGCCCAGCGCTTTCCCGCCGAGAGCGTGCGGGGGGCGCTCGACCTGGACCCCGAGGTGGAACTCATGATGTGCGACGCCCGCGACCGGGAGTCCGTGAAGAACGTCCTCGTGGCCGTCGTCCAACACGCCCTGGTCCTCGCCGACCGGACCCACGCGGGCGCGACGACCTGACAGTCGCCCCACGCGGGCGCGACGACCTGAGGGAAGGCCCCCGCGCGCGGGGGCCTTCTCGACGCCGGGCACCACTTCGACCTCCGCCCCGACGGCCAGATCGGCCGTCTTCACCGGTGAAGCACCGGGCCAATCACCGGTCGGCGCCTCCGTACCACCGATCACCGCACCATCTGGCGATGCGTCAGAAGGCTGGCACGGGTGCGCCGGACGCCTAAGGCTCAGTGACCGGCCACCGACCTCCGCGCCACCGGGAAGTCGAAGAACGTGCTCGGGAAGGGCTCCGGCTTGAACGTGTAGTGCCACCACTCCTCCGGCAGGTTCACGAATCCCTGCTCGGCGAGCGCCGTCTTGAGCAGCTGCCGATGGGCCCGCTGCACGCCCTGGATCCGAGGGTCGTCGGTGTGCGAGAGCGTGTCGAAACAGTCGTAGCCGGTGCCCATGTCCACGGCGTTGTCGGGGAACCGCTCCGACTGCGGCGCGTAGCACTCCACCAGCCTCTCGCCCGGCACGTACGCGCGCGTGGGCGCCGCCGGCAGCCGCACGATCGTCAGATCCACCGTCGACCCACGGCTGTGTCCCGACTTCTCCGCGATGTACCCGTCCGCGAACAGTCTCGACTTGTCGACGAGCGGATAGAACTCCTTCTTCATCCGCTCGTCCCCCAGGTCCTTCGCCCACCGCACGAAGTGGTCGACGGCCCGCTGCGGCCGGTAGCAGTCGTACACCTTCAGCGTGTATCCGCGCGCGAGAAGACGCACCTGCGCGCGGTGCAGGGCCTCGGCGGCCGGCCGGGTCAGGATGCACAGCGGCTGCCGGTAGCCGTCCACCGGCTCACCCACGAAGTTGTGCGGAGTCGTGTAGCGCATCTCCTGAAGGATCGTCCGGTCCACGGAGCTCAGGGCCACGAACTCCCCTGGGGCCTTCGGCTCCGGCGCGGCCGACGCCGGGGGAGCGGGGGCGACGACAGCGCCCGTGGCGGCGAGCAGTCCGGCGGCGGCCGTGACGGCGAGGGTACGGAAAGCGGAAGCAAGTCCTGTCATGCACACCGTCTATCAGTTCCGGCAGCGCCGAGAAAGGGTGATCGCGTACGGTCGGGCCGTGAAGGACTCCCACTGCTCCTGCTGCGGCGCCGCCCACCCGGCCGACGCCGGCTGGCCCCGTACCTGCCCGGCCTGCGGCCACACCGCCTACCGCAACCCGCTGCCCGTGGCAGTCGCCCTGCTCCCGGTCACCGACAAAGCGGCCACGGGCCTCGTCGTCATCACCCGCACCATCGAGCCGGCGCGGGGCGGGGTCGCCCTGCCCGGCGGGTTCATCGACCACGGTGAGGACTGGCGCACGGCCGTCACCCGCGAACTGCGCGAGGAGACCGGCATCGAGGCCTCCGCAGAGGGGGTCCGACTCGCCGACGCGATGAGTTCCCCGGGCGGCCACCTCCTCCTCTTCGGCCTCCTCCCGCCCCGCCCGGCCAGGGACCTCCCGCCCTCCGCCCCGACGGACGAGACGAACGGCCACCACGTGCTCCACGCACCGGTGGACCTGGCGTTCCCCCTCCACACGGAGGCGGTACGCAGGTGGTTCGCGGGCACATACGGCTGACGGCCCCGCTCCGGGGCCCCGCCCGCAGGTCCGGGTACGCACCACACCGTCACACGGTCACACGGTCACACCGTCACGTCACCACACCCCGCACCGTCACGTCACCACACCCCGTACCCGCACCGGCAGCCCCGGCGCCTCCACCCCGTCGTCCGTCACCCGCTCCACCACGACCCGGCCCTCCACCAGCCGGGACTGGTACCGCTCGATCTCGGCCGGCTCCCAGCCGTCCCCCGTGTCCCGTACGACGAGCCCCCCGCCCGTCCGCCCCCTGGCCGGCGCCCACACCTCCAGGGCCAGGGCGCCGTCCTCGCCGCGCACCGGGAGCACCGCCCCCGCCCGCGCCAGGACCGGGATCCGGGAGAGCGGCGCGTCGAGCAGCACCTGCCCGGGCCCCTCGTACGCCTGCCCCGTCGCCGTGTCGTACCAGCGTCCGCGCGGCAGCCGTACCGCCCGCCGGTCGGCGCCCCCGCTCAGAACGGGCGCCACGAGGAGCGCGTCGCCGAGCAGGAACGCGTCTTCGCAGTCGCGCAGCATCCGGTCCTCGGGCGCTCCCCACCACAGGGGGCGTACGTACGGGGCGCCCGTCATCCGGGCGAGCCGGGCCAGGGTCGTGAAGTACGGCCGCAGGCGTTCCCTTTCGGCCAGCGCCACGCGCGCGTGCTCCAGGACCTCCGGACCGAACTCCCACGGTTCGCGCCGCCCCGCGCCGATCGCCGCGTGCGTACGGAACAGCGGCAGCCACGCCCCCAGCTGGTACCAGCGCAGGAACAGCTCCGGGGTCGGGCTGCCGTCGAAACCGCCCACGTCGGGCCCCGAGTACGGCACCCCGCACAGCCCGAGCCCCAGGACCAGGGCGAGCGAGGCCCGCAGCCCCGGCCAGCCCGTCGACACGTCACCCGACCAGGTGCCCCCGTACCGCTGCATCCCCGCCCAGCCGGACCGCGAGAAGAGGAAGGGCCGCTCGTCGGGCCGCAACCGGCACAGCCCCTCGTATCCGGCCCGCGCCATCGTGAGGCCGTACACGTTGTGCGCCTCGCGGTGGTCCCCGCCCCGGCCGTCCAGGGCGTGCCGCGCGGATCGCGGCAGCGTCATGTCGCCGAAAGGGGCGAAGGCCACCGGCTCGTTCATGTCGTGCCAGACCCCGGCGAAGCCCTGCTGGAGCCGCTCCTCGTAGAGGCCGCCCCACCACTCCCGTACCGCGGGATCGGTGAAATCCGGATAGGCGCACTCGCCCGGCCACACCACCCCCCGCACCTCCTCGCCCCGAGGGTCCCGGACGAAGGCCCCCGCGGCCCGCCCGCTGTCGTACACGGGGTTGCCCGGCTCGGCCTTCACCGCCGGGTCCACGATCGACACGAGCCGGACGCCCTGTTCCCGCAGCTCCGCCGCGAGCCCCGGCAGATCGGGGAACCGCTCCCGGTCGACCGTGAACACCCGGTGCTCGTCGTAGTGGTCGATGTCCAGGTGCACGGCGGCCAGCGGCAGCCCGCGCTCCCGGTACCCGGCGACGACCCGGCGCACCTCCCGCGCGCTCCCGAACCCCCAGCGCGCGTGCTGAGGTCCGAGGGCCCAGTCCGGCGGCAGCGCGGGAGCACCCGTCAGCGCGGCCCAACCGTGGAGTACGCGCGCGGGGGTGCCGACGACCACCCAGCCGCGCAGCGGCCCGCCGTCCATCCGGACCTCGCTGGTCCCCGGCCGGTCGTGCCCCGACCCCGCCCCTTCCTCACCCTCCGCCAGGGTGACTCGGCCGTCCCAGGAGTTGTCGTGGAACGCGAGGTGGGTCCCGGCGTCGGAGACGACGAACTGCACCGGCATGGTGAGGTAGAGCGGATCGTCCCCGGGGCCGAAACTCCCCTTCGGGTCGGTGTTCCAGAGCCGGTACGAGCCGTCCCGCAGCCGCGGCCCCGCCGACCGCCCGCCCAGGCCGAAGAAGCGCGCGTCCGCCGGCACCTCGCTCCGCTGCACCCAGCGCGCGGTTCCGGCCGCCACCGTCCCGGCCCGCTCACCCTCGACCTTCTCGGTGACGGCCATGGCCCCGGGACCACGGCCCGGCGCCCCACTCGCCACCGGCTCCCACCAGCGGGGCGGCAGGTCCCGCCGCAGCATCACCCCGCCCGGCGTCCGGATCTCCACCGCCCCGTGCCGGGAGACCGCCACCGTCACCCGCTCCGACACGATCCGCCAGCCGCCGTCGGTGTCCGGCTCCAGGGAGGCCCGGGGGTCCGGGTCGGGCGCCTCACCGGCCAAGGCGTACGAGGGAAGCGGCCCGGCTCCGTCCCACCCCCAGAACACGGTGCCGCCCGACGACACACAGATCCGCAGCGAGGACCGCGTGAAACGGATCGTCCCCCCGCCAGGCGCGGCCTCCGCCGCCGTCGCGAGCCCCGGCACCCGAGCCCGCTCCGGCCCTCGCGGCGGCAGCCCCCACGCATCCGTACGGCGCTGCCGCCACGCCGCCCGCACCGTCCGCCATCCCCACACCGCGCCGAACAGCTTGATCGAACGCACCAGTTCCCGACCGTCCATGGTGATCACCCTGCCACCCACCAGGGGCGATACGAGCTCCGTTCAACTTCCGTTCACCCGTGGTGGGGGCACATATTCAACTGTCCGACCATGGGCGGGCAGACCTGGTGCGAAAGACGATCACATGGCATCGTCCTGTCAGCCGCGTCGCGCGCACACCCCAGCACGTGCGCGGGACACACGCCGACCCCGCGTACAGCCAGGGAGCCGCCCCAATGACATCAGCGCAGACCGAGCCGCTCTGGCAGCCGGACGAGGAACGCATCGCCACGGCCGCCGTGACCCGCTTCCAGACCTGGGCGGCCGAACACCACGGCGCCCCGGCCGAAGGCGGGTACCCGGCGCTCCACCGCTGGTCGGTCGACGAGCTCGAAGCCTTCTGGAAGGCGATCGTCGAGTGGTTCGACATCCGCTTCGCCACCCCGTACGAGCGGGTCATCGGAGACCGGTCGATGCCCGGCGCCGACTGGTTCCCCGGCGCCACCCTCAACTACGCCGAGCACGCCCTGCGGGCCGCCGACGAGCGCCCCCATGACACGGCCCTGCTCCATGTGGACGAGACACATGACCCCGTGGGGACCACGTGGGCCGAGCTCCGCCGCCAGGTCGGCTCCCTCGCCGCCGAACTCCGTGCCCTCGGCGTGCGGCCCGGGGACCGGGTGAGCGGCTACCTGCCCAATGTCCCGCAGTCCGTCGTGGCCCTCCTCGCCACCGCCGCCGTCGGCGGCGTGTGGACCTCCTGCGCCCCGGACTTCGGCGCCCGCAGCGTCCTCGACCGCTTCCAGCAGGTCGAGCCGGTCGTCCTCTTCACGGTCGACGGCTACCGCTACGGCGGCAAGGAGCACGACCGCCGCGACACCGTCGCCGAGCTCCGCGCCGAGCTGCCCACCCTCCGCGCGGTCGTCCACATCCCGCTCCTCGGCACCCCGGCCCCCGACGGCACGCTCGCCTGGGCCGACCTCGTCGCCGGCGACGTCGAACCGGTCTACGAGCAGGTCCCGTTCTCGCACCCGTTGTGGGTCCTGTACTCCTCCGGTACGACGGGCCTTCCCAAGGCGATCGTCCAGTCCCAGGGCGGCATCCTCGTCGAGCACGTCAAGCAGCTGGGCCTGCACTGCGACCTCGGGCCCGAGGACGTGTTCTTCTGGTACACGTCCACCGGCTGGATGATGTGGAACTTCCTGGTCTCCGGCCTTCTCACCGGGACGACCGTCGTGCTGTACGACGGCAGCCCCGGCTACCCGGACACCGCCGCCCAGTGGCGCGTCGCCGAGCGCACCCGCGCCACCCTGTACGGCACCTCCGCCGCGTACGTCATGGCCTGCGCCAAGGCGGACGTCCACCCCGGCCGCGACTTCGACCTGTCGGCGGTGAAGTGCGTCGCCACCACCGGCTCCCCGCTGCCGCCCGACGGCTTCCGCTGGCTCCACGACGAGGTCCGCGAGAACCTCTGGATCGCCTCCGTGAGCGGCGGCACCGACGTGTGCTCCTGCTTCGCGGGCGCCGTCCCGACCCTGCCGGTCCACATCGGTGAGCTGCAGGCGGCGGGCCTCGGCACCGATCTCCAAGCCTGGGACCCCTCCGGCAAGCCCGTCATCGGCGAGGTGGGCGAACTCGTCGTCACCAACCCCATGCCGTCCATGCCGATCCACTTCTGGAACGACCCCGACGGCAGCCGCTACCGCGACAGCTACTTCGAGATGTTCCCGGGCGCCTGGCGCCACGGCGACTGGATCACGATCACCGACCACGGTTCGGTCGTCATCCACGGCCGCTCCGACTCCACCCTGAACCGCCAGGGCGTACGGATGGGGAGCGCCGACATCTATGAGGCCGTGGAACGCCTCCCGGAGATCCGCGAATCCCTCGTGATCGGCCTGGAGGAGCCGGACGGCGGCTACTGGATGCCGCTCTTCGTCCACCTCGTCGAGGGCGCCACCCTCGACGACGAGCTGATCGCCCGCATCAAGCGGACGATCCGCAGCGAGCTCTCCCCGCGCCACGTCCCGGACGAGATCATCGAGGTCCCGGGCGTCCCGCACACGCTGACCGGCAAGCGCATCGAGGTCCCGGTCAAACGCCTCCTCCAGGGCACCCCCCTGGCCAAGGCCGTCAACGCGGGCTCGGTCGACGACCTCGGCCTCCTCCACTTCTACGAGACGCTGGCGGCCTCCCGACGAGGCTGACCGGGATACGCCCCCGGTGCCCCCGGCAACGCGCCGGGGGCATCACAGCACGCTCGGGGACACGACAGCACCGCCCGCCTCGCCCTTGCCCACGCCTGGTCGTCGGCGCCGGGACGCTTCCAGGCCCCGAAGCGTCCCGGCACCCTTCCGCCTCACCCGCCGTACGTCGCCTGAGCGTCCCCGAGCACCTCCGCGAAGTCCGCGGCGAGGCGCGTCGCGTCGCCGGGCGCGAGCGTCGCCGTCGTGATCCGTACCGCGGGCGGGGCCCCGATCCGGAACCGCGCCCCCGCGGCGACCCACCACCCCTGCGTCCGCAGGCCGTTGACGACCGCCGACTCGTCCCGCACCGGCACCCACACGTTCAGCCCGCTCGCCCCGACCGCACGGATCCCGTACGTCCCGAGCGCCCCGATCAGCGCCGCGCGCCGCTCCCCGTACGCCACCTCGCCCGCCGCCACGCGCACGCGTACCGCGGGGTCGCCGAGGAGGCCGGCCACGGTCTCCTGGAGTAGGTGACTGACCCAGCCGGAGGTCATCAGCATCCGTCCGTCGTGCCGCGCCAGCGTCACCGCGTCGCACGCGACCCCCGCCCACCGCAGATCGATGCCGAGGTGCTTCGACACCGTCCGCACCTGCGCCCACCGGTCGAGCCCCGCGGCCGCGAGCGTGTGCGCCGCGGCCCCGCCGATCTCCGCGTTGTGGTCGTCCTCGACGACGAGAACCTCGGGGAACTCCCTCAGCACCGCCACGAGTTGGTCCCGCCGTGACCGGGTGAAGAACGCCCCGGTCGGACATTGGCCCCGGGGGCTGCACACCACCGCGCGGACCCCGCCCCGAAGCGCCGTCCGCAGCGACTCCGGTTCGAGCCCCTCACCGTCCACGGCCACCGGGACCATCCGAAGCCCCAACGCCGGTACCAGGTCCAGCAGATGGTGGAATCCGGGGTCCTCCACGGCCACCGCGTCACCGGGCCGCAGCTCCGTCGACAGGAGCCGCGCGATGCAGTCCAGGGCCCCGTGCGCGAAGGTCACGTGCCGCGCGGGCACTCCGTCACGCTCGAACCACGCCCGGGTCACCTCCTCGAGCGCCGCGAGCCGGGGCGTGGCGCGATGGGACCCGTAGACCGGAGTCACCGCCGACGGCGGCCGCAGTACGGGAAGGAAGGCCGGGTCCGGATGGCCGCCCGCCAGGTCCACCAGGCCCTCCGGCACGCGCGGCGGGCGCCGGGAGGCCACTGACGGAACCTCGGCCACCACGGTCCCGCCCCGCCCGCGCGTGACGATCAGCCCCCGCTGCCGCAGCTCCTTGTAGGCCGTCGCGACGGTCCCCGGACTCACTCCCAGCGCGTCCGCCAGCCTCCGCACGGGCGGCAGGGCGTCGCCCGGGGCGAGCCCGCCCTCGGTCACACCCTGCTCCACGGACGCGGCAATCCCCTTGGCCGTCGTCCCTACGATCGCATATTGTGCTGCCACATAATCAATTATGTATCAATACAAAATAGTTGGCAAGGGGGATCCATTGAGCCGCACCACACGCTTCACCCGCACCGCCTTCAAGGACCGCATCCCCGGAGGCCCTGACGGCCACCGCATGCTCGTCATCGGCTTCATCGACAAGTGCGGCACGGGGCTCTGGTCCACGGCCATGGCCCTCTACTTTACCTACGTCACCGGCCTCGGGCTCGGCCAGGTCGGCCTCCTCATCGCCCTCTCCGGCGCGGTCGGCATCGCCGGCGCCCCCCTTGGTGGTCTCCTCGCCGACCGCTTCCCCCTCGTCCGCGTCATCATCTGCACCCAACTGCTGCGCGCCACCGCCCTCCTCGCCCTCCTCGCCACCGACGACTACCTGCTGCTGGTCCTCCTCTCCGCGGCCGGCGCGCTCCCCGACCGCGCCACCAACGTCCTCACCAAGCTGTACGCGGCCCGGGTCGCCGGACCCGACCGTGTGCGCTACCAGGCGATCAACCGCACCACCTCCAACATCGGCTGGACCCTCGGCGGACTCGGCTCGGCAGCCGCCCTCGCCGTCGGCACCACCACCGCCTTCCATGTCCTGCTCGTCGGAGACGCCCTCTCCTACCTCGTGATGGCGGCCCTCACCCTCCGCTGTGCCGAACCCCCGGCCCCCGCCGACTCCCAGGTCGCCGCGGCGTCCACCGCCACCGGGCCGACCCCCGCCACCGGGCGCCCCACCCCGTGGCGCGACCGCGGCTTCCTCGCCTTCACCGCGGGCGAATCGGTCCTCTTCCTCCACGACTCGATCCTCCAGGTCGCCCTCCCGCTCTGGATCGTCCACGCCACCGACGCCCCCGTCGGCCTCGCCCCGCTCCTGATAGTCGCCAACAGCGCGCTCGTCGTCATCTTCCAGGTCCCGCTCTCCCGATACGGCTCCACCACCGACGCCGCCCGACGCCTTCTGGCCCCCCTCGCGGGGCTCTTCGCCGTCGGTACGCTCGCCCTCACCGTCTCCGCCCTCGGCGGCCGCGCCCTCTCCGTCGCCGCCCTGATCACCGCAGCCGTCGCCCTCACCTTCGCCGAGATGCTCCACACCATCGCGTCCTGGGAACTCTCGGTCGCCCTGGCCCCCGGCGAAGCCCAGGGCGCCTACCTCGGAGTTCACGGCCTCGCCCAGTCCACCCAGCGCTTCGCCGGCCCCCTCCTCGTGGCCGGACTGATCTCCGCCGGCCCCTTCGCCTGGCCCGTCCTCGGCGCGGCTCTCATCGCCACCAGCGCCGCCCAGAGCCGCCAGGTCCGGCGACGCCTGGCCGAACCGTCACTGTCAGTGGCGACGGTTACGGTGAGTGACCATTGATCGGACCGAACCAGGGGGAGACATGACGCGGACCGGCACCACCCAGGCACACCTCCGGCGCGCCCTGCGCCGCGAAGTCCCCAGCACCGTCGGCCTCCTCGCCGACGAGCACGACTTCATGGCCATGCGCCAGTACCGGACCTTCGCCTTCGACGACCACACCACCTATCTCCGGCAGGTCGAGGCCCTGCTCAGGACCCTCGCCACCCAGGGCGGACACACCACCGTCACCCTCTTCGACCCCGACGAGTACGCGGCCTACTGCGCCGAGACCGTTATCGACCCCGACCACCCCACCAGCCGCAGCCGCTTCACCGCCCACCTCGCCGCCACCGGCGCTCAGGTCACCTACACCGGGCAGCCCCTCAGCACCCTCCTGCCCGAGCTCATCGACACCGCCGTCCGCCACGCCACCTGGGAGTACGCCACCACCGTCCTCGCCACCACCGGCGACTGCGCCACCTGTGGCAAGGACATCGGCAAGGCCGCCTTCGAGCGGGCCGCCCGGCTCCTCGCCCGACTCCTCGACGCGGCGGGCCCCGGCACCCACCACCTCGTGTGCAGCGTCCCGGCGGCTGACGACCAACTCCTCGCCGTCCTCCACGCCCACGGCACCCCGGGAGCCGCCACCGCCGACGACGCCGCAGCCGCCGAGTTCACCGCGGTCCTCGCCGCCGGCATCGCCCTCGGGGCCCCCGGCGGACTCGTCCTGCGCACCAGCAACGTGGGCGAGCGCGACCGACTCCACGGCTGGCGCCTCACCGGCGGCACCCTCACCCCCCTGACCGAAGCCGAGGTCTTCGCCGCCTACTGCACCGACGCCCGCACCGGGGAACCGCTCTCCCCGGAACCGGGCGTGGACCACCGAGCCGGCTTCCCCCTCGTCCCCGACCCCGACGACGACTGGACCGGCCACCACTGACCCCACCCACGACGAAGGGGCTCCCCGCCACCTCGGTGACGGAAAGCCCCTTCGTCGACAACACCCGGGAATCACTCCCCGGACAGCACCGCCTGCGCGGCCACACGGGCCTCCTCAGCCGAGTCCGCCGCACGCGCCGCGGCGGCGGCCCGCTCGCACTGCGCCAGCGTGTACTTGGCCAGCGTCGCCCGCACATACGGAATCGACGCCGCACCCATGGACAGGGAGGTGACCCCCAGACCCGTCAGCACACAGGCCAGCAGCGGATCCGAAGCAGCCTCGCCGCAGACACCACAGCTCTTGCCCTCGGCCTTGGCCGCCTCGGCCGACAGCGCCACCAGATCGAGCAGCGCGGGCTGCCACGGGTCCTGGAGCCGCGACACCGCACCGACCTGTCGGTCGGCCGCGAAGGTGTACTGCGCCAGGTCGTTGGTGCCGAGCGACAGGAACTCGACCTCCTGGAGGATCGAGCGCGCCCGCAGCGCGGCCGACGGAATCTCGACCATCGCACCGAACTTCGCCCGCAGTCCCGCCTCACGGCACGCGTCGGCGAACGCCTTCGCGTCCGTGCGGTCGGCCACCATCGGAGCCATGACCTCGAGGTACACGGGCAGCCCCTCGGCCGCCCTCGCCAGCGCGGTCAGCTGCGTCCGCAGCACCTCCGGGTGCTCGAGCAGCGACCGCAGCCCCCGCACACCGAGCGCCGGGTTCGGCTCGTCCACCGGTGTCAGGAAGTCCAGCGGCTTGTCGGCGCCGGCGTCCAGCACCCGCACGACCACACGGCCCTCCGGGAAGGCCTCCAGCACCTTCCGGTAGGCCTCCACCTGCTTCTCCTCGGACGGGGCCTTCTCGCTGTCGTCCAGGAAGAGGAACTCCGTACGGAAGAGACCGACGCCCTCCGCCCCGGCCTCCACTGCGGCCGGCACGTCCGCCGGACCACCGATGTTGGCGAGCAGCGGAACCTTGTGCCCGTCCGAGGTCGCACCAGGACCGCTGGACGTGGCCAACGCGGCCTTCCGCTCGGCGGCGGCCTTCGTCAGCGACGCCTTCTTCTCCTCGCTCGGGTCCACGAAGAGCTCACCGGTCGAACCGTCGACCGCGATGAGCGTGCCCTCGGCCAGCTCACCCGCGCCGGGCAGCGCGACGATGGCCGGCACACCGAGCGCCCGCGCCAGAATCGCGCTGTGACTGGTCGGCCCACCCTCTTCCGTCACGAACCCGAGCACGAGCGCCGGGTCGAGCAGCGCCGTGTCGGCGGGCGCCAGGTCCCGAGCGATCAGCACGTACGGCTCGTCGCTGTCCGGCACACCGGGCATCGGCACGCCGAGCAGCCGCGCGACGATCCGGTTCCGCACGTCGTCCAGGTCGGCCACACGACCGGCCATGTACTCGCCGGCACCCGCGAGCAGCTCGCGGTAGTGGGAGAACGCGTCGTAGATACCGCGCTCGGCCGTGCTGCCCACGGCGATCCGGCGGTCGACATCGGCGATGAGCTCCGGGTCCTGGGCGATCATCGCCTGGGCCTCCAGCACGTGCTGCGCCTCTCCACCGGCCAGATTGCCGCGCGCAATCAGGTCGGCGGCGACAGCCTCGACGGCCTGCCGGGCACGCCCCTGTTCGCGCTCCGCCTCGTCCGCCGGAATCTGCTTGGCCGGCGGCTCGAGAACCGCCGTACCCATGTGCCGGACCTCGCCGATCGCCACACCGTGGCTGACGCCGACGCCTCGCAGCGTTGTCTCCATCTCACCCGTCTCCGATAGAGCGGCGGCACCCGCCGCCGCGTTGAATGTCGAACTCGAGGTCGTCACGAGGACGAACCGGCTCAGCGCCAGCCGAAGAGTTCGTCGCCGGCCTTCACGTCACCGTCTTCGACGACGTCGGACAGCGAGTCCGCGGTGGCCTCGAGCGCTACGACGGGGCAGATGGGGGACTTGCCGGCGGCCTCGACGTCAGCGGGGTTCCAGCGCACGACGGCCTGTCCGCGGGTCACGGTGTCACCCTTGTTGACGAGCAGCTCGAAGCCCTGTCCGTTGAGCTGAACGGTGTCGATGCCGAGGTGCGTCAGCACTCCGTGCCCCTCGCCGTCGACGACGACGAAGGCGTGGGGGTGCATGGAGACGACGACCCCGTCGATGGGGGAGACGGCCTCCGAGGGCTCACGTACGGGATCGATGGCGGTACCGGGACCGACCATCGCACCGGAGAAGACCGGGTCGGGAACTGCGGCGAGACCGATGGCGCGTCCAGCAAGCGGCGACGTCACGGTTGACATGGGAAGCCTCCCAGGGGCGGAGATTGTGTGGCGCCGTCACTACCTGTCCTGGACGGCGTAGTGTTGTGAAGCGTAAGTCATAAGAAGTCCCAGTTCCGCCCGAGACGTACCAGTTGGACGGACCTAGGGACCACCGGCAACGATTTGCCTCAACTGGCGGTGGGATGTACTGTCGTTCTTCTGCCTGACCCCCACGCGGCCTGAGTCGCGGGTTGGCAGCAACTGCCAGGCCAGATCTTAACCCCAGTGGTCTACACCTCTGCATGCTCGCAGGGACGTGGTCAGAGGGACCGGGAAAGCCTGGTAGTGTTTGACCCCGCCGGGAACGGAAAAGCGAAAGCAATTTCCGACCCAGCAGCCCGCTCCAGTGGGTGGCAGAAACGAAGAATCGGATCTGTTAATCTGGAAACACGAAACACCGAAGGGAAGCCCGGAGGAAAGCCCGAGAGGGTGAGTACAAAGGAAGCGTCCGTTCCTTGAGAACTCAACAGCGTGCCAAAAATCAACGCCAG
>NZ_JBEYCR010000010.1:0-256241 GCF_040632845.1 Streptomyces sp. NPDC016459
GAGGGCAGAGGGATCGTCAGCTTGAGCAGGAAACGGTCCAGTTGGGCTTCGGGGAGGGGGTAGGTGCCCTCGTACTCGACCGGGTTCTGGGTGGCCCGGACTCCTGGAGTCCGGGCCCCGCCGTCGTGCCCCGATCCGGGCGACGGATCAGACGAGACCGCCGGGCCGGTAGTACGTGCCCAGCTGGTCGCGGTAGTCGGCGTCGCTGAGGTGGGTCTCCCGGTGGAACTCGGGGGAGTCCTTCACCTGTTCCTTGGAGCAGTCGACGTAGATCTTCTGCTCCTGCGGGTCGATGCGGGAGACGAGACCGGCGGGGAGGAGGACCTCCTTGCCGAAGATCCACACCCCGGTGTCGACCACCAGGTAGGCGTCGCCGACCTCGTCGGAGTGCTTGTCGACCTTGCCGATGCTGCCGTCGGTCGCCTCGACCTTGTATCCGGTCAGGACCGCGCCGGCCAGGTGGCCCGAGGTCGAACCGTAGCTCCAGGCGTTCTCAGTCACGCGAACAACAACTCCTCCGGTCGATGGGGGACGACGAGGTGCTCTCCGTCGTCCTTCCCTTCTCCGTGTCGGTACGGACTCTTGTCGGTACGGGCGGACGTCGTGTCCCGCCCACGGTCCGCCTGCCCCGACCTCCTCCTCCCATGCGTCTCGTGTCCGCGGAGGTGGCGGACGGACGCTTGTGGATACAGCTGAAGGGGTGCCCCACGGGAGCGGGAACCGGTCACCGCGCGCGAGCCGTCCGACGCCGCCCGTCCTGACCCCGCGACCCCCACACTGGCCCCGGCCCACGAACGGGTCCGGGGTCCGGGTCGAGAACATGGGGGACCTTCCCCCATGCCCCGCGGGCGCCGTCCGTACCAGGATCAGGGCGGGCACCGAGCGGCGGGCCGGGTGGCGGAGGAGGGACGATGGCGGCGGAGACGGGGCACGGGCGGGCCGAGGCTTCGCTGTCCGCCGTCCAGCGGTGGTGGGAGGCCGGGCAGGTCTCCGCCGACGCGAACGGGAACGGGAGCGGGAGCGGGCCGCGCCCGGACTGGGCCGCGTTCACCGAAGCGGCGACCGCCGCCGCACCCGAGGAGGCCGTCGCGCCCGCGGAGGAGTACCCGGGGCTGAGCGGTTTCGCCTGGATACTGCGGCCCTTCACCGTCCTGGCGGGGGAGCGGCTGGAGCGCGGCCTGTCCGTGACGGCGCGGGACCTCGTGGACGTCACCGCCGTACGGGGCGACCTGGAGCGGCAGCTCAGCGGCAGACTCGCGCGGGCCGCGGCGCGGACGCTGGTCCTCGAACTGCACGAGGCACGGACCGCCGGACGCCTCGACGGCGACGACCCGCGCGCCCGGTTCCGGGACTTTCTGGGGCGTACGGCGTCCCGGCGCGGTCTGGCGGCCCTGCTGGCCGGGAGGCCCGTACTCGCCCGGATCCTCGGACGGGCGGCGCTCGACACCGCGGCCGCGGTCGGCGAGGCCCTGGAGCGCCTCGCCGACGACCACGCCCGGCTGACCGCAGGTCTCCTGCGGGGCTCCGGCGGAGGGCCGAGGCCGCTCGTCGGCGTCGAGACCGGCGTGGGTGACGGACACCGGGGCGGCCGCGGCGTGCTGCTGCTGCGCTTCGCCGACGGCACCCGACTCGTCTACAAACCTCGTCCGCTCGCCGCGCACCGCCATTTCAACGATGTCGTCACGTGGTTCAACGGGCTGCCCGACGCCCCCGACCTCCGCACGCTGCGGCTGCTCGACCGGGGCGCCTACGGGTGGGTGGAGTTCGTCGCAGCGCGCCCCTGCGCCACCGCCGAGGAGGTCGAGACCTTCTACGGACGCCAGGGCGCGCTCCTCGCGCTGCTGCACCTGCTCGACGGAACCGACCTGCACCACGAGAACCTGATCGCCGTCGGCGCCCACCCGGTCCTCGTCGACGTGGAGACCCTGTTCCACCCGCCGCTGCCGGGAGCCGCCGCCACCGAGGACCCGGCGGCCCGCGCACTCCACGACTCCGTGTACCGGGTCGGACTGCTGCCCCAGCTCCTCGTGGGCGACCACAGCGCCCTCGACGTGTCCGCCGTCGGCGGCGGCCACGAGGCCGTCTCGCCCGTGGCGCGGGCGGACTGGGCCGACGCCGGCACCGACCGGATGCGCCTGGTCCGCAGGGCGGGAACGTTCGGCGAGTCCGCCAACCGGCCCCGACTGGCCGACGGCGCGCCCGTCGAGCCGGGCGCCCACATCGACGCGCTCTGCGCCGGCTTCCGTGCCGGATACACCGCACTCAGCGCCGCCCGGGAGGAACTCCTCCACGGCACAGACCTGTTGGCGGCCTTCACCGAGGACGAGGTACGGGTGGTGGTGCGTCCCACCTGGATGTACAGCACGCTGCTCGACGAGTCGACGCACCCCGACCTCCTGAAGGACGCAGACGCCCGGCAACGGGTCTTCGAGGCTCTGGGGACCGACGCGTTCGGCACGGTCCTCACACCAGGACTCGTCACCGAGGAGATCGCCCAACTCTGGTCCGGAGACGTACCGTTGTTCACCGCCCGACCCGGCCGGAACCTTCTGTGGGGAGCGCCCGAGCGGCCGCCGGCCGGCCGTACGGACCTGCCCGGGGCCGCTCGCGTCGCCGCGAAGCTCGCCGCTCTGGACACGGTCGACCGACAGGACCAGGAGCGGATCGTGCGCGCCGCGATGGCGACGACCTCCCGCACGCCCGCGCACCGGCCCGCCCCCGGCCGCCGCACCCGTACGGCCGAGCGCGCCCCGGAGCCGGAGCGGCTCCTCTCGGCAGCCCGGTCCGTCGGGGACCAGCTGGTCTCCCTCGCGTACCGCGAAGGCCCCCGCAGCAACTGGATCGGCCTCGAACTCCTGGACGACCGCTACTGGCGGATCGGCCCGATGCCGGCGGACCTGGCGGGCGGCTACACCGGACCCGCCCTGTTCCTCGCCCAGTTGGCGGCGCTCACCGGCGCCGCGCACTACGCGGAGGCGGCCAGGACCGCCCTCGCGCCGGTGCCGCGCCTGCTCGACGTGCTGACCACCCGCCCCGAGGACCTCGCCGCGGTGGGCTCGGGCGCCTTCTCCGGGCTGGGCGGCATCGCGTACGCCCTCGGAGAGACGGCACGGCTGCTGGACGATCCGGAGATCGGCTCATGGGCGTCCGCCGCCCTCCGCCTCACCGGGGCGGCGGCGGAGACCGAACGGGAGTACGGGGTGGGCGCGGGCGTCGCAGGCGGGCTCGCCGCCCTGCTCGCGGCCCACGGAGCGGGTGGCGGCCCGGACGCCATCGATTCGGGTTCCGTCACCGGCGGCGAGGCATGGGAGATCTGGCGGGCCGCGCGCGCCTGCGCGGACCGGCTGCTCAGCGCCGGTCCCACGGCCGCCGGGCGAGGCTTCACCACCGGTGCGGCCGGAATCGGCTGGTCCCTGTTGCGCTTCGCCGAAGCCGAGACCGGAGTGAGAACCCAAGCGGGAGCCGAAACCGAAGCCGAAGCCGGAGTGGGAGCCGCTGCCGAAGCCGGCGTGCGAACCGTCGCCGGAGTCCAGGCCACAGCGGGAGCCGTGGCCGGAACCGGAGCTGGAGCCGTGGCCGGAACGGGTACCAAAATCGAGGCCCGGGCCCGAGCCGACGCCGGGGGCCAGGGCCGGAACGGTGACCGGTATCGGGTCGCGGGCCTGACCGCGCTGCGGGCGGCCGTCGACGGGGGCCACGGGGGTGCCTCCGTCGACTCGGCTGCCGAGGAATCCGGGGGAGAGGCCGCCCGGGCCTCGGCGTGGTGCCGGGGACGCGCCGGTATCGCGCTCGCGGTACTGGACGCACCGGGCGCCCTCGACGATCCGCACCTGGCGGCCTGGTCCCGGGAGGCCGTCGAGGAGCTGGGCCGGGACCGGCGGGCTCCCGACGACAGTCTGTGCCACGGAGAGGCGGGCCTGTGCGAACTCCTCGGCCACCACGCGCTCCCGGAGGCCCGCCCGCACTGGATCCGCAGGGCCGGGGAGCTCCTCGCGTCCGTGGAGGATTCCGGCGCCCGGAGCGGAGCGCCGGACGGTGTCGCCCACCCCGGGCTTCTGACCGGCCTCGCGGGAATCGGCCACGGACTCCTCCGGGCGGGGTTCCCGGAGCGCGTACCGTCCCTGCTTCTCCTGCGGGCGTCCGCCCCGGGGCCGTAGCCGCCCACGACCGCCGCCGTGACGACCCCACAGAACGCCCCACCGCACCACCCGCCCCACCGCACCACCCGCCCATCGCACCGCCCCGCACCGCGCTCCACCGCACCACCCGGCACGACCACCACTCCTGCGGACACCAAGGACGAGTGAGGACCCATGCAGATCAGTGACTCGGTGATGTACGTCGACGGCGGCGCCGGCGCGGAGACCTCGGCCCAGGAGCACCCCGTGGGCGAGGTGACGTTCGGAGCGAGCGGCGCCCTCGGGCTGCGCAGCAGGCTGCTCGGCACGTCGGGTCTCGACGCCGCCGCCTCCCTGGACATGCCGTACACCACCGGTACCATCCCCCTCTCCTGACACAACCGACACCACCTACACCGTCCCGCGGTCCCAGGCCCTGTCCGGAAAGGGCCGGTGACCTGGCCGGGATGTCGTCCGGACGGAGCGAGCGGGGGCCGGGGTGATCCCCGGCCCCCTGCCGTCAGGGAAAAGGAGCAAGTAACCTGCGCCCATGCGAGCGACGTCGTCGGTCATCGTGGGGCGGGCAACCGAGATCGGGCTCCTTGACGATGCCCTCGAGGGCGTCCGAAGGGGCGCCGGACGGGCGGTGTTCCTCGTCGGCGAGGCGGGGATCGGCAAATCCCGGCTGGCCGGCGAGTGCGCCTTACGCGCGTACGCCCGGGACATGCCGGTGCTTCGCGGCCGCGCCACGTCCACCGGACTCGTCGTACCGTTCCGGCCGTTGATCGAGGCGCTGTCCTCCCGGTTCCGGGCGGCCGGGGCCCCGGACGACCCCGAACTCGTCCCGTACCGCCCCGCGCTCGCCGGACTCGTGCCCGAGTGGCGGGCCGGCACGGGGGCGCCCGGATACGCGATCTCGCTGGTCGAGATGGCGGAGGCGCTGCTCAGACTCCTCGCGGTCCTCGGCCGCGACCGCGGGTGCGTGATCCTCCTCGAAGACCTCCACGACTCCGACACCGAGACGATCGCGGTCGTCGAGTACGTCGTCGACAACGTGGCCGACCTGCCGGTCCTGTTGGTGGGCACGCTGCGCCCGGACCCCGGCCCGGCCCTCGACCTCGCACTCGCCGCCGAACTCCGCAACACCGCGTCGGTTCGGGAGCTGGAGCCCCTCGACGCCGTCGCCGTACAGGACATGGTGGACGCGTGTCTGGACGCGAACCCCGGTGAGGTGCCGCCGGCCGCGCACCGGCACCTCGCGGAGCGGGCGGGCGGGAACCCGTACCTGGTGGAGGTCCTGCTGGCCGACCTCCTGGACACGGGGCGGCTGACCAGGGCCGAGGGCTGGTGGCGGCTCGCCGATCAGGGCGAGGCGACGGTGCCGACGGGCGCCGTCCGCAGCTGGGCGCGCCGGCTCGACCGGCTCGACGAACCCGTGCGCGACCTGCTGCTCATCGCGGCCACGCTGGGCGGCCGGTTCTCCGTCGGGGCGCTGCGGGCGGTCACGGGGCTCGACGACCGGGCGCTCTTCGCCCACCTCCGGTCCGCCTCCGAGGCGGGGATCATCGCCCCGGACGGCGCCGCCCACGACGACTACACCTTCCGCCACGTCCTGACGGCGGACGCCCTCAGGGCCTCACTGCCGCCCGCCGAACAGGCGGCCCTGGCCCGACGGGCCGCCTCCGCGATCGAGGAGTCCACGGGCGTACTGTCCGGCGAGGAGCGCCAGTTGGTGGCGACCCTCTGGCTGGCTGCGGGTGACAGGGTGACGGCCTCCCGGCAGTACGCCCAGGTCGGACGGCAGATGCTGGACGCCGGTGCGTCGGGCTCGGCCGCCGTACTCCTCGAACGCGCCCGGGGGCTCGCCCCCGACGAGGAACGGGACGCGATCACCGTACGGCTGGCGATCGCGGAGGCCGAGGCCGGGCGGCTCGACACGGCCTGCGCGCTCCTCGACGATCTGCCGCCCGTGCCCGCGGGGTCGCGCGCGGCGGAGGAACGGGCCCAGGCCCACACCCAGGTCGCCTGGGTCGCGACCATGGCGGAGCAACAGGAGGAGGCGCGCAGCCGTATCCGGGCGGCCCGCGCCCTCTTCGGGGGCGCGCCGAGCCCGGAGCAGGAGGCCGCGCTCGTGGTGGTCGAGGGCCATCTCGCGCTGCTTCCCGATCAGGACGGGCCGAGCGGTGCGGACGCGGGACGCGCTCCGGAGGGCCGGGACGCCGCAGCCGGGCGCGAACGGCTCGCGGAGGCGGAACGTTCCGCCAGACGTGCCGCGCTCACCGCGGAACAGGGCGACCGGCCCGTGGTGGCCTGCCGCGCGTGGCAGCTCCTCGCGCTGCTCTCCCGGGAGCGAGGCTTCGACGAGGCCGACGCCTGCCTGGTGCGGATGCTCGAAGTCGCCGAGAAGCACCGGCTCGCGGTGTCCCGGGCCGAGGCCCTGGTGCGGCTCGGGACCAACGCGTTCCTGCGGACCGGCGAGGCGACCCAGCTGGAGACCGCCCGCGCGGCGGCTCACGAACTCGGCTCGCTCGCCCTGCTCCAGACCGTCGACGGACTGCTCGCCATGCAGAGCGTGCTGACCGGACGGTGGGACCGGGCCCGGGAGATCGTCGAACGGTCCCTGGAGGCCAGTGCCCGCCTCCAGAACCTGTCGGCGCACCGCTACCTCCTCCTCGTCGACGCCCTGCTCGCCGCGCACCGGGGCAAGAGCCGCGAGCAGGAAAGAGCCCTGGTCAGGTTCCGCCGCGCGGGCGGCGAGGAATCGATGCTCGTCCCCGTGCAGCGCGGACTGTGCCAGGCCGTCGGCGCGCTGATGGCGGAGGACCGGAAGAAGGCGGCGGCCGAACTCGACGCGGTGGCCACCTGGGAGCGGGACCACCCCAGCTTCTTCTACCTCAGCGGACGGTACGGGCTCCGCCCGCTGCTGCGGATCCTCGACGGCGACGACGGCGGCCGGGACGCCTACCACGAGGCCCTCGCCTCGCCCGGCGGACAGCTCGCCTGGAACCGCATGTTCCTCGGCATGGCGGACGCGGTGCTGCGCGGCCGCGACGGCGACCCGGACGGCGCCCGGCGCGCCGTGGCGGAGGCCGGCCGCGCGGCGGCGGTGTTCCCGCAGGCCTGGCATCTCGCCCTGCGGCTCGTCGCCGAGGCGGCACTCGACGACTCCTGGGGCGAACCGGTCGCCTGGCTGCGCACCGCGGAGGAGTACTTCCACGAAGCGGGCGTACAACCGGTGGCCGGAGCCTGCCGGGCCGTACTGCGCCGGGCGGGGATCAGCGTCCCGCAGCGCAGGGGCGGCCGGGAGCGGATCCCGGCGGAGCTGCGCACGGCCGGCGTCACCCCGCGCGAGTACGAGGTGTTCGCCCTGCTCGGGGAGCGGCCGGGCAACCAGCAGATCGCCCAGCGCCTGTGCATCTCGCCCCGGACCGTGGAGAAGCACATGGCGAGCCTGATGGCCAAGACCGGCTGCGCGGACCGCTCGGCCCTGTGCGCCCTATCGGCGGAACGGGCGGACGACCGGACGCCGCCACCGCGGGCCGTCCCCCGGGCGCGGCCGGCCTGACCGGCCCGGGTGGGGCGTCGCCGGAGCGTGGTGGTGGGGGTCGGCGGGCCCGGGATGGGGGCCGTCTCCGTCCGTATGGGGGCCCCGGCCCCCATACGACCGCCCCCGGTCCCGTGACTCTGCGGGCCCGGCACCGATGTGCGACGGGTCCGCGCGGCGGATCATCGAGCGGACCGGTCAACTCCCGTCCCCCTACGGAGGTTCGTTCGATGCCGCGTCCGTCCGCGCCACCCGCAGCGTCACCCGGCACTCTCCGGTTCTCCGTCCTCGGCCCGCTGGCCGTGCACCGGGACGACCGGCCGCTGCACCTCGGCCCGTTGAAGCAGCGCGTCGTCCTCGCGATGCTCCTCGGCTCCGCCAACTGCCCGGTCTCCGTCGACGCGTTGACCGACGCGGTCTGGCCGGAGGAACCCCCGCGTACCGCCCGCAAGAACCTCCAGGTGTACGTCAGCGCCCTGCGCGCGCTGCTGGGCGAGGACGACGGGGACCGGCCGCGGCTCACCCACACGGGCGGGGGATATGTGCTGCGCGTGGCGGAGGACGAGTTCGACCTCCTGCGGTTCCGCTCCCTCGTGCGGGCCGCGGAGGGGCAGCGGCCCGCACCGGCCGCCCGGCTCCTCCGGCAGGCCCTCGGCCTGTGGCAGGGGCCGCCGCTGGGTGACGACCTGCGGCAGTCACCCCGGCTGGCCGAGGAGGCCGAGCGGCTCGAACTGCGCCGTCTCACCGTGTACGAGGACTGGGCCGAGGCGGAGGTGGGCCTCGGTGGCGCGCCCGCGGTGGTCGAGGGACTGCGGGACCTGGTGGAGCGGCACCCGCTGCGGGAGCGCCTCAGATCCGCCTGGATGTGCGCCCTGCACGCCTCCGGCCGGCAGGGCGAGGCACTCGCGGTCTACGACGACTACCGGCAGCTCCTCGCCCGGGAGCTGGGACTCGAGCCGAGCGGCGCCATGGCAGCCCGGTACCGGGCGCTCCTCGCGGGCGACGACCGCGCCGGGTCGTCCGGCTCCGGCGCGCCCGCGACCCGGGCCCCCGCCACCCGCCGCCCGGCCCCCGTCATCCTGCCGCCCGATCTCGTCGACTTCACCGGCCACGGGGAGGAACTGCGCCATCTCGTCGACGTGCTGGAGGACGACGGCGCCTCGGGGGTGGTGCTGCTGTCCGGTCCCGCCGGGGCGGGCAAGACCACGCTGGCGGTGCGGGCCGTCCACCTCCTCGGCGACCGGTACGCCGACGGGCGGCTCTGTGTGTCCCTGCGGGCGGCGGACGGCGCCCCCCGCCCGCAGGCCGCCGTGCTCGCGGAGCTCGCCGAACGGACGGGCAGGGCGGGATTCTCCGGGCCGGGCGCGTGGCGCGACTGGCTCGCGGAGCACCGCGTCCTGGTGATCCTGGACGACGTGCCGGAGGAACGCGCCGTACGGGCCCTGCTCCCGTGCGGCGGCCAGGGCAGGGTGCTGCTCACCGCACGCGGTCAGCTCGGCGGTCTCGCACCGGTCCACCGGGTGTCCGTCCCGCCGCTCGGCACCGCGGAGGCGCTCCAGCTGCTCACCGGGCTCGTCGGCGGGAGCCGGGTGCGGGCCGACCGGGAGGCCGCGCTGCGCATCGTGCGCGCGTGCGGCGGGTCGCCGCTCGCCGTCAGGGTCAGCGGGATGCGGCTGGCGGTCCTGCGCCACGTACCGCTGCGGGAGTTCGCGGACCGGCTCACCGACCCCGCCGGGGCGCTGGACGAGCTGACCTCGGGGGACGTGTCCGTACGGCGGTGGATCGCCGACGGCTGGGAGGCGCTGCCCGGGGAGTGCGGCCGGGACGCCGGCCGCCTCGCGGCGGGCACGGGCGACGGCCCGTTCGGCCTGAGCGAGGCGGCCGAGGCCCTGGGGTGCGACGAGCGGCACGCCGTACGGGTGGTGGAGGCACTGATCGACGCCGGGATGGTCACCTCACCCGGCGGCGAGGTCACCGCCCACGCGGCGCTTTACGAACTGCCGCACCTGATAAGGCTGTACGCCCGCGGCACCAGGTCCGGCACCCCGGTCCTGGCCTCGGGCTGAGCACCGACGCGGGGGCCCGCACGGACCGGGGTTCCGCGTCCGGCCGACCGCGCGAGGCCCGCACCGACCGGGCCCCCGCGCACGCCCCCGCCCCTCAGCTCCCCGTCCCCGCCGTCCCGCCCGGCGCCGGAAGCCCCACGTGGTCCGCGAGGAACGCCAGGCACTCGGCCTGGAGGGCCACCGCGCGGGACGCGGCCCGGTCGCCGTGTCCGACGCCGCGTTCGAGTCGCAGCAGAACCGGTCCGGGGCCGGACGAGGCGTGCTGGAGCGCGGCGCACATCTTGCGGGCGTGCAGCGGATCGGTCCTGGTGTCGCCGTCCGCGGCCGTGAGCAGCACCGCCGGGTACGCGGTCCCCGGTGTGACGCGGTGGTACGGCGAGTACCCGAGCAGCGTCGGCAGCATCGCGGGGTCCCGGGCGCTGCCGTACTCGGGCGTCCAGCTGGGCCCGAGGCCGGACAGCTCGTAGCGCACCATGTCCAGGAGCGGGGCCATGCACACCACGGCGGCGTACGTACCCGGCCGTTGGGTGAGTGCCGCGCCGACGAGCAGTCCGCCGTTGGAGCCGCCCATGATCGCGAGCCGGCCGGGCGCGGTCCAGCCCGCCGAGACCAGCCGGTCGGCGGCGGCGGCGAAGTCGTCGAAGGTGTTCTGCTTGTGCTCACCGCTGCCGGCGCGGTGCCACGCCTCGCCCTCCTCGCCGCCGCCCCGCAGTCCCGCCCAGGCGAACACCCCGCCCGCCCTCACCCAGGCGAGGACCTGGGCGCGGTAGCGGGGCGACATCGTGCGGCCGAAGCCGCCGTATCCGGTGAGCAGCGTCGGCCGCGGCACGTCCGGACTCCCGGTCGGGGAGATCACGAACATGCGGACCGTCGTCCCGTCCCGTGAGGGGAAGGCGACCTGCCGGGTGACCGCGCCGCCGACCGGCAGGGCGTCCGGGGCGTCGTGCTCCCAGCGCGTCACGCGGCAGGTGCGCGCGTCGAAGCGGAGCACCCGGGTCGGCGTGACGAAGTCGGTGTACGCGAACCAGGCCTCGTGACTGCCCGGCGGCCCGGCCGAGAAGTCGCCGACGGCGCCGGTGCCGGGCAGCGGGACCGTGGCCACCTGGCGGCCCTCCACGAGGTCGTGCACGGTCACCTCGGCGACCGTGTTCCGGGTCCAGGCCGCGAGGCCGAGCGGATGTCCGGTCCCCGGGCCGGACAGCACGACGAGGTGGGTCAGTACCGCGTCGGGCCGTTCCGGGATCACCTCGTGCCAGGCGTCGGGGCCGAGGTGGATCTCGTCCGGCCGGCAGGCGACGACGCGACCTCGGGCGGCGCCGCGGTCGGTGCGCAGCCACACCCGGTCCCGGGGGCCCGTGCCGGGCACGGCGTGCAGCCGGGTGGCGGCCTCCCTGCCCTCCTGGACCGGCCGGAGCAGCGGCCGTTCGGGCGGTCCCGCGGTCAGGTCGGCGAGGTAGAGGTCGGTACCGCGACCGGTGCCGAGCGTGGCAGTGACACCGAGCCAACGGCCGTCCGCGGTCACGGAGACGCTGTAGAACTGGGTCCTGTCCCGCCCGTCACCGAAGACGACGGCGTCCTCGTCGGGCGACGTGCCGACCCGGTGCAGACACACCCGGCGGTGGTAGCGCTCCTCGCCGGGGTGGAGCCGCGGGTCCTGATGCCGGACGTAGTAGAACGCCCCGCCCCCGGGCAGCCAGCCGACCGACGACTTCCGCACCCGGTCGACCGGCCCGTCGACGAGCTTCCCCGTGGCCACGTCGACCACCTGGAGCAGCGAGTCCTCCGTGCCGTCCCGCGACACCTGGAAGGCCAGCAGGTCGCCCTCCACCGAGGGCTCCCAGGCGTCGAGCACGGTACGCCCGGAGGGGTCGAGGGCACCGGGGTCGAGCAGGACCCGCTCCACCGCGTCCGGGCCGGTCTCCGCGACCACGAGCACCGGATGCTCCTGGCCGGCGCCCTGCCGCAGCCAGAAGACCCGGTCGCCGCGGACCTTGGGCGCCCTGGAGCGGTCGACGGCGTCGAGCGCCGCGACCTCCGCCTCCCACCGCGCCAGGCCGGGCAGGGCCGCGCGCTCCGCCTCGTACAGCAACTCCTGCTCCGCGCTCCAGCGGAGCGTCGCGGGGGCCTCGGCGTCCTCCAGCCAGCGGTACGGGTCGGGGATCCGCAGCCCGTGGATTTCCTCGACGACGTCCCGCCGTTCCGCGTGGGGGTACGGGCGCCGTGGCGGTCGCTCGTCGTCGCGGGTCACTCGATGCTCCCTCGTTCGTGGTGGGGCGGACGGTGGGCGGGGGCGGCGGCCGCACCGGCACCGGCCTTCTCGACGGTGTCCGCGACGGTGTCGTCCGCGGTCTCCGTACCGGGCAGGGAGAGCCAGGCGTAGACCCCGGACAGCACGACGATCAGGCCGGAGACCGCGAAGATCGTGTCGATGGGACCGAACCGGAGGCCCCCGACGGAGCCCGCGAAGCCGTGGAGCACGGAACCCGCGAGCCAGCCGGACAGGACCGCCGAGAGCATCGACGCCAACTTCGTTACCGGGTAGAACACCGCCATCACCCGCCCCCGGTACTCCGGGGGCGCCGCCGCGAGCAGCAGCGGTGCCATCGCGGTGTTCAGCACGGTGAGCGGGACCGCGAAGACGAACAGCAGGGCGACTCCGGCGAGGAAACCGCCCTGCCGGGAGTACGCGACGAGCAGCACACCGCTCACGAGGAGGCTGATCCAGGTGCTCCGCCGGGCTCCGAACCACTGCACCACCCGGCCCGCGCACAGCGCGCCGGTGATGCCTCCGATGCCCATGGCCATGCCGACGTACCCGTAGAGATGGGCCTCCGCGTGGAGGTTGTCGGTGGTGAAGAAGACGTTGAGGGTGCTGAGCGCGCCGATGCCGAACTGGCCGATGACGGCGAGCAGGAGCAGTGCGACCAGGAACCGGCTGCGGGCGAAGAAGCGCAGGCCGTCCGTGAACTCCCGCCGCAGACCGCCCTTCGGCGTCTTGGCGGACTTCCGCGCGGCACCCCGTCCGTCCGGAGCCGTGGCCCCCGGGCCCGTCCCGATGGAGCGGACGGCGACGTACGACACCGCGTACGACAGCGAGTTGAAGAGCAGCGCCCACTGCAGTCCGGCGGTGAACAGCAGGGGCGCGGCGAGGGGAGGCCCGATGATCCACGCCGTCTCACCGGTCGCCTGCGCGATGCCGGCGGCGCGGGCGCGGTCGACGTCCCCGGTGACGAGGTCCGCGAGGATCGCGAACCGCGCCGGCGAGAAGAACTGGCCGGCCGCGTGCAGCAGGAGGACCGTCGCGTAGACGACGGCGAGCCAGACGCCCGCGGGGAGGGCGTCGGTCGGCAGGAACGAGACGACGGTCAGCACGGCCACGAGCACGCCGCGCACCGCCTCGCTGAGCAGCATCGTGGCCCGCTTGTCCCAGCGGTCGACGAACACGCCCGCGAGCGGACCGATGACGAGGACGGCGGCGCTCGACGCCATCAGCACGCCGCTGACCGCCATCGGCGCCCATGTCTCGTCCTTCGCCAGCACGGTCGCCACCCACAGCACCAGGGTGGTGCTGAAGACGGCGTCGCCGACGGACGAGACGGCCTGGCCGAACCACAGCCGGGTGTAGTCGCGGTTGATCAGCGTCAGCCGCGGCGTCATGACGGCCTCGGCGAGGCGACGGCGAGCGCCATGAGGGCGGTCACCAGGGTCGTGTGGTACGCCTTCCGGAAGAACTCCCCGGGCGGCGCGGACGGAGCCGCCGCGAGCGCCGCGGACCGTCCGGGGACCGCGCCGTCGGGCCGTTGGGCCCGCACCAGGCACTCCAGGGCGGCGGATCCCGAGGGCGTGCGCAGCGGATCGCTCCCCAGGATGTACTGCGTGAGGACGAGTTCCGCGGCCAGGTCCCACCGGTCGTGCGCGACGCAGTGCCGCAGCATCCGGTCGACCAGGCCCTCCGCGTGCGCCCGGTCGCCGTCGGTGAGGACGGGCACGGCCCGGCCGAAGTCCCCGAGGTAGAAGCCGGTGTGCGTCAGGGCGTACGCCTCCGGGGTGGTGAGCGGTGCTCCGTCCGGCCCCGTCGCGTCCCCGGGCCCGGCGGCGCGGAGCGCGACCAGCGGGCTCAGCGGGACGAGTTCGGCGTACGGCTCGATGGCGTGGCGGACCCCGGCCTTGTCCGCGTAGTACCGGAGTTCGATGCGCCGGTACGCCGACCTCCCCGGCGACGAGAGGAAACCGGGGTCCAGCCGGGCGAGCGTGTCCCGGCACACGGTGCCGTCGATCCCGTCGGGCGCCAGCGCGGCGAAGACCAGCCCGTACGTGGAGGTGTACGCGGGGTCCTCGTCGAACAGCCTGGGAAGGTCCGGGTGCTGCCAGAGCTTTCGGACCAGGGCCGTCGCCCCGTCGAGCGCGTCGGGGGAGCCGCCCGGGCGGGCCGCGCAGTGGCAGAGCAGCGCCAGCTCCAGCGCGGCCTTCGCCCGGCCGCGGGTCGGGGTCCCGGCGCTCGCGGCGAACGGATCGAAGTGGTCCAGGTTCCCTCCCAGCCAGCCGAGCGCGCCGGCCGAGAGCCGCTCCAGGGGCGAGGCCATGGCTACAGGCGCCCCGTCTCGTGCAGATGGTCGAGCAGGGCCGTGTCCACGACGTCACGGAACCGCGCCAGCGTCCGCGCGTTCTCGTCGAAGCGGTACAGGTCCTGGCAGGCGATCCACCGGTCCCGGGTCTCCGCGCCGGGCCGATAGCCGTCGGTGACGGTGCCCACCTCCCAGTCGGGTTTGCCCGCGGTCTCCCAGCAGCTGGCCAGGGTTCCGTCCGCGCTCACCACCGCCCCGTAGCGACCGTCGGCGTGACCGCAGGTCACGCAGGTCTTCCGGGCACCGGGGCGGCTCACCGTGAAGCCGAGGTCGAGGGCCCTGCGCTGCCACCGGGTGAAGGCGGCGGAGAGTTCGCCGGTGTGCAGCAGGCTGTTGGCGTACCCGACGCCCACGTCGCCGACCCGGGCGAAGTACAGGGTGCACCGTGCGGGGTCGACCGCCCCCACGAGCCGGTCGATGAGCGCGTCGACGCCGTGGAAGGTCTCCTGGGAGACGTTGACCCGCAGCGTCCACTGGATGGGGGACACCTCGGAGGCCTTGACGATGTTGCGGACGATCTTGTCGAAGGTCCCGCTGCCGTCCGCCCTGCCGACCCGGATCCGGTCGTGATCGGCGCGGTCGCCGTCGAAGGTGACCTGGATGGACGTCAGACCGCGGTCGGAGAGGCGCCGGGCCAGTGACGGGGTGAGCAGCGTCGCGTTGGAGATCATCCAGGCCGATGTCGGCGCGATGTCCGCGGCCCGCTCCAGGAGTTCCAGGCAGCCGCGCGGGTTGAGGAGCGGCTCCCCGCCGAAGAGGAGGATCCTGAGCTTCTCCAGGCCGACGGCCGCCATCTGCCGCTCGGTGAAGCCGAGGATCGAGGTGATCGTCGCGGAACTGAGGCGGGTCCTGGCGATCCGGGGCGGCCGGCTGCCGCCCGCCTCGTCCTGCGCGGTGTTCTGGAAGCAGTAGCCGCAGCCCAGGTTGCAGTGGGTGCTGGTGAGCACCGTCAGGGCGTACGCCCTGACGCGGGCGGGCGTGAACATGCCGCTGTCGCGCAGCCGGTCCGCCGCCTCGGGGCGCAGGACCCCGTCGGCCGTGACGTGCCGGTCCCCGAGCCGGGCCACCCCGCCGGGCCCGAGGAACCACCAGTCACGCTCGCCCCGCAGGAGGCGCGCACCGGGGGGAACGGAACGGGTGGTCGTCGCCTGGTCGGTGGTCATCGCCTGGTCCGTGGTCATCGGGCCCCTCCTGTCGTCGCCCCCGCTGTGGAAAGCCCCCCGGCCCGGCGGCCGCTCGTGACGATCAGCGTCGCGAGCGCCGTGACGAGGGTCGCCTGGTAGGACCTCCGGAAGAAGTCCACCGGCGTCGCGTCCGCCGGAGCCCGCCGGACGACGGACCGTCCGGGGATCGCGCCGCCCGGCGCCTGCACCTCGGCGAGCATCCGGAATCCGGCCGCACCCGACGGGGTGCCCAGCGGATCCGCGCCCAGGCAGAACTGGGCGAGCAGCAGCTTGCCCACGAGGTCCCATTCACCGAGCCCCACACAGCGCTCCGTGAGCCGCTCCACGACGCCGAGCAGCTCCCCCCGCTCCTCCTCGGTCAGACCAGGATCCCGCAGGCCGAAGTCACCGAGGTAGAAGACGGTGTGGGTCACCACACACACGTCGAGATCGGCCACCGGCACCGCGGCGGCACGGGCCGGCACGCTGGTCTCGTACAGCTCGCGGTACGAGGCGAAGCAGTGCTCGGCGCCCGCGAGATCGGCGTGGTACCGGGCCTCCAGATGGAGGTACGGTGACTTCCGGCGCGGCGCCAGATAGCCGTCGGCCGACAGGCGGGCCACCACGGCGCCCGGGGCGTCCGCGCCGGCCCCGGCCGGTGCCAGCGCCGCGTACATCAGCTCGAACTGCCGCGCGTACCGGCGGTCGAGGGTGAGGAGTTCGGGGAAGTCCGGCCGCCCCCAGGCCCGTTCGACCACGCCCGTCACCTCGGTGAGGACCGGGTCGTCGGGCGCCGCGTACCCCCAGTGGCGGCGGAGCAGCGCGAGCTGGAGCAGCGCCTTGACGCGCGGGGTCACCGGCAGTTCGGCGCGGCCGGCCGGGGAGTCGAGATATCCGGCGTGCTGCCCGATCCAGTGCCGCACACCCGCGGACAGACTCGTCACGGCCTCATCGAGGCCGGCTGATCGCGTACTCATGGTCCTCCTTCGGGGTTGCGGATGCCTGGGCGACGCGCTCGACGACGTCGGCCGCGCGCGCCGCGCCGTCCGGCGCGGCCAGCCGGGCGCCGAGCGCTCGGGCGCGGCTCCGCAGGCCGTCGTCGCGCCACGCCCGATCGAGCAGCGCCGACGGGTCGGCGGACGGGGTGTTCGGGACGCGCACGGCCACACCGGCCCGTACGCACGCGCCGGTGAGCAGCGGCTGCTCGGAGCCGTTGGGAGAGAGCGCGAGGGGCCGGCCGCGCAGCAGAGCGGCCAGCACCGGAGCGGAGGTGCCGTTGGCCAGCACCATCTCGGCCAGGTCGACGAGCGGGCCCATCCACGGCTTGCGGACCAGCAGGATGTCGGCGTCCGGTGCGGGCCGCGGCTCGGTGGACCTGCCCTGTTCGACCACGGCCTGGAACCGGCCGCCGGTGAACGCCTCGTTGAGCCGGGGCCACAGGCTGTTCCCCCCGAAGAAGCGGCCCAGGTGGACGTAGACGACGGGTTTCCCGGAACGTGCCACGTGGTCCGCGACCGCTTCGACCTCCGCCGGGTCCGCCTTCGGTTCCCAGGCCAGCGGGCCGATGTGCGTCACGCGCTCGGGGAGTTCCGCGCCCGGGTACTCGAGTGCCGGGTCCCCGCGCAGCAGCAGGGCGTCGCCTGGCAGGGGATCGTCCGCCCACCGGGGCGCGCGCGCCGCCAGGCCGACCTCCTCGCGTGTGGCGGTGTGGATGCGCCGGCAGTCGAGGGTCCTGCTCGACCGGGTCCTGCCCAGGTGCGGTTCGTCGCCGCCGCCCGTCCGGTAGTCCCACAGATGGACCGAGAGCCCGATCACGACCACAGGAAGGTCCAGTGTCTCGGCGGCGAGCAGGGCGCCGTTGCACAGCACGGAGGTGACGAGCACGTCGGCGTCGGCGTCCTTGGCGGCCCGCAGGGTCGCCCGGTACTGCGCCGCGCCGGTCTTCCCCCACCAGGTGGCGGAGAAGGCCCGTCGCCCGCCGAAGTCCTCGGCGGCCGCGAACGGAAGTCCGGCCTCCGCCGCGACGGGCGCGGCGGTGGACCGTCCGAGCACGCTGACCCGGTGGCCGCGGCGCCGCAGTTCACGTCCGGCCGCGATCGTCGGGTAGAGGTAACCGCCGTCGCTGAGCGGGCAGAGCAGGATCTTCACGACGTGCGAGCTCCCTCGGGCGATGGCGGGCGGGGTGGTCGGTGGGCCGGGCGGACGGCCGGGAGCCGGACGGATGGCCGGGGGCCGGGAGCACGGTCAGGGGCCGGACGGATGGCCGGGTGCACGGTCAGGGACCGGGTGGACGCCCGGGTGGCCTGGTGAGCGGGCGAAGTGGGCCGCGGGCCCCCCGGCTCCTGGCAGGATCTGCCAGGAAGCCGAGTGGCCCGCGCGGTGCTTCAGACCTCGACGACCTCGGTCAGGAGAGGTCGCTGGAGTTGTTGACGATGCAGCCGGCCTCGGCCTCCTCGTCCTCGCTGTGGGCGACGACCTCGATGTCCTCGTCCTCGATCGGCTTCGGGTTCGTGTTCTCGGGCATGTTCGTCCTCCTTGGTCGGCGGCGTCGCTGCGCCGGCTGGGAATGAACGTACGGATGCCCGGTATGGGAACGCCTGGTCGTCGGTTGGAGGCCGGTATGGGGCGACGACGGGAGCGCGGAACACCGCGGGAACCCGGCCAGTCGCCCCGTCGCCCGCCCTGCCCGTCCCACCGCGCCCGCCGGGATCAGCCCTCCGCGCCCGCCCTGACCTGGAACTTAACCGATTACCAGGTGTTCCCGAACCGGAAGTGTGGCGTCCCGCGTCACGATCCGGGTGACGCCCTGCGTAAGGGAATCCGGGCGACGCCCCGCGTACGGAGGAGGAGACGTGGACCTGGCGGAGCTGATCGGCCTGCGGCCGGTGCCCTGCGGCGGCCTCCTGGTGGCACTTACCCGCCGCTGTCCCCTGAGCTGCGCCCACTGCTCCACCGACTCCTCCCTCTCGGTGTCCGAACGGCCCGACCCCGAGCAACTGCTGCGCTTCGTGGGTTCGTTCGGTACGGAGGACCGCCCGGAGGTGGTCATGCTCACCGGAGGCGAACCGCTGCTGCTGCCGGAGCTGGTCGTCCGCCTTGCGGGACGCGCGCGCGACGCGGGTTCCCGGACGGCGCTGCTCAGCGGGATGTTCTTCGCCCGTGACGGGCACGTCCCGGACCGGATCATGCGGGCGATCACGGCCCTCGACCACTTCTCGGCGAGCTTGGACGTCCACCACGAGCGCGAGGTCCCGCGCGCGGACGTGCTGCGCGTCCTGCGGTCGGTCCTCGACACCGGGACCCCCGTGAGCGTCCACCTCACCGGAACCGGTCCCGACGACCCGTACCTGGCGGAAGCGGTCGGGGACATCCGCCGCGTCTTCGCCGACCGGGTACCGCTGCTGGTCAACGAGGTCCGCCCGCTCGGCCGCGCCGCCGGCCTCGTCCGCGCGACACCGCCCGGACCCGGCGGCTCCGTGACGGCGCCGTGCGCCCTCGCCGCCTGGCCGGTCGTCGCCTTCGACGGGACCGTGGCGGCCTGCTGCAACCAGTGGACGGTGGACCGGCGCCCCGTGCCCCCGCACCTACGGCTCGGCCACATCGCGGAGGACGACTGGCCGGCCGTCCGCGCCCGTTCCCTCGGTTCACCGGTGCTGCGGATGCTGCGGACGGTCGGCCCCCAGCGGCTGCACACCCGGTACGCGACCTCGGCCGCACCGGCCGGCTACTGCCGCAGCTGCCACGCGCTCGCCGACCGCCCGGAGGTCCTCGCGGGCGCGGCCCGCGATGCCGGCGGCCGGGTCGGGGAAGTGCTCGACCGGCTCAACGCCCAGCAGCAACTGGCCGCAGGACCCGCCGCCCTGGTACGCCGCCTCGGCTGCGCCCGCTACGCCCACCTCGTCGAGTCGCCACCCGCACAGGAGCGGAGCAGCCGATGACCACGCGGGACCGCCGGCGTGTACGCGGAGCCGCCGATCGACGCGTACAGCACCCGATGACCACGTGGAGCCGCCGATGAACCCCACCGCGTCCCTCGCGCTCAGGACCACACTGACGCCCACCGCGCCCGTGCTGCGGGCCGCGATCGCGTCCCTGTGGCGACCGGACGGCCTGCGGCAGCGCTACCCGCGCTACCTGGCCGCCATGCATCCGCTCGTACGGGCCTCGGTGCCGCTCCTCCAGCGCGCCGCCGCCCGGTGCGCCGAGCTGGACGACCCGGCCGCGCCACTGCTCGCGGCGTACTGCGACCGCCACGCCGAGGAGGAGCGCGGCCACGACCTCTGGCTGCTCCAGGACCTGGCCGCCACCGGTGCCGAACCGGACGCCGTGGCCCACCCCGTCGCCGTCGAACTCGCCGGCGCGCAGTACTACCGGATCGAACACGAGCACCCCGTCGCCCTGCTCGGATACATCGCGGTCCTGGAGGGCAACGCGCCCGGGCCGCGGCTCGCCGACCGCCTCGCCGCGGCCACCGGGTTCCCCGACGCTGCGTTCCGCACCCTCAGGGAGCACGCGGAACTCGACGGAGGCCACCTCGACGACCTCTACCGCGTGCTCGACGCACTCGCGCCGACCCCGGCCCGGCGGACCGCCGTCTCCGTCAGCGCGCTGCACACCACCCATCTGCTCACCCGGCTCTTCCTCTCCCTCGCCACGGCCCCCGGAGGACACCCGTGACCGACGCCGACACGCCGTACGACGCCGACTCCGCATCCTCCGGACCCCCGTCCTCCGGTCCCCTCTCCGAACCCACCGTGGAGGCGCTCGCCGCCGCGGGCTTCGACGTCGACGCCCTCAGCGACGAACAGCACGAGGTACTGCGCGCGCTCACCCGGGAGGAACTGGCCCTGCTCGTCGACATCAGAGGACGACTCGACGCGGCGGCGCCCGAGGTACAGGCCCACGCCGACGTGGCGGGCGGCGCCCTGTTCTGAGCCCCGCCGCCCCGCCGTCCCGCGTCCACCGGAGGAACCCATGCCCTGCCCCTCGTGCCGGAGCGCACTGCCGCCCGGCGCCCGGTTCTGCCCCTCGTGCGGCAGTCCGAGCACCCCCGGGCCGGTCATGGCCAAACCGACCGGCCGCAAGGTCGTGACCGTCCTCTTCTGCGACCTGGTGGGTTCCACGGCCCTTTCCGGAGCGTTGGACGCGGAGACCCTGCGCTCGGTGACGCTCCGCTGGTTCGACCTCATGCGGCTGCGGATCGAGGACCAGGGCGGCACCGTGGAGAAGTTCATCGGCGACGCCGTGATGGCCGTCTTCGGCGTGCCGACGGTACGGGAGGACGACGCCCGCCGGGCGCTCGCGGCGGCCCTCGCCATGCGCGAGGCACTCGCCGGGCTCAACACCCGGCTGGAGCAGGCCGTCGGCGTACGCCTGGAGATGCGCATCGGCGTCAACACCGGTCAGGTGGTCACGGGTTCGGCGACCCTGCGGCAGGCGATGGTCTCCGGAGAAGCGGTCAACGTCGCCGCCCGCCTGGAACAGAACGCCGCCCCGGGGGAGATCCTCATCGGACCCGACACCCTGGCGGCGGCCGGACCGGGCGTCCGGACGGCGGACAGGGGCCCGCTGCTGCTCAAGGGCAAGAGCGACCGTGTCCACGCCCGCCTCCTGCTCGGGGTGGACGAGGAGGAGGACCCGGAGACGCTGCGCCGCTTCGACCTCGGCTTCGTGGGTCGATCCCGCGAACTCACGCTGCTGGAGGAGGCGTTGGCCCGGGTGGTACGGGAGCGCCGGGCCGGCCGTCTGGTGGTCGGAGGCGAGGCGGGCCAGGGCAAGACGAGGCTCGTACGCGAGTGGATCCACCGGACTGCGGTGCCGAAGGCACCGAGGGTGACGGGGACGAGGGCGGAGACATCGAGGGGGACGGCGACGAGGGCCATGGTCGCGCCCACGGCTGCCCGTCCGCGTCACGGCGTAGGACGCTGCCGGGCACGTGGCGAACAGCCCAGCCTCGGACCGCTCGCCGACGCCGTGGCCGACCTGCTGAAGACCGGCGGCAGGCCCGCACCCTCGCCCGAACTGGACCTCCTCGACGGGGGACTGCTCCTGGACGGGACGCCCACGCCCTCACCCGCGGACACCTGCGCGGCGCTCGCCAAGGTCCTCGCCGAGCTGTCCGCGACGGACCCCGTCGTGCTGGTGATCGACGACTGCCACTGGGCCGCACAACCGCTCTTCGACACCTTGGAACGGCTGCTGCGGGCACTCACCGACGCCGCCGTCCTCATCGTCCTCCTCACCCGACCGCACCTGTTCGACACCCGGCCCGAACTGGCCCAGGACGCCGTGCCGCTCGGTGGGCTCTCCGACGACGAGGCCCAGCTCCTGGCCGCCGAGCTCACCGGGGGAGCGGGGAGCGGGGAGCCGCTCGGACCACGGGTCCTGGCACGGGTGGGCGGGAATCCGCTGCACCTGGAGCAGTTGCTGCTCGCGGGGAACCAGGTGGAAGCGGACGCTGTTCCGCTCCGGCTCCAGGCCCTGATCGGCGCGCGGATCGACGCGCTCGACCCGCCGGAACACCGGGCCCTCGGAGTGGCGTCCGTCCTGGGCGGCGACTTCACCGCCGACGAGCTGACCGTGCTCGCCGGACACCCGGCGGAGGCGTGGACCGGTTCCGAGGTCCGGTCCACCCTGCACCGGCTGGTCCTGCACCGCCTGATCCGGCCGGACGGAGAGGCTTTCCGCTTCGCCGGAGGGCTCATCCAGGAGGTCGTCTACGCCAGCCAGTCCAAGATGGACCGGGCCGACCGGCACGAACGGGCGGCCCGCCTCGACTCGGTCCGTGAACGGGGCGGAGCGGCGGTCGGCGCCCATCTGGACCACGCCTACCGCTACCGGGTCGAGCTGGGCGCCCAGGACCCCCACACCGACGGACTGCGCCGCCGCGCCGCCGACGCGCTGGCCGAGGCCGGACGGCTGGCGCTCGCCCACGCCGACCCGGTATGGGCCGCCGACCTCCTTGCGAGAGCCACGGCCCGGTACGCGCCGGGCGAGCCGGGCAGCACGGCGACCCGACGACGCCTCGGCCAGACACTCCTCGACCTGGGCCGCGGCACGGAAGGCAGAGCCCTGTTGGAAGCCCTACTGGCGGAACTCACCCCGAGCGCGCCGCCGACCGGGGCACCGACGGCCCCGCCCGACGACTCGCCCCCCGGCGACGCCCCCGGCGGCGCGGCCGTCGCCGAGGCCGTCGTGGAGGCCGCCCATGCCCGTCTCGCCCTGGCCTCCGTCGGCCCGTCCGCAGGCAGGGGCGAGTCGTCCGCCGAAGCCGCGGGCGCCACCCTTCCGGTCTTCGCCGCGGCCGGTGACGACCTGGGTCAGGCCAAGGCCTGCCTGAGGCTCGCCCAGCGTGCCCAGGAACAGGGCCGGCACCGGGAGGCGGAACGGCTGCTGGCCCGCGCGCTCGACCACGCCGTGCGCGCCGACGCGGAGCCGGAGCGGGCCGCCGCCCTCGGCGCGACGGGCGTCTCGCTGTGGCGCGGTCCTCAACCCGTCGCGGACGCCGTCGTCCGCTGCCGCGAACTCCTCGCCGACCAGGGGGCCGGACGCCGGGCCGTACGCCTGACGCTCAACTGTCCCCTGGCCGTTCTCCTCGCCCTCCACGACGACCGTGACGGGGCCCTGGCCTGCCTCGCGGAGGCGGAGCAGCTCGCGAAACGGCTCGGGTACGCCGAGGCCGACGCGTTCCTGCCGCTCTTCGCCGCGACCGTGGCCGACCTGGCCGGCCGCCCGGACCAGGCGCTCCTGAGTCTGGAGCGGGCGGCCGCTTCGGCCCGGGAACTCGGTGCCACGCCTCTGCTGCGCAGTGCCCTCCTCGACGCCGCCCGCATCCGGCTGGACCTCGGGGACTGGCGTACCGCCGACGCCGCCCTCGCCGAACTGGAGGGGACGCGGGCCGAAGCGGTCCGGCCGCGCGCCGAGGCGGCCGACCTCGACGGTCTGCGTGCCCGGATCGCCGCGGTACGGGGGCAGTTCACGGCCGCCACCCGCCTGGCCGCCCGAGCGCTTGCCACCGCCGACCGCACCGACTCGCCCATCGTGCGAGGCCTCGCGGCCCTTGACCTCGCGCGCACGGCGCTCGCGCTCGGACAATCGGCCGAGGCCGCCGAGGCGGCGACACATGCCCGCGCGTACTTCGCGGCGAAGGGCCACCTCCCCGCCGTACGCCAGGCGGAGGCCGTGACCGGAGCGGTGTCCGGCGCACGCCGCCCCGCCTCCGCGCCCGCCGCCGTCCCCGTCCCCGGCGAGACCGCCCGCCCCGTCGCCGGCCCCGCCCCCGGCGAGGCCGCCCCCCGCGAAACCCCCCGCCCCACCCCCCACAAGGCCCCCCGATGACGACCGGTCGGCGGTCGGCGGCCGGGCTCACCTGGGGGTTGCGGGGGCGGGGGCCCGCGGATGTGCCCGTGGAGGCCGACGGGCCGCCGGACCCGAACGGGGGCGGCCCCGGACTCCTCGGGGGTACGGGCCGCGGCGTACGCGTCTGCGTGGTCGACTCGGGGGTCGAGCGGGACCACCCCATGGTCGGCCCGGTCGACGGGTCGTGGCGCGTCTTCAAGGACGACGACGGCGTCCACGTCGAGGAGACGGACGAGGGCGACGCCTGTGGTCACGGCACCGCCTGCGCCGGGATCATCCGGCGTACCGCGCCGGACTGCGAGCTGACCAGCGTCCGCGTGCTGGGAGAACGTTTCTCCGGCAGCGGGGACGTCCTGCTCGAAGGCATCCGGTGGGCCGTGCGGCAGCGGTTCGACGTGGTGAACCTCAGCCTGTCCACCAGCAGCGACCGCTTCGTGGAGGAGCTGCGCCGCCTCGCCGACGAGGCGTACTTCCAGCAGACGGTGATCGTCGCCTCCGCGCACAACACCCATGTGGAGAGCTTCCCGTGGCGTTTCTCCTCGGTGATCTCGGTGGGCAGCCACCAGGAGGACGACCCGGACCTCCACCTCTACAACCCCGAGCCGCCGGTGGAGTTCTTCGCCCCTGGCCAGCGGGTCCGGGTGGCGTGGCTCGGCGGCACGTCGATCCGCAGCTCCGGCAACAGCTTCGCCACGCCGTTCATCGCGGGGCTGTGCGCGCGGATCCTGTCGAGTCACCCCCGGTTGACGCCGTTCCAGCTGAAGAACGCCCTGTATCTGTCCGCGGCCAACGTCCGTGTCCACGGACGCCGGTAACGACCGGCGCCGGAAGGGAACCCCCATGGCTCAGACGATCACCCCCATAGCCTCCGCGGCACGTCGGCCCGATCCGGCCATAAAGGAGCTGCTCCAGTCGGTGGTGGACACCGCGCGCGCCCTCTTCGGCGCCCAGGCGAGTTCGATCCTGCTCCTGGAGGCCGCGGCGGACGAGCTCGTCTTCGAGGCCGTCTCCGGGCAGGGCCAGGACTTCCTGGTCGGCCGGCGTTTCCCGGCGGGCCGGGGGATCGCCGGGTGGGTCGCCGCGTCGGGGGAGCCGATGGTGGTCGACGACCTGCACGGCGGCGCGCCCTTCGACCGGGACATCGCCGAGTCCACCGGCTACGTGCCGAACGCGCTGATGGCCGCCCCCCTGATCCACGGGAACCGGGTCCTCGGGGTTCTGGAGGTGCTCGACCCGTCCCCCCAGGCCCGGTCCAGCCTGACGGAGCTCGACCTGCTGTGTCTCTTCGCCCGCCAGGCGGCCGTCGCCCTGAACGTCCTCCTGACGCACACCCCACGCCTCCCGACCCCGCCCCCGGACACCGCCGAGGACCCCTCCCGCACCGAACTCCTCCGCCTCCTCTCGGAAGCCCGCCGCCTCCTCGGCGACTGACCGACAGGCCCACCCCCGGAGCTGCACCCCCGCGGAGTCACCCCCCCCGCCGTCACGCGACCCCCTCCGTCACTCCACGCGGATCGCCAGGACACACGCGTCGTCCTCGTGCCCCGCGATCTCCGCATCAGCGAGCAGCGCGTCGACCACCTGCTGGGGGCCGCCGGGGACGACGCCTCGACCGCGGCGGCCAGCCGGTCGATGCCCACGGTCACGTCCTCGCCCCGCCGTTCGACCATGCCGTCGGTGTAGAGCACCAACATGTCGCCCGGCAGCAGCGGGGTCGACGAGGTCTCGTACGCGTACCCCGGCAGCGCGCCGAGGAGCGGACCGCGCTGTTCCGTCGCCAGCGCCTCGGCACGTCCGTCGCGCAGCAGGAGTGGCGCGGGGTGGCCGGCGTCGGCCCAGTGCAGGACCTTGTCCTCGTCGAGGTGGCCGGCCACCATCGTGGCCGTGTGCCCGGTGGGATCGCTGCACACCAGGTCGTTCATCCAGGTCGTGATCTCCCCGGCCGACGATCCCGTCTGGGCCAGGCCGGCCAGCGCGTGTCGCTGCTGGGCCATCCGCGCGACGGCGTCCAGACCGTGCCCCGACGCGTCGCCGATCGCCACCAGCACCCGGCCGTCGGAAAGGAGCCGGCACTTGTACCAGTCGCCGCCCACCGCCGCGTCGGGCTCGACGGGCCGGTAGGAGGCGGCCACCGTCAGGCCGACCGCCGCGAGCGCCTCCGAGTGCGTGGGAAGGATCGCCTCGCGCAGCGCGTCCGCGACCTTTCGTTCGGCTTCCGTCATGCGCCGCAGCCGGTCCGACTCCCGCTCCGTCTCGGCGAGGCGCCGACGGCTGCGGATCTGCGGGGTGAGGTCGCGGGCCACCAGGTTGACGGCCCACGTCCGGCCGTCCGTCCCGGTGACGGGCCGCCCGAGGAGGTCGAGCGTACGGACCTCGCCGAGGACCAGGAAACGGATCCGGGTCCATGCGGGCTCCTCACCCGCGAGCACGGAGGTGAGGAACTCGGAGAACGCCGTCAGATCGTCCGGCAGCAGCGCGTCGCACAGCTGGTCCAGGGTCCACGGCATGCGCACGTCGGCGTGGAAGATCCGGCTCAGCCCCTCCGACCAGGTCACCTTCCCGGAGAGCAGGTCCCAGTTCCCCCACCCCATCGACGCCAGGAACTGGGCGTCGATGGTGAGGAGCTCCGCCTGGGTCTGCACGGGCCGCCACGTCGCCAGCACCTGCTCCCCGCACCTGGCGGCGGAGTACAGCAGGGGAGTGCGGTGGATCCGGCCGAGCCGCTGCTCCGTGTAGTCCACCACCAGACCGTCCAGGGGCTTTCCCGTGTCCACCACGTCCGCGAGGGCGGACAGCAGACCGGAGTGCGCCGCGCCGGGCCGCGCCTCCAGGAACCGCTGGCCGACCTGGTGGTCCGGCGGCTCCAGCCACTCCGCCGACCTGACGCGGTTGCCGGCCACGATCCTGAAGTCCAGAACGGCCGCCGCATCGCCCCACACCGGTTCGAGCAACACCGCGGAGACCGGGATCGCGGCGAGCACCGAGCAGACTCCGCTGCCGCCGGGTTCGTGGGTGCCGCACAGACACCGGGTTGCCCCGTCCGTCTCCGCGGAGGGCGGCAGCACCGCCAGGGACTGCAACGGCGACGTCATGTCCGCACCGGTCGTCCGGCCCACCGGGCGTTCCGTGTGCCGGCGCACCGTCGCGCGCAGTGAGGTGACCTCACGGCCGATCATGCCCTTGAGGGCGTCGACGCTGTCGGGCAGGGGAAAGCTCATCGATCGCCTCCGGGCACCACATGACGTACCGCTCGCCTCCGAGTACGGCGGTGCGCCGCTCGGTTCCGCCGACCACTCGACCGACGGCGGTGGCGGTACGGACGCCGGCACACCCGCCGCCACGGGGGCGGCTGCCCTCCGCGGATGGCTTCATGCGCGGCCCGGCGCGCGCATCCGGGTGACCGTCGCGGCTGCGGCAGGGGGGGCGCGGGTCGGCCGGGAGCCATACTGGACGTGTGCCTCGGTCTCCGTCATACGTCCTCGCCCTGCGGGAGCGAGCCGGTGAGTCCCTGCTCCACCGGGTCGCGGGCCCCGAGGCGCATCGCACACGCGCGCGCATCCACGGCACGCCGGGCCCGCGCTGGTTCGGCCCCGACCGCCCCATCCGCACCGTGCACGGGGACGCGTCGATGTACATCGGCGGCCTCGCCGCCCTGCTGCTCCAGTCGCTGCACCCGACCGCGATGGCGGCGGTCGCGGCCCACTCGGGTTTCCAGGGCGACCCGTGGGGGCGTCTCCAGCGGACCAGCACGTTCCTCGCCGTCACGACGTTCGGGACCAGCGAGGACGCGGAAGCGGCGGTGACACGCGTGCGCGAGGTGCACGACCGGATCCGGGGAACGACGCCCGAGGGCGTGCCGTACCGCGCCTCCGACCCGCATCTCCTCGGCTGGGTGCACGTCGCCGAGACGGCGTGCTTCCTCCAGGCTCACCAACGGTACGGACGGGCTCCGCTCGACCCGGCCGCGGCTGACGGCTACGTGGCCGACATGGCCGAGGTCGCGCGGCGTCTGGGCGCGGAGCGCCCGCCCGGGACCCGCGCCGGCCTCTCGACGCGCCTGGCCGAGTACCGGCCGGAGCTGCGGGCCACACCCGCGTCCAGGGCGGCGGCTCGTTTCCTGCTCTCGGAACCACCGCTGCCGGCACTCGCCAGGCTTCCCTACGCGTTCCTCGCGGCGGCGGCGGTCGAGCTGCTGCCCGCCTGGGCGAGGACGTCCCTGGATCCGCCGGCCGCCACCCGGCTGCTGCTGCCGCTGGCCCGTCCGGGGGGCCGTGCCATCACCGGCGGCCTCCGCTGGGTGATGACGGCCCCTCCGGTGACGCAGGCATGATCACCGTACGGGGACGGGCGTCGTACGGCGAGTAGAGTTGCCGAGGGTGAAAGCGGCGTGCCGTCGCCTTCCCGCTGACGTGTCGGGGTCGACGGTGCCCCCGGTGAAGAACCGTATCCGGCGGGAGTGAGCGGGACGGAAGCGTGCGCGAGCCGCCGACGCCCACTGATTCCGTCCGTCCGCTGTGACGCCCCGTGCTGCCGGGCCTCGTCATGCCCCGCCCCGAGCCCGACAGGTTTCCCTCCTTTGTCCTCTGCTGCTTCCGCTCTGTCCCCGGCCGCGTACCTCCGTGGTCTGAAGCTCGACTGGCTGCGTGATCCGAAGGTGTGGCGCACCGAGGTGCTGGCCGGCCTGGTCGTCGCGCTCGCGCTGATCCCCGAGGCGATCTCCTTCTCGATCATCGCCGGTGTCGACCCGGCGATCGGCCTGTTCGCCTCCTTCACGATGGCCGTCGTCCTCTCGGTCGTCGGCGGCCGGCGGGCGATGATCTCGGCCGCCACCGGCGCCGTCGCGCTCGTCATCGCGCCGCTGAACCGCGAGCACGGCCTTGGCTACCTGGTCGCCGCCGTCATCCTGGCCGGTGTCTTCCAGGTGATCCTGGGCGCGCTGGGAGTCGCGAAGCTGATGCGGTTCATTCCGCGCTCGGTGATGGTCGGTTTCGTCAACTCGCTCGCCATCCTGATCTTCATGGCCCAGATCCCGGAGATGCGGAACGTGCCGTGGGCCGTGTACCCGCTGGTCGTCGGCGGTCTGGCCCTCATGGTGTTCTTCCCGAGGATCACCACGGTGATCCCCGCGCCCCTCGTCTCCATCGTCATCCTCACCGCCATCACCGTCGGCGCGGCCATCGCCGTCCCGACCGTCGGCGACAAGGGCGACCTGCCGTCCTCGCTGCCCGTGCCGGGGCTGCCGGACGTGCCGTTCACGCTCGACACCCTGACGACGATCGCCCCGTACGCCTTCGCCATGGCGCTCGTCGGTCTGATGGAGTCGCTGATGACCGCCAAGCTCGTCGACGACATCACCGACACCCCCTCGAACAAGACCCGCGAGTCCATCGGCCAGGGCGTCGCGAACATCGTCACCGGCTTCTTCGGCGGCATGGGCGGCTGCGCCATGATCGGCCAGACGATGATCAACGTGAAGGTCTCCGGCGCCCGCACCCGGCTGTCGACGTTCCTCGCGGGCGCGTTCCTGATGGTGCTGTGCGTCGTCTTCGGTCCGCTCGTCTCCGACATCCCGATGGCCGCACTGGTCGCCGTCATGATCATGGTGACGTTCGCGACCTTCGACTGGCACTCCGTCGCCCCGAAGACGCTCCGGCGGATGCCCGCCGGGGAGATCGCCGTGATGGTGATCACCGTCGTCTGCGTCGTGGTCACCCACAACCTGGCCGTCGGTGTCGTCGTCGGCTCGGTCACCGCCATGGTCATCTTCGCCAAGCGCGTGGCCCGCCTCGCCGAGGTCACCCCCGTGACCGCCCCCGACGGCGCCACCGTCGTCTACCGGGTCACCGGCGAGCTGTTCTTCGCCTCGTCCAACGACATCGTCGGGCAGTTCGACTACGCCGGCGACCCGGACCAGGTCGTCATCGACCTGAGCGCGGCGCACATCTGGGACGCCTCCTCCGTCGCCGCCCTCGACGCCATCGAGAACAAGTACGCCCAGCGCGGCAAGACGGTCGAGATCACCGGCCTCAACCACCTCAGCTCCGACCTCCACGCCAGGCTCACCGGGGAACTCGCGGGCCACTGAGACCGGTCACCGAACCGCCCTGATCGGCCCCTGCCCCGACCAGGCCGCCCGAGTGGTCCCCCCGTCCCCGAAGGAGGACGCTGGAAGGAAGGGCGTCCGGGTGTCGAGGGCGTACCGACGGCGCGCCTGCCCGGTCGCGAAAGGCCGCGCCATGCGCATGCTGCTGAAAGTTCAGATGGACACACAGGCCTCCAACGAGGCCATCAGGCAGGGCACCCTGCAGAAGACGATGGAGAGCGCGCTGAGCGAACTCCGTCCCGAGGCCGCCTACTTCGGCACCGAGAGTGGCTGCCGGACGGCGTAACTCTTCTTCGACATGGCCGACCCCTCCCAGATGCCGAAGTTCTCCGAGCCCTTCTTCATGGAGCTCGGCGCCAAGATCACGTACTCACCGGTCATGAACCGGGAGGACCTGGGCAAGGGCCTCGACGCCATCGGCCGGTAGGTGAGGGGCGTCCGACCGCGCCGCAGGTGCTCACCCGACCACCATCCGGCGGGGCGTCAGGGGCCCTCCCGTACGGCGACGGCCGCCGCGAAGGAAGGCGCGACCGGTACGTCGGTCAGTGACCACCCCGGCACCGCCGCCGGGTCGGGGCCCGTGCCGACGTACGTCCGCCGAAGCCCGCCGGCGAGTCCTTCGCCCGTGCCCTTGAGATACGCCTCCTTGCGCACCCAGCACCGGGCGAACGCGGCGGGCCGGCCGTCCACGGGCAGCCGGGCGAACTCCTCCCGCTCCCTCGGGTGCAGGCTGACCGCGACGAGGTCCGACGTCCCGGCCTCCGGGTACGCCTCGACGTCCACTCCCACCGGTCTCGTGGCGATCCCGACGAGGACCAGGTCCCGGCTGTGCGAGAGGGAGAAGTGGACGCCCCCGCCCCGCACGGCCGGCCGGCCGTGCGGCCCGCCGCAGAGCGGACAGTCCTCCCTGACGAACGCCACCTCGCCCGGCGGTACGTCCAGGTGGCGCCCGAGCAGACGCCGCAAACCGCCGTGCGCGGCGAGGTACCGCGTCCGGTCGTCCTCCCGCTTCAGCGCCTTCCACCGCCGCCGCTCCTCGGCGTCGAGGAGGCCGTACGCCTCGGGATCCGCCGCCACCCGCAGCAGCCAGAGCGCCACCGTCCCGTTCGCGAGGGGCGCCGCCGGTTCCGGCGCGGCACCGACTCGCAACACCCGCACGGGGGTGATCTCCATGGTCATGCGGTCATTCTGCACCGGCCCGTCCGGCTCCGCGGGGAGAGGGCGGAGCCCGAACCCCTCGCGTGTTACCGGCTGGTAGGGCATTCTTGCGGTCGACCATCCACACGGCCGGGGGCTGAGGCAGCGGTGACGACTTTCGAGGAACGGGCGACGGTGCACGCCTACCGGGACGACGCGCTGGGGGAGTACGACGCCGTCGGCCTCGCCGACGCGATCCGGCGGGGTGAGGTCGGCGCGGCGGAGGCTGCCCGGGACGCGGCCGAGCGGGTGCGGGCCGTCGAGGCGCGGCTCCGCGCCGTCCAGGTCCACATCGACCCTCCCGCGCGGGCGGCGGGCGGGGAGGGCGGTGTGCTTGCGGCTGTGCCGACGTTCGTCAAGGACAACACCGACTACCTGGGCCTGCCCACCGGCCACGGCAGCGCCGCCTTCACCCCGAGGGTCGCCCGGCGGCACGCGCCCTTCACCCGGCAGTTCCTGAGCAGCGGAGTCACCGTCCTGGGCAAGACCCGGCTGCCCGAGTTCGGATTCAGCCCCGCCACGGAGTACGACGGCGCCGATCCCGTGCGCAACCCCTGGAACACGGGCTACTCGGCGGGTGGTTCGTCCGGCGGCAGCGCGGCGCTCGTCGCCGCGGGGGCGGTGCCGATCGCCCACGCCAACGACGGGGGCGGTTCGATCCGCATCCCGGCCGCCTGCTGCGGACTCGTCGGCCTCAAGCCGACCCGAGGCCGGGTCGTGACGAACGCGCAGAGCAGGCAGCTCCCCCTCGACATCGTCTCCGACGGCATCGTGAGCCGGTCCGTCCGGGACACCGCCGCGTTCCTCGCCGCCGCCGAGGCGCACTGGCGCAACCCACGGCTGCCGCCCGTGGGCCTGGTGGAGGGCCCCTCCGGACGAAGGCTGCGCATCGGGTTCCTGCTCGACTCGCCGAACGGCGTCTCCGCCGACACCGCCACAAGGGCGGCCGTGAGGGAGACGGCCACCACGCTCGAGCGGCTCGGGCACACCGTGGAACCGGTGGAACTGACCCTCGACCCCCGCTTCACCGAGGACTTCCTCAGCTACTGGGGGATGCTGTCGTTCCTCCTCGGTGTCACCGGCCGGTCCTTCGGCGCGGACTTCGACCGGCGCCGGATGGACGGACTCAGCCGTGGACTGCGCGAGGACTACCTGAAGGGCTGGCGGCGCACACCGGGCGTGCTGCGGCGCCTGAAACGTACGAGGGAGGCGTACGCGGCGGCGTTCCGCGGACTCGACCTGATCCTCACACCCGTACTGGCCCACACCACACCGGAGATCGGCCACCTCAGCCCGACGGTCCCCTACCGGACCCTGATCGACCGGATCCTCGCGTACGTCGCCTTCACTCCGGTCAACAACGTCGTCGGTACGCCGTCGATCTCGGTGCCCGCCGCGAGCGCCACGGAGGAGGGGCTGCCCGTCGGCGTCATGTTCTCGGGCCGGCCGGGGAGCGAACGGACCCTGCTGGAGGTCGCGTTCGCGCTGGAGGCGGACCGCCCGTTCCGGCGCGTCCAGGATCGCTGACCCGGGGCGCCCGAGGGGCGGCCGCTCCGGTCGGCGGTCGTCTCAGCCGTCGCCGCCGAGGGCGCGCTCTAGGCCGGCCTTGTTCATCTTCGAGCGGCCGTCGATGTTGCGCCGCTTCGCCTCTTCGTAGAGCTGGTCGTACGTGCGCCCCTCGGCGCCGCTGTGGGAGCGCCGGCCCCCGCGCTCGCCGGAGGACATGTCCTCCCGGGACAGCTTGCTCGATGTCTTGGACTCGCCGTGCCGGGCCCGTTCCTTGTTCACCGTGCGGGCGGCGATCTCCTTGGCGCGCTCGGGGCTCTCGCCGCGGTCCTCCGCGCTCTCCTTGATGTGCTCGTACTGCCGTTCCCTCTTGGGGCTGGAACCACGAGGCATGGTGCTTCTCCTTCCGGCGCGTCCGGCGGGGGTTTCGCCGTGCGGCTACCCGCGGCGCCGTCCGTCACTCGTCGGTGTTGGACCCGTGCCGGCGCCGGGCCCAAAGGGGCAGGGCGAACCAGCACAGCAGGTACCAGGCGAGGACGGGTCCCACCAGATAGGCGACGAGGGAGTCGTCGGTGGCCACCCGCAGGATGAGGAAGAGCGCGGCGGTGAGGGTGGCGAGCAGGAGCAGGATCCCGGTCATGACGAGCCGGGACGCCCAGGCGACCGCCTGGGGCTTGAGCCGGCGTCCGGAGACGAGACGGTGGAAGGAGACCGGGCCGATGAGCGCGCCCGTGGCGAGCGAGCCCAGGATCACCGTCACGATGTAGATCGTCTTGTCGGTGGAGCCGAGGTCCGCGAACCGGGGGGTGAAGACGACGGTCAGCAGAAATCCGAGGAGAATCTGCACACCCGTCTGTGCCACCCGTATCTCCTGCAGGACGTCCTGCCACTGCCGGTCCGCGCGTTCGTCCGTGGTCTCGTCACGGCCCCGCCCGTTGTCACGCTCAGTCATCCCACTCACCCTCCGGTCCAGCAGCCCTCGTCACCCGAATGGCCGTAGGCCGCGTCTGCCCCCGACCGCCTCGCCGCATCCATCCCGCAAAGATCTTCGTGTCATCGCACGAATTCGGTCCCGCCACTCGTACGAGGGGGAAAGGGAGTGCGACGCGCGGGTCGGGGCAGGGGCCCCGTGAAGGGACGACCGGCCGGGTGGAACGAGAGACCGGGAGGGCAGATCAGTGACCTCAGGGCAGCGCACGCCGGACAGCGTCCGCTCCTGGATTCCGCGTGACGCCGCCGGTGCGCGGGCCCAGGTCGCGGAGGCCTTCGCACGGGCCGTGGCCGGTACGGGAAGCCCGCCGTCCCCGAACGCCCTGGGGGACGCCCTCCTCGTGACGTCCGAGCTGGTGAGCAACGCACTGCGGCACGGGGGCGGCCTCACCGGCTTCGGAGTGGAGTGCGACCGCGGCGCGATGACGATCACCGTCGCGGACGCGAGTGGCGAGCTGCCCCACCTCACCGGCGGACATGGCAGGAAGCGCGACGTCGGCCTGGGGGAGGGCGGCTTGGGCTGGCCCCTGATCAGACTGCTCGCGCTGGAGATCCGGCTCCGTCTCCCGCCACGAGGCGGCAAGACCATCGAGGTACGGCTCCCGCTGCACTGACGGCTCCCGCCGTCGCTCCGTGCCCCCCGCCAGGCGGGAGCGACGCCCTCAGCCGCCGCGACGGATCCTCGCGGCCTGGCGCGCCTCGGCCGTCTTACGGGCCTCCGCGGCCCGCCGGGACTCGTTCTTGGCGCGGCCGGGGCGGCCCGGGACGGTGCCCATGCCCCGGAAGGCGGCGCCGCCGCGCTTGGGGCCCTCCTTGCTGGGCGCGCTGCCGTCGACGGGGACGCCCGAGGGGGTACGCGCGCCGGTGATGCGGCTCAGTACCGCCTCGCCCGAGCGGACCTGGGTGACCTCGGCACGGATTCCGGCCTCGGCCATCAGACGCGCCACGTCCCGCCGCTCCTCGGAGGTGACGAGAGTGACGACGGCGCCGGACTCACCGGCGCGGGCGGTGCGCCCGCCCCGGTGCAGGTAGTCCTTGTGGTCGGCCGGCGGGTCGACGTTGACGACGAGGTCGACCTCGTCGACGTGGATGCCGCGCGCCGCCACGTTGGTGGCGACGAGGACCGGCACCTCACCGCTCCGGAAGCGCTCCAGGGTGCGGGTCCGCAGCGGCTGGGACTTCCCCCCGTGGAGGGCGGCGGCGCGCACACCGCTGCCGAGGAGGTGCCTGGTGAAGCGGTCGACGGCGGCCTTCGTGGCGAGGAACATGATGACGCGCCCGTCACGGGCCGCGATCTCCGTGGCGGTGGCGAACTTGTCGGCGCCGTGGACCTGGAGCACGTGGTGGTCCATGGTGGACACGGTGGCGGCCGACGGGTCGACGGAGTGGACGACCGGGTCCGTCAGGTAGCGCTCGACGAGCAGGTCGACGTTGCGGTCGAGCGTCGCCGAGAACAGCATCCGCTGGCCCTCGGGACGCACCAGGTCGAGGAGCTCGGTGACCTGCGGCATGAACCCCATGTCACCCATCTGGTCGGCCTCGTCCAGGACCGTGACGCCCACCCGGTCCAGGCGGCAGTCCTTGCGCTCGACGAGGTCCATGAGCCGGCCCGGTGTGGCGACCAGCACCTCGGCCCCTTCGCGCAGCGCCGTGGCCTGCCGTCCGATCGACATGCCGCCCACGACGGTGGCCAGGCGCACCTGCAGGGCGCGCGCGAAGGGATCGAGTGCGTCGGTGACCTGCTGGGCCAGTTCACGGGTGGGCACGAGGACCAGCGCGAGCGGCTTGCGGGCCTCGGCGCGGCGCCCCGCGACGCGTACGAGCAGGGGCAGGCCGAACGCGAGGGTCTTGCCGGAGCCGGTCCGCCCACGCCCGAGGACGTCGCGGCCCGCGAGGGCGTCGGGGAGGGTCGCGGACTGGATCGGGAACGGCTCGTCGAGGCCGAGACCTGTGAGCACGCCGAGGACCTCGGCCGGCAGGTCGAGCTCGGCGAAGGTGGCTGCCGGCGGCAGGGCGGGGGTGACGGAGGCCGTCACCGCGAATTCGTCCCGCGCCGCGGCGGCGCGTCGTGCCTTGTCGGTGCGGGAGGTGCTGTGCGTGCTGTCCATGGGGGCCTTCCTCGAGACGGTGCGCTTCGAGGAATTCGCGACGGGCTGTCGGCCCAATGAATTACAGGAACGTACCGAACGCCGTATGCGTGCGGATCCGGCCGCGCCGACGGGAGGGGAATCGGCGTCCGGTCCGTGAAATGCCTGGAAAATGCAACGAGCCGGGGCCCTCACCACATGGGTGAGGGCCCCAGCTGCGTCGGACGTGTCAACGTCAGGCGGGGAGAATGTTCTCCGCCTGGGGGCCCTTCTGGCCCTGCGTGACGTCGAAGGTCACCTTCTGGCCTTCCTGGAGCTCACGGAAGCCAGAGGTGGCGATGTTGGAGTAGTGGGCGAAGACGTCCGGGCCGCCACCCTCCTGCTCGATGAAGCCGAAGCCCTTTTCAGCGTTGAACCACTTCACGGTGCCGTTAGCCATGTTAAATCTCCTTCGGGGCGTAGCCCAGGGGTCCGCACTGTGCGAAACCCGGAGTCGCCGTGATGATTGCCCCGTCCGGAAAACTGCACCGAAAACACAGAAAGTGCCTGACGATGTCGAATCGTCAAAGGCACTTGTAAGTTTCTTTGGGAACCACGACTGCAACTGCTGTGACTCTAGCACGTCGGTCGGGGGAGTGCACGGAATCGCCTACTCCCCTCGGCGGCGGGTCTGCCACGGATTCACGGCCGCCGGGACCGGGCCCGTGGCCGCCCCCGGTGCGCCGTCAGGACGAAGGTGACCGTGATGAGCAGCGCCCACGCGCCGAACTTCGCGACGGACACGGGCTGCCAGCCGTCCAGCTGGTTCGGATAGCTCCAGGCGCCGACGTACGTGGCCGCGTTCTCCGCGACCCACAGGAAGAACCCGATCAGGACGAACGACAGGGCCAGCGGCATCCGGTGATCCCGCTCACCCACCCGGAACCGCACCCAGGTCCCCGCCGTCGCGACGAGGAGCAGCGCGGCCAGGACCCACCGCGCGTCGGGCAGCCAGTGGTGGCTGAAGAAGTTGACGTACACGGCACCGGCGAGGACTGCGGTGACACGCGGCCGGTAGCCCGTGAGCCGCAGGTCGAGCAGGCGCCACGCCCGGCAGACGTAACTGCCGAGGGCCGCGTAGAGGAAACCGCCGTACAACGGCACTCCGCCGACCTTCGCCAGCGAGTCCTCCGGGTAACTCCAGGAGCCCATCCGTACCTTGACCAACTCGAAGAGGAGGCCGATGACATGGCAGCCTGCGATGACGGCGACGTCCCGCCCGGTGTCCCAGCCGACCTTCCACGCGAGCAGGGTGAGCCCGATCCCGTACAGGAGCAGCAGGTCGTAACGCGCGATCGGCAGTTCGGGCAGCAGGGTGGAGACCGCGATGCCGCCGATGAGCGCGAACGCGAAGGCGCAGCACCGGGCCTGGAGCACCGCGAAGAGGAGCAGCCGGCGCATCCCGTGCCCGAACGTCTTCATGGAGGGAGGGACGCCGGGCCGTCGTGGGCGGTTCACTCCGGCTCCCCACGACGAGCGGCGCGCCGCACCCCTGTCAGGAGGTGCGGCGCGCCGTCGGGCCGTCGGGCGGGGTGGCGGGTCAGACCGCCGGGGACGGGAAGGTCGGGTACTCCACGCCGGAGACGTGCTGGACGACCCGGATGACCTGGCACGAGTAGCCGAACTCGTTGTCGTACCAGAGGTAGAGGATCGCGTTGTCGCCGTCGACCTTGGTCGCGCCGGCGTCGATGATCGACGCGTGACGCGAGCCGACGAAGTCCATGGAGACGGCGTCGGGGGCCGTGGTGAAGTCGATCTGTCGCTTCAGCGGCGAGTGCAGCGAGACGTCCCGCAGGTACTCGAGGACCTCCTCGCGGGTGGTCTCGCGGCCCAGCCGCAGGCTCAGGATCGCGATCGAGACGTCCGGGACGGGGACGCGGATCGAGCTGCCGGTGATCGGGGCCTTCAGCGCCGGCAGCGCCTTGGCGACGGCCGAGGCGGCACCGGTCTCGGTGATCACCATGTTGAGCGGCGCGGACCGGCCGCGACGGTCGGCCTTGTGGTAGTTGTCCAGGAGGTTCTGGTCGTTCGTGAACGAGTGGACCGTCTCCACGTGGCCGCGCAGCACGCCGTACTCGTCGTCCATGGCCTTCAGCGGCGGGACGATCGCGTTGGTGGTGCAGGAGGCGCAGGACAGGATCTGCTCGTCCGGCTTCACCGTGTCGTGGTTGACGCCGTGCACGATGTTCGGCACGTCACCCTTGCCGGGCGCGGTCAGGACGACCTTGTCGATGCCGGGGCGCAGGTGCTTGGAGAGGCCCTCGCGGTCGCGCCACTTGCCGGTGTTGTCGATGAGGATGGCGTTCTCGATGCCGTACGCCGTGTAGTCGACCTCGGAGGGGTCGTTCGCGTAGATCACCTTGATCGTGTTGCCGTTGGCGACGATGGTGCTGTTCGCCTCGTCGACCGTGATCGTGCCCTGGAACTGGCCGTGGATGGAGTCGCGGCGCAGCAGCGAGGCGCGCTTCACGAGATCCTGCTCGCCGCCGCCGCGCACGACGATCGCGCGCAGACGCAGACCGTTGCCCGAACCGGCCTTCTCGATGAGGAGGCGGGCGACGAGACGGCCGATGCGGCCGAAGCCGTAGAGGACGACGTCACGTCCGTCACGGCGCTCGATCTTGTTCTCGCCGGTGGCACCGGCGACGGCCTCGGCGGTGAACTCCGCCACCGAGAGTCCGCGGTCGTCGGTCTTGTACTCGGCGGCCAGCATGCCGATGTCGATCTGCGACGGGCCGAGGTCGAGGGTCGTGAGCGTCTGGAGGAAGGGGAGCGTCTCGATGACCGACAGCTCCTCGCCGGCTATCTGCCGTGCGAAGCGGTGGGTCTTGAGGATGCTGACCACCGACTTGTTCACCAGGGAGCGGCTGTGGAGGAGGACGGTCACGTCCTGCTCCCGGTGCAGCTTCCCGATGATCGGGATCATCGACTCCGCGATCTCCTCGCGGTTCTTCCAACTGGTGAACGAGTCGTCATTGACAGTCACAAGATTATCTTTCGAGCTAGGCGGCGCTCATATGGTAACCCCCGGCTCGTCTGATCCATCAGGGGGTGCGGGTCACCGGTGCCCGTCAGTGGAAGGCGAGGGTCCGGAAGGCGTTCCTGACCCCGGTGAGCGGTTCGGCGTCGCGGGTCAGCCGGAGCCGGTTGGTGAGCAGGACCGCCCAGCGATCGCGGGCCGGCGACACCCACAGGGCCGTGCCGGTGAAGCCGAAGTGGGCCCAGACGTCGTCCGCGGGGGCCGTGCCGGGCGCCGGATGCCAGAACAGCCCGCGCGGCGGTACCAGCCCGCCGGTGTGCACGCGGAGCGAGGCGGCCGTCCAGTCGGCGGAGAAGACGCCGGGCACCGGGGCGAGGACGTGGCGCAGGAACCGCCCGATGTCGGCGGCGGTGGTGAACACCCCCGCGATCCCGCAGGCGCCGCCGAGGAGCCGGGCCGAGAAGTCGTGGACGACGCCCCGGAGCGGGGCGCCGCTCTCCTCGTCGTACTCCGTGGGCGCGCACCGCTCCCTCACCACGGCCGGCAGGGGGCCGTACCGGGTCTCCGTCATGCCGAGAGGGCTCCAGACCCGGTCCTCGGCGAGGCGGGGGAGCGGCCGCCGGGTGAGGTGCTCGGCCAGGTAGCCGAGGATGAGCGCGGCCCGGTCGGTGTACGCGACGGCCTGCCCGGGCCGGTGCCGCAGCGGCTCGGCGAGGACGCCGTCCCGGACGTCCTGCGGGTCGGAGCCGTACAGGTGCCGCAGATTGGAGCGGAGCGGCAGCCCCGCCGTGTGCGTGAGGAGGTGGTGGGGCGTGACCCCGGCGAGGGGGCGTCCCGCCGCCTCGGGCCAGAACGAACCGAGCGGGGCGGCAAGATCGAGCTTTCCGGCGTCGACGAGGGTGCCGGTCACCGCCCAGACGGCGAGGATCTTGGTGAGGCTGGCGACGTCGAAGAGCGTGTCGGGACGCGTGGGTTCGTCGGGGCGGGCCGGGTCGAGCAGCCCGACGGCCCCCTCCGACACGGTCGTACGGGCGTCACCCACGGCCCATACGGCGCCGGGGCAGACGCCCGCGCGCACAGCGTCGCCGAGGAGACGCTCGAAGGGGTCGCTGCGCTGCGCCAAGGCGTGCCTCCGACGGGTAGCGGGCGGCCCTGGCCTGGTGGGCCGTGCTCCGGAGTCATGCCCCGGCCGTATCGGAAGACACCTTTCCGGCCGTGCGGGTGCCCGCCGGGCACCCCCGGGTCACTCGCAGATCACCTCGTCGCGCGGGGTGTAGTGGGTGGTGAAGGTCTCCCTCTTCACCTCGGCGCCGCCGTCCTTGAACACCCGGTCCACGGCGATGTCGAAGCCCTCCAGGGGCTCCTGCGGCATACAGGCCTCGCCGGTGCCCTCGCGCTTCGCGGGCTCCTTGAGGTTGGTGCGCGGTCCGGCGACCGCCTCCACGGAGTCGTACTTCTTCGTCCCGAGGAAGCTCACGGTCACGGAGGAGTCCGTCGCGTCCGCCTTGATGTAGATCGGCTTCCCGGAGTCGTTGCGGAACTTCAGGTCCAGGCTGCCCCAGGCCACGGTCGCCTCCCGGCCGGCCGGGTAGCGCTCGATGTAGAAGGAGTGGGCGCCGTACTCGACGGGCTTGACCCCGGCGAAGAACATGGCGTTGTAGACGGTGGTGGCCATGGCGGACACACCGCCGCCGGGCGCGGACCGGTACTGGCCGTCGAGGATCATCGTGCCGTCGACGAAACCGTTGTCCGGGGTGCGTTCGCCGACCGTCCTGTTGAAGCTCCACACCTCGCCGGGCTTCACGACCGAGCCGTCGATGAGCTCGGCGGCGCGTCCGATGTTCGTCGTGCGGTACGGCGCCGTCGGGAAGTCCACCGTGAACGTCGACATCTGCTCGGTGATGCCGAGACGGGCCAGGGAGGCGGCGGTCAGCTCGGGCTGGGTGGCCGTCGTGACCACCGGCGCGGTACGGGCGGCCGCGCCGGTCTCGGTGAGCAGCGGGCGTACGGCGTCGCCGAGGGCCTTCGACGTCACCTCGCGACCGGGCCGGCCCTCGGACTCCACCACGACCTTGCCGTCCCGCACCCCGAGCGTGGCCTCCACGGGCGCGCCCGTCAGCGAGGCGACCGGCCGTGCCACGTCGGGGTCCCGGAGCAGTGCCTCGGCGTCGAGGGCGGCGCTGAGCCGGCCGCTCGCCGCCTTCACCGTGAGGTGGTCGCCGAGGGTGGCGGGGGAGATCCGCAGCCGGTCGGTGCCCGCCGTGAGCGTCACCGGGCCGGACATCGCGGGCTTCGCGTACGTGTCGAGGAAGCGGGTCACCTCGGCCGCGGGGAGCTTCGGCTCGGTCAGGGTGACGGGGAGGGTCACGGGCGCGGTGCCCGTGGCGGGATAGGCCGCGCGCAGGGTCTCGACGGCCCGCCCGGTGTCCAGTCTCTGGCCCGTGACCGACTGGGTCGCGACGGCCTTGCCCCCACGGAAGGCGACCGATCCCTCGCGCACCTCGCGGTCGTTCCTCTCGGCCAGCCCGGCCACGGCCGCCCGCGTCTTCTCGGCGTCGTGAGCGAACACGGGGCGGAGGTCACGCTCACCGGAGGAGAAGAGCCGCCCGATGACGGTGACGGGATCTCGGGAGGGGTCGGCCGCCTCGTCGGCGGTCTTCTCCAGGTCCACCGAAAGACCGGCGGAGGCGGGCTCCACGGTCGTGGTGCGGTCGCCGATCCGCACGGGTATCGGCGCGCTCCACGCGGCCGGCGCCTGCGCCGCGAGCTTGGTGCGGGCCTCGGCCCGGCTCATCCCGCCGACGTCCACACCGGCGATCCGGGTGCCTGCGGATATGTCGTCACCGGTTGCGAGCAGCCCCGCCATGTACAGCCCGCCCGCGGCGACGGCGACCACTGCTGTCGCGATGACCGTCGCCCGGAGACGCGGTCGGCGCTCCGCGCGGTGCGTCGGGGCTTGGTCGGTCCTGGAGCGGGGCACACGCTCTCCCGAGGCGTCGGCGATGAGGGAATCCACCCGACGATACGCCGAAAGAGTGTCTTATGCACATAAGGGCGACCCGACCTGCGGCGATACGGACAGCAGTGAGACCGGAACGGAGCGTTGCCGCCCGGTCGTGGACATTCCCGGGGGGCGGACGAGGGGGCCGGGCCTCCGCCTAGGCTGGTGCGATGCCTGCCCTCCCGAGCCCCGGGCCCCGGTCCGTCGACCGGGCCCTCGCCGTCCTCGACGTCGTCGCCGACGCCGACCGGCCCGTCGGCGCCAAGGCTCTGGCGCGGCAGCTCGGTTGCGCCCTGTCGACCGTCTACCACGTCACCGGCCCCCTGCTCGCCCGCGGCTACCTCGCCCGCACCGCCGAGGGATACGCGCCCGGACCCCGCGTCCCCGCCCTGCACCGCTCCCACCAGCGGCACCACGGACTCGGCGCCGGCACCGGGGAGCTTCTCGGCCGGCTGCGGCGGGCCACCGGCGCGGAGGCGTACCACACCGCCTACCGCGACGGGCTGATCACCGTCGTCGACACCACCGCCCCCATCACCGACACCGCCCACCCCTTCGCACCGGGCCCCGAGAGCCGTGCCCACGCGACCGCCCACGGCAAGGCGCTGCTCGCCGCACTCCCGCGTCCCCTGCGCCGCCGCTACCTCGCCGAGCACGGGATGGCCCGCTTCACCGAGCGCACCATCACCGGCGCCGCCCGCTTCGAGGCCGAGGTCGGCCGGGTGCGCGGCCAGGGCTTCGCCGTGTCGGTGGGCGAGGCGGACCTCGCGTACACCTGCCTCGCCGTGACGCTGCCCGAGCGGGGCGACGGCATCGTGCACGCCCTCTCCGTGTCCCTGCCGACCGGCGACCTCGGACGGCGCCAGGCGGAGATCCGGGCCGCCCTCGCCCGGGCCGTACCGGAGTTTCCGACCCTGCCGGAATCCTGAAGGCCCCGGCTGGCCCCGCCCGCCCTCGCGGCGCAGCCTGGACGCATGATCTTCATCGCCGTCCGCTTCACCGCCCGTCCCGACCACGCCGACCGCTGGCTCGACCTCGTCGCCGACTTCACCCGCGCCACCCGCGAGGAGCCCGGCAACCTCTTCTTCGACTGGTCCCGCAGCGTCGACGACCCGAACGTCTTCGTCCTCCTCGAAGCCTTCGCCGACGCCGGGGCGGGCGCCGCCCACGTCGCGTCCCCGCACTTCACGGCCGGTCTCGCCGCCATGGCCGGAGCCATCGCCACCACCCCCGAGATCATCAACGTCGAGGTGCCCCAGCGGGGCTGGGGAGCCATGGCCGAACTCGCCCCGACCGGCTCCTGAACCCGCTGGCGACACCCCGGGGGCCCGCCGTTCCGCCTGATAGGTTCGCGTGCACACGCAGGCGGGGCGGCTGCCCGAGGGGAGAAGCGGCACATGGCGGTGAGCGGGCGTCAGACCGGCAGACCCACCCTGGAAGAGGTCGCGGCGCTGGCCGGAGTCGGCCGCGGCACGGTCTCCCGGGTCATCAACGGCTCGCCCCGGGTCAGTGAACAGGCCAAGGCCGCCGTCGAACGGGCCGTCGCCGAACTCGGCTACGTGCCCAACCGCGCCGCCCGCGCGCTCGCCGGCAGCCGGACCGACGCCGTCGCCCTGGTGATCCCCGAGACCGAGGCCCGGCTCTTCGCCGAGCCCTACTTCCTCGACATCATCCGCGGCGTCAGCAGTGAACTCGCCGACGCCGACAAGCAGTTGCTGCTCACCCTGATCCGCAGCGAGCAGGAGCGGCAGCGCTTCGAGCAGTACCTCGCCGCCCAGCGCGTCGACGGCGTCCTCCTCGTCTCCGTCCACGGCGACGACCCGCTGCCCGACCAGGTCCGCGCCCTCGGCCTGCCCGCCGTGCTCAACGGCCGCCGCACAGAGGACGAGCGCGTCGCCTTCGTCGACTCCGACAACACCGGCGCCGGCCGGACCGCCGTCGCCCACCTCGCCGCGCGCGGCCGCCGCGCGATCGCCACCATCACCGGACCCCTCGACATGTACGTGGCCCGCTGCCGCCTCGACGGCTACCGCGAGGGCCTGGCCGACGCCGGACTCACCGCCGACGAGGCGCTCGTCGCCGGCGGTGACTTCACCGAGGAGGGCGGCCGCCGCGCCATGCGCGAACTCCTGGACCGCCGGCCCGACCTGGACGCCGTCTTCGCCGCCTCCGACGTCATGGCGGCGGGCGCCCGGGGCGTGCTGCGCGAGGCGGGCCGCAGCGTCCCCGGGGACGTCGCCCTCGTCGGCGTCGACGACTCGGCCGTGGCCCGGCACATGGACCCGCCGCTGACCAGCGTCCGTCAGCCCATCGAGGAGATGGGCCGCGCCATGGCCCGTCTCCTCCTGCAGGAGATCGCCGCACCCGGCGACCCGGACGAACAGCCCCGCACGATGCTCCCGACGGAACTCGTCGTCCGCGCCTCCTCCTGACGTCGGGTGCGGCCCCCGTCGTCCGCGCCTCCTCCTGACGTCGGGCGCGGCCCCCGTCGGCGTACGCCCTCCCCGTCAGCCCGCCCCGGCACAGGCCCGGCGACCTCGGCGGGGAGCCGGTGAGAGACCGGCGGCGGGCCCGCCCCGCACGGTTTGCCGTTCGGGTGCGTCCAGCGGGCGGGGCCACCACGCGTGGGTTCGAATCGGGGCATGGCTTCCTACGACAGGTCCCGCGCGGGCGGCTCCCCGAGGCCGCTGGAGACCGGCGACACCTGGTGGTACGCCGCCGTGGCGGGCGAGGCGCCCGGCTCGTTCAGCACCCGCGTCCGCACCCGGACCCGACGTGCCTGTCTCGGGGCCGTCCTCGTTCTCACGGTCACCTATGCGGGACTCGTGCTCACCGCGACCGGCCGCCGCTGGGGCGACGCCGCCGTGGCCGGCCGTCGCGCCGACACCGTCGCCGCCACCCTGATCCGCGAGCACCCCTCACTCGCCGGACTCACCACCCTCTCCCTGGCCATCGGCTGCGTCCTGCTCCTCGCCGTCGGTCTCATACGCGGGCGGTACGCCCTCACCGGGGCGGCCGCCGGCGCCATCGTCACCGCCCTCGCCCTCACCGGACTGCTCCAGCGGTACGCACCGCGCCCCCCGCTCCCCGACAGCGGCGGGACGTTCGTCCCCAGCGGCTTCCCCAGCGCCCAGACGACGCTGGCCCTCGGCATCGCCCTCGGCCTGGCCCTCGTCGTCCCGTACCGGCAGCGCGGCCTCGCCGTCGGCGCGGCCACGCTCTGGGCCGTCGGCGTCGGCGCCCACACCGTCGCGGCCGGCCGGCACCGGCCCGGCGACGTCATCGCCGGAGCCCTGGTGGCCCTCGCCGTCCACTGCGGCCTCCTCGCCCTGCTCGCCCGCAAGGGCAAGGTGCACCCCGGCGCCCGGCGCGGGCCCGCCCTGGTCGGCCTCCCCGTGACCCTGCCGCTCCTCCTCGTCGCCGCCGCCGGACTCGACGCGGGCTTCTGGCTGCTCGGCGCCACCCTCACCCCGCCCACCACCGGCGCCTACGACCCGGCCCAGCTCCGGCTCGCCCACCGCTGCGGCCAGGCACTCGCCGCCGGCGTCGTCGCCGCGGCGGGGCTGCTCCTGCTCGCGCTGCTCCGCCGCGTCGAGCTGGACGGCGTTCCCGCCCACTACCGGCTCGACGGACCGTTCGTCGAGGCCGCCGGCGCACCCCCGGACTGCGAGCTCGTGGACCCCTTTACCGAGGACCTCGATCACGAGATATCTTGATGTCGAGCAATCTCGCATACGCAGACGTGGAGCTGGAGAACCCTGGTGACTGACTCGACCATCATCTACACCCACACTGACGAGGCGCCCGCCCTGGCGACGTACTCGTTCCTGCCCGTGATCCAGGCGTATGCCTCGCAGGCCGGCGTCACGGTCGAGACGCGGGACATCTCCCTCGCGGGCCGCATCATCGCCGTCTTCCCCGAGTACCTGGAGGAGGGCCAGCGCATCGCCGACGCCCTCTCCGAGCTCGGTGACCTGGCCAAGACGCCCGGCGCCAACATCATCAAGCTGCCGAACGTCTCGGCGTCCATCCCGCAGCTCAAGGCGGCCGTCGCCGAGCTGCAGGCGCAGGGCTACGCCCTCCCGGCCTACCCGGACGACCCGAAGACCGACGAGGAGCGGGAGATCCGCGCCCGCTACGACAAGATCAAGGGCTCGGCCGTCAACCCGGTCCTGCGCGAGGGCAACTCCGACCGCCGCGCACCCGGCTCGGTGAAGAACTACGCCAAGGCCCACCCGCACCGCATGGGCGCCTGGACCCCCGAGTCCAAGACGAACGTCGCCACCATGAGCGAGAACGACTTCGCCTCCACGGAGAAGTCCGTCGTCATCACCGAGGACGACACCCTCCGCTTCGAGTTCACCGCCGCCGACGGCACCACCAGCGAGCTCCGCGAGCCGCTCAAGGTCGTCGCCGGCGAGGTCGTCGACGCCGCCGTCATGCGCGCCGCCGCCCTGCGCACCTTCCTGAGCGAGCAGGTCGCCCGCGCCAAGGCCGAGGGCGTGCTCTTCTCCGTACACCTCAAGGCCACCATGATGAAGGTCTCCGACCCCATCGTCTTCGGCCACGTCGTGCGCGCCTTCTTCCCGCAGACGTTCGCCACGTACGGCGAGACCCTCGCGGCCGCCGGCCTCTCCCCGAACGACGGTCTCGGCGGTGTCCTGAAGGGTCTGGAGTCCCTCCCGCAGGGCGAGGAGATCAAGGCCTCCTTCGAGGCCGAGCTCGCCGCCGGCCCCGCACTCGCCATGGTCGACTCCGACAAGGGCATCACCAACCTGCACGTGCCGTCCGACGTCATCGTCGACGCCTCGATGCCGGCCATGATCCGCACCTCCGGCCACATGTGGGGCCCGGACGGCCAGGAGGCCGACACCCTCGCGGTCCTCCCGGACCACAGCTACTCCGGCGTGTACCAGGTCGTCATCGACGACTGCCGCGCCAACGGCGCCTTCGACCCGTCGACCATGGGCTCCGTCCCGAACGTCGGCCTCATGGCGCAGAAGGCCGAGGAGTACGGCTCCCACGACAAGACCTTCGAGATCGCCCAGGCCGGCACCGTCCGCCTCGTCGACTCCCGGGGCAACGCCGTCCTGGAGCAGGAGGTCGCCGAGGGCGACATCTTCCGCGCCTGCCAGACCAAGGACCTGCCCATCCAGGACTGGGTCAAGCTCGCCGTCACCCGCGCCCGCGCCACCGGCGCCCCGGCCGTCTTCTGGCTGGACGAGAACCGCGCCCACGACGCGCAGCTCATCGCCAAGGTCGAGCGGTACCTGTCGGAGCACGACACCGAGGGCCTCGACATCAAGATCATGTCCCCGGTCGACGCCACCACGTTCTCCCTGGAGCGCATCCGCCGCGGCGAGGACACCATCTCCGTCACCGGCAACGTCCTCCGCGACTACCTGACCGACCTCTTCCCCATCCTGGAGCTGGGCACCAGCGCCAAGATGCTGTCGGTCGTCCCGCTGATGGCGGGCGGCGGCCTCTTCGAGACCGGCGCCGGCGGCTCCGCCCCGAAGCACGTCCAGCAGCTCGTCAAGGAGAACTACCTCCGCTGGGACAGCCTCGGTGAGTTCTTCGCCCTGGCCGCCAGCTTCGAGCACCTCGCGACCTCCACGGGCAACTCCCGCGCCCAGGTCCTCGCCGACACCCTCGACCGCGCCACCGGCACCTTCCTCAACGAGGACAAGTCGCCGACCCGTCGCCTCGGTGGTATCGACAACCGCGGCAGCCACTTCTACCTCGCCCTCTACTGGGCCCAGGAGCTGGCCGCCCAGACCGAGGACGCGGAGCTGGCCAAGGCCTTCGCCCCGCTGGCCGAGACCCTCTCGACCAACGAGCAGAAGATCGTCGACGAGCTGAACGCCGTCCAGGGCTCCCCGGCCGAGATCGGCGGCTACTACCAGCCCGACCCGGCCAAGGCCGCAGCCGTGATGCGCCCGTCCGCCACGTTCAACGAGGCCGTCGCGTCCCTCGCCTGACCGGCACGGGACCACCTGGACCGCCCCGGCCGGAACTCCTCCGGCCGGGGCGGCCTTGTCGGTGGCGCATCCGCCGTCCGGGTGTGAACCTGGATGGATGAGCTGGGCATCCTGGACGACCGCCGGTGTCTACACCGGGCGAGGTGGCGTGCTGACCGACGAGGGCGGTGTCGTCACGGGCGATCTGACCGTGCACACGACCTGGGCCGACGGCGAAGCGCGCGTGGCCGTGCAGTACAGCGGCGCGTCCGACTGGTTCACCATGTCGGGCAGTCCCGTTCCGTGCGCGACGGAGGAGGAGAGCCGCGATCTCCACGACGACGTCGTGGAAGCCGTCCGGGAGGGGAACGGGGCCACGGTCCCGACCCTGCCCACGGCACCCCCCAGGTAGGGGCCCGCGCCCCGCACCGTGAAGAAGTGTTATCCCTCCCACGCCCAGGGGTCTCCGGAGGACGGGGGACTCGAACCAGGGATGAGGGAGCAGACCCATGCACATCGACGAGCGCCGCACCACCGCACTGGTGGAAGCGGCCAGGGCCGGTGACGCGCAGGCGAGGGACGCACTGGTACGCGCGTATCTGCCCCTCGTCCACAACATCGTCGGGCGGGCCCTCGACGGCCACGCCGACACCGACGACATCGTCCAGGAGACGATGGTCCGCGCCCTGGACGGCCTGACCGGTCTCCGCGACCCGGCCCGCTTCCGGTCCTGGCTCGTCGCCATCGCCATGAACGGTGTACGCCGCCGCTGGCGCGAACACCGGCAGGCACCCGTGCCCGGACTCGACCGGGCCACCCACCTCGCCGACCCGGCCGGCGACTTCACCGAGGTCACCATCCTCCGGCTCGGCCTCTCCGGACAGCGCCGCGACGTCGCCCGCGCCACCCGCTGGCTCGACGAGGACGACCGCGAACTCCTCGCCCTCTGGTGGCTGGAGGCCGCGGGCGAGCTGACCCGCGCCGAGCTCGCCGAGGGCCTCGGCGGCATCTCGCCGCAGCACGCCGCCGTCCGCGTCCAGCGGATGAAGGAACGCCTCGAAACCGGCCGGGCCGTCGTCCGCGCCCTGGACGCCGCACCGCTGTGCCCCGGCCTCGCGGAGACCGTCACGGCCTGGGACGGCCGCCCCTCCCCGCTCTGGCGCAAGCGCGTCGCCCGCCATCTGCGGACCTGTGCCGACTGCACCGCCCGGGTGACCGGCCGCTGCGGCCTCGCCCCCGTCGAAGGCCTCCTGGTCGGCCTCGGCCTCGTGCCCCCGCTGGCCGTCGGACTCGGTGGCGGCGACAGCCTGGAACCGGTCGCGGCCGTAGGCGGCGACGGCCTCGAACCGGTCGCCCCCGCGTCGGGGGACAGCCACAGCCTGGAACCGGTGTCGCTCGCGTCGGGGGACGGTGACAGCCTTGAACCGGGCGCCCTCGCGTCGGGGGACAGCCACAGCCCGGAACCGGTGTCGCTCGCGTCAGAGGGCGGCGACAGCCTCGAACCGGTCGCGCCCGCGTGGGGGGACGGCGACAGCCCGGAATCGGTCTCACCCGCGCCCGGGCAGAGCGACGCCCTCGCACCCGCTGCCCAGGTGCCCGGTGGCGGCGAGACGCGCGACTCCGGCGCACCTGCCGGGGACGGCGCCGCCCCGGACCCCGGCGCCTCCGGGGCCGTCCCCCGGCGGACGTCGTTCCGGCGTGCGGCACTCGCCGGAACGGCGGCCGTCGCCGTCCTCGGGGCGGTCACCCTCCTCGTACCGCAGGAGCCGCACGCGCGCGTGAAGCCCGGCAGGCCCGCCGCGGCGCCCCCGGCGGTCCCCTCCCCGGCCCCGCCGACCCCCACCCCTGCCACCACCGTCGCCGCGCCCGCCCCGACGACGATCCCGCCGACCACCCCGCCGGCGCCCCGCCCCGCCGCGCGCCCCACGCCGACGCCCGACGCCGGCGAACGGGTCACCGGACTCGTCAACCGGCTCCGGGCGGCCGCCGGTTGCGCGCCGCTGCGGGTCGACCCCCGCCTCACCGCGGCGGCCCGCGGGTACGCCCAGGACATGGCGGCGCGCGACTACTACGGTCACGCCAGCCCCGAGGGCGAGTACGCGGACGTGCGGATCACCGAGGCCGGTTACGACTGGAGCGCCTGGGCCGAGAATCTCGCCCGAGGTGCGGCCGATCCGCGGTCCGTCGTCGACGACTGGACGGACGGCTCGATGCACGAGGAGAACATGCTCGACTGCCGGTACCGGGACACCGGAGTGGCGTCGGTGCCCGGTCCCGGCGGCACGATCTGGGTGCAGAAGCTGGCGGCTCCCGCCTCCTGACCCTCCGGGCCTCAGCGTTTGGCGCCGAAGTTCTGCACCCAGTAGGGGCCGTCGGCGGTGAGGGCCACGCCGACTCCGATGTCCTTGAAGGAACAGTTGAGGATGTTCGCCCGGTGGCCGGAGCTGTCCATCCAGTCGCCCATGGCCTGGGCCGGGGTCCTCGGACCCCGGTGGATGTTCTCCGCCCAGGCCGACCACGCGTACCCGGCGTCGCTCATCCGGTCGCCGCCGTCGCGACCGTCCGGGCTGTCATGGCTGTAGTAGTCGCGTGCGGACATGTCGTCGGCGTGCCTCTGGGCGGCGGTCCGCAGGTGACGGTCGGCGCGGAGCGGCGCGCACCCGGCGTTCCCACGCTCGGCGTTGACGCGGGCGACGACGTCCTGGACGAAGCTCGCGGCCTTCCCCGCCCGCGCCTCTGCCGCCTTGACCGGGCCTTGTTGTTCCCCTTGGGGCGCGATCGGTGCCGCGACGGCGGGAGCGGCGGCCCCGGGGCCCGAGGTGGTGGTGCCCGAGGTGGTGGTGCCCGAGGTGCTGGTGCCCGAGGCCGTGGGGCCCCCGACGGTGGGACCCGAGGCCCTGGGGTCCGCACCGGTGGAAGCGGCCATGTGGACCCCGGTCGCCACCGTCAGTACGGCGGTCGCGGCTCCGGCGAGGGTGACGGCGGTGCGGAACGACGGGCGGCGACGCGGGCGCCGCCACCTGCCTCCCCCGCGGTGCCGGCTGTCCGCGTGCGCCGCCCGGTCCTCTGGATGGTCGTGGTGCCGCATGGAACTCCGCTCTCTCGCCGTGGTCGCCGGACGGTCCGGCGCTGGGGAGAGCCACCGGGGCGACGGCGTAACCCCTTCCGGCCCGGCCCGCTCCGACACTCCTCGTCAAGGCGGCGTCAACACGGCGTGTCGCCCCGTGTGGCCCGTCTGAACCCTTTCAGCCCTGCGGGACGACCGCCACCGGACAGGGCGCGAGGTGGAGCGCGGCGTGTGCCACGGACCCGATCCGGGGCCCGACCGCCCCCCGCCCGGCCCGCCGGCCGACCACCACCAGCTGGGCGGCCCCCGACGCCGACAGCAGTACCTGACCGGCGCTGCCCAGCTCGATGTGCTCGCCGACCGGAACGTCCGGGTAGCGCTCGCGCCAGGGCGCCAGCGCCTCGCGCAGCGCCTTCTCCTCGTACGGGACGAGCCCGCCGGCCTCGTCGGCGAGCCGCATCGAGGTCGGGCTGTACGCGAACAGCGGCGGCAGGCTCCACGCCCGCACGGCCCGCACCGAGGCCCCGCGGGCGGCGGCGGTCTCGAACGCGAAGCGCAGCGCGGCGGCACTGTCCTCCGGGCCGCCGAGCTGGCCCACGAGCACGTGCCCCGTGGGCGGTTCGGCGGGCTCACCGTCGCGGGACCTGACGGCCACCACGGGACAGGTGGCGGCGGCGATGATCTGCTGCCCGTACGAGCCGAGCAGGAATCCGGCCACCGCCCCGTGGCCGCGCGAGCCGATGACGAGCATCTCGGCGCGCTCCACGGTGCCGAGCAGCGCCGTGGCGGGCGTGTCGCCGAGCACCTCCGCGGTGAGCCCGAGGCCCGGGTGGCGGCCGGCGATCGTGGCCTCCGCCTCGCGCACGACCGCCTCCGCGACGCGCTCCTGCGCGGCGCGGTCCTGCACCAGGGGAAGGTCGAGGGGTTCCCAGCGCCAGGCGTGCGCGAGCCGGAGCGGGAGCCCCCGGTGGGCGGCCTCGCGGGCGGCCCAGTCGGCCGCGGCGAGACTCTCCGGGGAGCCGTCCACCCCTGCGACGATCTCATGACTCATCAGGATGCCTCCGTGCGCGCGCCGGCGGGCCCGCCGGTCGGTCGGGCCCTTCCTCTTCCAGCTTGGGCCCACCGGCGGTCCGACGAGGGGGCCGGACGTCCCGACATGCCGGTCCGTCCGCCACCTGCCCCTCCGCCGGTGCGGTCCCCGTCAGGCCGGCAGGGTGAGCCGCGTGTGGCTGCCGTTGAGGTAGTGGTCGCCTATGTCACGGAGCCGGTGGGCCGCGCGCGTGGGGGCCGTGAGAGTGCGGGCGTTCCGCCAGAAGCGGTCGAAGCCCGGCCCTCCGCCGCGGACGTCGGCGCCCGCCGTGCCGTCGACGAGTTCGAGGACGCGGGTGGTGACGTGAACGGCCGCCCGGCCGGTGACCGTCTCGGCCGCCGCCACCAGGACGGCGATGTCGGCCCGTTCCTCCGGGCCGAGCGACCGGGCAGCGAGCAGACCGCGGGCGAGGGCGTCCGTGGCCCGCTCCACCACCGCCGCCGCGGTGTGCGCGGCCGTCGCCAGCTCCCCGTAGGCGAGGAGGAGGTACGGATCGTCCCCTGCGCCGGGCGCTGAAGGGTCGTCCGCTCCGGTGAGGCCGATCGGGCGCCCTCCCGGGTGGCCGGCCGGCGTCGCGCCCGCCTGTCCGGCGCGGCGGACGTCCCGGGCCTCGGCGAGCGCCCCCTCGGCGACGCCCAGGGCGACCTGGACGAGGAGCAGTCGCAGAGCGAGGGGAGCGAGGGTGGTGTACGGGGCGACGGCGTGCTCGTCCTGCGGGACGCCGCCGATGACGTCCTCCGGCGCGACAGGTACCCGGTCGAAGGAGACGGTGCCCGCGCCCGCGAGGCGCTGCCCGACCCGGTCCGTCCCGGCGTCGGTGAACACGCCGGGCAGCGCCGGGTCCACCAGGACGACGCACAGTTCGCCCGTGCCGTCGGGGCGGGCCCCGACGACGAGCCGGTCGGCCACGGTCACTGCGGAGGCGAAGGCCCGGCTCCCGTCGAGGACCCATCCGCGGCCCGCGGCGGCGGGGGTGAGCGTCAGACCGGGGCCGGGCTCTTCGCGGGGCGGTTCGACGCCGCCGGCGAGCAGCCAGCGCCCCTCGGCCGTACGGGCGTCGAGCGCGGGCCCGTTCGGACGTCGGCTGCCCGGTTCGCGCACGGGACCGAAGAAGCGGCTGCTCCAGGAGAGCGCGTAGTGATGGGCGAGGAGTTCGCCCACCGAGCCGTCGGCGGCGGCGATCTCCCGTACGACCGCGGACGCGGTCCGCCAGTCGGCGCCCCGCCCGCCCGGTCCCGGCGCGGTGAGCAGGGCGGGCAGACCGGCCTCCTGGAGCCGGGCGACCTCGTCGAACGGGGCCTTCCCCGCCCGGTCCCTCGCGAGGGCGTCGACGGCCAGATCGTCGGCGAGTTCACGGGTCACGCGGGGCCAGATCTCGTCGTCGGCGGGCCGGTCGGCGGGGTGGCCGCCCGGTCGGCCGAGCGGTGCGTAGGCGGTGCGTATCGCTGCTCTCTTCGGTGATCTCCTCGGCGTACTCACGTCACCTCACCTGGTCCCTGGTGTTCCCGAGTATTCCCACTGGAATAGTAGGGATAGTGGCAGAGGTGGTCGGCCCGGCCCAAGGGGTGTCCGCAGGATGGACATGCCCGTCTTGACCTGCGAGACAAGCGTCAAGTCCGAGCAGGCTTTACGGGGTTGGTCCCGCCGCTCGGGGACCGGTCCCGGCTCGCTGAAGGGTCGGCCCAAACCTCGCCGGGGGGAGTGGTCCCGTGGCGCTCAGGGGTTGGTCCAGGCCTCCGGGTCGTCCGCGAGCGTGAGGATCCCGGCCGGCAGCGCGGCCGCCGCCACCTCCGCCAGCGAGACCGCGAGCACCTCGCGGACACCGGCCCTCAGGGCGATCCACACGGTGAGCAGCGACTCCGCGGGCCCGGTGTACGACAGGTCCGGCGGCCGCTCCCCGCGGACGGAGACCAGCGGGCCGTCCACGCAGCGGATGACCTCCGCCACCGAGATCGACTCCGCCGGCCTGGCCAGCCAATAGCCGCCGTTGCCCCCGCGCTGGCTCAGCACCAGGCCGCCCTTGCGCATGTCGCCCAGGATCCCTTCGAGGAACTTGTGCGAGATGCCCTGGCCGTCGGCGATGGCCTCCGCCTTCAGCGGGCCCGCGTCCTGGGCGGCGGCGAGCTGGAGGGCGGCACGCACCGCGTAATCGGCCCTGGCTGAAATGCGCATGCGCGCAGTATCCCGCACGTCGGGGGAGATGGCCCGTTCCACACCTTGACGTCACCCGGGACCGGCCGGACACTCAGGGACGGGAAAACCGAGCGAACAGGTAGGGAACCATGGGACCCAGAGGTCGAAGGGACACCCCACCCGCCGCCGCACCCCGCCCTCGCTCCCCCCGCCTCACGTCCCGCAGGCACATCGACCTCCTGCGGGTCTGCAGCGCGGCGAGTCACCCCGCCCGCCGGGGGATCCGTCCCGCCTGCTGAGACGCCCGTCCATGGCGTGGTTCGCCGACGGGCCGGCCCGCCCGCGGAGGCGTTCGTCCACGGCTCCGCCCGCCTGCCCACACCCGTCTCCTCCTTCCCGTACCTCTGCTGCCTCAGGGCCCTGCGCCCGTGCCGCCGTCGCCCTCCCGCGAGCCGCCCCGACCCCACACCGAGCAACCCCAGGGAGAAGCATGTCCGTCGTCCCCGCCTCACTGCTGCCCGCCTCCGCCGCACCCGTGTTCCGCGGCCGGATCGGCCGCGACGTCCGCAGCGGCCACTACGCCGTGCCGCACCGCTATCGCCTCCATGTCTCACCGTCCGACCCCGACTGTCTGAGCATCGCCCTCACCCACAGCCTCCTCGGACTCGACGACACGCTTCCGCTCACCGTGCTGCCCGAGATCCCCGACACGCCCGACGGCGGCTACGAGGCGCTCCGTCCGCTGTACGAGACGAGCGCCCACCTCTACCGCGGGCCGGCCGTCGGTCCCGTCCTCAGCGACGGCTGGACCGGGCGGATCGTCACCACCCACGCCCCCGACATCCTCCGGGACCTCGCCCTCCGCTTCCGGGGGGACGGCCCGGAGCTGCTGCCCGAGGAACGCCGGGCCGAGATCGAGGCGATCACGGACCTGTGCGAGAAGAGCGTCAACCGGGCCGCCCAGCGGGCCGGGGAGCTCGGGCTCGACGGCGAGTCCGCCCACCGCGACCCCCTCACCGTCCTCTTCGCGGCACTCGGCTCCCTGGAACGCCGGCTCGCCCGCCACGCGTACGTGCTCGGCGAGGCGCCGACCGCCGCCGACGTACGCGTCTGGGTCACCCTGGTCCAGCTCGACACCGTCCACCGCTGGCACCTGGACGCCGCCGCGATGGACCGGGTCGCCGCACACGCGGCCCTGTGGGCCTACGCCCGACGCCTCGCCGAACGGCCCGAGTTCGCCCGACGGCTCGACATCGACGCCGTGGTACGACGCCACCGCGCCCACTGTCGAGGCCGGGAGGCCGCCGGCGCCGCGATCCGCATCGTCGACTGGCCCACCACGTCATTCTGACGGCCCGGCCACCCCGCGCGCGTGGCGCCCGTCGCATCACCCCACGCGGCGGCCCGCGAGCGGACGCGTGTCGTCGCCCGCGCCCCCGCGGACACCCCGCAGGAACGCCTGGAGGGCCTCCTGGGAACTGTGTGCCGGCTCCCACTCCAGGTCCCGCCGCGCCCGTTCCGTCGACAGGAGCGGCATGTGCCGCAGCGCGTCGAAGAGCCCGGGGGAGGCCGGGACGAGCCTCAGGTGCCAGGCCGCCGACAGGGCACCCCGTACCGCACCCGCCGGCACCCGAACCGGCCGGGCGTGCAGCAGCTCGCCCAGGGTCGCCCCGTCGATCACCGGCTCGGCGGCCAGGTTGAACGCGCCGCGGACGTCCCGCAGCAGCGCCCGCCGGTAGGCGTCGGCCGCGTCCTCGGTGTGCATGATCTGGAAACGGAGCCCGTCGAACTCGGGCAGCAGCGGCAGCAGTTCGGGCCGCATCAGCGCGCCGGGGAAGAAGCGCCCCGCGAAGATCCGCCGCTGCTCGCTCGCCGACTCCTCCTTGAAGAGGAAGGACGGACGCATCCGGACCACCCGGATCAGCGGATGATCCCGCTCGAAGGTGTCGAGGACCCGCTCCAGATAGGCCTTCTCCCGGGTGTACGCGGCGCCGGGCCAGCCGTGCGTCGGCCACGCCTCGGATACCGGGGCACCGCCCGGCGGACCCGGCGAGTACGCCCCGACCGACGAGGCGTACACAAGGGACGGCACGCGGGCCGCCGCGGCCGCGTCGAAGACGCGCACCGATCCCAGGACGTTCGTCCGCCAGGTCTCCACCGGGTCGTGGGTCGGCCCGAACCGCCAGGCCAGATGCACGACCGCGTCCGCGTCGGCGAGGTGCCGCGCGAGCAGGGGCTCGTCCCCCTCCCGGGAGAGATCCACCTCGCCCCACTCGACCCCGGGGAGATCGAGGTCCGGCCGGCGACGGGCGAGGCCCAGGACCGAACCGACGCGCGGCTCGCTCGCCAGGGCCCGGACCAGACTCGTGCCCACATTGCCGGTGGCGCCGGTGACGACCACCCGCGAAATCGTGCTCGGGTTCATGTCTTCGACCCTCCGCCATGGACGGCGGAAGCGCACGCCGGGCGGCGTCGTCACCCGGCGTGTCCGTGCGGGTCGCGAGCGTGCCCGACGACCGGGAGTATGGAGCGACTCAGGAGAAGGAGGACACCATGCTGCTGCCCGACAGGAACACGGTCGACCGGCTGCTCCGGCACTACCGTGCCCAGGAGCGGACCGTGCTCGCCAGGCCGTGCGACCTGTCGGCGCGCCGACGCTTCGAGGACACGGCGTACACCCTGTGCGTCCTCATGGGAGAACGTACCGCCCGCGAAGCCGTCCACGCCGCCGAACGCTATGTGGCCGGATCCCGCCCCGCTCAGGATCACCGTTCAGGATCATCGATCAGGATTTGAGAAGCGTCGCCGTTCGGCCGCCGCTAGCGTGGCAGGCATGGACACGCAGCCTCCGCACCCGGCCGACCGGCACGACCTGATCCGCGTGCACGGCGCCCGCGAGAACAACCTCAAGGACGTCAGCATCGAGATCCCGAAGCGCCGGCTCACGGTGTTCACGGGCGTCTCGGGCTCCGGCAAGAGCTCGCTCGTCTTCGACACGATCGCCGCGGAGTCGCAGCGACTGATCAACGAGACGTACAGCTCCTTCGTCCAGGGCTTCATGCCGACCCTGGCACGACCCGAGGTCGACGTACTCGACGGGCTGACCACCGCGATCATCGTCGACCAGCAGCGGATGGGCGCCGACCCCCGCTCCACCGTCGGCACCGCCACCGACGCCAACGCGATGCTGCGCATCCTCTTCAGCCGCCTCGGCAAGCCGCACATCGGCCCGCCCAGCGCGTACGCCTTCAACGTGCCCTCGGTCCGGGCGAGCGGCGCCATCACCGTCGAGGTCGGCAACAAGAAGGCCGTCAAGGCCACCTACAACCGCACCGGCGGCATGTGCCCGCGCTGCGAGGGCCGCGGCACCGTCTCCGACATCGACCTCACCCAGCTCTACGACGACTCCAAATCGCTCGCCGAGGGCGCGCTCACCATCCCCGGCTACACGCAGGGCGGCTGGAACTACCGGCTCTACACCGAGTCGGGCCTCGTCGACGCCGACAAGCCGATCCGCAAGTACACCAAGAGGGAACTGCACGCCTTCCTCCACCACGAGCCGACCCGCATGAAGATCGCCGGCATCAACATGACGTACGAAGGGCTGGTCCCGAGGATCCAGAAGTCGTTCCTCGCCAAGGACAAGGAGGGGATGCAACCGCACATCCGGGCGTTCGTCGAGCGGGCCGTCACCTTCACCACCTGCCCCGAGTGCGACGGCACCCGCCTCGCCGAAGGAGCACGGGCGTCGAAGATCAAGCGGATCAGCATCGCCGACGCCTGCGCCATGCAGATCAGCGACCTGGCCACCTGGGTGCGCGGCCTCAAGGCGCCGTCGGTGGCCCCGCTGCTCACCGCCCTCCAGCTGACCCTCGACTCCTTCGTGGAGATCGGCCTCGGCTACCTCTCCCTCGACCGGCCCGCGGGCACCCTGTCCGGCGGTGAGGCCCAGCGCGTCAAGATGATCCGGCACCTCGGCTCCTCGCTCACCGACGTCACCTACGTCTTCGACGAGCCCACCATCGGCCTGCACCCGCACGACATCCAGCGGATGAACGACCTCCTGCTCCAACTGCGCGACAAGGGCAACACCGTCCTCGTCGTGGAGCACAAGCCGGAGACGATCGCGATCGCCGACCACGTCGTCGACCTCGGCCCCGGCGCCGGTACGGCGGGCGGCACCGTCTGCTTCGAGGGAACCGTCGACGGACTGCGGGCCGCCGGCACCGTCACCGGACGACACTTCGACGACCGGGCCGGCGTCAAGGACTCGGTGCGCGAGTCCACCGGCACCCTGGAGATCCGGGGCGCGAGCACCCACAACCTGCGGAACGTCGACGTCGACATCCCGCTCGGCGTGCTCGCCGTCATCACCGGCGTCGCCGGCTCCGGCAAGAGCTCGCTCGTCCACGGCTCGATCCCCGCGAGCGAGGACGTCGTGTCGATCGACCAGAGCCCGATCCGCGGCTCCCGCCGCAGCAACCCGGCGACGTACACCGGACTGCTCGACCCGATCCGCAAGGTGTTCGCGAAGGCCAACGGCGTGAAGCCCGCGCTGTTCAGCGCCAACTCGGAGGGCGCATGCCCCACCTGCAACGGTGCGGGCGTCATCTACACCGACCTCGGGATGATGGCCGGCGTCTCCTCCACCTGCGAGGACTGCGAGGGCAAGCGGTTCCAGCCCGCTGTCCTCGAATACCTCCTCGGCGGCCGTGACATCAGCGAGGTGCTCGCGATGTCCGTGACCGAGGCCGAGGAGTTCTTCGGCGCCGGAGAGGCGAGCACCCCGGCCGCGCAGCGCATCCTCGCCCGGCTCGCCGACGTCGGCCTCGGCTACCTCAGCCTCGGCCAGCCGCTCACCACCCTGTCCGGCGGCGAGCGGCAACGGCTCAAGCTGGCCACGCACATGGGCGAGAAGGGCGGCGTCTACATCCTCGACGAGCCGACCACCGGTCTGCACCTCGCCGACGTGGAGCAGCTGCTCGGCCTGCTCGACCGGCTCGTGGACTCCGGCAAGTCGGTCATCGTCGTCGAACACCACCAGGCGGTCATGGCCCACGCCGACTGGATCATCGACCTCGGCCCCGGCGCGGGTCACGACGGCGGCCGCATCGTCTTCGAGGGAACCCCGGCCGACCTCGTGGCCACGCGCTCCACCCTCACGGGGGAGCACCTGGCCGCGTACGTGGGCGCCTGACGGGAAGGGGCGAGGGCTTCGGCCGGCGGGGTCGCCGGCTCCCACCGAGCCCGCCGGGGGACCCGGTCCCCGCGCAGGTCAGGGCTCCCGGTGGCCCGTCCTGCGTCGCCGGGCCCACAGGGCGAGCGCTGCCGCGCAGGCCGAGCCCACCAGGGCCAGGGGCAGGGCGGGAGACGCGGCTTCGTCGCCCGCCGGGTCATCGGCGGAGGCGAGCGCCGCCTCCGCCCCGGCTCGTGGCGCCCCGCCGACCGCCTCCGCGTCGCGCCCGCCGCGCGCCACCGACACGGTCCTGGTGTCAGGAACGGCCGTCTCCTTCGGCAGTACCGGCAGCAGCGAGCCCACCGGCCGGACCCGTCCCGCCGCCTCGAAGCCCCAGTCGAGGAGTTCCCGCGCCTCCTCGTACACGGCGAGGCCGCCACCGCCCTGCGGGTTCATCACCGTGACGACCAGGGTCCGGCCGCCGCGCCTGGCCGCGGAGATCAGCGTGTTGCCCGCCTTGCTCGTGTAGCCGTTCTTGACCCCGATGAGCCCCGGGTAGCGGGCCACACCGCCCGCGCCCGTGAGGAGCCGGTTCGTGTTGGCGATGCCGTACGACCAGGAGCCCGCCGGGAAGTCCGCGTACGCCGTCGAGCAGTACCGGGTGAACGCCGGGTCCTGGAGCCCGGCCCGGCCGAACACCGCGAGGTCGTACGCCGAGGACACCTGCCCGGGGGCGTCATAACCGTCGGGGGACACCACGTTCGTGTCCAGGGCGCCCAGGGACCGGGCCTTCTCCTGCATCTGGCGGGCCGTGGCCTCCCAGCCGCCGTTCATCGCGGCCAGGACGCGCACCGCGTCGTTGCCCGAGCTGAGGAACACCCCGTTCCACAGGTCCGACACCTTGTACGTGTACCCCTCCTTCACCCCCACCAGGCTGCTGCCGTCGCCGATCCCGGTCAGCTCGGAATAGGCCACGGTGTGCTGGGCGGAGGCGTCGTGGCGGGGGAGCGCGGTGAGGGCGAACAGCGCCTTCAGGGTGCTGGCCGGCGGCAGTTTCCGGTGCGCGTTCCGCGCGGCGAGCACCTCTCCCGACGACGCGTCCGCCACCACCCACGACAGTGCGGAGACCGAGGGCACATCGGGGGCGCCGGCCAGCCGCTGCACCTGCGTGCCCCTCCGGTCGAGCCGTGCCGGGTCGACGTACTGCCGCGCTGGCGGGGTGGGCTCCCCGACCACACCGGCGACGGAGACGGAGCGTGCCGAGGGGGTCGCGGCGGCCGCGGGGGCGGGCAGCACCAGCAGCACCGCCGCGGTACCGGCGGCGGCATGACGGACAGCTGACGTGACGATCATTCAGCCACCGTAGGAAGGCGGCGCGGGACGCGCAGATCGGAGTGCGCCGACCGGGGTAGTGGGTGTGGCGTACGGCGGCGCGTCGTGAGCCCGCCCGGGTGGTACGGGCTCCCGGGAGCGCTGTCGGTGCCGCAGGGCATCCTTGTGAGGTGCCCTCACACCCCGATCCGAGCAACGCGTTTCCCGCCGGAGCCGCCGGAGCCGCCGGAGTCACCCCCACCGGACCGGCCCCCGGGTCCGTCCCGGGCCCCGCCAGGCCCCCCGGGCCCCCGGCGGCCCGTTCGGCACACCGGCCGTCCGGACCGAGCGGCAACCGCGCCGGACCCCGGACGGGCACATGATCGTCTGCGGGGACGACGCCCTCGCCCACCACCTCGCGGGCGAACTGCACGAGGTGTACGGGGAGCAGGTCACCCTCCTGGTGCCGCACCGGCCGGGCGCCCCGCGCACCCCCGTCGCCCGCGCGGGCCGGGCGATGGCCCTCTTCGGACGGGGCACCGCCACCACCGCCCCGGCCACCGGCGCCGCGGCCACCGGCGCCGCCGACGGCGGTGATCCCGTCGGCACCCTCCGCGTCGTCGAGGCCGCGGAGGCGGACGGCCGGGCCCTGACCGACGCCGGGGTGGAGCGGGCCGCCGCGCTCGCCCTCGTCCACGAGGACGACGAGACCAACATCCGGGCCGCGCTCACCGCCCGCCGCCTCAACCCCCGGTTGCGTCTCGTCATCCGGCTCTACAACCACAAGCTCGGCCAGCACCTCGAAACCCTCCTGGACCAGGCCGCCGCCGTCGCCGCACCGGGCCTCGACCCCGAGAAGCTCGACGCCGCCACCACGGTCCTCTCCGACGTCGACACCGCCGCTGCCGGCCTCGCCGGCGCCATGCTGGGCCGGCGAGGTCCTCGGGGCCGTCCCGGTCGAGCGCCGCGTCCTGCTCTTCGCCGCCGTGGACGTCGCGGACCACCCGCTCCTGGACGGCCTCACCGTGGGGCAGGCCTTCCACGCCGGGGCCTGGCGGGTCATCGCCCTTGACGGGACCGGTACGGCCTCCGGGGCCGGTCCGCGCTCCGGTGCCGGGGGCCCGGGCTGGGGGCTGCGCCCCGAGCGCGTCCTCGGCCCAGGTGACCGGGTCGTCGTGGCCGCCACCCGCCGGGGCCTGGCCGAACTCCTCGGCAGAGGGCGGTCCCACCGACCGGCCCGACGACCACAGCGCCGTGGTCGACACCGTACCCACGGACCGGGGTTGACCGTAGGATCTGACCCCACCCCCGGCCAGCCGCCGCCCGCAGTCAGGAGTTCCCCCGTGAACACACCGCACAGCGCCGCATCCGGCCGGCCGCCGCACCGTCTTGACCCGGCGGGCGGCTGCCCGCACGCCGACAACGCCCGACTGCTCGCCGAGGGCGCCGTGGCTCCGGTGATCCTGCCCGGCGGGGTCGAGGGCATGGCGGTGCTCGGCCATGACGCCCTGCGCGACTTCCTCGCGCACCCCGACGTCGCGAAGGGCGCACAGCACTTCACCGCCCTCGCCGAAGGCCGCATACCCGACGGCTGGCCCCTGCGTACCTTCGCCGTCGTCCCCGGCATGACCACCGCGGACGGCGCCGACCACCGCCGACTGCGCACCCTGGTCAGCAGGGCCTTCACCGCCCGCCGGGTCGAGGAACTCCGCCCGCGCGTAGAGACGGTCACCGCCGGGCTCCTCGACGGACTCGCCGAGGCCGCCAGGGCCGGCGACGGCGTGGCCGATCTGCGCCGTCACTACGCGCTGCCGCTGCCGCTCGGCGTCATCTGCGAACTCCTCGGCGTCGACCCCGCCCACCAGGACCGGCTGCACCGTCTCTCCAGCCTGGTCGTCGCCACCGACACCGAGCCCGCCCAGGCCGTCGCCGCCAACCGTGAACTCACCGGACTCCTCGCCTCCATCGTCGCGGACAAGGCCGCGGCCCCCGGTGACGACCTGACCAGCGCCCTCATCGCGGCCCGGGACGAGGACGGCGACCGGCTCAGCGAGGCCGAGCTGATCGGCACGCTGCTCCTGCTGATCGTCGCCGGCCACGAGACCACCCTGAACCTGGTCACCAACGCGGTCAGGGCGCTCTGCGCCCACCGTGACCAGCTCGCCCTGGTCGCCGAAGGACACGCCACCTGGTCCGACGTCGTGGAGGAGACCCTCCGCTGGGACAGCCCGGTCAGCTACTTCCCGTTCCGCTACCCCGTCCGCGACCTCACCGTCGACGGCACCCTCGTCCCCCGGGGCACCCCCGTCCTGGCCGGCTACTCGGCGGCGGGCCGGGACACGAAGGCCCACGGCCCGGACTCCGACCGCTTCGACCTCACCCGCACCGGCGCGGTGAAGCACCTCTCGCTCGGCCACGGCCCCCACTACTGCCTGGGCGCCCCGCTCGCCCGGATGGAGGCCGCCGTCGCCCTTGAGGCGCTCTTCACCCGCTTCCCCGAGCTGGACCTGGCCGTCCCCGAACCCGAGCTGCCCCGCCACTCCGGCTTCGTCGGGAACAGCGTCCGGAAGCTCCCCGTCCGGCCGGGCGGCTGAGGACCGGCTCCCTGCCCCCGCCGCCGGCTCCCGCCCCCGGTCCGCATGGGAGCCGGGAGTTCAGCCGGCGCGCCCCCACGCGGACGCGGGGGAGGCCCGCAGCGACGAGACGAGCCGCAGCAGCCGGTCCTCGTTCCCCGCGAGGCCCGCGGCGCGCAGCGCCTCGTCCGCCTCCGCCATCGGATTCGTGAGCATCACCCCCGCGTACGGGGCGAGCTGTGGATCGGTCAGCACGGCCTGGGTGGATTCGAGCAGCCGCAGGTACGCCTGGGCGGCCGCGCGCTCGCTTGCGGTGATCGTGGTCATGTCGGGCTCCCTCTCGACAGTTCGGCGCTGACCACCCTCTCGTACGGGTCTGACAATCGCGTTCAGCCCCGCCCGTCGAGGTGCTCCAGGAGGCGTTCGAGGAAGACCCGCTGCCCCGCTACGAGCAGCGGAGCAGCGGCTTCCGGGGTGAACCAACCCACCCGGTCGATCTCCGGGAACTCACTCAGCACCCCCGACGTGGGCGGCCACTCCAGGGTGAAGGTGCCCGGCACGACCTCGGCCGGGTCGAGCGTGCCCTCGACGGCCCAGACGGTGACGACCTTTCCGCTGCGCTGCCGGGACTCCCCGAGGTCGAACCACGCGCCCTCGGGGGCCGGGAGCCCCAGCTCCTCGAGGAACTCGCGGCGCGCCGCGACCTCGGGAGCCTCGTCCGGCTCGTACTCCCCCTTGGGGATCGACCACGCGGCCTGCTCGCGGGAGGCCCAGAAGGGCCCGCCCATATGACCGATGAGGACCTCGACGCCACCGTTCGTCGTACGGCGGAAGACGAGGAGCCCCGCGCTGCGTTTGTCCGGCATGCCGCCCAGTGTCCCCGAAGGACGCCGCCGCCGCAGGAGGGCACGCCCCGCTCCCGTGCGCCCCCGTCTCACCCCACCGCGCCGATCACCACCGGTCCGCCCTCCCGGTCCACCCCACGCGTCCAGTGCGACGGGAGCCGCACCGAACGCCAGGGAACGAGCGCCCCGCTCACCTGTTGTCGCCCGAGCGGAGCGCCGTCCTGAGCAAAGGTCAGGACGGGACGGACGAGCAGATGCGTGGGCCGGACGAGCAGCGGGACGGCCTCCGGGCCGAGAAGACCGGGTGTCACCCAGCGCAACGCCCCCTCCGTCACCACCGGCACCCCGGGCGCGGGCCAGGGGCCGCCCGCCAGCCGCTCCCGTACGGAGGCCGCCACCGCCCGGCCCTCCGCGGCGGCCACCGGCGCCGGTTCCACCCCCCGTAGAAGGTTGCCTACAGCGAAGACCCCGGGCGCGGCGGTGCGGAAGGCACCGTCCGTCGCCGGCCCACGCGTGCCCGGAGCGAGGGGCAGCCCACGGGCCCGGGCGAGTTCGTGGTCAGGGATCCAGTCGCCGGTGAAGACCACGGTGTCGCACCGCAGGGTGCCCGTACGGCCGTCACGGTCCCGGATCGCGACCCCGCTCAGCCGCCCGCGTCCGAGGAGTTCCGTCACCACCGCGCCGGTGACCACCGGAACGGACCCGAACGCGGCCCGGCGGCCCGGCGCTTCGGTCACGACCGTGACCACGTCCACCCCCGCCGCGCGCAGTGTCCGCACGGCGTCGCGGGCGACGGGGTCCCCGCCGACGACGACCGCCCGCCGCCCGAAGCGTTCCCGCCGGGCGCCGAAGCGGAGCACCGTCCGCTGCAGTTCGCCCGTGGTCAGCACCCCGGCGGGCCGCGACCCCGGTACGAGCCTGGCGCTGCGGGGCCGTTCACGTGCCCCGGTCGCGAGGACCACCGCACGGGCCCGGACGCGCTCGGGCCCGGTCGGCGCGGTGACGTCCAGGGTGAGTGGCCCCGCCCAGCCGGTGGCGGACACGCCGGTACGGACGGTCGCCCCGGCCCGCAGCGCCGCCCGCACCGCTCGCCGCGCGTAGGCCGGACCGTCCAGCGGGCGGCCCCGGGCGTCCGCGCCGAATCCCGTACGGGCACAGTGCCGAGGGACCCCGCCCGCGGCCTCGTCCCGCTCCAGGACCTCGACGCGGCCCGCGCCCGCCGCCGCCAGGTGTGCGGCTGCGGCGAGCCCCGCGGGCCCCGCGCCCACGACGAGCACGTCGACCGTACGGTTCACCGCGCGCCCTCCCCGTCCGTCCGGTACGTCCCGTACCCCTCGAACAACGCCCGTACCTCCGCGCCGCAGTGGTGGCCCTGGCAGCGGCCGCCACGCGCACGCGTGCGGCGGCGCAGCCCGTCGAGGCCCGCCGGGGGGATCGTCGAGGTGAGCGCGGCCCGGATCTCACCCCGGGTGACCCGCTCGCAGTGGCAGACGATCGCGCCGAAGTCGGGGTCGCGGGCGATGAGCCGGGCGTCCCGGTACGGGCGGGCGAAGGCCTCCCCGAGGTTCGGCATGCGGACCGGGGCGAGCGGCCGTTCGGGACCCGGGGCGAGCCCGCAGTCGACGAGCAGTCCGCGCACGTGCTCGGCGATGGCCAGGGAGGCCGTGAGCCCGGTGGAACGGATCCCGCCCACCGTCACGTACCGCAGCTCCGGGTGCGCGGCGATCCGGTAGTCCTCCTGCCCGGTGGCGGCCCGCAGCCCCGCGTAGACGGCAGTGACCTCCTCGTCGAGAAGCGCCGGAAGGATCCGGCCGCCTTGTTCGCGGAGTCCGGCGAGGCCTTCGGCCGTCGTGCCGGTCGCCGTCTTGTCGTCCAGGTCCTCGGCGGTGGGCCCGAGCAGGACGTTCCCGTACACCGTCGGCGCGATGAGCACCCCCTTGCCGAGGGGGCCGGGGACGGGCAGCAGGATGTGCCGGACCAGGTCACGCGCGAACTTGTCGAAGACCAGCAGCTGGCCCCGGCGCGGGGTGACGGTGAAGTCCTCGCGGCCGACCAGCGCGTCGAACGCGTCGGCGTGGAGCCCGCAGGCGTTGACGAGGTGACGGGCCCGCAGCACCCCGCGCCGGGTCACCAGGCGGTGGTACGGAGCGCCCGGACGCACCTCCTCCACCCGGCAGTCGAGATGCAGGTCCACCCCGGAGCGCACGGCCTGCGTGGCGTACGCGAGGGTCGTCGTCCACGGGCAGATCACCGCCTCGCCCGGCACGTCGAGCGCGGCGAGCGCGCCCCGGCCCAGGTGCGGCTCCCTCGCGCCGAGTTCGGCGGCGCAGAGCAGCCGGGTCGTGCGGTGTCCGTTGCGCTCGGCCTTCGCCGCGAGCCGGGGGAGGGCGGCACGCTGCTCCTCGTCCCAGGCGACGAGGAGGGCGCCGAGCGGTTCCACGGGGATGCCGGTCTCCCGCGCGTACGCGGAGAGCAGCCGGTGCCCGTCACGGACGAGCCGCGCCTCGAGGGTGCCGGGAGCGGCGTCGAAACCGGTGTGCAGGATGGCCGTGTTCGCCTTCGACGTCCCCTCGCCCACGTCGTGCGCGGCCTCCACGAGCGCGACCCGCAGCGGGTGGCGGGCCAGCGTGCGGGCGATGGCGGATCCGACCACCCCGGCGCCGACGACCACGACGTCGTACGCCGCGTCTGAGCCGGCGGGGAGGGGACCCGTGCGGGTGACGCTCATCCGGGGCCGTATCCGTCGCTGCCGGAGCCCGTGCCGGGGCCAGGGCCGGAGCCGCGACCTGAGCCCGGGCCGGGGCCGGCGCTGGAACCGGAGTGCGAGCCGGACGCGTACCCGGACCCGGAGCCAGGGCCCGCGCCGGGGCCGGTGCTGGAACCGGAGTGCGAGCCGGACGCGTACCCGGACCCGGCGGACGGGCCTGAGCCGGAGCCGGACAAGGAGCCGTCGTCGGAGGCACCGCCGCCGCCGGAATCCGCCCCCGCCCGGTCCACCGCCGCCGCCACCTCCTCACGGAACCGGCCGAGGCGTGCCGCCGCCTCGTCGCCCGAGATCCTCGGCTCGTACACCGCCGACGGCTTCCACTCCGGTACGGCCTCGCGGAGCGTGAGCCCCGGGTCGTGGCCGAGCCGGGCCACCGCGCCCACCCCGAGCGCCGTGGCGTCGGGCGACGAGGAGACCTCGACCGGGAGTTGCAGCAGGTCCGCCTGGGTCTGCATGAGCAGCGCGGACCGCGTGAGCCCGCCGTCGGCGCGCAGGGAGGTCAGGGGCTCGCCCCGGTCGGCGGCGACGGCCGCGGCGAGCTCGACGACCTGGGCGGCGATGCCCTCGCACAGGGCGCGCACCAGATGTCCCGGCGTGGTGTCCAGACCGAGGCCGGTGAGCGAGCCGCGTACGTCACCCCGCCACCAGGGCGCGGCGAGCCCCGCGAGCGCGGGGACGAAGGTGACCCCGCCGGCGTCCGGCACTGCGCCGCCGACCGGGTCGATCTGCTCAGCCCCGGCGATGACGCCGAGGTCGGTGAGCCACCGCACGGCTGATGCGACGGTGTACACCTGGCCGTCGAGACAGTGGGTGACCTGCCCCCCGAGCCGCCAGGCGACACAGCTGACGAGTCCGGAGGCGGCGCGTCGGGCCCGCGGCCCGGTCTGGGAGAGGAGGAAGGCGCCCGTACCGTACGTGCACTTGGCGGCGGCCGGGTCGTCGGCGCTCTGGGCGAGCAGCGCCGCCTGCTGGTCCACCAGGAGCCCGGTGAGCGGCAGCGGCGGGCCGAAGGCGCTCGTGGCGCCGACATAGGTGTCGCAGTCCACGACCCGGGGAAGCCGCTCGCCGCCGAGGCCGTACAGGTCGAGGGCGGTCTGCGACCAGGCGACGGTGTCCAGGTCGAGGAGTCCGGTCCGCCCTGCGGTCGCCGCGTCGGTGACGAAGGCGCCCGTGAGCCGCTGGACGAGCCAGGCGTCGCTGGTGGTGACCACGCCGGCGCCGGTGGCGTGGCGGCGGATCCAGGCCATCTTCGGCGCGGCGAAGTACGGGTCCACCGGTAGTCCCGTGAGGTGCCGCAACCGGTCGGCGTGGGCGTCGAGTCCGGCGCAGAGGGGGGCCGCCCTGCGGTCCTGCCAGACGAGTGCGTCGGTGAGGGGTTCGCTGGTGGCGGGGTCCCAGGCGAGGACGGTCTCGCCCTGGTTGGCGAGGCCCACGGCCACGACGGGCGTACCCGCGTCGGCGAGCGCGGCCCGTCCCGCGGTGACCACGGAGTCGTACAGCTCACGCGGGTCGACCTCGACCAGGCCGCCCGGCAGGTAGCGGGGCCGTACCGGCGCCGTACCCGTGCCGATGACTCCGCGCTCGGGGCACAGGACGAGGGCCTTGGTGCCCGAGGTGCCCTGGTCGACGGCGAGTACCGGGCCGCCCGTCATCGTGCCGCTCCTGTCCCTGGGTCGTCCCGGTGACCGAGCGATCACCGAAAGGGGTCAGGGTGCCGTTCCGCTCTCGTCTTCGTCAAGCCTCCCCGGCAGACCCCGTCAGGTCCTCCGCTTTTGCCTGATGAGACGTCAGATGCGTTCGTTGGCCGGATAGTTGCGGCCCCGCGGAAAAGTGGACCGGCCGCATCCATCGCCCTCTATAGTGATCGCCGATCAACGGCCGGGACGCCCGGGGGACTGACCACCCCCTCCACCCACCGAGGACCCATGTCATCCACACCACGCCCCACCCTCTGATGGCCGGGCACGGCTTCCGGCCCGTCTACCATCCCGCGGGACACGACCACGCCCTGCGCGGCGCCGTCCAGGACTTACGCACCGGCCGCTGGGTGGCGATGGCGCGTCTCCTCGGCGAGACGACGGACTGGGACAGCTGGACGCGGCGCACCCAGGTCCTCGCCGCCGTCGCCGCCGGCACCGACGTCGTCCACACCTGGCGCGCCGAGCAGCCGGACAGCCTCGCCGCCACCGTGATGCACAGCCGGGTGGCCGTCGAACGGGCCGTGCGCGCCCACCGCGCCGGCCATCCCCGTACCCGGGAACTCTGGCAGGAGGCCGGGACCGCCTGCCGCGAGGTCACCGACCTCGCACCCGCCGACCCCGTGCCCTGGGTGGGTCTGATCGCCCTCGCCGCCCTCGACGGCCGTCAGCGCATGGCCGAACACCGGCTCTCCCCGCCGGCGCCCATGCTGCCGCCCGGCCCCTGGGGCCTGCTCGCCGAGGCGGAGAAGCGCGACCCGTACAACCGCGAAGCGCACCACCGCATGCTGCAGTTCGTCTACGCCCGGCGCCCAGGGCCGCTCTCCGAGGCCGTCAACTACGCCCACTGGGCGGCCTCCTCGGCCCCCGTCGGCTCCGCCCTGCACGCCCTCCCGCTCTACGTGCGGGTCGAGCGCTACCGCCGTGAGCGGGGCCACGAGCGCGCCCTCGACCTCCACTGGGTCGCGGAGGACGCCGTACGCGACGCCCGGCGCGCCCTCGACACCTGGTTCCTCTTCTGCGCCACCGACGAGGCCTCCCTGCTCGACCTCAACCACCTGGCGCACGCCCTCTTCGGCGCCCTCCGCTTCACGGACGCGGCCCGGGTCTTCGAGTCGCTCGGCCCGTACTACACGACGCTGCCGTGGGGGTACCGGACTCCCCATCCGGACGACCGCGTACTCGCCGAAGAGGTCTTCCTGCGGGCCCGCGCCCGCTGTCTCGGCGGCTGACGCGCCGGCGCACCCCGTAGTCCCGGCGCACCCGTGGCCCCGTCGCGCGCCGGGCGGGCCCCCGTTCTCGTCCCCCGACCCCGCTCACCCCCGTCCCCGGAGGAACCCGATGTCCCGCACGGCCGCCCCCACCGACGCGATACGCAAGCCACCCCCCGCCGCCCAGGACGAGGAGGCGCGGCTGAGGGAGCTCGGCTACCAGCCCGTCCTCGCCCGCCGCATGGGCGGCTTCGGCAACTTCGCGATCAGCTTCTCGGTCATCTCCGTCCTCTCGGGATGCATGACCCTGTACGGCTTCGGGATGGGCGCCGGCGGGCCCGCCGTCATGCTGTGGGGCTGGGCCGGCGTCGGTCTGTTCGTGCTGTGCGTCGGTCTCGCCCTGGCCGAGGTCACCAGCGCCTACCCGACCTCCGGCGCCCTCTACTACATGGCGGACCGCCTCGGCGGACGCCGCTGGGGCTGGTACACCGGCTGGCTGAACCTGCTCGGTCTGCTCGGCGCGATCGCCGGCATCGACTACGGCGCCGCGCTCTTCACCGGGGCCTTCCTCAACCTCCAGTGGGGATTCGAGCCCACCGCGGGCTCCACCTTCCTGATCTTCCTCGCGATCCTGCTGCTGCACGCCGTCCTGAACCTCTTCGGCGTCCGACTGGTCAGCGTGCTGAACTCGATCAGCGTCTGGTGGCACCTGACGGGTGTGGCGGTCATCGTCGGTGCCCTCGCGATCGTCCCCGACCGGCACCAGTCCGTCGGGTTCGTGTTCACCGAGTTCGTCAACGACACCGGCTGGGCCAACCCCTTCTACGTCGCCGCGATCGGCCTGCTCCTCGCCCAGTACACCTTCTCCGGCTACGACGCCTCCGCCCACCTCTCCGAGGAGACCGCCAACGCCTCCGTCTCCGCCGCCAAGGGCATCGTCCGGGCCATCTGGGTCTCCTGGATCGCCGGCTTCGCCCTGCTCGCCGGACTGAGCTTCGCCATCCAGGACTACGCCGCCACGCAGAACAGCGCCACCGGCGTCCCGCCCGCCCAGATCCTCCTCGACGCGCTCGGCTCCGGCGGCGCCGCCGCCCTGCTGCTCGTGGTCATCGGCGCCCAGCTCTTCTGCGGCAACGCCGAGGTCGCCGCCGCCAGCCGGATGGTCTTCGCCTTCAGCCGCGACAACGCCCTTCCCGGCTCGGCGATCTGGCGGAAGGTCAGCGGACGCACCCAGACCCCGGTCCCGGCCGTCTGGCTCGCGGTGGCGGTCGCCGCGCTGCTCGCCGTCCCCTCGCTGTACTCCGCCACCGCCTACGGCGCCGTCACCGCGATCAACGTCATCGGCATCACGCCCGCCTACGCCATCCCGATCTATCTGCGGCTGCGCGCCGGAGACCGGTTCGTCCCCGGTCCGTGGAGCCTGGGCCGCTGGAGCAGGCCGATCGGCTGGACCGCCGTCGTCTGGGTGGCGATCGTCACCGTGCTCTTCTGCCTGCCGCAGAAGTCCCCGGTGACGGTCGACACCATGAACTACGCCGTGATCGCGCTCGCCGTCGTCCTCGTCCTGGCCAGCGTCTGGTGGTACGTCGCCCGCCGCTCGTACGGGACACCGACGGCGTACGGCACCGCGCGCGAGGAGGCGGAGATCTCCGAGGGCATCGTCTGACGACGCCCGGTCCCCGCCGCGTGGCCGCGCCACCGGGCGGGGACCAGGAGCCCTCTCAGGCGCTGAACTCGTAGGTCCAGGCCGCCGACTGGGCCGAGAAGTCGATGTCCGTGATCTCCAGGGCGTGCCCGTGCTGATCGCTCACCACCCGGTGGACGAGCAGCCGGGCCGCGCCGCCGGCCGTCGTCGCGGCCGGACCCGGCGGGACGCCGACCGACTCCCGGTGGGTGATCCGCAGCCCCGCCTGGTGCATCCAGTGGTAGAGCAGCCGCAGATCCGGCTGTTGACGGCTGTCCCGGCACCGCCGGTACCGCGACAGCTGGGGGATCTCGGTGACCGCCCGCCGCGAGAACCACGAGACCGCCCGCTGGAGCGCCGCGCCCTGCGGCCCGAGCACGACGTGCCGGTGGACGAGCGTCGGCTCGCCCGGGGCGAGCAGCAGTCGGGGCACCAGCGGGGTGGGCGCGGGCTCCCAGGCGAGGGAGGCCCGGACCAGGGCCTCCGCCGCGCGGGGACCGCCGGGGAACGTCGGCCGCAGGGCCGTGAGGGCCGGGACACTCGGCTCGCCCCCCGCTCCGGCGGCGGCGAAGGTGCCGCGCCGGTCGGTGACCACGAGCCGTTCGTCGCGCAGGAGCTGGAGCGCGCTGCGTACGGTCTGCCGGTTGACGTGGTACCGCTGGGACAGGGATCGTTCCGAAGGGAGCCGGCTGCCGGGGGAGATGCGCCGGTGTGCGAGATCCTCGCGCAGCGCGGCGGCGACCCGGAGATACAGCGGCGCCTCCGCCGGCGCTTCGGAATCGGGCTCGGCCATGATCAGACCCTCTCTTCGCTCAGCGTGACCGCATGGGCCGTGTGGGTGATCAATTCCTACCATTGGTCTAAACCATTTTACTAGACCACTTCGGCAGAGTGGCCGAAACGAACGCCGCGCCTTGTAATGAGGTACCAGGTGACGGGGACGAGGCCGCGGCGGCGGAAGAGGCGGGTGAGGCCGGATGACGACACCGTCGGAGCGCGCCGCTCGGGGCAGGGCGGCCCGCAAACGCGTCCCGCGCTCCTCCCACGGCCGCTGGATACCCAGCTCCCAGCGCCCCCACCCGATCGACGTCCTCGATGGCCAGTCCCGGGACCGGCTGCCCGACCTCGTCCCGCTCCGCTACGGCCGGATGGTGACCTCCCCCTTCGCCTTCTTCCGCGGCGGCGCCGCGGTCATGGCCGCCGACCTCGCCGCCCTGCGCCACACCGGGCTCACCGTGCAGCTCTGCGGCGACGCCCACCTCCTCAACTTCGGCCTCTACGCCTCACCCGAACGGACGCTGCTCTTCGATGTGAACGACTTCGACGAGACGCTTCCCGGCCCCTTCGAGTGGGACGTGAAGCGGCTCGCCGCCAGCGTCGCCGTCGCCGCCCTCCAGAACGGCAGCACCACTCCCAAGGCCCACCGGGCGGCCCTCCTGGCCACCGAGTCGTACCGGACGACCGTGCGCCGCCTCGCCGGCCTCGGTGAGCTCACCGTCTGGTACGAACGGATCGCCGCCGACGAACTCGCCCCCCTGGTCCGCCGCGACGACCGTGCCCGCTTCGCCGACCGGCTCGCCCGCGCCCGCCGCCGCACCAGCCTGCAGGCCCTGGCCGCGCTGACCGAGGCCGACCCGGCCGGAGTCCGGCACATCGTGGACGACCCGCCGCTGCTCGAACGCACCACGGACATCGACCGCGTCACCCTCGGCAAGGTCTTCAGCGACTACCGCAGCTCGCTCGCCGAGGAGCGGCGCGTGCTCCTCGACCGCTACCGCTTCCGCGACGCCGCCCGCAAGGTCGTCGGGGTCGGGGGCGTCGGCACCCGCTGCTTCGTCCTCCTCCTCGAAGGCCGGGACGAAGAAGACGCGCTGATCCTCCAGATCAAGGAGGCCGGCCCGTCCGTCCTGGAGACGTACCTGGCCCCGAGCGCGTACAGCCACCAGGGGCGCAGGGTCGTCTGCGGCCAGCGCCTGATCCAGGCCGCGAGCGACATCTTCCTCGGCTGGATGACCGGACCGGAGGAACGGCACTTCTACTGGTGCCAACTGCGTGACATGAGGGGCTCGGCCGAGGTGGAGACCATGTCCCCGGCCGCGCTCAGGGAGTACGCGCGGCTCTGCGGCCGCGCCCTGGCCCGCGCCCACGCCCGCTCCGGGGACCGCGTCGCGATCGCGGCCTACCTCGGCGGCTCGGACGTCTTCGACCGGAGCGTCGCCGACTTCGCCCTCGCCTACGCGGGCCAGAACGCCGACGACTACGCGGCGCTCGGCGCCGCCATCGCCGCGGGCGTGGTGACGGCGGCGCCGGACGCCTGAGTCCGGCCCGAGCCGAACGAGGGGCCCCCGGGGGCCCCTCGTGAAGGGCCTCAGGAGGTCGTCAGATGGATCATCCTGTGGTCGGAAAGGCCGCCGTCCACGACACGACAGGAGTACGAGGGCCCCTGCGGCCCGAAGACGTAGTCGATCTTGTTGCCGCCGTCCGTGGCCTCGCCGGTGGGCGGTGAGCCCGGAGTCGGCTGCCCGCACTCCTGGTGGCCGGTGTAGAGGGTGCTGAGGTGGGCGACGTCCTGCGTGGTGGTGTTCAGATCACCGCCGTAGTAGGCGGCGTATCCGCCGGCGGTGAACATGTCGACGTTCTCGCCCATCTTCGCGGCCTGCTTCGGACGGAACTGGTTGTCGGGATCCATGTCGTCACCGACCAGGTTGTTGTGGGTGTCGCGGTAGGGACCGCTGCTGAAGTGGGCGTTGCAGTAGGCGGAACCCTCGGCCGGAACGACCGCGCAGAGCATGGGCCGCTGCTCCGTGCCGGCCGGCGACGGCAGGACGGTGCCCTGGTACCAGGTGTTGCTGTCGGGCACGGCGAGGGCGATGCCGAACGCTCCGCGGTCGGCCTTGTCGGTGCCGTCCGAGCAGTTCTTCTGCGCCTGGACGACCGTGCCGTCGGACGCGGTGGCCACGCTGTAGTACGTCGGCATGAACCGGACGTCCAGGGGTCCGGCCCACCTCTCCAGCTCCAGCTCCAGGGGCAGGGCGGACTTCTCGCAGATCTCCTGGAAGAAGATCGCGTCGGGCCGCCTGGTGCCCATGGCGGCGTGGAGAGCGGTCGAGACCTTGTCGGCGACGGTCGCGGGCGTGGCGTACTTCAGACCGCACTCGGGGGCGAGGTTGTTGTTGGCGCAGACGTTCCACGAGACGACGTCGCGCTCCCTCGGGGCCTGGGCGGTGGGCGCGGGCATGTTCCCGGTGGAGGCGCCCTCCGTGCCGATCTTCTCCAGGGTGAAGCGCTCCCAGGAACCGAGGGCCTGGGGATCGGAGACGGACGTACGGGCGCGCAGCAGCCCGCGGTCGGGGTACGTGCCGAGCTCCGCCGCCACGTACCTGCCGTTGTGGGCCAGCAGGCCGAAGGCGCCTCCGGCCAGGGGCTTCAGCCTGAAGCGCTCCCAGGTTCCGGTGGTCGTCCCACGGGTGCGCAGCAAGGACGCGTCGGCGTCACCCTCCGCCGTCACGTAGTTGCCGGTGGCCTCCGAGCGGAAGCTGACCGTCGTCCCGTACTTCTTCACGTCCGCGAGGTAGTCGGTGTGCAGGGTGAAGAGCTCCCAGCCCTTGGCCGTGGTGGCCTCCGGGTTGGCCCTGAGCTTCGTGTCACCGTTCGGCCCGGCGGACACGGTCACGTAGTGACCGCTGACCTTCAGCGCCCATCTCTGTCCCGCCGACGACGGGGGCACCGTCGGGTCGGCGGCTACGGCCGGCGGCGCGGCCAGCGCCACGGCGCTGACAGCGGTGAGCAGCGCCGCCAGCGCGAGGCGTATCGGCTTCAACATGCCTGTTTCCTTCGTGAGTCATCCGCACCGGTGTGTGGATGTGAACGAGGGGAAGTCAAGCATGATCAAGATCCCGGTCCGCTTCCGGTTCGCCCGGGACGACGCCTGGCTGGGCGTCGCGGCGCAGCGGCGGTTCCGCCGGTGTGTCGGTCACAGGTCCGAAGAGCACCGCCCGCGCCACCGGCGGCGCGAAGAGCGAGGTCAGGGGGGCGGTCAGGGTGAGCGCCGCACGGAACGGCGCCCCCACCGTCGGATCACCCGCGGCCCGCGCCTGCACCCGGCTCAGATACCAGCCGACGGCCTTGTCCAGCGGCCCCGGCCGGGCCGCGTCACCGGTCGCGCCGGGCATCTTCTTGTCGGCGCCCGCCGAGATGTCCCAGGCCTGCCGCGAAGCGTCGAGCAGCGCGCGCTGCACCTGCCGGGTGGTCGGGGTGCGCCGGGGGTCGGCGAGCGCCCGTCGCAGCGCCACCGCGCCGAGAGCGGCGACCGCCATCCCCTGCCCGTAGATGGGGTTGAAGGCGCACAGCGCGTCGCCGGTGGCGAGGAACCCGGCCGGGCGGCGCCCGGGACGGTCGTACCGCCGCCGGATGTTTGCGGTGCCGCGGAATCCGTACACCGGGGACTCCGGTTCGGCCCGCGCCAGCCAGTCGCTGACCACCGGATGCGGCAACCGCTTCGCGTACTCCTCGAACGCGCCCTCCTCCGTCGGCGGTTCGTCACCGCGCAGCCCCGACAGGGTCACCAGGTGCCGTCCGTCGCCGAGGGGCAGCACCACGCCGCCGTACACCTGGGCCGGACCGGGCACGATGTAGTAGCCGGTCGCGTCGGTCCCCGCGTCTCCGGCCGGAGCCCGGTAGACCCGGGTGCCGTACGCCAGACCGGTGTCCAGGATCTCCTCGTGCGCGGCCTCCGCGCCGATGTCCGCCAGCCAGTCGGCCGCCTTCGTGGACCGCCCCGACGCGTCCACCACCAGATCGGCCGCGAGGGTCCGCGGCTGCTTGTCGGTCCCCGCGCCGCGCTGACGCAGCCGTACCCCCCGGACGCGCGCGGAGTCGCCGGTCAGGCCCACCGTCTCCGTCCCCTCGATCAGCTCGATGCGCGGGTCGGCGAGCACCCGCTGCCGCACCAGCCACTCCAGCTGGGGACGCGGGCCGGCGTAGAAGTGCGCGGTCGCCGCCGTCCGGCTGAACCACTGCCCGTTCTGCCACTGGACCATGTCCTCGGGGACACCCACCTTGGGCGCACCGAGCGCGTGCAGCTCGTCCATGAACCCGGGAAGCAGCTCGTCGAGCGCCTGCTGTCCGCCGGCGATCAGGACGTGCAGGTGCCGGCCCTGCGGCACGCCCGGCCGCGCCTCCGGCCCCTCCGGGAGGCGGTCGCGCTCGACGACCGTCACCCGCTCCGCGTGCTCGGCCAGCACCCGAGCGGCAAGCAGCCCGGCGAGACTTCCCCCGATGACCACCGCGTGACGTGTCACGCGGTGCCCCAAGTCGTCGGCCATGTGCGCCCTTTCGTGTCGTGGAACTCCGACGGCCCAGTATCCACGCCGGTACGCTCACGGTCGCGTCCCGTCACCCGCGCCCCGGACATGGCCGTACGGTTTCGGCCGCGCGCGGATCGCGCCAGTGGGCGGGGCGGACACCTCGGCCTGGGCCGGGCCGGACGGGGGCCGGGCCAGATCGGATCAGACTCGGATCAGGTTCGGAGCAAGCCCGGATCAGGCTCGGGCCAAGCCGGGACCAGGCCCGGATCAGGCCGGGTCGGGCGTCCCCAGCTCCGCGAGCGCGCTCGTCAGCCACTCCACCCAGAAGCGCTCCATGTCGATCCCGCCCCTCAGGACGAGATGGCGCAGGCGGTCGGGCTCCGTGCTGCGGCGCTCCGCCGGGAAGTCCCGGGTCTCGATTCTCAGGTACTCCTCCAACTGCTCCCGGTGCAGGACGAGATGACGGGACAGCTCCGCGCGCAGTCCCGCCGCGCCGACCACGGCGGCCGCCCGCATCCGCAGCAGCAGGGCGGCCCGCATCGGCTTCGGGTCCTCCGACCGCGCGACCCAGGTGCCGAGTTCGGCGCGGCCCGCGGGCAGCACCTCGTACTCCTTGCGCTGCCCCCGCGTCGGGACCGGGGTGGGCAGGGCACGGATGTGCCCCGCCTGCTCCAGCCTGCCCAGCTCGCGGTAGATCTGCTGGTGCGTGGCCGACCAGAAGTAACCAATCGACTTGTCGAAGCGGCGCGTCAGTTCGAGGCCGGAGGACGGCTTCTCGAGCAGCGCGGTCAGGATCGCGTGCGGGAGGGACATGCACGCATCCTAGGAGCGGCCGGCCACGGCGATCACAGGGTGGCCGCGAGCCGGGTGCCCTGGTCGATGGCCCGCTTGGCGTCCAGCTCGGCGGCGACGTCCGCCCCGCCGATCAGGTGCGCCACCCGGCCCGCCGCCACCAGCTCCTCGTACAGGTCCCGGCGCGGCTCCTGCCCGGCGCAGAGCACGACCGTGTCGACCGGCAGCAGCTGCGCCTCGCCGCCGATCGTGACGTGCAGGCCCTCGTCGTCGATCCGGTCGTACGACACGCCCGCCACCATCGCCACGCCCCGGTGCTTGAGCTCCGTGCGGTGGATCCAGCCCGTGGTCTTGCCGAGGCCCGCGCCCACCTTGGTCTCCTTGCGCTGGAGCAGGTGCACCTGACGAGGCGGCGCGGCGCGCTCGGGGGCCCGCAGCCCGCCCCTGTTCTCGTACGAGGTGTCCACACCCCACTGGCGGAAGTACGTCTCGGGGTCCTGGCTCGCGCCCTCGCCGCCGTCCGTGAGGAACTCCGCGACATCGAAGCCGATGCCGCCCGCGCCGATGATCGCGACGCGCTCGCCGACGGGCGCGCCGTCCCGCAGCACGTCCAGGTAGCTGACGACGCTCGGGTGGTCCACGCCCGCGATGGCGGGGGTGCGGGGGGAGACGCCGGTGGCGACGACGACCTCGTCGTAGCCGTCCAGGTCGGTGGCGGCGACCGGGGTGCCGAGGCGCACGTCGACCCCGCGCTCGGCGAGCTGCACGCGGAAGTAGCGCAGCGTCTCGTGGAACTCGTCCTTGCCGGGGACCCGCTTGGCGACGTTCAGCTGCCCGCCGATCTCGTCGGCGGCGTCGAAGAGGGTCACCGAGTGGCCGCGCTCGGCGGCCGACACCGCGCAGGCGAGGCCGGCCGGGCCGGCGCCGACGACGGCGATCCGCTTGGCGCGGCGGGTGGGGGAGAGGACCAGCTCGGTCTCGTGGCACGCGCGCGGGTTGACCAGGCAGGAGGTGATCTTCAGGTTGAAGGTGTGGTCGAGGCAGGCCTGGTTGCAGCCGATGCAGGTGTTGATGGTGTCGGCGCGCCCGGCCGTGGCCTTGGCGACGAAGTCCGGGTCCGCGAGGAAGGGGCGGGCCAGCGAGACCAGGTCGGCGCGTCCGTCGGCGAGGATCTCCTCGGCGACCTCGGGCGTGTTGATGCGGTTGCTGGTGACGAGCGGTACGGAGACTTCGCCCATCAGCTTCTTCGTCACCCAGGTGTAGGCCCCGCGCGGCACGGAGGTGGCGATGGTGGGGATGCGCGCCTCGTGCCAGCCGATGCCGGTGTTGATGATGGTGGCGCCCGCGGCCTCGATCTCCTTGGCCAGGCGGACGACCTCCTCCAGGGTGGAGCCGCCGGGGACGAGGTCCAGCATGGAGAGGCGGTAGACGAGGATGAAGTCCTCGCCGACGCGCTCGCGGATGCGGCGGACGATCTCCAGCGGGAAGCGGACGCGGTTCTCGTAGGAGCCGCCCCACCGGTCGGTGCGCTGGTTGGTGGCGGAGGCGATGAACTCGTTGATGAGGTAGCCCTCGGAGCCCATCACCTCGACGCCGTCGTAACCGGCCTCCTTGGCGAGTTCGGCGCAGCGTGCGTAGTCCTCGACGGTCTGCTCGACCTCGGCGTCGGTCAGCTCGTTCGGTACGAAGGGGCTGATCGGGGCCTTGAGGGCGCTGGGCGCGACGAGGGCGGGGTGGTACGCGTACCGGCCGAAGTGCAGGATCTGCATCGCGATCCGGCCGCCGGCGCCGTGCACGGCGTCGGTGATCAGCCGGTGCTCGGCGACCTCGTCGGCGGTGGTGAGCTTGGCCCCGCCGTCCCACGGGCGCCCGGCGTCGTTGGGCGCGATGCCGCCGGTGACGATGAGGCCCACACCGCCGCGTGCCCGCTCGGCGTAGAAGGCGGCCATGCGCTCGAAGCCGTGCTCGGTCTCTTCGAGGCCGACGTGCATCGAGCCCATGATCACCCGGTTGGGCAGGGTGGTGAACCCGAGGTCGAGCGGGCTCAGCAGGTGCGGGTACGGGGTCATGGGGCGCCTCCTCGCGCGGGATGGTCGCCCTCAGTTGTAGGGGACCCCTTCCTGTTATGCAACTAGTTGCAGAAGGTCGGGGACGTGATGTGTACTACTCGGTAACAGGAGCGCCCGTCATTTGGTGGCTGCAACGGCTCCACCTTCCGCGACACGGGCGCCTCTACTCGGCTACTCGGTCACCGGCCGTGCCGCCGCCTCAAGCAGCACGTCGAGGTCCTCCGGCGTCCGCGGCTCCGGCGCGTCCGCGGCCAGCAGGCCCCGTGCCCGCAACAGCCTGGCCACGGCCGTGCCCCAGGGCCGTCGCAGCCGGGCCGCGTCGAGCAGCGCGTCGTCCGCGAGCAGCTCGGCGACCGGACCCGTGCGCAGACCGGCGGGGGAGAGCACCGCCGCCTCGTCCGCCCACCGCAGCGCCAGGTCGACGTCGTGCGTCGCCATGAGGACCGTCGTCCCGGCCTCCCGAAGCCGCCGGAGCGCGTCGAGCAGCCGTTCCTGCCCGTGCGGGTCGAGCCCGGCCGTCGGCTCGTCCATGATCAGCACCTTCGGCCGCATCGCGACGGCTCCCGCGATCGCGGCCCGCTTGCGCTGCCCGTACGACAGCAGATGCGTCGGCCGGTCCGCCAGGGCCACGATGTCCAGCGCCTCCAGGGCCTCCTGGACCCGCACCCGCACCTCGTCCTCGGGCAGCCCCAGGTTCATCGGACCGAACGACACGTCCTGGCCGACCGAGGCGGCGAACAGCTGGTCGTCCGGATCCTGCGTCACCAGCTGCACGGTGGTCCGCAGCCGGGTCAGCCCCTTCCGGTCGTACGCCACCTCCGCCCCGTCCAGGACCAGCGAACCGCTCCCGCAGCGAAGCCCGCCGCTCAGCAGCCGCAGCAGGGTCGTCTTGCCGCTGCCGTTGCGCCCGAGCAACGCGACCGCGCGCCCCCGCACCACCGGGAAGTTCACGCCCGACAGGACGGCCGGGCCCTCCTCGTAGGCGAAGCCCGCGTTCACCAGCTCCACCACGGGAGCCGCAAGGGAGGCGGGCGGCGAATGCGGCGGAGGCGTCACGGACGTCACGGCAGGAACCTTTCCAGTACGAGGGTGAGGGCGACGAGCCCCGCGAGCAGGGCGCCCGTGGCGGCGAGGAACCGGCGCGACGGCACGCACCCGGGAACCAGCACCCGCAGTGTCCCGTCGTACCCCCGCCCGGCGAGCCCCGACTGCAGGCGCTGCGCCCGGTCGAAGGCCCGGACGAACGTCGTCGCGCCGAGACCGGCGAGCGAGCGCCAGGCCGCGGCCCGGGTGGTGTGCCCGAGCCGGGCGGCCTGGGCCTGCCGGATCCTGGACAGCGAGTCGAGCAGCAGGAAGATGATCCGGTACATCACGAGCGCCACGTCCACCACCGGCGCCGGCACCCCCGCCCGGACGAGCCGGGGCAGGACGTCGGAGACCGGCGTGGTGAACGCGAACAACAGCACTCCGAGCGAAGCCGCCGCGGTCCGCAGGAGCAGTTCGACCGCCTGGACCGGACCTCCCGGGGCGAACGCGACGAGCCCCCGGGCGCCGCCCACCTCGAAGAGCAGCGGAACCGCGCCCGTGACACAGAAGCCGAGCGGGACGCGGAACGCCCGCCACAGCGCCCGGCCCGGCACACCGGCCGGCCCGAGCAGCACCCCGAGCGTGACCGCGGCCACGAGCACCGCCCCCGGCCACGGCGGCAGACAGACCGCGCACAGGGTCAGACCGAAGCCGAGCAGCGCTTTCTCGGCGGGATGACGGCGGCGCCAGCGGCTGCTGTGCGCCGCCGCGTCGATCGGCAGCATCGGCGGCTACGCGTCCCGCCCGTCGGCCGGAACTCCCGGGCCGCCCGGCTCCCGGGCTCCGGGCGCCGCGACCGCACCGTCCACGAGGCCCCCGGCAGCCCTGGACGCCCCGGCGGGCTCAGCGGCCGCAGCAGGTCCGGCGGCCTCGGATGCCCCAGCGGGCTCAGCGGCCCCAGCAGGCTCAGCGGCCTCGGCGACCCCGGAGGCCTCAGCAGCCCCGGAGACCCCGACCTCCCCGGCAGCCCCAGCAGGCCCGGCGGCCCCAGCAGGCCCAGAGACCCCAGCAGGCCCGACGACCCCCGATGCCTCAGCAGCCCCGGCGGCCCCGTCCGCCCCGGTCGCCCCGGCCCGTGCGGCGCCCTGCCTCCGCCCTCGCCGCAGACCGAAGTAGTACGCGAGGACACCGGCGCCCAGCGCCGCCTGGAGCGAGAACAGCGCGGACTCGACCTCCCCGGACGGCGGCTCGTACAGCGGCGTGAACCACGGCTCGTAGTCCGGCCGGAGCTCCGTGATCGCGGTCTCCGCCTCCGCGTCCGCCCCGGTGAACGGTTCCTCCTTGTGATCCCCGAGCCCCAGCGCCAGCGGCAGTACCGCGAGCGCCGCGACGACGAGCAGCAACAGGGCGTTGATCTTCGCGTTCCGGCTCATCGCGCGGCCGCCTCCTCGCGTTGCTCCGCCGTCCGCCCGGCGAGGACGCCGAGCCGGATCAGTTCGCCCTTGCTGGACTGCGTGAGCAGCCGCATCACGAGCACGGTCAGCAGGCCCTCGCTCACGGCCAGCGGAATCTGCGTCACGGCGAAGATCCCGCCGAACTTGGCGAGCGCCCCGGCCACACCGCTGCCCGGGTCCGGGAAGGCGAGCGCCAGCTGCACACTGGTCACGCAGTACGTCGACAGGTCGGCGACGAACGCGCCGAAGAAGACGGCGACCATCAGCGGCGTACCGGACCGGCGCAGCAGCCGGTACGTGCCGTAACCCGCCCAGGGCCCGACGATCGCCATCGAGAAGGCGTTCGCGCCGAGCGTGGTGAGCCCTCCGTGGGCGAGCAGCAGGGCCTGGAAGAGCAGGGTGATCGTCCCCAGGACCGCCATGATCGGCGGCCGGAACAGGATCGCGCCCAGACCCGTACCGGTCGGATGGGAACAACTACCGGTCACGGACGGCAGTTTGAGAGCCGAGAGGACGAAGGTGAAGGCGCCGGCGGCGCCGAGCAGAAGAGTGGACTCGGGGTTGGACCGTACCTCGCGGGTCAGCGCGCGGACCCCGTGGACGATGAACGGTGCGGACGCGACGCCCCAGGCGGCCGCGTGCACAGGGGGTAGGTACCCCTCGGCTATATGCATGGTTGGGAGACCCTCTCCAGCACCTCGTGGATGGACAACGCACCCTGGCCGGTCTCCTGGCTGACGGTCATACGCCCGGACTCCGCCTTCCCACACCACGACGGTCTCCCATCGCGGTCCAGTGGCTTCCCCGAGGGTGACATCCCGCGGGGGTGGAGCCGGACCTCCCGATCACAGTGGCGAGGGCCGCACCGGTACTGCACCGGTTTCCCGAACACCAAGGCCCTGCGACACTAGTGTGTTGACCAGGTACATCACAACACGGTCGCCACCCGGCGCGGCTTCTCGCTCACACAGCGCTGTCACTCCTTGCGGTAGGCGTACGCCTCCGACGCCGCCGCCACCACCGCGTCGAGGTCCGCTCCCGCGCTCGCCGTGACCAGCGCGGCGACCGCGCCCTCGACGAACGGCGCGTCCACCAGACGGGAGCCCTCGGGAAGCTCGTCGCCCTCGGCGAGCAACGTTTTCACGGTGAGCACCGCGCTCCCCAGGTCGACCATGATCGCCACTCCCGAGCCCCGGTCCGCGGCCTTCGCCGCCTCGCAGATCAGCCCGGAACTCGTCCCCAGACCACCGTCCGGAGTCCCGCCGGCGGGGACGATCGGCGCCAGGTCGCCGCCACCGGACAGCCCTCTGGCCAGCTCGGCCACTGCGGTCGCGACGGCGGCACTGTGCGAGACGAGCACGATGCCGACCCGCACGGAACCGTCGCGGACCGGCCCGCCCCGGCTCCCGCCGCTCATGACGCCCCCTCCGCACGCGCGGTGTCGTCCAGCGCGGTGAACAGCAGCGCGGACGAGGTCGCCCCCGGGTCCTGATGCCCCACCGACCGCTCACCCAGATAGCTGGCCCTGCCCTTGCGCGCCCGCAGCGGTACGGTCGCGAGAGCGCCCTCCTCGGCGGCGGCGCGGCTCGCCTCGAACGACTCCCGCAGGCCCTCCACGGCCGGGAGGAGCGCGTCCAGCATCGTCTTGTCGCCCGCCTGCGCGCCGCCCAGCTGCGACACGGCCGTCACGCCGGAGCCGAGCGCCTCCGCCAACCGTGCCCGGGTGACCCGCTCGTCGTCGCCGAGGGTCTTGCCGGTACGACGCAGCAGCGTGCCGTACAGCGGTCCCGACGCGCCCCCCACGGTGGAGATCAGCTGCCGTCCGGCGACGGTCAGCACCGCGCCCGGTGTCGCCGGCGACTCCTCGGCCAGGGTCTCGGTGACGGCGGTGAACCCCCGCCTCAGATTGGCCCCGTGGTCGGCGTCGCCGATGGCCGAGTCGAGCTCGGTGAGCCGGTCCGCCTCACGGTCGACGGCCTCGGCCACCGCGGTCAGCCAGCGCACCAGGAAGTCCGCGCCGAAGTCCTCCGTCATGCCGGTCCCCTCTCCCATCCCTCGTCTCACCGACCCCAGCGCAGCGCGGGCGTCTGCACGGGAGCGTCCCAGAGGCGGAGGAGTTCCTCGTCCACCTCGCACAGCGTCACCGAGCAGCCGGCCATGTCCAGCGAGGTCACGTAGTTCCCGACTAGGGTACGGACCACCGGCACGCGCCGCTCGCCCAGCACGCGCTGCACCTCGGCGTTGAAGCCGTACAGCTCCAGGAGCGGGGTCGCGCCCATGCCGTTGACCAGCGCGATCACCGGCCCGGACGGGCGGAGGTCCTCGACGACGGCGTCGACGGCGAAGTCCGCGATCTCCCGGGAGGTCATCATGGGCCGCCGCTCACGGCCCGGCTCGCCGTGGATGCCGATGCCCAACTCCAGTTCCCCGGCCGGCAGGTCGAAGGTGGGGCTTCCCTTGGCGGGGGTGGTGCACGCGCCCAGGGCCACGCCGAAAGACCGGCAGCGTGAGTTGACCAGGCGGGCGATCGCCTCCACCCGTTCGAGGGGCGCGCCCTCCTCGGCGGCAGCGCCCGCGATCTTCTCCACGAAGAGCGTGCCGCCGGTGCCACGCCGGCCCGCCGTGTACAGACTGTCCGTCACGGCGACGTCGTCGTCGACGAGGACCTTGGCGACCTGGATGCCCTCGTCCTCCGCGAGTTCCGTCGCCATCTCGAAGTTCAGCACGTCACCGGTGTAGTTCTTGACGACGAACAGCACCCCGGCGCCGCTGTCGACGGCCGCCGCGGCCCGCACCATCTGATCGGGCACCGGAGACGTGAACACCTCCCCGGGGCAGGCGGCCGCCAGCATCCCGGGCCCCACGAACCCCCCGTGCAACGGCTCGTGCCCGGACCCGCCGCCGGAGACCAGCGCGACCTTCCCCGCCACGGGCGCGTCCCGCCGCAGCACGACCCGCCGCTCGACGTCGACGGTGAGCTCGGGATGAGCGGCCGCCATCCCCCGCAGCGCGTCGGCGACCACGGTCTCGGGAACGTTGATGAGCATCCTCATGAGTACCTCCTGATGAGACGGACAGACAAGCCGCTGTGCAGGTCCTGGCAGGTCGGAGTGGCCCGGCACCCACCCAGACTCACGGGCCGACGCCCGTACGGCAAGGCAAGGCGACCGGGCATGCACATCCCCGCGCGGTGATCATGTGTCAGACACCCCCTGGTCCGCACAGGACCGCTGCGGCGCCACTCGGCACGTCGGATGCGCCGTGCGGAAAGACGCCGCTCCCCACACGGAGAACGGCGAGGTGCGTTCCCGAGGGTGTATGGGAGCAACGGGCGGGGGTATGAGGGCGAGGCCGTCCGAGGTGGATCGGACGGATCGTCAACTTCAGCAAGACCGTGGGGGGTCATGTGAACGGGACCGCGCTTCGAGGACCGTGGCGGGCGGGAGCGGTGGCGTCGACGGCGTGCGCCCTGCTGGTGCTCGGGATCGCGCCGCCGGCGTCGCCCGTACCGTCGGCGGAAGGGCCCGCGGCGATGCCCGTACGGAGCGGCACCGTCGGGTACCGGGCCAACGCGCGAGGTGACAGCCGGGTCGTGGGCGCCACCGCGAAGCCGCCGTTCAAGAAGCTGTGGCAGCGTGACCTGGGGTCGGTCGTGTCGGCCCCCGTGGCCGTCGGCGGCCAGGTCTTCGCCGTCGTCAACGCCGACCAGGGCGACGAGGGCGGCCCGCGCATGGAACTCGTCGGGCTCGACGCCGCTACGGGCAGGTCCCTGTGGCCCCAGAGGTTCCTGACCAGTCGGCCCAACGCCACCGTCACCTACGGAGGGGGGCTGCTCTACACGCAGACCATGGACGGCCAGGTACGGGCGTGGGACCCCGCCACCGGAACCGTGAAGTGGACCGTGGAGCTCGGCAACGGGTTCTGCCAGTACCCGCCCGCCTGGTACGCCGACGTCGTCTACGCGCAGGACGGTCGGGGCAGGGCTTACGCGCTGCGCGCCGACACCGGCGCTCGCCTGTGGGAGGCCCCCCTCGTCGAGAACGGGTTCGCCCCCGTCCTCGTCGACGACCAGGGCGTCTGGATCGGCTTCGACAATCTCGCCTACCAGCAGCTGGACCGGGCGACCGGAAAGGAACTGCGGCGCTACGACGTGCCCGACAGGTCAGGGGCGGGCGGGAACCCCACCGCGTTGGGCGACGGCGCCCTGTGGCTGCGGAACAGCTTCGCCGACGACGCGAACGTCGTCGCCTACGACCGCCGGACGGGCGCCGTGGTGCGGAGGCTGCCCGCCGACGCCACGCCCGCGTTCGGCACGGGGCGGGTGTACGTCGCCAACCGGGGCGTCGTGAAGGCCCTCGACACCACCGCCGGATACGCCACGCGCTGGACGTACACGAGCCCGCGCCAGGCGGCGACGGTGCGCCTGGTCGCCGGGGGGCACGTGTACGTGGCCGACGGCTCCGGCGAGCTGGTGGTCCTGGAGGAACAGACGGGGAAGAGGGTCTGGTCGTACCGGCTGTCCGCGGAGCCGCATCCGATGGAGAACATCGTCGCGGAGAGCGACTGGCGGGGCTGGACCGTGCCGGGGCTCGGGACGGCGCAGGGGAGGCTGTTCGCGCCCGCGCAGGGCGGCGTCCTGCTCGCGTTCGGCAACGCCTGACCTGGCGGTCGCAGCTGAGACGGGGTGCCCGGCGGCGGCCGGGCACCCCGTCGGGCGTGTGCGGGGGCGGCCGGGCACCCCGTCGGGCGTGTGCGGGGGCTGCGAACGTTCCGGCCGGTCGGGGGCGCCTCCCCCTCGGCGGCGTCGGGCCTGTCCGTATCGGCGCGTCGGGACTGGCCGCGCCCGCGGCCGCAACGTACCGACCGGGCCCGCCGGCCTCACAGCCCGGGGGAGGGACGTCAGGCCCGTGGCCGGGGCGGAACGCCCTGGGCGAGGACGCCGACCGCGTACGTCCGATCCGGACCCCGGCCCTGCCCCGACCCGCCGCAGGCAGGCGGGCACGTCGTCGTCGGGGTGGCTAGGCGGTCTTCCGCAGGGTCTTCCCGGTGACCAGCACCCCCGCCAGGACCGCCGCGACCAGGGTGCCGATGATCGCCGTGAGGACGGCTCCGTTGTTCAGGTGCAGGCCGACGTCGGACGAGGTGGCCTGGGAGAGGCCGGAGGCCATGCCCGCCAGTGGGGGCAGTGTCACGAGGACACCGAGGCCCGCGCCGACGGCCACCAGCACCGCGGTCTCGCCGGCGGCCAGCCCGAGGAGCTGGCGGACGGTGCCGCCGGCGGACCTCATCACCGCGTAGTCGCGGCGACGGCCGTGGGCCGCCATGGCCATGCTGTTGGCGACGGCGATCACGCTGTAGCCGACGGCGATGGCGATGAGCATGGCGGCCAGGCTGTCGGTGAGCTTGGCGTCGGTGTTGTAGTCGTCGAGGGCGTACCGCATGGCGTCGTGCACGACCGTGCCGGGGATCGTGGCGGAGGCCTTGTGCCCCGCCGGGACGAAGATGTCGTCGGTGAGCGCGGCCGGGTCATGGGCTCGGACCAGGTCACGGGCGACCACGAAGTCACCGCGGGCCGGGTCGTCGGGCGAGATCTGGCTGACCGTCAGGTCGACGCCCGCGCCGTCGGCGAACCGCACCAGGACGCTCTGGCCCCGCTCCAGGCCCAGGTCGGCGGCGGTGCGCCGACCGAGCACGGCCTCTCCCGGCTTGTTCCACCGGGCGTCACGGCTGCCGAGTACGTCAAGGACGGTCCGCTCATCGCCGACGAAGGCGCGGGTCGGCAGGGAGGCCTTGCCCACCGGGTGGGCGGCGACGACCTCATCGGTGTTGCCGGGGGTGCCGTCCGAGGTGACGATCGTCTGGCCGGCGACCTTGAGCGCCTCGCCCGCCGGGTAGGCCACCCGCATCGTCTCCACCGCTCCGCTGAGCAGGACCGCGAAGCCGACGGCGGCGATCACGGGGGCCACCAGGGAGGCGGCGCGGCGGGAGTTGGCGGTGAGTTCGGAGCGGATCAGGACGGGAGCGGCCGAGCCGCGTGTACGGAGGGGAGCGGTGAGGAGGCGGCCGAGGGGGCCGACGAGGGCGGGGGCCAGCAGGGCCGCCGCGACGATGAGTGTCATGGTCGCGAACAGCGCCATGCTGATACGGGTGTCGGCGCCGGTGGTCGCGGTGCCGACGGCCAGGGCGGCCCCGAGGCCGAGGACCGACAGTCCTGCGATCCAACGGCCGCGCCCCATGCCGTCGTTGGCGGAACGGCTGTCCAGGAGGGCCTCGATCGGGGCCACCTTCGCCGCCTTGCGGCCGGCGGCCCAGGAACCGATGAGGCTGACGCCGACGCCGACCGCCGAGGCGGTGAGCAGCGGCCAGGCGGCCACGGTGACCTCCATGCCCGGCGGGGTGACGTCCAGGCCCTTGAGGATGTCTCGCAGGATCGGGGTGGCGGCGATGCCGGTCAGGCAGCCGACGAGCGAACCGAGCAGGCCCACCACGGCGGCCTCACCGAGGATCATGCGGCGGATCTGGCTCGGTGCGGCGCCGATGGTGCGCAGGAGGCCGATCTCACGGCGGCGCATGCCGGTCGACAGGATCAGCATGGAGGCGACGACGAAGACCGTGGTGAACAGGCCGAGTGCGGCCATGGCACTGATGAGCTGGACGCCGAGGTTGCGCTTGTGCTCGACGTACCGGGGCTGGAGTTCGGAGCGCGCCTCGCCGGCGAGCACGTCGCCCCTGCCGCCGAGGGTCCCCTGTGCGGCGGACGCGACGGAGGCGGCGGACGCTCCCTCGTCCGCGATCAGGGCGAGGGCGACGACGCCGGGCTGCTGCTCGGCGGCGAATGCCTCGCTGAAGTAGTAGCCGGGGCCGTCGACGGTGCCGACGACGGTGAACTGCCTGCGGCCCTCCGTGATGTTGACGGTGAGCTCGCTGCCCGCTGCCACGTCCAGGGCGCGGTCGACCACGACCTCGCCGTGACCGCTCGGGGCCCGGCCGGAGACGAGCCTGTAGGGCGCCATCTGCGCGCTGCCCCAGCCGTGTCCCGCTTCCGCGGCGCCCTCGTCGGTGACGGGCTCGTCGCCCTTGAGGGCCTGGGCGTAGAAGGAACGGTCCACCACGACGGAGGCGACTCCGGGGACCGCGTGGAGCTCGGCCCGGATCGGAGCGGCCTCGGCCTGGCTCCACGGCATCCGGTCCTCGGGGCTGCCCTCCCGGTCGAGCGCCCGCTCGGGCAGGGCCAGGGCGGCGGTGCCCGCATAGCGGTCCTGGACGGTGGGGCGGGAGGAGTCGTGGATGACGAGGGTGGTGGTGATGAGGGCCACCCCGACCATGACGGCGAGGAAGGCTCCGAGGAAGCTGGACCAGCGTTCACGTACGTTCGCGAGGATGAGCATCACGCCTCCAGTCGGGTCATGTGGGCGGCGATCGCCGCGGCGTTGTTCGTCCGGGGGTCCCGGTCCAGCACGATCCGGTCGGCGATCCGGCCGTCCTTGATGAAGACGACGACGTCGGCCACGGCCGCGGCCACGGGGTCGTGGGTGACCATCAGGGTCGTCTGGCCCTCCTGGTCGACGAGCATCCGCATCATGCGCAGCACCTCGTGCGAGGTGACGGTGTCCAGGGCGCCGGTGGGTTCGTCGGCGAAGAGGACGTCGGGGCGGGTGACCAGGGCGCGGGCCAGGGCCACGCGCTGCTGCTGGCCACCGGAGAGCTGACTGGGCCGGTGGTTCGCCCGCTCGGCCAGACCGACCGAGGCGAGAGCGCCCGCGACCTGCTCGGGCTTGACCTTGCGGCCCGCGAAGCGGGAGGGCAGCTCCACGTTCTGGGCCGCCGTCAGGGACTCGACGAGGTTGAACGCCTGGAAGACGAAGCCGACGTGCTGACGGCGGAGCTCGGTGCGCTGCTTCTCGCTCTGCCGGCCGATGTCGACGCCCGCGAGGACGATGTGTCCCTCGGTCGGCTGCTCCAGTCCCGCCGCGCACTGCAGCAGCGTGGACTTCCCTGAGCCCGAGGGCCCCATGATGGCGGTGAAGGTGCCGCGGGGGAAGCCGATGGAGACGCTGTCGAGTGCGGTCACCGCGTGGCCTCCCGTGCCGTGGACCTTGCGTACGCCGTGGAGTTCGACCGCGTCCTGCCCGGAGGTTTGCCTCGTTGTCGTCATGCGTCGATCTCACCGCAGGAGGGGGGAGCGGGGCACTGATCCCCGCTCTACTTCCGAGGTAGTGCCAGCTCTACCCCGGCGGCCCGGACTGCCCCGGCTACGGTGGGCGGATGCGTCCCACTACGGCCTGGCAGGCCATGGCCCAGCGCCCCATGAGCTTTCTGACGTCGAGCTGGCCCTGGCGGTCGCTGGCCTATCTGAGCAGCGGTGTCCTGGTCGGGGCGGTGGCGCTGATGGTCTTCGCCGTCGGTCTGGCGGCGGGAGTCGTCCTGCTGGTGGTGCTGATCGGGATAGCCCCCCTGGTGGGTCTGGTGCTGGCTTCCACGGTGGTCGCCACGGTGGAGCGCCACCGGCTGCGGCTGGTGGACCTCGACCGGCTGCCGGACCCGCACAGGCGCCCGTACGCAGGGGGCACGAAGGCCTGGGTGGCGACCCGGCTCAAGGAGCAGGTCACCTGGCGGGAGTTGCTGTTCACGCTGATCTCGACGGCCGCGCTGTGGTGGCTGGACCTGATGGTGCTGGGCTTCTGCTTCGGGGTGCCGGCCGTCTTCCTCAGCTCGCTGGACGGCGAGACCTGGCCGTGGGCGGTCTTCAGCGTGACCGTGCTGCTCGCCTCGCCCTACACGGTGACCTCCTGGGCGGGCGCCAGGGCCGCCCTGGCCCGTACCTTCCTCGCCCCGCGCGACCGGGAGCTCGCGGAGGAGCTGCGCGAGGTGCGTGCCTCGCAGGCGCGCCTCCTGGACACCTTCGACGCCGAACGGGTACGGATCGAACGTGATCTGCACGACGGGGCGCAACAGCGGCTGGTGTCCCTGGGGATGACCCTCGGGATGCTGCGCCTGGACACCTCTCCGGACTCCCCGCAGGCCGACCTGCTCACCCGGGCGGAGGCCCAGCTGTCCGCCGCCCACCAGGAGTTGCGGGCGCTGATCCGGGGGCTCAATCCGCCGGTCCTGGCCGATCACGGGCTTGTCGCGGCGATCGAGGACTACGCCGCCCGGTTCCCGATCCCGGTCACGGTGGACCTGAGGCTGCCTGAGAAGCTGCCCAGGAAGGTGGAGACGACCATGTACTACCTCATCAACGAGGCCATGACGAACATCGCCAGACACAGCGGGGCCGCGAGCGCGGAGGTGCGCGGTCGTTACCATGCCGATCTGTTGATCTTCGACATCACGGACGACGGCCGCGGCGGCGTGGACACGGAAGCGGGCAGCGGTGTGACCGGGCTCGCCGACCGGGTCAAGGCGCTCGACGGACGTCTGCGGGTGTCGAGTCCGGTCGGTGGTCCCACCCTGTTGCATGTGGAGGTTCCGTGTCGCTTCGCCTGATCGTGGCAGAGGACGCCGTGTTGTTGCGCGAGGGCCTGGTCGGGCTGTTGCAGCGGGTCGGGCACGAGGTGGTGGCGGCGGTCGGTGACGCCGGCGCCCTGGTCGCGGCCGTGCGCACCGAGCGGCCCGACCTGATCGTCACCGACGTACGGATGCCGCCGACGCTGAGCGACGACGGGCTCAAGGCCGCCGTGCGACTCCGGGAGGAGTTCCCCGGGTTGCCGGTGCTCGTGCTCAGCCAGTACGTGGAACGCTCCTACGCGCTGGGCCTGCTGGACTCCGGCGGCGGAGCCGGAGTCGGCTATCTGCTCAAGGAGCGGGTGGCGGCGGTGGCCGACTTCACGGCCGCCATCGACCGGATCGCCGTCGGCGGGACGGTGGTGGATCCGGAGGTGATCCAGCAGCTCGTACGCATGCGGAAGGACCCCCTGGAAGGGCTGAGCCCCCGCGAGCGCGAGGTGCTCGGCCTGGTCGCCCAGGGCCGCACCAACGCGACCATCGCCGCCGAGCTGTTCGTCAGCGAGGCGGCCGTGAACAAGCACATCGGCAACATCTTCTCCAAGCTCGACCTGCCGGTGGCCACCGAAGGGCACCGACGGGTCCTCGCGGTGCTCGCCTTCCTGCGGTCCTGACCGGGACCCGGTCCCGGTCCCGGTCACCGCGAGGCACCCCGTCTCCCGCCCGAAAGGGGCGGGGCCGCAACGTACGCAGGCCGGGGGCCTCGCCACCCCGACAGAAGCGGGTCGCCGTTCCCGCCCCGTACGTCCAGGCCCTTCGCGTTCGCCGCTCCCCGGTCACAGGGCCAAGGGGCCGAGGGCGTCGGCCACTTCGGCGAGGTCGCGGATCGGGCCGGTGTCGCCGCCGGTGCGCCAGCAGAGCGTCCAGCGGCTGAGCGGGGCGTCGTGGATGGGGACGTAGGCGATGTCGGGCCGGGCGTAGTAGCGCAGCGCGTGCGCGTGAACGGGGCAGACGGCTTCCCCGCTGGCGACGACGGCAAGCAGTTGCGTGCCGTCGATCACGGCCGGCCCCCTGGCGATCGGCCGTCCGCCGGGGGTGCGTGTGGGGATCAGCGCCTCGCGCCAGTAGTCGGGGGTGGCACCGGTCGGGACGGCCTCGTCGGCGAGGTCCTCGTAGGAGACCGACTCACGGGCGGCCAACCGGTGGGTGGAGGACACGCACAGGACGACGGGCTCGGTGTAGACCACCGGACCCACCGTGAGACCAGGTTCCCGGATGGGGAGCCAGGCGAGGAGGACGTCGACGGTTTCGCGGCGCAGGGCGGAGAACGGGTCGTCGTAGCCCACGGCGCGGATCTGCACGCGGCACCCGGGGCGGCGGGATGCAAACGCGGCGAGGACGGGCCGCAGGTCCTCGCTGTTGCTGGACATCATGCCCAGGCGCAGCACCTCCGTCCCCCTGCCGGCCGTCAACGCCGCCCGCTCCAGGCTCTGCCGCAGTCCACGGTGCACCGGAAGCAGGTCGTCGTAGAGCTGCCGGCCGAGCGGAGTGAGACGGACGTGGTGGCTGGAGCGGTCGAAGAGCGCGCCGCCTATGCGGCGTTCCTGCTTCTTGATCGCCTGGCTGACCCGGGCCGGGGAGACGCGCAACCGCTCGGCGGTCCGACCGAAATGCAGCTCCTGGGCGAGCGCCAGGAAGATCTCCATGTCCCTGATCTCCACGGGCCCCCCGGTTCGCCGCCGTCCCTCGGTCGCGTTAACCGCCAGGTTAACGCAGGCTGCGGAAAAGGCCGTTGCCGAGGCCGTCACCGTGAGCGACAGTCGAGCTGTGGCGACGTCATGGATGCGTGGTCGAGGGGATCCGGAACCCAGGAGGATGCCGTATGAAGAACCTGCAGACCGTCGTGCTGCTCGCCGCCACGCTCTCCACGGGGCTCATGGCCGGACTGTTCGCCGCCTTCTCCTACGCGGTCATGCCCGGCCTGGCCCGATCGTCCGACCACACCCTCGTCGAAGCGATGCAGGGCATCAACAAGGCGATCATCAACCCGGCCTTCATGCTCCCGTTCATGGGCTCGATCCCCCTCCTCGGCCTGGCGGTGTTCCTGGCCTGGCGCGACGAGGGCCGTCCCGCTCTGCCGTGGCTGATCGTCGCACTGGTCCTGTACCTGGTGGCCTTCGTGGTCACCAGCGCCGTCAACGTCCCCCTGAACGACCGACTCGCGAGCGTGGGCGACCCCGCCCACCTCAGTCATCTGGCGGAGGTCCGCGCGGACTTCGAGAACCGGTGGGTCGTCTGGAACCACGTCCGCGCCCTCCTCCACACGGCTGCGTTCGCCGGCCTGCTCTGGGCGCTGGTCGTGCACGGCGCGCACCGGTCCCACGGGAGCGACGACATCGGCGCGCCCCCGCGAACCCTCACCCCGGCGTCCCCTGCGGGACATCCGCAGCCCGCCGACGACGCGAGGGGACCACAGCCCACCACGCCCCCACCGACAGCTGAACGGCATCCGGCACAGCACCCGCCACCCGCGCCGCCAGGTCTCCGGTGACGGCTCGCTGTACCTGACGTACGCCGACTCCATCGGCGACGCGACGGCCGGTTCGGTCTGCACCGGCCGGCCGGGCGTGTTCACCGCCCGCGCCGGCACTCTGCCCTCGGGCCGGCTCATGGCCGTCCCGGGCACCGCCCGGGACCTGTGGATGGTCGGCGGTGTCGGCGTCATCACCGGCGACCCCGAAACTGCCGCGCGCGTCGACGTCGGCACCAACGGACGCGGACTCCAGTACGGCGACCCGTCCTGACCCGACGCGCCGAGCGGGGCCGCAGGCACATCCGCCTGCGGCCCCGCCGTGGATGACGGAACGCGCTCCGTCAGCACCACTCCTGGCAGGTCAGGTGCGGGTCCAGCGCTGGTTGCCGCCGTTCCAGCACGAGTAGAGCTGGACCAGGGTGCCGTTGGCCGTGCCGGCGGCGGCGGCGTCGAGGCAGAGGCCGGACTGGACGCCGACGATCGATCCGTCGGAGTTGAGGCGCCATTTCTGGTTGTCGCCACCCCAGCAGCTGTAGATCTGGACTTTGGAGCCGTTGGCGGTGCCGGCGGCGTCCAGGCACTTGTCCCCGTAGACCCTGAGCTCACCTGCGGCGGTGAGGGTCCACTGCTGGTTGGTGCGGTTGTTGCAGTCCCACAAGGCGACCTGGGTGCCGTCGGTGGTACTGGAGCCGGGCACGTCCAGGCAGCGGCCCGAAGCGACGCCCTTGATCGGTCCGGAACCGGGCGGAGCGGGCGGAGGGGAGGTGGCGTTGAGCGCGTTGAGGACGGAGGTGTAGGCGGACTTCTTGCTGCCGTCGCCGTTGAACAGCAGGGGAGACTGCTCCGCTCGCCAGGAGTCGGTGTCGCGCACACCCCAGACGGTGATGCCGACACAGCGCGGGACGGCCAGGCAGTCGTTTGTCACCTGGGCGTAGGTCGTGGCCGAGGCACCCTGGATGTCGAGTTCGGTGATGGCCACGTCGACGCCGAGGGCGGCGAAACTCTGCAGGGTGGTACGGAAGTTGCTGTTGTACGGGCTGTCGCTGTTGAAGTGCGACTGGAAACCGACGCAGTCGATCGGTACGCCGCGCTGCTTGAAGTCCCGGACCATGGCGTACATGGCCTGGGTCTTGGCCCAGGTCCAGTTCTCGACGTTGTAGTCGTTGTAACAGAGCTTGGCGGCCGGGTCGGCCGCGCGCGCGGTGCGGAAGGCGACCTCGATCCAGTCGTTGCCCGTGCGCTGCAGGTTGGAGTCGCGCCGGGCTCCCGAGGTGCCGTCGACGAAGGCCTCGTTCACCACGTCCCACTGGACGATCTTGCCCCGGTAGTGGGCCATCACGCCGTTGATGTGGTGGGTCATCGCCTGGCGCAGCGTGCTGCCGCTGAGGCCTTGCATCCAGCCGGGCTGTTGGGAGTGCCAGGCCAGGGTGTGGCCGCGCACCTGCTTGCCGTTCTGCACCGCCCAGTTGTAGACGCGGTCAGCGGCGGTGAAGTCGAACCGGCCCTGCTGTGGTTCGGTGGCGTCGATCTTCATCTCGTTCTCAGCCGTCACCGAGTTGAACTCGCGGGCCGCGATCGTCGTGTACGCCGAGTCGTTGAGCCGGCCCGAGGCGATGGCGGTGCCGAAGTAGCGTCCGCTCTGCGCCGCCGCGCTGCCGAGCGTGGTCTCGGCGGCGTGCGATGTCAGCGGCGCCACCAGTACGGCGACCGAACTGAGGACGGCGACGATCAGCGCCGCACACAGGCCGTCGATCTTCCGGCGGACGGTGGATGGGGGACTGGCGGTCAAGCGCATGACTGAGCCTCCAGGAGGGAATTCACGGAACGGGACTGAACGCGGCGGATTTCCGCGCAAGGGTGCGGGATCTGAACGGCGACTCTTGGGAAGAGATCGCCGTAAAAGCGCATTTCCTCATCGGCGCCTGAGTCCCGGCCGTCACTGCCGGCTCGGGTACGTGATGTCGAACCACGGGAAATGCGCCTGGTTGGTGGACACGCGGCCGTTGGATGTGGCGTAGAGGCCGAGCTGGATGCTGGTGAACAGCGGGGTGAGGAAGGTGGCTTCGACGGTGGCCAGGTCCTGCCAGGTGCCGTCGGATGCCGCGTAGGCGAAGGTGTGACGGAAGCCGCGGATGCGGACTCCGAGGCGAACGGGGCCCGGGGGAACGGGAACGCGGGCCAGGACATCGGGCCCCTGGCGGAGGCTGAGTCCTTCCGTGCTGTGCAGGAGGAGGAGGAGGTGCGTGTCGTCGTCGAGGACTACGGCGAGCCCCGCCTGTTCGTCCGGTGCGGCGGGGGTGAAGCGCAGTTCGGTGGAGACGTCGCAGTCGGGGTGCTCCTGGGGGCGAGCCAGGAGGGACGGGGTGGTGCGGTCGCCGAGGCGCTCGGGGCGGAGATGGAGGCGGAGCCCGTCGCCGGTGCTCCAGAACCGGGTGCGTGGCGTGCGCAGCGTGTTCCAGTCGGCGGAGAGGGTGGCGAAGTCGTCGTGGAGGGGGCGGCGAAGGCCGATGTGGCCGGAGGGGGAGAAGACCGGCCAGCCGTCGTCCCAGGTGATCCGGCTGAGGAACGTCTCGCGGCCGATGGCGGAACCCGGGCGGACGCCCAGCAGGACGGCCCACCAGTCGCCGTCAGGGGTTCGGACGAGGTCGGCATGCCCGGTGCACCTGGTCGGGCCCGTGGCGGGTGGGAGCACCGGGTTGCCGGGGGCGCCCCGGTAGGGGCCGGTCACGCGGTCGGCGCGGGCGGCCACCACACTGTGGTCCACGTCGGTTCCGCCCTCGGCGGTGAGCAGCAGATAGGTGCCGTCGGTCTTGTAGAGGTGCGGGGCTTCCGACCATCGGGCCCCCGGTCGGCTGCCCGACCACAGGACGTGTTCGGGTCCCGTGAGCCGTCGCTCGAGGGGAAGGTATTCGCGCATCCAGATCTCGGTGCGGCCGGCCGCCTCGTCCCGTACGCGGGCCGCGGTGAACCAGGCCCGGCCGTCCCCGTCGCCGTCGCCGTCGTCCGGCCCGTCGTCGAAGAACAGCGACGGGTCGAAGCCGTCGCCCTCAAGCCAGTGGGGTTCCGACCACGGCCCCGCCGGGTCGGTCGCGGTGACGACGAAGTGGCCGGGTCCGTCCATCAGTGTGCAGACGAGATGGAAGACCCCGTCGTGATGCCGGATCGTCGGTGCGAACAGCCCCCGCGAGGGCTCGCACCCATCGAGGTCGAGCTGGGATGCCCGGTCGAGCGCGGAGCCGAGGCGCCGCCAGTTCACGAGATCGCGGCTGTGGAACACGGGCAGGCCCGGGAACCATTCGAAGCTGGACGTCACCGCGTAGTAGTCCGCTCCCGCTCGGCAGACGGAAGGGTCGGGCCGGAACCCGGGCAGTACGGGATCGCCGAACGACCCGGTCATGGAACCGGGACGATCTCGACCGGAACGGACAGGACGCGGTCGGCCGCCGGGTGACGTACGGGGCCGTCCAGAGTGAAGGAGCCCTGGAGCGGAAGATCGCCGCTGGACCGTCCGACGGCCACCCCGATCCTTCCGGGTTCCACTCTTCTGCGCAGGTCGAGCCCGGTGAACGAGGTCCGGTCGGCATGGACGGAGAAGGTGATCCGCGCGGCCGCGCCCGGCTGCAGTTCGACCCTGCCGAATCCGGCGAGCCACCGCTGCGGCCGGACGACGGACGCCTCGGGATCCGAGAGGTACAACTGGACCACCTCGGTTCCGGCCACCTCTCCCACGTTGCGTACGGTGACCGAGACGGCGACGGCTCCGTCCGTCGCGGCGTGGGGATCCACCGAGAGCTCCGAGCAGCGGAAACTGGTCCAGCTCAGCCCGTGTCCGAAGGGGAAGAGCGGGGTCGGGTCCACCGAGCTCCAGGCGGTGTGCCCGCCGAGCCGGGAGTGCAGGTAGGTGCCGGGCTGACCGCCGGCCCGGCGGGGTATGGAGACGGGGAGCCGCCCGGACGGTTCCGCGGCCCCGCTGATGATCCGGGCGAGTGCCGTCCCCCCCTCTTCGCCGGGGAAGAAGGCCTGCACCACGGCTGACGCGCGCTCGGCCAGTGAGCCGAGCGCGTAGGGCCGTCCGGCGACGAGGACCAGGACGGTCGGCACACCGGACTCCAGCACGGCGGAGGCGAGTGCGGCCTGGTCGCCGGGCAGGTCGAGGGTCTCGGCGTCGCAGCCCTCTCCGGAGGTGCCCCGGCCGAACATGCCGGCCCGGTCCCCGAGCACCAGTACGTGCACGTCCGGATCGTCCGTGGTGACCGTGAACCCGGCGGCGGTGAGCGCCTCGCCGAGCGTCGGGATCTCCAGCCCGAGGGCGCCGGGCCGCGCGATGTGGTTGGGGAACGAGTAGCAGCCGAGGAAGGACTGGGGGTCGTCGGCGTAGGGCCCGCTGATCGAGACCCGGCACGGCCGCAGCGGCAGGATGCCGTCGTTGGCGAGCAGCACGGTGGACCGTTCGGCCAGGAGCCTGGCCAGCGCCCGGTTCTCCGGCGGGTCGAGGTCGACGGGCTCGGGCTTGACGGGTTCCCAGTCGGGGTCGAGGAGGCCGAGTTCGGCCTTCTGCAACAGGACACGTTCCGCGGCCCGGTCGATGAGCTCCTCCGCTACGCTTCCCGACCGCACGAGTTCGGTCAGCGGCTCGCCGTAGCATCGAGCCGTGGGCAGCTCGACGTCGATGCCGGCGGTCAACGCCAGCGCGCCGGCCGCACCTCGCGATCCGGTGACGTTGTGCCGGGTCTCCAGGAAGGAGACGGAGTAGTAGTCGGCGACGACGACCCCGCTGAAGCCGAGCTCCCCCCTGAGCACTTCGGTCAGCAGCCGTCGGTCGGCGGCCACCGGGACGCCGTCCACGTCGGTGTAGCTGTTCATCACCGAACGGGCGCCTCCCTCGCGCAGCGCCCGTACGAAGGGTTCGACCAGCACGTCGGCGAACTCGCGAGGCCCCGAGGCGACGGGGGCCATGTTCCGGCCGCCGCGCGAGGCCGAGTACCCGGCGAAGTGCTTGAGTGTCGCCACGATCCCGGCGCCTTCCAGGCCCTGCACATAGGCGGTGCCGATCGCTCCCACGAGGTAGGGGTCCTCGCTGATGCACTCCTCCGTCCTGCCCCACCGGTAGTCACGGACCACGTCGAGCACCGGGGCCAGTCCCTGATGGACGCCGACCCGTCGCATACCCGCGCCGATGGCGGCGGCCATCTGGCGCACGAGCTCCGGATCGAAGGACGCGCCCCAGGCCAGCGGCCCGGGGAAGACCGTCGCTCCGAACGTCATGAACCCGGTCAGGCACTCCTCGTGCGCGATCGCCGGAATTCCGAACCGCCCGGATTCGGTCACCTGCCGCTGGAGTGAGGCGAGCCGTTCCATTCCGGCTTCAGCGGTGACCGGAGCGGTGCCGTACACCCGGGTGAGCTGGCCCAGCCCGTGGGCGACGATGTCGTCGAGGCCGGGCGCGGATTCGCCCGAATCGTCCTCCATCGGCGCGACAGGCGCTCCCGGATCCGAGGGCAACGCCCAGAAGCCCGCGAGTTGGCCCGCCTTCTCCTCCAACGTCATCCGCTTGAGCAGATCGACGACGCGTACGGACGCGGGGAGGTGTGGGTCACGCCAGGGACCGGTGGTCAAGGGGTTCTCCTAGGGACGCGGCGGGGCGGTGGAGACCCGGACCTTGAGTTCGGTCGAGAGCTCCATCCGGGGGCTGACCAGGGGTTGGCCGTCAAGAAGCTGGAAGAGCGTGCGAGCGGCAAGTCGGCCCATCTCCTCCAGCGGCTGGCGCACGGTCGTCAGCGGTGGTGACAGCCATTCGCACATCGGCAGGTCGTCGAAGCCGACCACGCTGAGGTCCCGCGGGATGCTCAGTCCGGCCTGCCGGGCGGCTTCGTAGACGCCCATCGCCTGCTGGTCGCTGCCGGCGAAGATGGCGGTCGGCGGCTCGGGGAGGGCGAGTAGTTCCCGGGCCTGCCGGAACCCGCCCTCGTGCTGGAAGTCACCGAAGCGGATCAGAGCGCGGTCCACCTCGATCCCGGCCCGCTCCAGGGCGGCCCGGTACCCGTCGATGCGGGCCTGGCTGCAGAGCATCTCCTTGCGCCCGCCGATCGTGGCGATCCGGCGGTGTCCCAGCTCCAGCAGGTGCTCCGTGGCGGCGAGGCCGCCCGCCCAGTTGGTCGCGCCGATGCTCGGCACACCGTTGCCCGGCAGGTCGATCGGATCGATGACGACCAGCGCCACCCCGGCCCGTTCGACCTGGGTGCGCTGGGCCCGGGTGACCGAGCTGGTCACCAGGATGACGCCGTCGCTGTGGTGCAGGGCCGGAAGGGCGGCCCAGCTCGACGGCGTGGCCTCGCCCGGCGGCACGAGCGATACCACGGTGCCGACGCTCCGCTGGGCGCACTCGGCCTCGACGCCGCGCAATATCTCCACCGCCCACGCGCTGTCCAGACCGCCGATGATCAGGTCCACGAGCCCCGACCTGCGGACCCTGCCCGGCCGGCCGGGATGGAGGTAGTGGTGGGACCGCAGCAGACCCTCGATCCGTTCGCGTGTCGAGGGTGCGACATCGGAACGGCCGTTGATCACCTTGGACACGGTTGCCTGGGAGACCCCCGCCTCCGCGGCGATGACGGCGAGGGTGGGGCGCTGCTCACTCAACTTCTCTCCTCTGCGCGCGGACCCCTTCGGCTGGCGAAAGGTATCGCAAACTTTCGAAGAGTTTCTGGTTGGCGTGACTGCTTGTCAAGCCCGCGAACAGCCGTTGTTTTTGCTTAAGTTGGCGACAGGCCTTGACCGACAAGCCTCGCGTTCCTAGTTTGTGGCAGCACAGAATTCGAGAGTGTTTCGAAATGTTTTCGGGCGCGCACCGGCATTCCCCACCCCGGAGGTCCCATGGCCAGCACACCCCCGAGCCGACGAAGCTTCCTGGCGTTCTCGGGCCTGACCGCACTGTCCGTATCCCTGGCCGCGGCATGCGGCGTCGACGACTCCGGCGACCAGCGGTCGGCCGACGGCGAGGTGACGTTCGCGTGGTGGAACATCGCCACCACGGAACCGGGCAAGTCCCTCTTCCCGCAGATCTCCTCGGCGTTCACGTCCGCTCACCCGAACGTCACGATCAAGACGACCTCGTTGGAGAACGAGGCGTTCAAATCCAAGCTGACCGCCACCACCTCCTCGGGCAGGCTCCCCGACGTCTTCCAGACCTGGGGCGGCGGTGTGCTGCAGCAGCAGGTCGACGCGGGGCTGGTCGAGGACCTCACCGACGCGCTCGACTGGTCGTCCGACCTCACGCCGGTCTCGCTGCAGGCGTATCAGTTCGGGGGCCGGACCTACGGGGTGCCCTACGACGTCGGCATGGTCGGCTTCTGGTACAACAAGAAGCTTTTCGCCGAGGCCGGGATCACCGCTCCGCCGGCCACCTGGGCCCAGCTCCTCGAAGACGTCAGGAAGCTCAAGGCGGCCGGTGTCACTCCGATCGCCCTCGCGGGCAAGGAGAAATGGCCGGGCCACTACTACTGGGCCTACCTCGCGATGCGTGTCGCAGGCCTCCCGGCGCTGCAGCAGGCCGCGACGACCAAGGACTTCACCGGCGCGGGCTTCGTCCAGGCAGGCATCCACCTCAAGGAACTGGTCGACCTCCAGCCGTTCCAGAAGGGCTTCCTCGGGGCCGGCTACGCCACCCCGGGCGGCCAGGCCGCGACCATGGGCCACGGCAAGGCCGCCATGGAGCTGATGGGGCAGTGGGGGCCGTCGGTACAGAAGGACGCGGGCGCCGACCTGGGAGCGCACCTGGGTTTCTTCCCTTTCCCGGCGGTCGACGGCGGCGTCGGTCAGGTCACCGAGGTGTTCGGCGGTGGCGGCGGCTTCGCGCTGCGCAAGGGGGCCCCGAAGGAGGCGCTGGACTTCCTGAAGTTCCTCGTCCTGGAGAACGAGTCCAAGCTGCTGGCGTCCAACGGCTTCCTGCCGGTGGTCAAGGGCGCGGAGAGTCAACTCACCGACCCGAACAGGAAGGTGGTCGCCGACAGCCTCGTCAGGGCGACGGGCTTCCAGCTCTTCCTCGACCAGGCCTACCCCCCGGCGGTCGGCCAGGAGATCAACGACGGTGTCGCCGACCTCATCGCCGGCGAGAAGACGCCCGAGCAGGTCACCGCATCGATCACCGAGGCTGCGAAGGGTGCCTGACTCCGTGTTCGTCCTGGCCGAGGAGCGGACGGAGGACGCCGTGCCGATGCGCAAGCCAGCCCCGGCCCGGTCGCTCCTGCGCGCGTGCGGAAGCTGGGCGTCGGTCGCCTGGTTCCTCGTCCCGGCTCTGGTCCTCTTCCTCGTCTTCGTCCTCGCCCCGATCGTCGTCGCCGTCTGGACGGGCTTCTTCAAGTGGGGCGGGATCGGCCCCATGGACGACTTCGTCGGTTTCGCCAACTACACCAAGCTGTTCGACGACCAGGTCTTCCTCGGCGACCTGCGGCGCGGGTTGTACCTGATCGTCATGTCGGTCACGGTGCAGCTGCCCTTCGCGCTGTTCACCGCGGTCCTGCTCAACCAGAGGCTGCGCGGCCGGGCCGTCTACCGGATGCTGTTCTTCGCGCCGTACATCCTGTCCGAGGTGGTGACGGCGGTCCTCTTCACCATGATCTTCCTGCCCGGCGACGGCATGGCCGACCATCTCGTCGGCGTCCTCGGACTGGAGGGGCTGCAGGGCACGTGGCTCGCCGATCCCTCCACGGTCATGCCGACCCTGTTCGTGGTCATGATCTGGAAGTACTTCGGCTTCCACATGATGCTCTTCCTCGCCGGGCTGCAGAGCATCCCGCGCGAGATCCTCGAGGCCGCCTCCATCGACGGCGCCGGCGCCTGGCAGCGCTTCCGGCACGTGACGCTGCCGCTGCTCGGCCCGACGATCCGGATCAGCGTCTTCCTTTCGATCATCGGGTCCATCCAGCTCTTCGACCTCGTCTGGGTCATGACGGCGGGCGGGCCCAACCACTCCTCCGAGACGATGGCGATCTCGATGTTCCAGTTCGGGTTCAAGCGGTACCAGGTCGGCTACGCCAGTGCGATCAGTGTGGTGCTGTTCATGATCAGCCTGGTCTTCTCCCTCTTCTACCAGCGTTACGTGCTCCGCCGTGACCTGGGCGGGGCCGTCACCACGGGAGGTGGCCGATGAACGCCCGAGGGACGGCACGCGGCCTGTCGCTGCACGCCGTGGTCTGGCTGATCGGCGCGTTCGTCGTCGTGCCCCTGATCTACGCGGTGATCTCCGGGTTCAAGAGCACCGCCGAGCTGACGACCGATCCGTTCGGCCTGCCGGAGCGGTGGAAGACCGGCAACTACACCGGCATTCTCGGCGACGGAATGTTCTGGCGGCAGATCGCCAACAGCGCGGGCATCGCGATCGGCACGACGTGCTGCACCGTGGCGGCCGCCGCGATGGCGGCATTCGTGCTGGCCCGCTATGCCTTCCGGGGCAGGGAGTTGTTCTACACGCTGTTCACGATCGGGTTGATGTTCCCGTTCGCGGTGGCCGTCCTGCCGCTGTTCCTCATGCTGCGCAACTTCGGCCTGCTCGACAACCCGCTCGGGGTGATCCTCCCGCAGGCGGCCTTCGGGCTCCCCATGACGATCATCATTCTGCGCGGCTTCTTCCGGACCGTCCCGGCGGAGGTGGAGGAGGCGGCCGTCATGGACGGCTGCGGCAAGTTCCGCTTCTTCTGGAAGATCCTGCTGCCGATGGCGCGTCCGGCGCTCGGCACGGTCTCGGTGCTGGCGATCGTCGCGAGCTGGAACAACTTCTTCCTGCCGCTGCTGGTGTTCAACGACCCGACATGGCAGACGATCCCGGTCGGCGTCCAGCAGTTCCAAGGCCAGTACTCGACCGATTACGCGCTCGTCCTCGCCTACATCGTGCTCGCCATGGTCCCCGCCCTCGCCTTCTACGCCGTCGCTGAGCGGCAGCTGATCGGCGGCCTCACCGCGGGCGCGACCAAAGGCTGAACACGCCCCTGTGTCACCTCCACGTGAGGAGTCTCGTCAAACGCCCGACCGTACCGGAAGGCACCAAATTGTTAGCGCTAACATGCGGCGCCCCGATCCGGCGTCGAGTGTGCGGCCGCCTCCGCGTCCGTCCCGTACCCGCCCCCCTGCCGCTTCCGCTCCGCGGTTCGTCGGGGTCATCCCACCCACGCCCCCCGAAGGAGCTCTTCTGATGTGGTCCCGCCATCCGTCCCCGTTCCACCCGAAAGGCCTGCTCGCGGTCCTCGTGCCCTTGCTGTTCCTGGCCGCCTACCTCGGTGCGCAGCCCGCCGGCGCGGCGCCGGTCATCGACACCAACGCCTCGTACGTGCTGGTCAACCGCACCAGCGGCAAAGCCCTGGACGTCCACAACCTGGCGACCCATGACGGTGCCCGCATCACCCAGTGGACCAGGAACGATCAGAACCAGCAGCAGTGGCAGCTCATCGACTCGGGAGGCGGCTACTACCGCATCAAGTCCCGACACTCCGGCAAGGTGCTGGACGTCCACAACGGGTCCACCGCCAACGGCGGCCCGATCGTCCAGTGGGCCGACCTGAACGGCGCCAACCAGCAGTGGCGGCTGGCCGACAGCTCGGACGGCCACGTGAGGTTCATCGCGCGCCACAGCGGCAAGGCCCTCGAAGTCCAGGGCGGCTCCACCGCCGACAACGCGAACATCGTCCAGTACGACGACTGGGGCGGCGGCAACCAGCAGTGGCAGCTCGTCAAGGTCGGCGGCGGCAACCCCGGCCCGTGCACCCTTCCGTCGACGTACCGCTGGACGTCGACGGGCCCGCTGGCACAGCCCAAGCCGGGGTGGGTCTCGCTCAAGGACTTCACCGTCGCCCCCTACAACGGCCGGCAGCTCGTCTACGCGACGACGCACGACACGGGGGAGAAGTGGGGTTCGATGAACTTCGGCCCGTTCACCGACTGGTCGGAGATGGCCTCGGCCGCCCAGAACACGATGTCGACGCCCGTCGTCGCGCCCACGCTCTTCTACTTCGCACCGAAGAACATCTGGGTACTCGCCTACCAGTGGGGGAGGACAGCCTTCTCCTACCGGACGTCGAGCGATCCCGCCAACCCGAACGGCTGGTCGTCGGAGCAGGCGCTCTTCTCCGGAAGCATCACCGGCTCCTCGACAGGACCCATCGACCAGACGCTCATCGGTGACAGCACGAACATGTACCTGTTCTTCGCCGGTGACAACGGCAGGATCTACCGGGCCGGCATGCCGATCGGGAACTTCCCGGGCAGTTTCGGAACGACCTCGACCGTGATCATGAGCGACACGACGAACAACCTGTTCGAAGCCGTTCAGGTCTACAAGCTCCAAGGTCAGAACCGCTACCTCATGCTCGTCGAGGCGATCGGCTCGCAGGGCCGGTACTTCCGCTCGTTCACGGCCACCAGTCTGGACGGCACGTGGACGCCCCAGGCCGCGACCGAGAGCAACTCCTTCGCCGGCAAGGCCAACACCGGCGTCACGTGGACCGACGACATCAGCCATGGCGAGCTGATCCGCGCCGGCGCCGATCAGACCTTCACCGTCGATCCCTGCAATCTGCAGTTCCTCTACCAGGGACGCGATCCCGACTCCGGGGGTGAGTACGGTCTGTGGCCCTACCGGCCGGGGCTGCTGACACTGCGGCGCTGACGGCATGACACGGTCCGGCTCCCGTGGGGAGCCGGTGTGGCGGGCTCGGCCGAGGGCCGGGCCCGCCCGGCCGGACTCCCGCCGCGCCGCAGGTCTCCGTCGACACCGACCAGGCCGGCCGGAGACTGATCACAGGGGCTGGTCGGGCCAGTCCAGGAGGCGGGCGCCGACGGCGGCGGTTTGAGCGTGCACCGTCGCAAAACGGGGTAGACACGACAGAAGGGTGCGCTGCTTGTACGGCCCTCCGCGGAGTCGCACCCGCCGGGAGAGCGCCATGGACCTCTGGCTGATCTGGTTGGTCGCCGCAGCGGTGCCGGCGGTGGCGGAGATCCGCATCCTCACCGGCGGGTGAGTAGGGCCGGGCGCGGCTTCCCCCGGTCCTGACCCGTGCTCGCCCATGCCGGTCTGTCCTCGGGGACAGGCCGGCGCTTCGGTCAGCCGGCGAGCGCGAAGCGGCTCTCGGTGTTCGCGGCGGACAGCTGTCGGCGGGCGGTGGCCAGCGCGGTGTCGATGTCGCGCGTGCCGGTGGCCACGCACAGGGTGTACGTGACGTCTTCCCTCCGTCGGCGCGCTTCGGCCGAACCGTCATCGGCACGCAGCAGCGTCTCGTACCGCTCGATGAGGTCCGTCAGCACCGTGGGGTGGGCCATCAGCATCAGGCTTCTCCTTCTACTCCCAACAGGGGACACCCGTCCCGTGCCGCTCGCCTGCCCCCGGGGGCGCGGAGATATGCGCGGCATCCGACGGAAAACCGTCCGCCCCACGGTTGACCCTCAGCGGAGGCGCGGGCGACGCGACTGTACGACCATCGAGGCACGGGACGAGCGGTGCCGACGCGCCGGTCCCGTGCCGTGCATGCCGTGACAAGAGGCGCGGGCACTGCCCAGGGCGCCGGAACCCTCACGCGGGAGTCAGCACCGTCATGACCGATCAGACCGCCCTGCCGACCTCACCGCCCCGCCGACCGGTCGACCGCTCGGTACGGGTGGCCTCCGTGCCCTCCGGTCACGTGTACGTCCGGCACTGCGGAGACGAGGAAGCCGCCGACGGCGTCATCCGCCTCACGGACCCCCGGCCCAACGGCGCGCCCAGCACCTCCGCCCGCTGGTGGCCGCCCGTCATGCTCGAACCCGCCTGGGTGGACGGGCACCATACGGAGTTCGACGTCTTCCACCTCCACTTCGGCTTCGACGCGCAGGGCCCGGCCGCGCTCGACGAGCTCGTCACCGCGCTGCGCCGCCACGGCAAGCCGCTCGTCTACACCGTGCACGACCTGCACAACCCGCACCAGGTGGACCCGGCGCCGCACCGCGCCGCCCTGGACGTGCTCGTCCCGGCGGCCGACCGGCTGATCACCCTCACGCCCGGCGCCGCCGACGAGATCGCACGGCGCTGGAACCGTACGGCCACGGTGCTGCCCCACCCCCATGTGGTGGAGCGGCCGCACCTGACCCGGCCCCGCCCGCCGCACGACCGCTTCCGCGTCGGCCTCCACGCGAAGAGCCTGCGACCCAACATGGCCGTCCTGCCCGTGGTGCGCGTCCTGGCCGAGACGCTCGCCGAGCTGCCCGACTCCGACCTCCAGGTGAACATCCACCGCGAGGTGGGCGACCCCGGCGCGCACGCCTACGCCCCGGCCGTGCTCGACGAGCTGCGGGCACTGGCGGCACGCGGCCTGCTGCACCTGCACGAGCACGACTTCCTCGACGACGACGCGCTGTGGGACTACCTGGGCGGCCTGGACCTGTCCGTCCTGCCGTACACCTTCGGCACCCACTCGGGGTGGCTCGAGGCGTGTCACGACCTGGGCACCGCCGTCGCGGCGCCCACCTGCGGGTACTACGCCCAGCAGCGTCCCTGCCTGTCCTTCGGCAACGACGCGGAGAACGGACTCGACGAGGAGTCCCTGCGTGCCGCGGTCCTGGAGGCGTACCGCACGCGTCCCGCGTGGCGGGCCTCGGCCGCCGCCCGGGCCGCCGAGCGTGCCGCCGTCGCCCGCGCGCACCGGGACCTCTACCACGAGCTGGATCGATGAGCGTCCCGTTGCGGATCGTCCTGATCGCCTCCGCCCGCTTCCCCGTCGGCGAGCCGTTCGCCGGAGGTCTTGAGGCGCATACCTGGACGCTCGCGAAGGCGCTGTCCGAGCGCGGGCACCACGTGGAACTGTTCGCCGCCCCCGGCTCCGACCCGAGCCTGGGGGTGCGCGAACTCCCCGTGCACCGGCCGGTGCTGAGCCCCGCCGCCCGCCAGGACGTCAGCATGCCCGACGCCGTCTGGATGGCCGAGCACCACGCCTATCTGCGGCTCATGCTGGACCTCGCGCAGGACGGCGAACGGCGCTTCGACGTGGTGCACAACAACAGTCTCCACCACCTGCCCGTGGCGATGGCGTCGGCGCTGCGGCTGCCGGTCGTGACCACCCTGCACACCCCGCCGACCCCCTGGCTCGAGTCGGCCGTCCAGGCGCAGGACCGCTGCCCCGTGACGTTCACCGCCGTCAGCGCCCACACCGCGGAGGCCTGGCGCGGGACCGCGCCCGGGGCCCGGGTGGTGCGCAACGGCATCGACACCCGCCTGTGGGCTCCCGGCCCCGGTGGGCCCTACCTCGTCTGGTCGGGCCGGCTGGTCCCGGAGAAGGGGGCGCACCTGGCGGCGCAGGCGGCCCGCAAGGCCGGCCGGCCGCTGCGCATGGCGGGACCGGTGGGGGACCCGCGGTACTTCGCCGAGTACGTCGAACCCCTCCTCGGCGACGGCATCGACTACGTCGGCCACCTGGACCGCAGGGCCCTGGCCCGGCTGGTGGGCGGGGCGGCGGCGGCGCTCGTCACCCCGTGCTGGGAAGAGCCGTACGGCCTGGTCGTCGCCGAGGCGCTGGCCTGCGGCACCCCGGTGTGCGCCTTCGACCGGGGTGCGCTGCGCGAGATCCTCACGCCGGAATGCGGGCGGCTCGCCCCGGCCGACGACCCCGCGGCCCTCGCCGCGCTCGTTCCCGAGGCCGTACGGCTGGACCGCCGGGCCGCGCGGGAACGCGCCGAACGCTTCTGCTCGCTGGACACCATGGCCCAGGAGTACACCGCGATCTACGAGGAGTTGACCCTGTGATCGGCTACTACGTCCACCACCAGGGCCGAGGGCACCTCCACCGCGCCCGGTGCGTCGCCCACCGGACCCGTACGCCCCTCACCGGTCTGTCCTCGCTTCCCCGCCCCGCCGACTGGCACGGGGACTGGATCCCGCTGCCCCTGGACACCGGGCCGGTGACCGACGGACCGGCGGGCACCGCCACCGCCGATCCCACGGCGCACGGCCGACTGCACTGGGTACCCCGCCACCACGCCGGGCTCCGCTCCCGGATGGCGGCCGTCGCCGACTGGATCGAGCGCACCGCGCCCGCGCTGCTCGTCAGCGACGTCTCGGTCGAAGTCGCCGCCCTGGCCCGGCTCATGGGTGTGCCCGTCGTGGTCTCCGCGATGCGCGGTGACCGCTCCGACGCGGCCCACCGCCTCGCGTACGACCTGGCCGACGCCCTCATGGCGCCCTGGCCGGCGGCGCTGCCGGAACCCGGCTGGCCACCGGAGTGGCACGCCAAGACCGAGTACACCGGCGCCTTCTCCCGGCACGACGGACGGCCCCGCCCCGAGGAGCGTCACCCGGACGGTGCGGGTCCACGGTCCGAGCGGTCCCCGGCCGGACGGGAGGTGCTGCTGATGCTGGGTGCCGGAGGCACCGAACTGACCGCGGCCGACCTGCGGGGGGCGGCCGATGCCACCCCGGGATGGAACTGGACGGTGCTCGGCGGCCCGGGCGGCTGGACCGAGGACCCCTGGCCGCTGCTCTGCCGGGCCGACGTGGTGGTCACCCACGCGGGCCAGAACGCCGTGGCCGAGTGCGCCGCGGCCCGTACTCCGGCCGTGATCGTCCCGCAGTCCCGGCCGCACGGCGAACAGCACGCCACCGCCCGCGCCCTGGCGGCGGGCGGACTCGCCACCGTCCGGGACCGCTGGCCCGAGCCCCGGGACTGGCCCGGCCTCCTGGACGAAGCCCTACGGACCCGGGGTGACCGGTGGGGTTTGTGGGCTCCGGGTGACGGGGCCGAGCGAGCCGCCCGACTGCTCGACCGCATGGCCTCGCCGGAGACGCGCACCGACCCGGAGACGCGCACCGACCCGGAGGCGCGCACCGACCCGGAGGCGCGCACCGACCCGTGCAGGCGGGACGACTCGGGTACGCGTAGGGACTCGGGCGGGCGTGAGGACTTGGGCGTGCGTGAGGACTTGGGAGCGCACGCGCACCCGGGCGTACGTGCGGACGTGGGCGGAAGCGGGGAGACCGGCGTACGCGCGGACACGGGCGCGCCCGCGGACGCGGCCCCGACCTCACCCCCGGGCTGGAGCAGCACATGCGCGTCGCGGTGATCACCCTCGTCGCGGGTCGCCACCGCCATCTGGCCCTGCAGCAACGCGGTCTCGCCCACGGCGCCCGTCTGCCCGAGCACTACGTCGTCGTGACCATGGACGATCCGGGCGCCGCCGACGTGGTGCGGGGCCGTCCGCCGACGGCCGACACCGTGGCCGTACCGCGCACCGAGGGAGGCGGTCTGCCGCTGGCGGCCGCCCGTAACGCCGGCGCCCGGCGGGCTCTGGAGGCCGGCGCCGACCTGCTGGTCTTCCTCGACGTGGACTGCGTATCCGGACCCGGCCTGCTGGCCCGCTACGCCGACGCCGCCGAGGACGGCGCTCTGCTGTGCGGCACCGTCGCCTACCTCCCTCCGCCGCCCGCCGACGGTTACCGCCTCGACGCACTGTCCCGGCTGGCGCCGCCGCACCCCGGACGGCCCGTCCCCTCGGACGGTGAGTTGCGGACCGGCGGCGACCACCGGCTGTTCTGGTCCCTGTCGTTCGCGGTGACCGCGGCCACCTGGCGGCGTATCGGCGGCTTCTGCGAGGACTACACCGGCTACGGTGGCGAGGACACCGACTTCGCCATGACCGCCGCCGCCCGGGGGGTGGACCTGTGGTGGGTCGGCGGTGCCGCCGCCCACCACCAGTACCACCCCGTCAGCAGGCCGCCCGTCGAGCACCTGGACGACATCCTGCGCAACGGCGCCCTCTTCCACGACCGGTGGGGCGAGTGGCCGATGGAGGGCTGGCTCCGTGACTTCGCCCGCCTCGGGCTGGTCACCCACGACCCCCGGACCGGCTCCTGGCACAGACGGGAACCCGCGGGCGCCGGGCGCCCCGGCCCGGCCGGGTGAGACGCCCGCTCCCGATCGCACGACCGTCAACGGACCAGGGCGTCAGCGGGCCGACGCGTCGGCGGACCAACGCGTCGGCGGGCGACGTCACGCGTCGACAGTCAGCGGCTCGAAGGCGCGTCGCCCTCCTCGTCCCCTCCGGCGATGTCCCCGCGCGAGGTCACCAGGCGCGCGCTGCCCTCGGCCAGCTGGTAGCCGAGGCCGACCACGGCGACCTCCCCGGCCTCGACCTGCTGCGACAGCAGACGGGAGCGGTCGAGCATCAGGTCCACGGTGTGCCGGATGTGCTCGTCGATGATGTCGCTGTCACCGGTCAGACCGGCCGCCCGGGCGGCGAGGATGCTGGGCGTGACACGCTCGACGACGTCACGGACGAAGCCGCCGGCGGAGAAGCCGTCCTCCACCGCCGCGCGGGCGGCCGCGACCGCCCCGCACGAGTCGTGTCCGAGGACGACGACCAGACGTGCGCCGAGCACGCTGGTCGCGTACTCGACGCTCCCCAGTACCTCCGACCCCAGCACGTGGCCGGCGGTCCGTACGACGAACAGGTCCCCGAGTCCCTGGTCGAAGATGATCTCCGCGGCGAGCCGCGAGTCGGAGCAGCCGAGGACGACGGCGAACGGGTTCTGACCGGGGGCCAGCTCGGTGCGACGGGCGGCGTCCTGGTTCGGATGCTCGACCGAGCCCGCTACGAAGCGCTTGTTGCCGGCGAGGAGGGCGTCGAAGGCGATGTGGGGTGAAGTTCTGGGCATACCCGCAGCCTATGATCCGGCGGCACTCCGTGCCGGGTCGGGGGTCCGTTGACGCGCGTCGACTTCCCCCCGACCTCCCGGGGCGGCCGTACGCGCACGACGGCACCGTCCGCGGCGGGCCCGGCAACGGTCCGCGAGTCCGGCGTCCGCGCGCCGTTGTGCGGTATGCGAGAAAGCGTCCACGCGGCCGTTTTGCGGTATCCGCAAAGTTTCTGGTCCCGGGCCGTCCCCCCGCCCCAACCTGGGCGCGTACGACTTCGTCGAAGGGGGAACGCCCATGCTCACGACAGCCCTGACCGCCCCACCCGCCCCACTGAGTCCACGGAGACGCTGGACGGTGCTCGCGGTCTGCGCGCTCAGCATGTTCCTGGTCGGTGTGGACACCACCATCGTCAACGTGGGGCTGCCGGAGATCGGACGCGGCCTCGGCACGGCCACCCGCGGCCTCGCATGGGTCGTCGACGCCTACACCGTCGTCATGGCCGGTCTGCTCATCGTCTCCGGCGCCCTCGCGGACCGCTTCGGGCGCCGCCGGGTCTTCCGCTGCGGACTGCTCGTCTTCGGTCTCGCCTCCCTCGCGTGCGCCCTCGCCCCCTCCCTGGGCACGCTCGTCGCCGCCCGGGCCGCGCAGGGGATCGGGGCCTCGATGCTGAGCCCCGTGGCCCTGGCGATCGTGGTGAACGCGATGCCCGACCCCCGTGAACGGGCCCGCGCGATCGGGGTGTGGGCCTCGGTCTTCGGCCTCAGCATGGCGGCGGGTCCCGTCACCGGCGGGGCGCTCATCGCCGCGTTCGGCTGGCGCTCGGTGTTCTGGATCAACGTGCCGGTGGTCCTCGTCGCTCTCGTCCTGGTCGCCGTCTTCGTACCGGAGTCCCGTGGCCGGCGCGCCCGCCGAGTCGACCTGCCGGGGACCGCGCTCCTCACCGCGATGATCGGGCTCTCCGTCGGTCTCCTCATCGAGGGACCGCGCATCGGCTGGACGTCACCCCTGGCCCTCACCGGTTACGCCCTGACCGCGGCCGCCGTCGCCGGCTTCGTCCTGGTCGAACAGCGCCGCGACGAACCCCTGATGGACCTCGGCCTCTTCCGTCGGCCGCCTTTCGTCACGGCCGTGCTCGGGGCGACCGCGGTGTTCGTCGCGCTGAACGTGACCCTGCTGCTCAACACCCTCCACCTCCAGCACGCCCGCGGCTGGACTCCGCTCGCGACCGGTGCCGCGACCCTGCCCATGGCGCTCGGGGCCACCCTGTGCGCACCCTGGGCCGGCGCCCTGGTGGGTCGGCGCGGCGCGCGGCTGCCGCTCGTCCTCGCGGGCGGGTTCACCGCGGCCGGTGGACTGTGCCTGGTGCGCCTGGACCAGGACACGGGCGTCTGGGTGATCCTCCTCGCCTTCCTGCTGATCGGCGTCGGGTTCGGCTTCGCCAACGCCCCCTTGACGAACACGGCCGTCGGCGGACTGCCGCCGTCCCGGGCCGGAGTCGCGGGAGCGATCACGTCGACCGCCCGTCAGGTCGGTGCGGCGGTCGGCATCGCCGTCGCCGGCGGTCTGGTCGCGGGCGTCGGCCCCACCGGCCTCGCCGCGGCGACCCGCCCCGGGTGGTTGCTCGTGTCGGCCTGCGGGCTCTTCCTCCTGGTCGTGGCGCGAGCGGCGACGCCCTTGGCCCGTAAGGGAGTTGACTCCGTGTCCAACAGGGGAGAGCGTTCGGTGGGGTGAACATCCGGCCCCGGTGACGGTAGGACGGACGGGGGAGTCGGTCATGCTCGCACGAGTACTGCGCGTACCGGAGTTGCGGAGGCAACTGCTGTGGACGGTGCTCGCCGTCGTGGTCTTCCGGCTGGGGCAGAACCTGCCCCTGCCCGGTGTACGCGGCGGGGCGCCCGACGAGGCCGCCGCGGGGGGTGCCGGGGGAGGGGGTCCGCTCCAGGGCCTCGTCGCGTTGCTCACCGGCGGTGGGCTCGGCGGGCTCTCGGTGTTCGTCTTCGGGACGGCACCCGTCGTCGCCGCCCGTCTCGTCATGGAGGTCGTGGGCCCGCTGGTCCCGCGCGTGCGGGTCCTGCAGGCGGCCGGCGAGGAGGGCGCCGCCGTGCTCGCGCGCGTGACGCGGTGGCTGGCGGTCCTCCTGGCCGCCGGGTTCGCCGTCGTGGTGGTGGGCGCGGTCGCCGACGGCGGCTGCGTCCCGCTCACCGACGTCTGCGCCTCGGGCGACTCGTCCCTCCTTCATCCCCGCGCGGACGGCCTGCTCGTACAGGTCGCGCTGGTGGCCTGTATGACGGCGGGTACGGCGGTCGTCGTCCTGCTGGGCGGGCTGATCACGGCCCGGGGCGTCGGCGAGGGCTTCTCCGTCCTCTTCCTCGCCCAGATCGCCGCGGTCGTCCCGGGTCAGGTGCTGAGCGCCGCCCGGGAGACCGGAGGCACACGGGGCGTCGTCGTCCTTCTTCTCGTCGCCGTCGCCCTCGTGGTCATGGTCGCCGTGGTCATCGCCGTGCAGCAGGGGGACCGGCGCATCCCGGTACAGCGGGCCAAGCGCATGATCGGCCGCCGGACGCACGGTGCCACGCCCACGTACGTGCCCGTGAGGGGCGGACAGGGCGGCTTCGGTGTGATGGTCCCGGCGTCCCTGCTGCTCCTGGTGCCCGCGCCGGTGGGGCCGTGGCTGCTCCTCCCGTACGTCCTGGTCGTCTTCGCGCACGCGTGGCTCCGGGCGGGCATCGAGCCGGGCGCCGTCGAACTCGCCGACCGGCTGAAGGGGGCGGGCCTCTTCATCCCCGGGATCCCTGCGGGCCGGCCGACCGCCGAGTACATCCAGTACGTCCAGGTGCGGATCGGACTGATCGCCGCACTCTGCATGACGGCCGTGGCTCTGGTCCCCGTGCTCACGCTCCTGGCGCTCGACGGGCCGGCCGGGCGCTTCGCCCTCAGTGCGACGACGTTGCTGATCACCGCGAGCGCCGCCCTGGGCACCGCACGGCCGGCCGCCAGGCGGATGGAGTCCCTGGCGATGATGCGCCGGCACGGGCCGACCCTGCGCTGACCGGCGGCGCCCCTGTCCACGCCCGCGCGTGGAGACGGGCGCCGTCTCAGCGCGCCCCCGTCGCCGTGTCGGGCATGCCGAGGCGGAGATGCTCCACGTGGTAGAGGGCCTGGTCGAGGAGGCCGGCGACGTGGTCGTCGTGGAGCGAGTAGACGACGGAGCGGCCTTCGCGGGTGCCCGTGACGAGACCGAGGTTGCGGAGCAGGCGCAGCTGATGGGAGCAGGCCGACTGCTCCATGCCGACGGCACCCGCGAGCTCCGTCGCCGCGCAGGGCCCCTCGCGGAGGCGGGCCAGGATCAGAAGCCTCGACGGTGTGGACAGCGCCTGGAGCGTGGTGGCGACCTGCTGAGCGTTCTCCGGGGTCAGACGGGTGTGCGGTGCCGTGCTGCGGTCCGGTGCGTTCACTCCATGGCCCATGGCAGCATCCTACGGAAACGAATACATGAATGGATGTTCAAGTGTTCCTGTACGGTGTGGGCGTACGACTCCTCCCGCGAAGGGGCTCCCTCCGTCATGCCCTCCACCCTGACCAAGCCCGCACCGCCGTCCGCCGACCCCGCGGACGCCCGGCGGCGCACCCGCGTCCTGGCGCTGCCGGAGGCCCGCTGGGCCCTGGCCGCCCTGCTGCTGTTCCTCACCGGCCTCCCCCTGGACCTCCTCGGGGCGCCGGCCTGGACATGGGGCCCGCTCTTCGCCGCCACGTACCTCACCGGCGGCTGGGAACCGGCGTGGCAGGGCATGAAGGCACTGGGGAACAGGACCCTGGACGTCGACCTCCTGATGGTGGTCGCCGCCCTGGGCGCGGCCGCCATCGGGCAGGTCCTCGACGGAGCGCTCCTGATCGTCATCTTCGCGACCTCCGGCGCCCTGGAGGCGATCGCCACCGCCCGTACCGAGGACTCCGTACGCGGCCTGCTCGACCTCGCCCCCGCCACCGCCACCCGGCTCCTGGACGACGACGCCGAGGAAAGCGTGCCGACCGCCGACCTGGTGGTCGGAGACGTCATCGTCATCCGCCCCGGTGAGCGGATCGGGGCCGACGGCCGCGTCCTGGCGGGGGCGAGCGAGGTCGACCAGGCCACCATCACCGGCGAGCCCCTGCCGGTGGTCAAGGAGACCGGTGACGAGGTCTTCGCGGGCACCCTCAACGGCACGGGCGTGCTGCGGGTCGCGGTCGGGCGGGACGCCTCGGACTCGGTGATCGCCCGGATCGTCCGCATGGTCGAGGAAGCCTCCGAGACCAAGGCCCCCACGCAGCTGTTCATCGAGAAGATCGAGCAGCGGTACTCGCTCGGCATGGTCGCTGCCACCCTGGCGGTCTTCCTGGTCCCGCTGGCGTTCGGCGCCGAACTGACCGCCTCCCTGCTGCGCGCGATGACCTTCATGATCGTCGCCTCGCCGTGCGCCGTGGTCCTGGCCACCATGCCGCCGCTGCTCTCGGCCCTGGCGAACGCCGGCCGGCACGGCGTCCTCGTGAAGTCCGCGGTGGTGATGGAGCGCCTGGGACAGGTCGACGCGGTCGCCCTCGACAAGACCGGCACGCTGACCGAGGGCACCCCTCGCGTCACCGCTGTCCGCCCCCTGTCCGGACCGGGCCGGACGACGACTGCGCCGGAAGGAGCGGCGGCGCGTGCGAGCGCGACCGCCGACCACGAGCGAGGAGCCGTCCGGGAGGGGGCGGGCGCTTCGGACGGGCCGCACGGGACGATCGCCTCAGGACACCCGGACGAGGACGGGCTCCTCGCGCTCGCCGCCGCCGCCGAGTACCCCAGCGAGCACCCGCTGGCCCACGCGGTCGTCCTCGCCGCCCACGCCCGCGGCCTCCGGCTCGCGCCCGCCGAGGACTTCGGCTCCACCCCCGGCATCGGCGTCACCGCCACCGTCAACGGCCACGAGGTCCGGGTCGGCGCCCCCGCCCGGCTCCTGCACGGGGCCGACGACGCGCTCTCCACCCGCGCCGCCGACGTGGCGGCCGAACTGGAGGCGGGCGGCCACACCGCCGTACTGGTCGTCGTGGACGGAGCACCGGTCGGTGTCCTGGGCATCGAGGACCGGCTCCGCCCGGACGCCGCCGCCACCGTCGCCGCCCTGACCGGGCTGACCGGCACCGCGCCGACGCTGCTCACCGGCGACAACCCGCGCGCCGCCGCCCGTCTGGCGGCCGCCGTCGGCATCACCGACGTACGGGCCGGCCTCCTGCCCCAGGACAAGGTCGCCGCCGTCCAGGACCAGGAGCGGGCAGGACGCAGGGTCATGGTGATCGGCGACGGCGTCAACGACGCGCCCGCCCTGGCCGCCGCCCACACCGGCATCGCCATGGGCCGGGCCGGCTCCGACCTCGCCCTGGAGACCGCCGACGCGGTGATCGTCAGGGACGAACTCGCCACCGTCCCCACCGTCGTCGCGCTCTCCCGCCGCGCCCGGGGCCTGGTCGTGCAGAACCTCGCCATCGCGGGAACCTTCATCGCCGTCCTGGTGCTCTGGGACCTCCTCGGGAGCCTCCCGCTACCCCTCGGCGTCCTCGGCCACGAGGGTTCGACCGTCCTCGTCGGACTCAACGGACTGCGGCTGCTCCGCGAGTCCGCCTGGCGCCGCGCCGCCGCCGACGCCGTCACCCCGCCCGCCGTACGCGCGGGGTGAGCCGTCGCGCGCCGGTCACCAGGTCCGGCCGGCCTCGATCAGCAGGTCGCGGACGCGGGTGACGCCCGGGTGGGCGGGGCGGCCGGGGCGCTGGACGAGATAGGCGGTGTTGATGGGCGGGTCGTCGGGGCGGTGGAGGAGGACGAGGGCCCCGGAGGCCAGCTCGGCGTCGCACAGATAGCGCGGCAGGACGGTGAAACCCGCTCCGGCGGTGACCGCCGCCAGGACTCCGCGCAGGTCGGGCACGGTGACGGCGGGGGGTCGGGACAGCCGGGTGCCGAAGACGTGCCGCCAGTAACGGCGGGCGATCGGCAGGTCCTCCGCGTACGTGATCAGAGGAACGCCGTGCAGCGCCCCCGGCCCCTCCTCGGCCAGTCGCTCCTCGACGCGGTCGGCCCAGACGGGGGCGGCGACCAGCGCGAACTCCTCGTCCATCAGAGGAACGGCCGCCAGGGCCCGCCCGCGCGGCCGGAACGTGGCGATCACCAGATCGTGGCGGCCCGCACGGAGTTCGTCGAGGAGCGGTTCGGTCAGGCCCGGCGTGACACTGAGCCGTACCCCCTCGGCCGTCAACGGGGCCAGAGCCGGGAGGACCCGGGTGCAGAGCAGCTCCGCGGGCCCCGCCAGATGGACGGGGGAGGCCCGATCGTGGGGGTCGGACCCGTCGCCGGCCGCCACCGCGAGCGCGTCGAGGGGAGCGGCGACGCGGGTCGCGAGGTCGTGGGCGCCCGCGGTGGGGGAGACGCCCCGTGGCAGCCGCTCGAACAGCTCCCGGCCGGTCCATCGCTCCAGGGCACGGATCTGGGTGGTCACCGTGGGCTGCGACAGACCCAGGAGCCCGGCGGCCGCGGTGAACGAGCCGGAACGGTAGACGGCGAGGAAGGTACGCAGCAGGTTCAGGTCCGCCACGGGAGCCGCGGCGGACCGCGCTGCGCCGACAGTCCCATCAGGATCCGTATGCCTCACACGGAAAGCCTACGGGTCCTCTATGGCAGGTTCCCCGTCCCGGGCTTGGCGGGCGACCGGCGGTAGGGGCGCGACCGCCGCCTCAGCCGGCCAGGGTCTTGAGGACCCGGGCGGCGAGCGGGGCAGAGGATGCGGGGTTCTGGCCGGTGACGAGGTTGCGGTCGACGACCACGTTCGGCACCCACGGCTCGCCCACCTGGACGTTCACGCCGGCCTCGACGAGCCGGCTCTCCAGGAGCCACTTCGCCTTGTCGGCGAAACCGGACTGGGTCTCCTCGTCGTTGGTGAAGGCGGCGACCCGGTAGCCGGCGAAGGCGTTCGCGCCGTCGGTGTCGGTGGCGGCGAGGAACGCGGCCGGACCGTGGCAGACGACGGCCAGCGGCTTGCCGGAGTTCAGGGCGTCGATCAGCAGCCTGCCGGAGGTCTCGTCGACGGCGAGGTCCTCCATGGGGCCGTGGCCGCCCGGGTAGAAGACGGCTGCGTAGTCGGACAGGTCCACGTCCTCGAGGCGGAGCGGGCTCTCGAGCGCGGTGATCGAACCGAGGGTGGCGGCGACCTTGTCGGCGCCGTCCTGACCGCCGTTGACCTCGGGAGCGAGGCTGTTCCTGTCGACGGTGGGGACGACGCCGCCGGGGGTGGCGACGACGACCTCGTACCCGGCGCCGGTGAACGCCTCGTACGGGGCGACGGCCTCCTCGGCCCAGAAGCCGGTCGGGTGCTTCGTACCGTCGGCCAGGGTCCAGTGGTCGGCGCCGGTCATCACGAAAAGGATCTTGGGCATAGGGGTTCTCCCGGGAGGTGGGGGCCAGGTTCAGGCCGAAGGACGGGGATCGCACGCCCGGCGCCTCGGTCCGAGACCGTCGGTGTGGCGATGTCCTCGAACGTACTCCGGTCCCGGAGATCTTTCCCATGCGCGATCCGATGGCTGCCATGTGATCTCCGATGGGTCCCGGGGGAATGACCCGTCGCACCGCACCCGCGGCACGGACCCGGACGGGGGCGGGCGCCCGGTCGTCCTGCGGGTCCGAGCCGCGGGAGCGCGTGGGTCCGGAGGGTGGTTCCGGGCCCTGCGTCAGATCCGGTGCACGGTGTGCAGCTTCGCGGCGTACGTGCCCGTACCGTCCAGCGTGGAGGAGCCCGCCAGGTCCGACATGGTCGGGCCGTTGCCGGTCTTCCGGCTGGAGAGGAAGCGGCGCTTGCCGTTCGCGTCCTTGCCGAGGTAGATGCCGACGTGGTCGACCGTCACGGTCGCCCCGTCGTCACCCGAGTCGGCGTTGAAGAGGACGAGGTCGCCCGGCTGGAGCAGCGCCGCGGCCGGCGGGGTGCCGCCGGCCGTCTGGTCGACGCGGACGCCCGGCGCGAAGTCCACCATGTCGCGGGACTTGCGCGGCAGCCGTGTCCTGGAGGTGTCGGCGCCCGCCGCGAGCGGGACCCCGTGGTGGTAGCCGAACACCATCCGCGTGTAGCCGGAGCAGTCCAGGTTGCCGACCTGCTTGCTGGACGGGCCGGTGTACGTACCGTCCGGGAAGGTCCAGCCGAGGTTCATGTACTCGTGGAAGTCGGCGCCCTCGTAACGGTTGCCCTGCGGGTCGAGATAGCCGTAGCCCGCCTGCCCGAGGACCCGCCTGCCCGCGGCGGTGCCCGCGCCCGCGTTCACCGTCGGCGCGCCCGGCAGGAACATGGCCGCGTAGGCGAGCACGTCGGGCGCGGTCGAACCGGCCCAGGCGCGGATCCGGGCCTCGACGGCCGGGGTCCAGGTGCCGTCGAACGGTTGGTCGAGGACGCGCACCCAGTCGCGGTGGGTGACCGTCGGCGGCGCCTCCCAGGTCGCGTCGGTGACCTCGAAACGGCTCACCGTCAGCTTGACCGGCAGGTTGGTGCAGCCGTCGTTGGCGAGGGCGCGCAGGCCCACCCGGCCCTTGGCGAAGGTGGCGTCGTCGGCCTCGGCGGTCCACGCGGCGGGCTCGGCGGTGGACGTGCGCCAGGCCCTGGCCTGGATCCTGGTGCCCTCGCGGCGGACCCGTATGGTCCAGTCGGTGCCTGCGGCGACCCCGGTGGCCAGGGAGACGGCCGGTGCGAGCTGTGTGACGACGTCGGCGACCTCCTTCTCGACCCGGAGCTCGACGGCTCCCGAGGTGGTGAAGGACAGCCGGGCCCGGTAGTTGTTGTGCGAGTCCTGGTAGCCGAAGGACAGGGCGTACGAGCACGCCTGGCCGGTGGGCACCTTGTCGAACCTGGCCACCGAGCGCACGTCGACGTCGGTGATCTCGCCGTCGCGGATGCTGGCGTGACGGCTGGCGAAGTCCGTGGTGAGGTTGATGACCCCGGCGCCGGGGGTCACGGAGAAGTCGGTGGCGGAGCCGCCGAGCGTGGTCCACCCGCCGCCGCCGGGGGCGGTGCCCCAGTACACCCGGTCGGCCTCCGGCAGCGCCGGATCCGGCAGGGTGCGCTGGAAGTCGTCGGCGAAGAGCCGCTTGTCCTCGGTGAAGGTGCGCTCGGGGCCGGGAAGGACCACCGTGCGGGCGCCGTGCGTCAGGAGCGCGACCCGTCGGCCGCCCGAGGTGACCTCGGTGCGGGTCGGAGTGCCGGCCAGCACGCCGGTGCTGAGCGCGCCGAGAGCCACGGGACCGAACCAGTCGGCGCCGAGGTCCGCGATCGTCACGGCGGATCTGGGCGCGCCGAGCCCGGACACGGGGGCGGCGAGCGGAGCCACGGCCGGCGCGGCAGCCTGGGCACCCGTCTGCGCGGCGGCGCGCGCGGGGGCGGCGGTCAGCGACGCGAGAGGAACCGCGGCAGCGGTGGCGGTGAGGGCGGTGAGCAGGCTGCGCCGGGAGGTGCCGGCACCACGGGATGTATTGATCATGACAGCCATCATCCGGACGCGCCGCGGTCCCCGTGCACCAGGGTGGCCGCGAACGCCGGCACCGAACGCACCGAACGTGTCGAATGCGTCGAGAACGGGCGCGGGTCACGACCGCCCGGGCCCGGGGCGGGAGGCCGGGGCGGGGGCGGGCAGAATGCCCGGCGGGACGTACCCGACCGGAAGGCACCCGTATGAACCTGCCCGCATCAGGCCGTCGCGTCCTCGTCAGTGGCGCCTCCCGGGGTCTCGGGCGGGCCGTCGCCCAGGCGTTCGCGGCCAACGGCGACCGGGTCGCCGTCCACTTCGGTACGCGCGCGGACGAGGCCCGCGCGACCCTGGACTCCCTCGACGGCGCGGGTCATGTCCTGGTAGGCGGCGACCTCGCGGACCCGGCGGGAGCCGTCGCCGTGGCCGACGCGGCGGCCGGGGCGCTCGGCGGGATCGACGTCCTGGTCAACAACGCGGCGGTGAATCTCCGCCACCCCCTCGCCGAGACCCCGTACGAGGAGTGGGTGGACGTCTGGCAGCGGCACGTGTCCGTGAACCTGCTCGCCACCGCGAACCTCAGCCATCTCGCCGCCCGGCGGATGATCGACCAGGGCTCGGGCGGCCGGATCGTCAACATCGGCTCCCGGGGGGCCTTCCGCGGTGAACCCGACCACCCGGCCTACGGGGCGACCAAGGCCGCCGTCCACGCGCTCGGCCAGTCGCTCGCGGTCTCCCTCGCCCCGTACGGGATCGCCGTCGCCTCGGTCGCGCCCGGCTTCTTCGCCACGGAGCGCGTCGCACCCCGCCTGGAGGGGGCGGAGGGGGCCGCGATCCTCGCCCAGAGTCCCCTGGGCCGGGTGGCCGAACCCGCCGAGATCGCGGCCGCGGTCCTGTGGCTGGCGTCTCCCGCCGCCGAATGGTCGTCCGGCGCGATCCTCGACCTCAACGGAGCCTCGTACCTGCGCAGTTGACGCCGGGGGAGCAGTGACCGCGCGCCGGTCCCGGGGTCTGGGCCGGTGCGCGTGCGTTCCGGCGTCCGGGGATGGATCCTGGAGGTATCGGAAGGGGCCGCGCCCCCGGTTCCGCGCGGTCCGGTGTGCGAGGAGGCAGGCCATGACCCGCAACCTGGAGTGGACGGTCGGCGTGGAACTGGTCGAGGAGGACGGCAGGACCAAGGCCGAGGCCCGGCTGAGCACCGGACACTCGACCCTCACGGGACACGGTTCCGCCCGGTGCAACCCGGCGGACACGGACGTGCCGGCGATCGGCGACGAGCTCGCCGCCGGCCGGGCGATGAAGGACCTGGCCGGCAAGCTCATGCGGGAGGCCAACCGGGACATGGAAGCGGTGGGCGCGGGGACCGTACCCCAGCACACCGGACCCGGATACGGCTGGCCGGAGGCGGTCTCCTGACGGGACGGCCGCCCGCGAGGAAGGCCCGGCGGGGCACAGGCGACCCGCCCGGACCGGGGCGCCCGACCTCTGACCGCGGCGCCCGAGCCTGACCGGCCGCCGGGGTCCTGACCGTCGCCCGAGCCCTGACTGGGCGGGCCCACGTCAGAGCCTGGACCCGTTCACTCCCGGAGGCGACGGAGCCGCCTGGGTCTCCTCCACCCCCGGTGAGGACGGAGCCGCCTCGGCCTCCTCGTACGTCAGCCGGTCCGCGACCTCCACCACCCCGTCCACCGTCTCGCACAGCCGGACGATGATCGGGCCGAGTCCCGGGCGGTCCAGCGTGCCGCTGAGTGTCACCCGGCCCTCGTCGACGTCGATGTGCACGGCGGAGGGGGAGAGGCGCAGGATGCGCACCACCACGTCCTCGCGGATCTCCTCCTGGATCGAGCGGTCCCTGCGCAGGAACAGCTGGAGCAGGTCGCTCCGGCTCAGCACCCCGATGAGGCGCCCCTCCGAGTCCACCACGGGCAGCCGCTTCACCCGGTGCCGCTCCATCAGCCGCGCCGCCTCGACGGCCGTCCACGAGGGCCGGGCCGTCATGACGGGGCTCGACATCATGGCCTCGGCCGTGCTCGGTCCGTCCTTCGCCGTGTGCCGCCGCAGCAGGTCCGCCTCGGAGACCACGCCCACCGGCCGGTTCTCCTCGTCGACCACGGGGACGGCGGTGATGCCGTACTCGTCGAGGAGCCGTGCGATCTCCTTGAACGACGTCCCGGGCTGCACCGCCACCGCGGTCGGCGTCATCAGGTCGGCGACACTGCGGTGCCTCATCGTCCGTTCCGTCCCTTCTGGGTTCCGGATCCCATGATCTCCCACCGGGCGTCGGAGCGCGGTGAGGGACCTGCGGAACGAAGGTGCGGAGGGGGACTTGCAAGAATTGACATGTACATGGTTACTTCGGGTAAGCCCACCTCCGCGAGCCGGAAGAAGGACCCCCGCATGCCCTCTCCCCGCAGGTCGAGCACGCGCACGTCGACCCCCCGCACCTCGGTCACCCGCCCCCGCCGCCTCACCGCGGCCGTCGCGGTCGCCCTCGCCCTCGTCGCCACCGGCGCTGCCACCGGTTCGGCCGCGCCCGAGGGGCCGGCGTCCGCCGGTCTCCGCGAGGCGATGTTCGTCGGCAACAACTGGGACGGAACGGCCGACGTCATCGCCGCCCGGGGCGACTTCCACCGCATCGGCCGTCTGAACGTGATCCCCGACAAGGAGCAGCGCCTCCGGGAGATCTACCTCAACCCCGTCAAACTCGCCTTCTTCCTCGGCGTCCGCAACGGCCCGGGGGAGGGCCACGACCAGTTCGTCGACGACATGTACGCGACCCCGGACGGCGACGCCATGGTCGTCTCCCGGCCCAGCTTCGCCGATGTCGTCTCCCTCGACCTGCGCACCGGACGCATCAACTGGCGCTTCCCCGTGGCCGGTTACCGCGCCGACCACATGGCCGTCTCGCCCGACGGCACCCGCGTCGCCGTCTCCGCCTCCACGGCGAACACGGTCCACGTACTCGACATCACCACCGGCCGCGAACTCGGCTCCTTCAAGACGGGCGACAAGCCCCACGAGAACGTGTTCACCTCCGACGGACTCCTGTGGAACATGTCCATCGGCGAGGTCACCACCGCCCTCGACGCGCCCTGGCTCGACTGGACCAAGGGGGACCGCCGTATCACCGTCGTCGACGCCCGCACCTTCGAGACCGTCCGCGTCATCGACATGCGCGGACGCCTCGACGCCTTCGGGCGCGGCGACCTCTCCGACGCCGTCCGCCCGGTCGCCCTCACACCGGACGAGAAGAAGCTGTACCTCCAGGTCTCCTTCTTCAACGGGTTCCTGGAGTACGACATCGCCACGGACCGGATCACCCGTCTCAAGACCCTCCCCGGCAACCCGGCGACCGATCCCGACCGCACCACCTGGGTCAACGACTCGCGCCATCACGGCCTCTCGATGAGTCCCGACGGAACCAAGCTCTGCGTCGCCGGGACGATGGACGACTACGCCACGGTCGTCGACCGCGCCACTCTCCAGGAGGGCCCGCTCGTCGAGGTGTCCAAGCCGTACTGGGCGACCGTCAGCGGCGACGGACGGTCCTGTGTCGTCTCCGAGAGCGGTGCCGACCGGGTGACCGCGATCGACTTCGCCACCGGTCGGGGCGTGGCCTCCGTGGACGTCGGCGACCATCCCCAGCGCGTGCGGCTGGCACGCATCCCCGCCGACTGGACCGGAGTCGCCGGGGGCTGAGAGCCGGAAGCGGCGCCGGCCGGATCAACACGTGATCCGGCCGGCCCCGTTCCGCGTCTGTTCCGCGGCCGTCCCGCGGCCGGACGTGTCCGGCTCTCAGGCCCTGTGGACCGCGACCTCATGGAGCGAGTAGCCCCACTGCGTCGCCCGCCGTTCGCCGTGGATCCGTACGTGGCGGGCCGACGTCGACGGGAACTCCGCCGTGTCGTACCCGCCGTTCCCGGCGTCCGTGGACCACACCGTCCGCCAGTCCGTGCCGTTCTCGGACACGTCGATCCGGTACTGCCGCGCGTACGCCCGCTCCCAGTCGAGAGTGACCCGGCCGACCCGGCGTACGGCCCCGAGGTCCACGCGCATCCACTGGTCGTCCGACCAGTTGCTCGCCCAGCGCGTGTCCACGTCGCCGTCGACGGCGCGGCCCGGCGCGTAGCTCGTGAACGGGTTCCACTCCGAGGAGCTGGCCGAAGCGGCGGCGCCCGCGGCGAGGTTGACGCCCGGCTCGTGGTCCTCGGTCGCCTTCCACGTGGTCAGATACGACTCGGCGCCTTCGGCCAGCTCGGCCACGATCCCCGGGCCTCCGGGCGTGAGCCGGATCTGTTCGATCCAGTCCGGCACCAGCCCGTGGTGCGCGGCGCCGTCGGTGTTCAGGTCCCAGGTGCGCTCGCCCGTCACCTGACGGTCGATCACGGAGCCGCCGTCGAAGCTGCGGAACGGGTACGTGACGGCGTTCGGCGCGCCCGTGCCGACCGGGCCCGGCCAGCCGCCTACCCCGTTCATGTCGGTCCCGTACCCCAGGCCGACCCCGTACTTCTCGCGCAGTGCGGCCTTCTGGCCCGCCTCCCCGATGAAGCCCTCGGCGCCGTGCATGTACTGGGCGACGAACCCGCCGAGGCGGTAGAGCCGCTCCGTCCAGTCCAGGTCCATCCAGCTGTGGCTGGAGAGAACGCCCGGGTACTCCTCGGACTCCAGGATGTCGAGCGCCCGCCCGGCCGCCTTGACGCTCATGTGGTCGAGCTCCAGCATCATGCCCCGGTCCATCATGCCCCGCAGCGCGTACTCGCCGAGCCTGCTCAGGCCTCGGGTGTTGCACTTGGCGTCGGAGGCGTACGTGGGGACGCTCACCCCCGGCGGCAGCTTGGAGGCCATCACCGGGGCGGCCGCGAGCCCGATCGGGTTGTCGTGCTGCGGGCCCGTGCACTTCTCGGTGGCCCAGAACGTGCCCGTCGACAGGAACTGGCCGATGTTGACCGCCGTCCCGATGGCCCCCGAGTCGAAGCGGACACCGCACAACGCGTTGTCGAACTTGTGGCAGAGGAACATGCTGCGCACCCCGAGCCCGTACAGCTCGTCGAGACCGCGGTCGATGTCCTCCCTGTCGCACTGGGCCACGTCGAGGATCATCTTGCAGCCGAACGGCTCCGAGGTCTCCACGCCCAGGACGACCGCGAGCTTGCCCTGCTCGACCACCGAGCGCGCCTGCGCGGCGGAGGTGACGATACGGAACCAGCCCTTGCCGGGGCCGCCGTACATCCCGTCGACGTAGTCCTGGAGTTCGTACGTCCTACGGGCCTGGAGGCGGATCGACGTCATCTCGTCGCAGCTGCGGTCCCGGGGCAGGATCGAGCAGATCAGGCCGTTGGTCACCAGGTCGTTGACGAGTACGCGCTGTCCGCCGCGCCAGGCGCGCTCCACCCACGCGTAGTAGTTCTGCTGGTGCGTCAGCGAGTCGTGGGCGGGCCAGTCCTTGAACGTCGGCCAGCCCACCGGGTCGTGATGGCCGTCGGAGCCGCCGGTGATGTTCTCGAACAGCGCACCCGAACCGTCGGGATAGTGCTCGGGGCAGTCCTTGAGCGCCTCGGCGGCGCCGCCCGCTGCGAACGTCCGGCCGCAGATCAGCCGGCCGCCGAAGCCCTCGTCGGACATGAGGTGGTTGTGCGCGTCGACGAAGCCGCGCACCTTCCCCTGCGCGTCCGTTCCCGTGAACGGCGCGCCCGTCACGTTGATGCGCGAGTCGGGGGCGGGCCGGGACGTGGGCTCCCACCACGAACCGGAGCCGTCCGCCGCGGGCACGGGACCGGAGCCGAAGAGGACGGCGGCCAGGGCGAGGAACAGCGCCAGGAGAGCGGATCGGCCGCCCGTCCCGCGCGAGTGGGGTCGAGTCATGGTCAGCGATGCCTCCGGTCGGTGGGGGTGTACCGGGCGCCCCGAGGATCGCGGTGTCGATGGACCGAGTCAAGAGTCCGGGACGGATGACCTGTTGAAGGCGGAGCACGTCCGGCCGGTCAGGAGCCGGGACCCGCCGGGGCCGTCAGCCCTCGATCAGGTAAACAAGCTGATCAGCCGTCAGGTCGAGTTGGGCGGCAGCCGCCTTGTCGTCGCCGAGGACGAGGAACTGCACGGTGAGCCCGTCGATCACCGCCGCCAGATACCGCGCGATCGTCTCCACCGACACGCTCGGCGCAAGGCCCCGGGGCGCGCGGACCTGCTCGACCAGAGCAGCCGCCGCGACCACGTACTGCTCGTACTGGGCGCGCGCCAGATGCTCGAACCCCGGCTCCCGCAGGGCGTACTGGGTGAGGTCGTACGTCAGCATGTGCTCACCGGGGTGGGCCGTGACATGGTCCCAGTACGTCTGGAGCGCGCCCCGCACGGTCTCCCGCAGGGTGGCGCCCGGCTCGACGGCCGACATCACCCGCGCCACGTAGTTGCCGGTGATCGTCTCGATCGCGGCCTCCAGGAGCGCCTGCTTGGACTCGAAGCAGTAGTGGAAGACGCTCAGCGACACCCCGGCCTCCGCGCAGATCGACCGGGTCGTGGTCCGGGCGACACCGTCCCTCGTCATCGCCCTGATCGCCGCCTCGACCAGCTGCCTGCGTCGTTGGGCCGACGGCATCCGTCCCATGGTTGGTTCCTCCTCGCGTCCGGCGCCAGGGTAGGCGAGAGCCCCGGCCGGTGACACCACGAGCGCCGCCCGCCGCGCGCGCGAGGGCGCCGACTTCCCGGTGACCGGTGTCCCGGGGCCCGCTCATCCAATGAAGGGCGCGGCCGTGTCTCAGCCCCGCTCCAGGTCCAGGACCCGGCGCAGCGCCGCCACCGCGTGGGCGCGGTGCTCGTCGAGCCACCGGATCGCGGCCTCCTCGTCGCCGTGGCGGAGGGCGGAGATGACGGCGCGGTGCTCGCGGACCGCCTGCTTCCGGTGCGGTCCCTCGGCGTAGTAGAGCGAGCGGTACGCGTCGGTGGAGTCCCACAGGGTCGCGATGAGGCGGACCAGGCGCGGCATGCCCGACGCCTCGATCAGGGTGAAGTGGAAGCGCCGGTTCGCCGCGGCCATCCCCGGCACGTCACCCTCGTCCGCGGCCCGCTCCACCTCGCCCTGGACGCGCTCCAGGGTGTCGACCGTGCCCTCCGGCATGCGCCGGACCGCCCTGCGTACGGCCTCCGTCTCCAGGAGCTCACGGATCCGGTAGATCTCCTCCAGGTCGGCGAGTGAAAGCTCCGCGACGAAGTACCCCCGGTGGATGTGATGGACGACCAGGCCCTCCGCCTCCAGGGACTTCAGGGCCTCCCGCAGCGGCACCCGGCTCACCTCGAACCGGGCCGCGAGGGCGTCCTGGCGGATCTGCCCCCCGGGCCTGAGCTCCCCGCTGGTGATGGCGCGCCGCAGCTCCTCGAGGACGAACTGCTGGGCGGTCTGCGGCCGCCTCTTCTGCACCGCGCTGCTCATCGCCTGTGACCTTCCGTTCCCTCGTGCCGCCCACCCGCGCGTCCCCGCACCGGTGGCGACCATCTTCCTACGCGCGGTCGTTCGCTGCTGAGCCCCTGTGGACGGACCGTCCCAGCTCCGCCAGCAGGTCCTCCGTGTGCTCGCCGAGCCGCGGGGGAGCGGCGCGGTAGGTGGGCGGGGTGGCGTCGAACCGGATCGGGTGGGCGACCTGACCGGGGCCCGCGGCGGACTCCGGGACCCGGGGGGCGAGCCCCAGCCGGTCGGCGAGGTCGAAGGCGGCGGCCAGGTCGTTGATCGGCCCGCACGGCACGCCCGCCGCGGTGAGCTCCTCGAACCAGCTGTCGGCGGTACGGGCGCCGAGCGGTCCGGCGAGCGCCGCGACCAGCTCCTCCCGGTGGGCGACCCGGGCGGAGTTGGTGGCGAAGCGGGGGTCCCCGGCGAGTCCCGGAAGGCCGAGCCGCTCGCAGAGGACCCCGAACTGCCGGTCGTTGCCCACGGCCAGGACCAGCGGCCGGTCCTGCGCCTCGAACACCTCGTACGGGGCGATGCTCGGGTGCCTGTTGCCCATCGCGCGGGGCACGACACCGGCGCCGAGGTGGGCGGCGGCCTGGTTGGTGAGCGCGGAGAGGAGGGAGGTCAGGAGGGAGACCTCGACCCGCTGGCCCTCGCCGGTGCGCTCCCGGTGCCGGAGGGCGGCGAGGACGCCGAGGCCCGCGTGGAGCCCGGTGATGACGTCGACCAGCGCGACCCCGGCCTTCGTCCCCTGACCACCCGGTTCACCCGTCACGCTCATGAGGCCGCCCATGGCCTGGACGAGCAGGTCGTAGCCGGGCAGCCGGGCGCCCTCGGCGGTGCCGAAACCGGTCACGGAGCAGTAGACGAGCCCGGGGTTGGCCGCCCGGACGTCCTCGTAGCCGAGGCCGAGCCTCTCCATGGTGCCGGGGCGGAAGTTCTCCACCAGGACGTCCGCGCGGTCCACGATCGCGCGCGCCGCCGCCAGGTCGTCGGGGTCCGTGAGGTCGAGGGCGACGGAGCGCTTGTTCCGGTTCACCCCGAGGAAGTACGTGGCCTCCCCGGCGGCGAACGGCGGTCCCCACGCGCGCGTGTCGTCGCCGGAACCCGGACGCTCGATCTTGATGACGTCGGCGCCCAGGTCGGCGAGGAGCATCGTCATGTACGGACCGGCCAGGACCCGGCCGAAGTCGGCGACGACGATCCCGGAGAGGGCGCCGGCCACCATCGTGCCGGACGCTCCCGGAGACTCCGGCGCTCCCGGCGTACCCGGCTGATCTGCGCGCATTCCGCTCTCCCTCGCTGGCGATCGGATCCGGTCGGACCGTACGGGCCGGATTCGGGATTTTCAATACTGGATCCAATATCCGATCTGCCGCTACGCTCGGCACGCCGAGTCGCCACAGCCGCCAGGAGGCCGTCCGTGAAGTCGCCGCAGTCCAGCTCCGCCCCCGTCCACCCCTTCGACCTGCTCGCCGTCGACGGACTGCTCACCGACGAGGAGCGCGAGATCCGCCGTACCGTGCGCGCCGTCGCCGACCGCGACCTGCGCCCCCATGTCGCCGGCTGGTTCGAGAAGGGTGAGATCCCCGCCCGCGAACTGGCCCGCACCCTCGGCTCCGTCGGTGTCCTCGGCATGCACCTGGAGGGCTACGGCTGCGCGGGCACGAACTCCGTCGCGTACGGCCTCGCCTGTCTGGAACTGGAGGCCGTGGACTCGGGCCTGCGCTCCCTGGTGTCCGTGCAGGGCTCCCTCGCCATGTACGCGATCTGGAAGTACGGCTCCGAGGAGCAGAAGCAGCGCTGGCTGCCGAGGATGGCGGCGGGCGAGTACATCGGCTGCTTCGGCCTCACCGAGCCCGACGCCGGCTCCGACCCGGGCGCCATGCGGACGAACGCCAAGCGCGACGGCTCCGACTGGGTCCTCAACGGCACCAAGATGTGGATCACCAACGGCTCCGTGGCCGACGTGGCCGTTGTCTGGGCCCGCACCGAGGAAGGCGTGCGCGGATTCCTCGTCCCGGCCGGCACGCCCGGTTTCAGCGCCCCGGAGATCAAGCAGAAGCTGTCCCTGCGGGCGAGCGTCACCAGCGAACTGGTCCTGGAGGACGTACGCCTCCCGGCCGACGCGATGCTGCCGGAGGCCCGCGGCCTCTCCGGCCCCCTCGGCTGCCTCAACGAGGCCCGCTTCGGCATCGTCTTCGGCGCCCTCGGCGCCGCCCGCGACTGCCTGGAGACGGCGATCTCGTACGCCCGCGACCGGATCGTCTTCGACCGCTCCCTCGCCTCGTACCAGCTGACGCAGGCGAAGCTCGCCGACATGTCCGTCGAACTCGGCAAGGGCATGCTGCTCGCCCTCCACCTGGGACGACTCAAGGACGCGGGCACGCTCACCCCCGAGCAGGTCAGCGTCGGCAAGCTGAACAACGTCCGCGAGGCCATCGCCATCGCCCGCGAGTGCCGCACGATCCTGGGCGCCAACGGCATCACCCTGGAGTACCCGGTGCTGCGCCACGCCAACAACCTGGAGTCGGTGCTGACCTACGAGGGCACGAGCGAGGTCCACTCCCTGGTCATCGGCAAGGCGCTCACCGGCGAGCAGGCCTTCCGCTGAGCCGGTCCCGGCCCGGCCGGTTTCAGCCCGCCGTCACCCGGTCGACGAACGCGTCCAGGTTGCCCGTCAGACGGGCGACCTGCTCGTCGAGCGTGAGGGACTCCTCGTGGCGCCGGCCGCGCAGCTTCGGCAGACGCCTGCCCCGTACGTACAGGGAGCAGGCGAGGTCGGCGCAGAGGTAGATGCCGACCGTGTTCCCCTCGCGGCCGCGGGTGCCCGCGAGGGGCGCGACGAGGAGCGTGACGCCCGACGAGGCGTGTCCGGTCAGGCAGACCTGGCACATGCTCGACTTCACGGCGCTGGTCCGGCCCGCGGCCGGCACGCGCAGGGTCACACCGACCGGCCCGTCCGCGCGGGGCACGACCAGATGCGCGCGCAGCGGCGCACCCGGGTCCACCCAGCCCAGGAAGTCCAGGTCGTCCCAGGGGAGTTCGGCGAAGTGGAGCGGCAGCTTGAGGCGTGCCGCCTCGCCCTTGGTGCAGTTCACGAAGGACGAGCGGATCTGTCGGTCGGTCAATGGTTCCACTCGGTGGACCGTACACCGACCTTCGCGAGCCGGCATCCGAATAAGGCGCCGGACCGGGCGTCCGGCGTCAGGACGTCCGGCCGGCCGGGAGGCCGGGCAGAGGAGCCGGGGGAGGCCCCGGGACCGAGGTCGTGGCCGAGTCGGCCGGGGGCGACAGCGGGGACACGGTCGCCGGAGAGCCGACCGAGGCCGACCGGTCGGTCGACTCGCCGGTGGTGGTCAGATCCGCCGGACCGTCCGTGGCGGGCGACGACTCCGGCTCCGGCGACTCGGTCGACGGCGACGTGTCGGGCGGGGGCGTGTCGGTCGACGGGGGTGTGTCGGTCGACGGTGGCGTGTCCGACGGGGACGTCGGCGGCGATGACGTGGACGTCGACGGGGAGACGGGCGGGGACGAGGAGGTCGACGCGGAGGGCGAGGGGGACGCCGACGTCGAGGGGGGCGCGGTGGGCGGCGGAGGCGGCGTGGTCGGCTTGTCCTGCCGGCCCGTGTCGCCGTGCTTGCGCGCGAACCACTCGTCGTCCTCGGGGTCGTACACGACGAAGACGTTCACGACCGTCACCGAGGGCGCCACGACGACGACCTGGGAGGTGCTGAACCCCTGCCACGGCGTCCCCGTCGTGCGCGGTGCCTTCTGCGGCACCGGATCGGTCAGCGGATTCCCGCAGGCGCAGCGCACCCGCGGTACGCCACGGCCGTCGACCAGGACCGCCGTCCCGGCCTGGAGGACCGCCTGGTAGGGGGTGGCGGCCCCGTCCCGGTAGCCGTGGTTCGTCACCCGGGTGTCGGCACGGAGCTGAAGGGGGGTCAGGGAGCGCAGATAGGCCGGTACCCGGTTCGGGGCGACACCCGCGACCGAGGCGAAGGCGGTGTTCTTCGAGGGCTCACCGGAGAGGTAGCGCACCTGCTGTTCCACGTCGCAGCTCGGCACCGACCGCGTCCCGCCGTAGAGGCCGGGCGTCGCCCCCGACACCTCGGGGGTCGCCGAGGCGGTACGGGGCGGCAGCGATGCCGGCGAGGCGGAGGCGCCGCCGGTACGGGCCGTCGACCGGGTGAACGGGTCGGGCCCCGAGGCGGCCGCGTTCTGGAGGAACACCTCGCCGCCACCGGATCCCCCCGAGCCGCCGCCGTCGGGGCTGTTGCTGAGGACGACGGCCAGGGCGGCGGCCGCCACCACGACAGCGGTGACCGAGGCGACCTTCGGGACGGAGCGCCACCACGGGCCCTTGCCGGAGCCGCCCCTGCGGGAAGCGCCCGAGCCGCCGCTTCCGCCGCCGCTCCCTGAGCCGCCGGAGGAACCGCCGCCGCCCGAGCCTCCCCCCGAACCGTCGTGGGGAGGTCCGGGGGGTGGCGGCGGGCCGGCGGTCCCGGGGCGGGTGCTCCGGCCCGAGAGGGGGCCCGAGGGGGGACCTGCGGGAGGGACCGACGGGGGGCCGGACGGGGGGCCGGACGGCGGGTGGGAAGTCACGTTTTTCCCTTTCTTCCGTTCCGGGCCCATTGTGTGCGCCGAACAGTGCCCGCCCGCAAGCGGAGGCACCCACGGCGGAGTACGCACCCCCCGCCCCCCGCCCCCCGCCCGGCGGCTGCACCGCCGTCCGCAAGCGCCCGTCCGGCACCGGTACTAGCGTGGTCAGCGTGAGCAGCCCGCCCCCCACCTCCACGCGGCCCGCCGCGACCTCCACCGCGCCCCTGGCCCACATCGGCCTCCACGCCCTGGCGGCTGTGGTCGCCGGATACCTCGCGATGGGTGTCACGGCCGGTCTCGGCCTCTGGGCCGCGGGCGCGGACGACCTGCCCGGCGGCTTCACCGCCGTCCTCGCCGCGGTCGTCGTCATGGCCGTGGGCGGCAAGGTCGAGCTCTCCGGCGACGCCGGAGCACTCGCCGGAACCCAAGGCGAACTAACCGCCATGCCCCTCCCCGTCACCCTGGTGGGCGCACTGGTCACGGGTTTCTGCTTCCTGCGTCCGCTGCGCCACCACGCCGTGGCGCGCACCCGTGAACTCCTGCTGCGCGCCGCGAGCACCGTCGTCCTCTGGCTGGTCGCCCTCGCGGGGCTCTCCGCGCTCGCCCGGCACGACTTCCGCATCACCCTCGGCGGCGGAGACCCGACGGGAGACCTCGCGGACATCTTCGGAGAGCTCCTCGACGCCGTGAACCCCACCGTCGGCTTCCGCACCGACCTGGGTCCCACCCTGTTCTACGGCCTCCTGTGGATCCTCGGCGTGCTCGTCGTCGCCCTCCTCGTCTCCCGCAGGACCCCGCTGCCGCCCCGGCTCGTCCGCTACCAGGAACCCGTCCGGCCGGCCGCCCACGCGATGCTCCTGCTGCTCCTCGCCTACGTGGCCGCCGGCCTCGTCATCGGCCTGGTCGTGGCGGCGACCAGGGGACACGCCGCCGAAACCCTCGCCGTCCTGCTGCTCGGCCTGCCCAACGTCACCTGGCTCGCCCTCGGCGTGGGCATCGGCGGCTCGTGGGAGGGCCGCGCCGAAGGCCCCTTCGGCCTCCCCATGCCGCAGATCCTGGACGCCGTACTGCGCCGGGGCAGCGGCACGGGCGACACCCCGGACCTCTCGACCGTCGACCTGAACTCGCTCGCCGAGCAGGACGGACGGGCCTGGTGGCTGCTCCCCGTCGCCGCCGTCCTCGTCCTCGCCGTCGCCTTCGCGGCGGCGGTCCGCTCCCCGGCCCGCATGAGGCTCTGGCAACACGCCCTGCACCTGGGCATCGCGTTCGCCCTGACCATGCTGGTCGTCGCCCCGCTCACCCTGGTCGAGGCCCGCTTCGGCCTCTCCGTCCTCGGCATCGGCGACCTCGACTCCCTCGGCGGACAGGTGCTCCTGCGCCCGCACATCTGGAAGACCGCGGGACTCGCCCTCCTCTGGGGCCTGTTCTTCGGCTTCCTCGGCGGACTCCTCGCCACCCGGGTGCACCGCAAGGGCGAGATCGAGGACCCGCGACCGCCGTCCCGAGGGTGACCCCGGGGCCTGCGGGACGCGTACAGGCCGCTTCTCGACGACTCTCCCGCGGCACGCCGAAGGGCAGGTCGTCAGCGCGTGTCCGTGAGGGGGCGGGCGCATGCCTCTGTGGGGGACCAGAGCGTCCAGGAAAGCGCCTCACGCCAACCGGGTCGGCCGAAGGCCCAGTTCTGGACCACCTCGGCCACGGGTTCCACGGCGAAGACCTCGTGGGTGCGGGGCACCCAGGCCTGGAAGTGCCGGTCCGGCCCTCCCTCGCGGTACTCCACCCGGTAGCTCAAGTCGTCGTTGAGGTACACCTGCATGTAGTGCTGGTCGACGGGTTCCACATCGAGCCGTCGCACGACGACGAACCGCCAGGTGAGGCTCATGTCGGCCAGCAGGTCGTGCAGCCGGTCCTCGGACGGGTCGTCCCAGGTGGTCCCGTCCGCCTCGATCGCCTGAAGCACTGGTGCTGCCATGTGGAGGACTCTAGTGACCGGACACGCTCCCCGCGTCGGCGGGCTCCGTCCGGAGCACGCCCGTCCCCGGCGGGAGCCCGATCACCTCCCGGAACCCAGGTCGCGGAACACCGGCCGTGCCCACGCCGGCGGGTCCACCGGCGGACCGAGCGGCTCGGGACCCTTCGCCACCACCGGCCCCGCCCCGCCGCCGCCCCCCGAGACCAGCGCGGCCCGCAGCTCCGCGACGAACTCCAGGCACGTCCCGTACCGCTCCTCCGGCGTCTTCGCCAGCGCCTTCGCGAACACCGGGTCAGCCGCCTCCGGCAGGCCCGGACGGACCTCGGAGAGCGGCGGCGGCGGATCGTACTGCTGCGCCCACAGGACCGCCCAGTCGGTGTCACGACGGAAGGGCGGCGCTCCCACCAGGGTCTCGAACACCACGCACGCCAGGCTGTACACGTCGCAACGGCCGTCCACCGGCTTCCCCGAGATCTGCTCGGGCGCCACGTAGTCGAGGGTGCCGACGAACTCGCCCACCGTGGTGAAGCCGGTGAGGGACAGTGACTTCTTCGTCAGCCCGAAGTCCGTGAGGTACACGTGCTCAGGGTGGTCGCGGTCGGTGCCCTCGGCGACCAGGATGTTGCCGGGCTTCACGTCGGTGCACCAGGTCGTGCGCGTGCGCCGCGTCCAGGGCCGAGGCGATCTGGACGGCGATCCGCCCCGCCTTCACGGGCGGCAGCGGCCCCTCGCGGTCGAGCAGCGCCACCAGGTCCTGTCCGGCCACGTACCGCATCGCGATGTACAGCACGCCCTCCGTCTCGCCCGCCTCGAAGACCGGCACGATGTGCGGGTGGTCGATCGACGCCGCCACCCGCGACTCGTGCGCGAAGCGCCTGCGGAACGTGTCGTTACGGGCCAGCTCGGGGGCGAGCAGCTTCAGCGCCACCGTCCGGCCGAGCCGCAGGTCCCGCGCCCGGTAGACGACCGCCATCCCGCCGCGCCCGATCTCGCCCTCCACGCGGTAGCCCGCGACGTCCCTGCCGATGAGCCCCGAGGGGCGGCCCGCGGGAAGCTCGGGGTCGTCGTGCGGCACGCCGGTCATCAGCCCTCACCGGCCGGTCCGGAGGACGGGCGCCGCACCACCTGCGTCGGCGGCGGCCCCGCGGCGGCGGACGGATCGCCCCGCACCACCACCTGCGTCGGCTCGTGCGCCGGGGGCGCGGGACCGGGCCGTTCCTTCCGGGGTTCGTCCGGTGGCGTGGAACCGGCGGCGGGAGAGGTGGGGGAGGGCGCGGCGGGGGAGGAAGAGGCGACCGAGGGCGCGGCCGACGCGGCGTACGTACTGAGCCCGACGCCGTCGCAGTAGACCCAACGCTCGTGCTCCGCGTCGTACAGCCACACCGACTCGCCGTCGACCACCATGCCGACCCGCAGGCCACGGGTCCGCAGCCGGAAGTGCTCGCGGTCGAGGCGGCCCGACCCCAGCTCGTCGGCGGCGCGCCGGTAGCGGCCGAGCGCGTCCTCCGCGCGGGCGATCAGCGGACGCGGATCGGCGGTCCTGGTGAGCGGCCGGCCCGCCGCCGGAGGGTCGTCGGGAACGGCGACGAGGAGGCGTGCGTCGACCCACGCAGCCCAGCCGTTGGAGCACTGGATCCGCCCCCAGTCCCCGGCCCGTTCCTCCAGACGCACCGGCAGGAACGCGTCGAGCGGCACCGTGGGCAGCGCCGGGTCCGGCGTCTCCCACGCGGCGAGACCGCCACGCGGAACGACATGGGTGGGCCGGAAGTCGGGCAGGTACTCGGGTACGGGGACGCTCACGGCCTACCTCCGCATGACGACCGGCTCGTGGCGGCGCAGCAGCCGGGCCACGACCAGGCCGAGGACGAGACAGAGCAGCACCATCATGCCCATGTCGAACAACCAGGCCTCCGCCGTGTGGCGCATCAGCGGATCCGTCGTCTTGTCGCTCGGCGCGACCTTCCCGATGTCGATCGTCGCGCCCATCGCCGCGAACGCCCAGCGGGAGGGGACCAGCCAGGCCAGCTGCTCCAGGACGAGGGTGCCCCGTACGGTCAGGAGCGCCCCGCAGAACACCACCTGCACGATGGCGAGGAGGACGAGCAGCGGCATCGTCACCTCCTCCTTGCGTACCAGCGCCGAGACGAGCAGGCCGAGCATCATCGCCGTGAACGAGAGCAGCGCGACGGCCAGTGTGATCTCCACGAGCGGAGGCAGGAGGACCCCCTTGCCGCCGGGCACGTTCAACGGCACGCCGATCAGGGCGACCAGGGTCAGCACGACGGCCTGCACCACGGTGATCAGGCCGAGGACCACCACTTTGGAGGCGAGGTACGCGGAGCGGGACAGACCCACGGCTCTCTCGCGCCGGTAGATCGTGCGCTCCTTGACGAGTTCGCGCACGGCGTTCGCCGCGCCCGTGAGGACTCCGCCCACACACAGGATGAGCAGCACGTTCAGCGTCGACTCGGGATTGAGGCTGCCTTCGGACAGGGCCCTGGCCATCGCGCCCATCACGAACGGCAGGGCGATCATGATGGCGAGGAAGGTGCGGTCCGCGGCGAGCGCCGCCGCGTACCGGCGTACGAGCGTCCGCAGCTGGGAACCCCAGCTCTGCGCCTTCGGGGGCGGGGCCGGCTCCGAAGGGGAGGCGCCGTCCCCGGTCCTGACTCCGTCCCCGGCGAGGGGTACGGGAACGTCCGGGCGGGCCGTGGAGTCCTCGATGTACCGGCGGTGGAAGCGCGAGGACCGGTACTGGCCGGCCCAGTCGCGGTCCCGGTCGTTCTCGAAGGCCTCGAACGCCTCCGGCCACTGCTCGAAACCGAAGAAGCCCAGAGCGTCCCCGGGCGGCCCGTAGTAGGCGACCCGACCACCGGGTGCCAGCACGAGCAACCGGTCGCACACGTCCAGACTGAGCACGCTGTGCGTGACCACGACGACCGTACGCCCGTCGTCCGCGAGCCCGCGCAGCATGTGCATCACGGACCGGTCCATGCCCGGATCGAGGCCGGAGGTCGGCTCGTCCAGGAAGAGGAGCGACGGCTTGGTGAGGAGTTCCAGGGCGACGCTCACCCGCTTGCGCTGGCCGCCCGAGAGACTGTGGATCGGCTGCTTCGCGCGCTCCACCAGACCCAGCTCGCGGATCACCTCGTCCACCCGGGCCCGCCGCTCGGCGGGAACGGTGTCCTCGGGGAAGCGCAGCTCGGCGGCGTAACCGAGGGCCCGGCGCACCGTCAGCTGGAGGTGCAGGATGTCGTCCTGCGGCACGAGCCCGATGCGCTGGCGTAGCTCGGCGTAGTCCCGGTACAGGTCGCGGCCGTCGTAGAGCACCGTGCCCCGGTCTGCGGGGCGCTGGCCGGTGAGCGCGCCGAGGAGCGTCGACTTGCCCGCGCCGGACGGGCCGACGACCCCGAGCAGGCACTTCTGGCCCACCGGGAAGGACACCTCGTCGAGGAGGGTCCGGCGTCCGTGGTCGATGGTGACGGCGAGCTGCTGGACGTCGAGGGAGACCTCGCCGGTGTCGGTGAACTCGACGAGCTGCCCGCCGATCAGACAGAACGCGCAACGGCCGATGCCGACGATGTCCTCAGGGGTCACCCGGGCGTCGACGACGGGAGCGCCGTTGAGGAAGGTGCCGTTGTGGCTGCCCAGGTCATGGATCCAGTAGGTGCCGTCGGGATGGGCCCGCAGCTCGGCGTGCTGCCGGGAGACGATGAGGTCGGAGACGACGACGTCGTTCTCGGGCGCGCGGCCGATACGGATGGTGTGGGCGGGCAGCGGTCGCACGGAGGTCGGCCGCCGGAAGGTGCCGGTGGCGGCGGGGTGGGCGACGGACGGGGGCCGGGGCGGCGCCCCGGACGGGCGTACGGGGTCGGGGGCGACCGGGGCCGGGGGAGTGGGCTCCGGCCGGGGCGCCTGCGGGGGCTGGGCCTGTGGCGGGGGTTCGGGCTCGGGCTGGGATTGCGATGGGGCCGGCGGGGGATCCGGTACGGCCAGGGGCACCGGTACGACAGGCGCTTCCGGTACTGCGGGCGGTTCGGGCACGGCCGGGGGGTCGGGTGCGACGGGGGGTTCAGTAACGGGAGCGGGGGGCTCCGGTGGGCCAGGTGAGGGCTCCGGAACGGCCGGGGGCTCCGAAGCGGCAGACGGGGGCTCCGCCAGGGCCGGCGGCTCCGCCGGGACCGCCTCTTCCGCCCGCACCGCCCGCGCCACCGCCCAGAACACCGCACGCGGCCCGTCCTCCGGATGCCCGAAGCGCACGACCGTCCCGGGGCGCACCGCCCGGGGCCCCGCCATCCGCAGGCCGTCCGTGAAGGTGCCGTTCGTGCTGCCCTCGTCCGCCAGGGACCAGTGGCCGTCGGCGGCCGAGAGCACGGCGTGGTGCCAGGACGCGCGTGCGTCCGCGAGCACGATGTCGCAGGTGGGGTCCCGTCCGACGCGGTAGACGCGCCCCGGGTCCAAGCGTGTGGTGTCCCCGTCGATCTCGAGGACCAGATCTGGCGCCGCGGGCGCGACGGGTCGCTCTCCCATGGGTGAATTTTATCCGCCGGTGCTCATCCGTGCCCGGGATGGGGCGCCGGTAGGGTGGGCGTCCGCCGCGGGCGCGGCGCCCGACGAAGGAGGATGCACCCGTGCCGAAAGGTGTCACCGGGCGGCGGCCCCGTACTCGCGCTGCGCTCCTGAAGGCCGCCCTGGAGACCTTCGCCGAACACGGGTTCCACGCGACGACGATCGAGCAGATCTGCGAGCGGGCCGGCTACACGCGAGGCGCGTACTACTCGAACTTCGCGAGCAAGGAGGAGCTGTTCCTCGCTCTCTTCGACGAGCACAGCGACCGGACCGTGCGGAGGCTGGCCGAGGCGATCGACGCGCTGTCGGCGGACGAGTGCACCCTGACGCGGATCGCGGAGCTCGCCGCCCGCGTCGACCCGGACGAGCGGGACTGGTACCTGGTGACCACGGAGTTCACCCTGCACGCCATCCGGGACCCGCAGGCCGCCTGGGTCCTCGCCCGCCACGACGAGCGACTGCGGGCCGAGATAGCCCGCGGCCTCACCCTCGTCCTTCGGCGTGCGGGACGCGAACTGACCGTGGACGCCGACCGGTTCGCGCGGCTCCTCATCGCCCTGCGCGAGGGCGGTCTCGCGCAGAGCTACGTGGAACCGGACGTGCTGCCGCCCGGCAGTCTGGAGCGGCAGTTCCTCGCCCCGCTCCTGGCGGCGTCGACGAGGGAGATCGCCCGACCGGCGGGTGAGCCGGCGTCCGCCCCTCACGGGGCCGGGTAGCCCCCGGCCTTCTCGACGGGGCGAGCGGGGGGCGTTTCGGCCGGCGGCACGCGGGCGGTGCGCGGGCGGTGCGCCGCAGCGGCCGGGGTTGCGGCTCGGGGTTTTCGGTGGCTACGGTCGGCGCTGGACGGAAAGCGCTTACCCCCCTCGTCTCCGCCGTCCGGTCGTCCCTAGGAGCCCACCCCGTGCCCACCCCCGACGTCCTGATCTACACCCGCACCACGGGCTACCGCCACGACTCCATCCCTCACGGCGCCGCCGCGCTCACGGAGCTGGCCCGTCACCTAGGGCGTACGGCCGAGGTCACGGAGGATCCCGACGTCTTCACCCCCGGGCGCCTGGCCCGGTGCGCCGTCGTCGTCCTGCTGTCCACGACGGGGAACGTCCTGACCCCCGAGGGACGTGCCGCCTTCGAGACGTACCTGCGAGGCGGCGGCGCCCTCCTCGCCCTCCACGCCGCGGCGAACGCCGAACCGGACTGGCCCTTCTACGGGGAGCTGCTCGGCACCCGCTTCGACGGCCACCCCGAGGTCCAGCCCGGAATCGTCCTCGTCGACGGCCACGACCATCCGGCGACCTCCCCGCTCCCGGACCGCTGGGCCTGGACCGACGAGTGGTACAACTTCACCTCCGACCCGAGGGGCACCGGCGCGGACCGCGTACGGATCCTCGCCCGCGCCGACGAGTCCACCTACCGCGGCGGCACCCACGGCGACGACCACCCGCTCGTCTGGTGCCGGGACGTGGACCGGGGCCGCGTCTTCTTCACCGCCCTCGGGCACGCCCCTGAGGCGTACCGCGACCCCGTCTTCCGCGCCCACCTCTCCGGCGCCCTCGTCTGGCTGACCTCCTGACCGACGCGCCCCCGGCGGGTACCGGTCACCCCACCGCCCCGCCCCTGTTGCGTTCCGCCGTGCCAGGCGCAAGGTTGCAGACGGGGGCCGATGGCAGGAGGAGGCTGGGCATGGGCATCGCCACCGTGAACCCCGCGAGCGGCGAGACGCTGCGCACCTACGAGGCCCACGGGCCCGAGGAGGTCGAGCGGCGGATCAGCGCCGCCCACGAGGCGTACCGCCAGTACCGCACCACATCCTTCGCCGAACGCGCCCGCCTCCTGCGCGCCGCCGCGAACCTGCTCGACGAGGACACCCAGGACATCGCCCGCACGATGACCGTCGAGATGGGCAAGCCGATCGTCGCCGCCCGCGCCGAGACCGCCAAGTGCGCCAAGGCCATGCGCTGGTACGCCCGCCACGCGGAGGAGCTGCTCGCGGACGAGCACCCGGCCGAGAGCGACGTGCAGGACTCCGGCGCGGACATGGCACGCGTCCACTACCGGCCCCTCGGCCCGATCCTCGCCGTGATGCCGTGGAACTTCCCGCTCTGGCAGGTGATGCGGTTCGCCGCGCCCGCCCTCATGGCGGGCAACACCGGCCTCCTCAAGCACGCCTCCAACGTGCCGCAGACCGCGCTCTACCTCGGTGACCTCTTCCGCCGCGCCGGGTACCCCGAAGGCTGCTTCCAGACCCTCCTCATCGGTTCCGGCGACGTCGAGGCCGTGCTGCGCGACCCCCGGGTGGCCGCCGCCACCCTCACCGGCAGCGAACCGGCCGGCCGGGCCGTCGCCGCCGTCGCGGGCGACGAGGTGAAGAAGACCGTCCTGGAGCTCGGCGGCAGCGACCCGTACATCGTCATGCCCTCCGCCGACATCGTCGGAGCGGTGAAGACCGCCGTCACCGCGCGCGTACAGAACAACGGGCAGTCCTGCATCGCCGCCAAGCGGTTCATCGTCCACCGGGACGTCTACGACGACTTCTCCGAACGCTTCACGGCCGCCATGAACGCCCTGACCGTGGGCGACCCCCTCGACGAGTCCACCGACGTCGGCCCCCTCGCCACCGAACAGGGCAGGACCGACCTGGAGGAACTCGTCGACGACGCGGTACGCCACGGCGCCGCCGTCCTGTGCGGCGGCCACCGTCCCGACATGCCGCAACTCCGCAACGGCTGGTACTACCGGCCCACCGTCCTCACCGGCATCACCCCCGACATGCGGATCCACCAGGAGGAGACCTTCGGGCCCGTCGCCACGGTCTACCCGGTCAGCGACATCGAGGAGGCCGTGGCCGTCGCCAACGACTCCCCGTTCGGACTCAGTTCCAACGTCTGGACCCGGTCCCCCGAGGACATCGCCTTCTTCGTCCGGGACCTGGAGGCCGGCGGCGTCTTCGTCAACGGCATGACCGCCTCGCACCCGGCGCTGCCCTTCGGCGGGATCAAGCGCTCCGGATACGGACGTGAGCTCGCCGGCCACGGCATCCGCGAGTTCTGCAACGCGACCACCGTCTGGCAGCGCGCCTGACCACCCACCGCGCCTTCCCCCCCCCAGCCCCGCCCGCCTTTCTCGCTCAGGCCCGCGTCCACTCCAGCAGCCGTTCCGCCGGCCAGGTGTTGATCACCCGGTCCTCCGGCACCCCGCACTCCTCCGCCCGCGCGCAGCCGAGGATCTGCCACTCCAGCTGACCCGGCGCGTGCGCGTCCGTGTCCACCGCGACGTACGCACCCGCCGCCACCGCGAGCCGCAGCAGTCGCCGGGGCGGATCGAGCCGCTCCGGGCGGCTGTTGATCTCCACGGCCGTTCCTGCCTCCGCGCACGCGGCGAACACCCGCTCCGCGTCGAACTCGGACTCCGGCCGCAGTCGCCCACCCGCCACCAGACGGCCCGTGCAGTGACCGAGCACGTCCATCAGCGGATCGCGCACCGCCCGTTCGAGGCGCCGGGTCATCGACCTCGCGTCCATCCGGAGCTTCGAGTGGACCGAACCCACCACCAGGTCCAGCCGGTCGAGCAGCTCCGGCTCCTGGTCCAGCGAGCCGTCGTCCAGGATGTCGCACTCGATCCCGGTCAGCAGACGGAACGGCGCCCACTCCTCGTTCAGTCGCGCCACCACGTCCAGTTGCTCCCGCAGCCGCTCCGGCGACAGACCGCGCGCCACCGTGAGCCTGGGCGAGTGGTCCGTGAGCACCGCCCACTCGTGACCCAACTCCGCCGCCGCCCGGCCCATGTCCTCGATCGTGGCGCCGCCGTCGGACCAGTCCGAGTGCAGATGGCAGTCCCCGCGCAGCGCCGCCCGCAGCGCCTCGCCGCCGGTCCCCGGCTCCGCGGTCCGCAGGGACTCCCGCAGCTCCCCCTCCAGACGGGCGAGGTACTCCGGCACCTGCCCCGCCAGCGCCTCGCGCACCACCGCCCCCGTCTTCGGCCCGAGACCCTTCACCGCCTCAAGGGATCCCGCGGCCGCGCGCCGCGCCGCGTCGCCCTCCGGCAGGGAGGCGACCGCGGCGGCGGCCGTACGGAAGGCCTTCGCCCGGTATCCCGGCGCCTGAGCCCGCTCAAGGAGGAACGCGATCCGGTTCAGGGCGGCCACAGGGTCCATGACGTTCCTCCTCAGGCGCCGTTCGCCGTGGTGCCGGTCGGCACCGTCGCCGGACCGATCTCGCACCACACCGCCTTGCCCTCGCCGCGCGGCTCGACCCCCCACCGGGAGGCCAGCGCGTCGAGCAGCATCAGTCCACGCCCCGAGGTGGCGGCCTCCCCGGGGGTACGCCGCCGGGGCCAGGCACTCGACCGGTCCTGGACCGAGAGCCGCACCCGGCGCACCGGCTCGGGCAGCACTTCGAGGGTGAGCACGGCACCGCCCTCGGTGTGGAGCAGCACGTTGACGAGCAGCTCGCCCGTCATCAGCTCGGCGTCGTCGGCGAGTTCCGGCATGCCCCAGTCCCGCAGCGCCTGTCCCACGGCCGCGCGCGCGTCCGAGAGGCCCTGCGGATCGGCCTGGTGGATGTACTGGTGGATGCGCGGGGCCTTCGGTGTGCCCGGGTCCGGGCTGCGCTGCAGCACGAGCAGCGCCACGTCGTCGCCCGAGCCCCAGCGCTCCCACAGCCGCTCGGAGAGGTGGTCGGCGAGCGCCTCGGCCTGCGGCGGACCGCTCGCGATGGCCTCCGACAGCGCGGCGAGACCCGCTTCGATGTCCGAGCCGGGCTGCTCGACGAGACCGTCCGTGCACAGAACGAGGGTCTCTCCGGGCACGAGGTCGAGCCGTGTCTCCGGGAACTCCTCGTCCCCGAACACCGTCGCGAGCCCCAGCGGCAGCCCGCCCCGGAGATTGGGCTGTCCGACCCGGCCGTCGTTGTGCCGGATCAGCGGCCCCAGATGTCCGGCCCGCACCGCGCGCAGGGTGCCGCTCCCCAGGTCCACCTGGGCGTAGGTGCAGGTGGCGAAGCGGTTGGTGTCCAGTTCGGCCAGAAACCGGGAGGCCCGGGCCAGGACCGTCGAAGGGGCGTGGCCCTCGCCCGCGTACGCCCGCAGGGCGATCCGCAGCTGGCCCATGATGGCGGCGGCGTGGGTGTCGTGCCCCTGTACGTCTCCCACGACGATCCCGACCCGGCCCCGGGGCAGCGGGATCACGTCGTACCAGTCGCCTCCGACCTGCCGGCCGCTCCACGCCGCGTGGTAGCGCACGGCGATCTCTCCGCCGGTGATCGCCGGGATGCGGCGCGGCAGCATCGTGGCCTGGAGTCCGGTCGCCAGCTCCCGTTCCTCGTCGAAGAGGATCGCCCGCTGGAGCGACTGGGCGACGATCGCCGCGAGACCGAGGGCGAGATTGCGCTCGTCGGCGTTGAAGGAGGTGCGGCCCCGGTAGAAGAGGACCATGCCGCCGAGGGAGCGGGCCTGCGCCACCAGTGGCAGGTAGCACGCGGCCCGGAACTCGAGACGCTCCAGGTAGGGGGCGAGCTGGGGGAAGTCCCGCCCGAGCGAGGGGAACGAGGAGACGAATCGGGGCCGCCCGCTCAGTACGGCCTCGGCCAGTGGAAACCCCCGGTCGAGGCGGCGGACGCGGAGGTCGTCGAGCACGTCGAGGGACTCGCCGCTCAGCGCGATGATGTTGAGCGAGCCGTTCTCGACGAGGCCGAGGGCGAGCCCGTCCGCACCGAGCCTGGCGAGCCCGCCGGGGCCTGTCAGCGCCGCCGTCACGTCGTCCACGGTCACCGCGCGCGACAGGGCGTTCGTCGTCCGCTCGACGATGCTCGTCTGGACCTCGCGCCGCTTCTCCAGCTCCTGGACGAAGGCGAAGCGGGTGACCTCGGCGGTGGTGTCCCGCACGAAGCCGACGATCCGCCGGGCCCAGCCGCTCGGCGAGCGGAGGATCCGGGCCTGCACATGGGTCCAATGGGGTGGCCCGTCGTCCTGCGGAATGGGGAAGTGCGCGGTGTACGAGACCTCGCCGCCGGTGACCGCCTGCCGTACGACGTCGTCGAGCCGGGCCCGCTCCTCGGGAGCGAGCCGCGCGACGATGGTCTCAGGACGCCCGTCGAAGGCGTCCGGCGACAGCCCGAAGACCAGCAGCCCGGACGGGTCGACATCGATGGTGCCCGTGTCGAGATCCCAGTCGAAGCTGCCGGTCCGGTTCATGGCGAGCCACTCGGCGGGCCCGATCTCGCCATTGCGCGTATGCCGGTCTTCCTCGGTCATCCCCCCCATTGTCGAACCCGCACCCCGCCGACGCCATGGCGATGACACGGCGTGGCGCGAGTTCGCCGCGCCGGGGCGGACGCGTAGGGAAGCGGGAGCCGGAAAGGCACCCCAGGGACCCCAGGTGCTCCAGGGGTCTCAGGGATCCCGGGGTGCGCCCGGGTGCCCCCGCGCCCCGCACCACCGCCCGCCCCCCACCGCCCGCCCCGGCCTCGCCCGGATGCGGTCCCGGGGGCCGGACACGAGAATGGCCAGTGCCGGAAGAACACGTAGGAGGCGGCATGAACGCTGAGCCCGACAAGACGTCCCTGGGGGACTTCCCGACGCCCGACCGGCTGCTCCACGCCGGGTCGGAGGGCGAGTTCACGGCCGAGGACCTGGTCCTCGCCTCCGGCCGTGACGTGAATCCGAAGAGCCTCGCCTGGGCGGAACGCCGTATGGCGGAGAAGGGTCGCGCCTCCATGGACGAGCTCCTGCCGTAGGCCGGCCGGGCCCGGGGCATCGGCCCGCGCCCGTACTCGCCCGCGGCATCCCTCTCCGTACCCCCCTCCCCTGCTCCTCCCTACCCCCTCGGCCCCGGTTCGGCAGCCCCGCACCGGGGCCGAGGACCGCCCGGAGCCGAGCAGAGCGAGCGGAGCCGACGTGAACCGAGCCGTCCCCAGGCTTCCGCATGGATGAAGAAGAAGGACTGACACCTCATCCGAGATCATCTCGTCGGTGAGGACCGGTCGGGCACCTCGTAGCGGCCGGTCCGTTCCGCGACGTCCAGGGAGACGTGCATCGCCATGGTCTCCCGGCGCAGGGCCAGGCAGCCGGCCGGATCAGGGACGGTCCGCGCCCGACGGGCGTCGGCCTCCGCCGGGAACGACCGGAGGAGACGGTGCCGGCCGCGGGCGGCCCGGAGCTGCCCGGCGGGGGTGACAGGGCCCCGCATGCGGGCCCACGGGTCGGCGGTGGGACCGGACAGGGGCTCGATGCCCGAGGGGACCTCGACCGGTATGTCTCAGTCCTCGACGTCGACGACGACCCATTCGCTGATCTCACGCCACAGACGGACCGATTCCTGATGGAACGGGTGCACGATGTACCGGTCGACCGCCTCCATGTCGTCCAGGAGCCCCTCGGCGAGGAAGTCGTAGGCGATCGGCCGGGTGGAGACGTTGCGCCCGTAGCGCCAGGCACGCAGCTCGGGCACCTCGCCGCCCACCTTGGCGGTGGAACGTTCCGCCTCCACGGCGCGCGGGTCGTTCCAGTCGATCCCGGGCTTGAACTTGAACAGCACGACATGACGTATCACGGTGGATCTCCTGCGGATCGAGGGGGATGTGGCTCAGGCGGACCGGTCGTTCGCTTCCCCGGCCAGCGCGAGAAGCTCCCGCGGACCGGCACCCCGGCACAGCTTGAGCACGCTCATGGCGACCTGGGTGCCGTACGGCCCGAGGCCGTCCCGGTAGTGCGCGAGGACGTCCATCTCCCGGTTCAGCTCCGTCCGTGGGCCGCCGGAGCCCATGCGGCTCCGCTGGATGCGGTCGGAGATCCGGGCGCGTCGGGAGAGCAGCTCGATGATGTGCCCGTCGAGCTCGTCGATAGCCAGGCGTTCCTGGTCGATCCCGTTCGTGCTCGCGGTCGTGTCAGTCATGGGGGGTTCCTTCTCCCTCGGCGTTACGGAACTCGGACAGTCGGACGACGGCCTCCCGGAGTCGTTCCTCCGGTGCGAGCAGGCTGACCCGCACGTAACCCTCGCCGTACGCCCCGAACCAACGGCCGGGTGCCACCGCGACCTTCGCCCGTGTCAGCAGCTCGTCGGCGAACGCGACGGAGTCTGTGCCGCCGGGTATCGGCAGCCAGGCGAAGATCGACCGTGGGGTGTCGATCCGCCAGCCGGTCTCGCGCATCCCGGACACGAAGACGTCCCTGCGGCGCTCGTATATCCCCGTGAGCTCCCGGACGCAGTCCTGCGGTCCGGACAGGGCCGCGACGCCGGCCCGCTGGATGAACGGCGGGAGCGAGACGTAGTAGTGCTCCTGGATGAGGTTGATCGCGGCGACGACGTCACGGTTGCCGACCACGGCACCGATCCGCCATCCCGCCATGTTGAACATCTTCGACAGCGAGATGAACTCGACGCCCACGTCCTTGGCGCCTTCCGTCGCGAGGAACGAGACGGGGACTTGGCCGTCGAAGCCCAGGGCCCCGTACGCGAAGTCGGACGCCACGATCACGTCGTGCTCGGCCGCGAAGCGGACCGTGTCCTCGTAGAACTCCGGCGGCGCCGTCACCGAGGTGGGGTTGTTGGGGTAGTTGAGGAACATCAGCTTGGCCTGGTCACACGTCGCCGGGTCGAGCGCGGCGTAGTCCGGCAGGAAGCCGTTCTCCCTGAGGAGCGGGAGGGTGTGCATGCGGGCCCTGGCGAGGACTACGCCCGCCCAGTAGTCGGGGAAGGCCGGGTCCGGCATCAGGCAGACGTCGCCCGGGTTGAGGAAGCACTGACTGATCTCCACGAGACCGGCCTTCGCTCCGAACAGGATCGCGACCTCCGTCTCCGGGTCCAGCCGGACCTGGTGGTTCGCCTCGTACCACTGGGCGATGGCCGCCTTGAGTTCGAGCAGTCCGGAGAAGGACGGATAGCGGTGGGTGTCGGGGTCCAGCACCTCACGGCGCAGCGCCTCCACGATGTGCGGCGGGGTGGGCAGGTCAGGATTCCCCTGGCACAGGTTGACGACGTCCTCACCCGCTCCGACGAGCTGGTCGATCCTGCCCACGGTCGTCGCGAAGGAACTCCTGGGCAGGTCGAGGAGCCGTCGCGCGAACTCAGTCTTCATGTGCCGCGACCCTCGTCTCGTGAGCCTTGTCCTTGCCCGCGCCGTCCTTGCCCGCGCCCCGGGCGCCGGGGGATCCCTCGTGGCGGCGCCGGTACACCCATCCGCTCAGACCGAATGCGATGAGCGTGATCCCGGCGCAGACCCAGCCCACGGCGGAGAATCCGTACGCGGTGAACAGGGGGCCGAGCAGGGCCGCCCCGAGGGCCACGCCGAGGTTGGTCGCGAGGCTGTAGAACGCCAGGATGGCGCCGCGGTGCTGGGGTGAACACTCGCTCAGCAGCGTGCTGAGCAGCGTGACGACCAGACTCTGCATCGCGCCCCACAGGAAGAGGCAGACGACGAGGAGCGCCGTCCACCCGGTGACGAGCGGGATGGCCACCAGGGCCGGGACCAGCCCCGCGAGAAGGGCGACCAGCACCTTCTCCTTGCCGAGTTCGTCGGCCCACCTGCCGGTGACGAAACTGGTCGCGAACCCCAGCCCGTAGAGCAGGATCATGACGCCGGTCAAGGAGCTGCCCGAGCCGAACCGGTACTGCAGAGCGCTGCCGAGGAAGGTGTACATCCCGTAGAAGGCGAACATGTTCAGGAAGGTCGCCAGGACGTAGACGGACACCTTCGGGGCGCGGAACGCCTGGGCGGTCGAGCGCACCCAGCCCCGCTCCGCCGGCTCCGCGACCTCCTCCGACGCCGTCGCACCGCCCCCGGCGGGCTTCCCGCCTCCGACCAGGAGCAGCACGAGGACGACGAGGGCGCCCAGGATCGCGAGCAGTCCGAAGGTCCAGCGCCAGCCCGCCCATTCCCCGACGAAGGACCCCATGGGCACACCGAGGACGAGGGAGAGCGACCAGCTCGACACGAGGATGCCCATGGCCTTGGCGCGGTGCCGGTACGGAATCCGGTCACCGACGAAGGCATAGGCCGTGGGGACGAAGGCGCCCGTCGCCAGGCCGGCCAGCACCCTGCCCGCGAAGAACATCCCCGGCCCGGTGGCGGACGCGCACAGGATGGTTCCCAGGACGAACATCACCATCCCGACGACCAGGCTGAGGCGGCGCGACACCCTGTCCCCGAGCGGAGCGAAGAGCAACGCGCCGACCGCCGTACCGATGCCGTAGACGCTGACGGACAGCGCCATCAGGGCCACCGTCGCGCCGAAGGAGTCGGCCATGTTCACGAGCAGCGGTGAGACCACCAGCTCTTCCGAACCGACGGCGAAGATTCCCGCCATCAGTGCGAGGACGGTCAGGACGGGGAACCCACCGGGGTGTTCCTCGTCGGTCGATCGGTCCGACACTCCAGCCAACCTTTCAATTCGTGCAGGTGGAACGAGACGGCTAGATCGCCGTGTAACCGCCGTCGACGGTGAGCGCGCTGCCCGTGATGAACGACGACTTCTCCGAGGCGAGGAACAGAATCGCGTTCGCGACGTCCTCCGGCGTGCCCAGCCGCCCGATCGGGTTCAGTTTCGCCTTTTCGGCCTTGATGTCCGCGTCGTGTCCGTTGGACACGTCCGTCATCGGGGTGTCGATGATGCTGGGGCAGACGCAGTTCGCCCTGATGTTGTACCGCGCGTAGTCGACGGCGAGTGATTTCGTCAGCATCATCACACCTCCCTTGGTCGAGTTGTACGCGGCGATGCCGGGCCAGGCCACCAGACCGCTCACGGAGCAGACGTTGACGATGACTCCGCTCGTCCTCGTGATCATCTCGCGCAGCGCGTGCTTGGAGCACAGGAACATGCTCTTCAGGTTGGTGTCGACCAACCTGTCCCACTCGTGCTCCGACATCTCGTGGAAAGGAGTGGTTATCTCTATGCCGGCGTTGTTGACCAGCACGTCGAGTCGCCCGAAACCGTCGACGGCGGCGGCGACGAGGTTCCTGCAGTCCGCCTCGACCGTCAGGTCCGTCGGCACGAAGACGGCGTCGTGTCCGTCGCTCCTGAGCGCGGCGACGACCTCGGTCCCGCCCTTCTCGTCGATGTCCGCGACGACGACCTTCGCGGCCTGTCGCGCGAACTCGATCGCGGTCTGCCTGCCGATCCCCGACGCGGCACCGGTGACGATGACCACCTTGTCCTCGAACATGAGCAGGTCTCCTCTCACACGCATGTCAATTGACCGCCGTCGACCGAGATCTGCTGACCGGTGACGTAGGACGATTCATCGGATGCCAGAAAGCCGATGAGGGCGGCGACCTCGTCGGCCTCTCCCGGTCTGTCCATCGGGATGGCCCTGCGCAGGCGGTCCTCCGCCTCCTGTCGTGACATGGCGCCGGACCGGCTCATATGGGCGACGGCGTTGTCGTAGCGCTGCGTCCGGATGACCCCGGGGTGCACACAGTTCACGGTCACGTGGTGTCTGGCGTACTGACCCGCCAGGTACTTGCTGGCATTCGCGACCGCCGCGTTGACCAGACCGGAGAGAAACATGCCGGCGGCCGGCTCCCTGCCGATGTTGCCGACGATGTTGACGATCCGGCCGAATTCGTTGCGGACCATCACGGGGGCGACGGACTTGATCAGATCCAGGTACGGGACGAGTTTCTGATCCATCGCGGAACGCACGTCGTCGACCATGATGTCGTCGAAGTGTCCGGGCGGCGGTCCGGGGGCGTTGTTGACCAGGACGTCGATCCTGCCGAAACGGCGTTCGACGTCCCGCACCAGCTCCTCGCGGAAGGCCCGCGAGGTGACGTCGCCCGGAAGGACGTACGTGGCCCGCCCGCCGTCGGCCGTCACCGCCCTCGATTCCGCGGCGACCTTCTCCAGGTCGGGGGAGCTGCGCGCGCACAGGACGGTCGCGTACCCCTTGGCGCTCAGGTGCAGTGCGGTCGCCCTCCCGATGCCGCGGCCGGCGCCCAGGATGATCGCTACCCGGGTCACCGGGACTCCTGCTCGGCTTCCTGCTGGGGGACCCGGTGGTAGCGCGGCGGGATGAAGATGTTGAGGGAGCGGGCCAGGCCCTCGTTCGGGTTCGCGGCGCCGTGGCCCTCCTGGCTCCCGCAGAAGTAGGTGGCGCCGAACTGCAGCTCGTGGCGCGAGCCCTCGACCGTCATCTCGTACCGACCGTCCAGGCACGTCCCGATCTGCTCGTGGGAGTGCTTGTGGTACGGCATCTCGCCGCCGCCGGGAATGTCGGCGATCATCAGCTCGATCCAGTCGGCCAGGAAGAACGTGACGTCCATCTTGACGAACTTGCGCGATTCGAGCGGTTCGAGGAAGTAGCCGCTCGGCGCGGGGTAGGACTCGCCCGCCTTGCGGCGCCTGATCTCCAGGAGAATGGATTCGGCCGAGTCCGTGTTCACGGCCGACAGCTCGATGCCGGGAGGCGCGACGTACACGTCGTGCTCGGGCTTCATCAGCCTCGTCACGTCTCCGACCGTCGCGGAGAGCTCACCGCGGATGACCATTCCGACGTGTGCTTCCTGCCGGGATTCATCGCTCCGTACGGCAGCTCCGGGGGCGATATAGAGGAGCCGGACTTCCGTGTCCTCGCGTCGGTAGGACTCGATTCGGACCCCGTCGTCGTGTCGGGTGACTCCGGGAGCCGGGAAGTAGGGGTGCTCACGCACTTCAGCGGACATGGAGATCCTTCCTCCTTGAGAAGACCGTCCAGGTCATGGGGATCCGTGAAAACCTGTAGACGAACTTCAGGTTGTATTCCTCGACCGCCTGCTCGTTCGTGAGAGCGATGTTGTAGCGGCCGCTGGCGACGTGATCGGCCGCCTGGCTCGTGGAGCTGACGGTGGCCAGCTTCACGGGATGGTCGAAGTGGTGCCGCAGCATCGGGACGGGAGCCGGGTGAGTGGCTACGGTCTCGGTGCTGAGCAGTTCTTCGTGGAAGGCGAAGTCGGCCCGCGCCGCGAGGCCGTACTCCGGCGTACTCCCGTGAAAGACGCTCACCGGCTCCAGACCCGGATGCATGTAGAAAGCGTTGATATCGGCATAGGCGTGCGGGACCAGGGCCAGATCGATGTGAGTACCGACGAGTGCGTCCATGCACTGCTCGAAGGTGTCCTTCAGGACGATCCGGCAGGATTCGGGATCGCCGACGCACTGCAACATCAGTCGCGCGATGTGCTCGCTACTGGTCCCCTTTGGGCCCAATGTCCCGATCGCGACGCGTTGTGTCGCGTCGGTGGGAATGAGCGCCATGAGTGCCTGTTTTTCACTGTCAGGAATTCGGACCGTATTCATGTCTCGACCTCCTCTGTGGCGTCCATTCGCGGGCTTCTTCTGTCGGCTGCGCATGGGTGAACGGTGCCGACGGTGGCGCTTCAGCTCCGGTGATCTTGAGCAGGAGTGAACCCTAGGACTCCCTCGTACGGGCAATCAAGCGTGACCATGAATTGCCGTCAGGTCGAGGCTGATTTCTTTCGTAAAGAGTGATTCGTTTCGCTGTTGTTTCGGACGAATTAAATGAGCCAGGTGGCGCGTTGGTGCCTGTCCTTTTGCCGTGGATGGACGGCTTGGGCCCGACTTCGAGGCCGGGCGGTGACCGGCCGATGTATACGGAGAGTCCTGCGGTGCGGTCCCCGGCAGGTCGTCGTCGGCCGCCGGAACACCCTGTCCGGGGCTCCCGCCTTCACGTGGTTGGCGAGAACTCGTCAGTCCGGGGGCGGCCCGATCTCGCCTACGCGTGTCGGCTCGCCGGCCGACGCGCGGGCTGTGACGCTCGATGGGGTGCCGTGCGCGGCGTCATGATCAACAGCAGCTTCCGGGACCCGGGGGCCGGCTCACACGGACCGCGAGCCTCGCCGGGCCCTTCCCGCCGGGACACGTCGTCCGCGCCCCCGACCGGCCCGGCCCGCAGACGCGACCCGACCCTTACGCGTACCCCGCCCCGTACCCAGTGTCCGAACCGGCGTCCATACTGGAGCAGCCGGAGAAGGCGTAGGAAACCGACGGGGGCGGCAGCACACGATGGGGGACTCCAGACTGATCCAGGGCCGGTACCGCCTGCACGAGGTCATCGGCCGCGGAGGCATGGGCGAGGTGTGGCGCGCCACCGACGAGGCGCTCGGCCGCGGGGTCGCCGTGAAGTGCCTCAAACCACTCGGACCGCAGCAGGACCCCCAGGTCCTCACCATCGTGCGCGAGCGGTTCCGGCGCGAGGCGCGGGTGGCCGCCGCGCTCCAGCACCGCGGCATCACCGTCGTGCACGACTTCGGCGAGGACGACGGCGTGCTCTTCCTCGTCATGGAGCTCCTGGAGGGGCGCAACCTCAGCCAGCTCCTCACCGCCAACGCCCAGCATCCGCTGCCCGTCCAGGACGTCGTCGAGATCGCCGACCAGGTCGCCGACGCCCTCGCGTACACCCACGGCCACGGCATCGTGCACCGCGACCTGAAGCCCGCGAACATCATGCGGCTGCGGGACGGGACGGTGAAGATCTGCGACTTCGGAATAGCGCGCCTCGGCGCCGACATGGGCTTCACCTCCCGCCTCACCGGGACCGGCATCGCCATGGGCACACCCCACTACATGTCCCCCGAGCAGATCGGCGGCGGCGAGATCGACCACCGCAGCGATCTCTACTCGTTGGGGTGCGTGCTGTACGAACTGGCCACCGGCGCCCCGCCCTTCGACCTCGGCGACTCCTGGGCCATCCTCATCGGACACCGGGACACGGTGCCGAGCCCGCCGCGGGCGCACCGCGCCGAGCTGCCCGACTACTTCGACCGGATCGTCGTCGACCTCCTCGCCAAGGTGCCCGAGGAACGACCGGCCGACGCGGGTGACCTGCGCCGCCGAATCGTCTCGGGGCGGATCTCGCCGTCTCTTCCCGGGACCACGGCCGGCATGTCCCTTCCAGGGGGGATCGTTGTGCCGGGACCGGGGCCGGGGCCGGGGCCGGGGCCGTGGCCCGGTCCCGGTGTGGATCCGGGGGGTCCGGGTCCGGGACCTTGGCATGGTCCGGGAGGGAGTCCGGATCCGACTCCTGGTCCAGGGCCCGGACCTGCGCCGGTCCTCGGTCCGGACATGCGGCCCGGCCCTGCCGTCGCCGTCGTCGCCGCCCCCGGCGCTCCCGACCCGGCTGCCGCGCCCGCATGGGCACGGGGGATCACGCCCGGGCACCGGCCCGCCGACGCGGGAGCCGCGCCGCGCCCGATCGCCCACGATCCCGCCGCGGCCGTGCTCACCACCGAATGGACCACCGCCGGCCCCGCGCCGGACGCGCGCGTGCCCGCGCGCGTCACCCCCTCCGCCGAGCTGATCGCCGTGCTCGCCGGCCGGTACCGGGCGGGGATGGGCCTCGGCCGACTCGGCCGCTGGGACGAGGCCGAGGCCGTGCACCGGTCGGTCGCGGAGCACCGCGCGGCGGCCCTCGGCGAGGACCACCCCGACACCCTCGCCAGCCACTACGAGGTGGGCTTCGCCCTCGCCCGGCTCGACCGTCCCGCCGACGCCCTGAGCGTCTTCGACCGGGTCGCCACGACCCGCGCCCGCGTCCTCGGAGAGGACCACCCCGACACCTTGGCCGCCCGGCAGGAGCGGGCGTACGCCCTCGGGCGCCTCGGACGGCACCCCGAGGCGTACGAGGTGTACGTCACCGTCCTCGCCGCACGCGAGCGCACCGTGGGCCCCGACCACCCCGACACCCTGCGCTGCCGTCACAACCTGGCGTTCACGCTGGGCCGCCTCGGTCGCCTGGAGGAGTCGTACCGCACGGCGCACGAGGTCGCGGAGGCACGGGCTCGGCTGCTCGGCGAGGACCATCCCGACACGCTCCTGACCCGGCACGAGGTGGCGTACACCCTCGGGCGCCTCGGCCGGGGGCGGGAGTCGCTCGCCGAGTACCGCGCGGTCGCCGACGCGCGTGCCGCCGCCCTCGGCCCCGATCACCCGGACACCCTCGCCGCCCGCTACGAGACCGGAGTCTGCCTCGGCCGGCTCGGCCAGGCCGCCGACGCCCTGGCCGTCTGCCACGACCTCGTCGAGGCCCGCGCCCGCGCGCAGGGCGCCGACGATCCCGAGACCCTGCGCGCCCGCCACGCCCTCGCGGTCAACCTCGGCCGCCTCGGCCGCTGGCCGGAGGCGCTCGCGGAGTCCGAGGGCGTCCACGCGGACCGGGAGGGGGTCCTCGGACCGGACCACCCGGACACCCTGCTGAGCCGCCGTGAGGCGGGCGTCGCCCTCGGCCGGCTCGGCCGCTGGGCGGAGGCGCTGGAGGCGCACCGCGCGGTCGCCGCCGCCCGGGCCCGCCTCCTCGGTCCCGCCCACCCCGACACCGTCGCCGCGCTCGACGACGAGGCCCACTGTCTGGACCGCCTGGGCCGTCACACCGAAGCGGCGGCCCTCCTCCTGAGAGCGGCCACCCCGCCCCCGCCGTGATCCGCCCCCGGCCCTCGTCTTCCTGCGAGCGGCCACCCCGCCCCGCTGTGATCCGCCCGAGAGAGCGACCACCGGCTCTGGTCTTCCTGCGAGCGGCCGCCCCACCCCACTGCGATCCCACCGAGAGCGGCCCCATGCCCTGGTCCTCCTGGGAGCGGCCGCCCGCACCGCCCTGATCCTTCACTGGAGCGACCGGCCCCCCGCCCCACTCCACCGCCCTCTTTCCCGGCCCGGCGCCCCGTGTGAGCATGAGCCATGACCGCTTCCCCACCGTCCGCCGCCGCCCGTTCCTACGACGCCGTCGTCGTGGGCGGCGGCCACAACGGCCTGGTGGCCGCCGCCTACCTGGCCCGCGCCGGACGCTCCGTGCTCGTCCTGGAGCGGCTCGGATCCACCGGTGGCGCCGCCGTCTCCACCCGGCCCTTCGCCGGGGTCGACGCGCGGCTCTCCCGGTACTCGTACCTCGTCTCGCTCCTCCCCGAGAAGATCGTGCGCGAGCTGGGGCTGCGGTTCGCGGTGCGGAAGCGGTCCGTCTCCTCGTACACCCCGAAGGGCGACGGGGGCCTCCTCGTCGGTGGCGGCCCCGACCGCACCCGTGCCTCCTTCGCCGCGCTCACCGGCTCCGACCGCGAGTACGAGGCGTGGCAGGACTTCTACGCCCGCACCGGCCGGGCCGCCCGCCGGATCTTCCCCACCCTGACCGAGCCGCTCCCGACCCGCGCCGTGCTCCGGGACCGCGTCGACGACGCCGAGACCTGGCGGATCCTCTTCGAGGAACCCCTCGGCGTCAGCGTCGAACGGACCTTCGCCGACGACCTCGTCCGCGGCGTCGTGCTCACCGACGCCCTCATCGGCACCTTCGCCGACGCCCACGACCCGTCGCTCCCGCAGAACCGCTGCTTCCTCTACCACGTCATCGGCGGCGGCACGGGCGACTGGGACGTGCCCGTCGGCGGCATGGGCGCCCTCACCGACGCCCTCGCCGACGCGGCTCGCGCCGCGGGCGCCGACCTCCGCACCGGCCACGAGGTCACCCGGATCGAGACCGACGGCAGCCGCGCCGCGATCACTTACCGCACCGCCGACCGCGAGGACACCGTCGAGGCGGACCACGTCCTCGTCAACGCCTCCCCGCGCGACCTCGCCGCCCTGCTCCGCGAGACGCCGCCGCCGGCCCCGGAAGGCGCCCAGCTCAAGGTCAACATGCTGCTCACCCGGCTGCCGAGACTCCGCGACCGGTCCGTCGACCCGCACGAGGCCTTCGCCGGCACCTTCCACATCGCCGAGGGGTACGGGCAACTGGCCACCGCACACGCCGAGGCCGCCGCCGGACGGCTGCCCTCCGCCCCGCCTTCCGAGATCTACTGCCACTCGCTCACCGACCCGACGATCCTCGGCCGCGACCTCGCCGCCACGGGCCACCAGACGCTCACCCTGTTCGGGCTTCACACCCCCGCACGCCTGTTCACCGCCGACAACGAGGGCACCCGGGCCGCCCTCCTCGCGGCGACCCTCGACCAGCTCGACGCCCATCTGGACGAACCGATCACCGACTGCCTCGCCCTCGACGCGGACGGCCGCCCCTGCGTCGAGGCGAAGACCCCGCTCGACCTCGAACGCGAACTGCGCCTGCCCGGCGGCCACATCTTCCACCGCGACCTCTCCTTCCCGTACGCGGAGGACGGCACGGGCCGCTGGGGCGTCGAGACCCGGCACGCCAACGTGCTGCTGTGCGGGGCGGGCGCGATCAGAGGCGGGGGAGTGAGCGGCATCCCCGGCCACAACGCGGCGATGGCGGCCCTGGGCCGGTGAGGGAGTTCCGTCCCACGGTGGCCCCCGGAGCCTCCCCGCACGGGGCCCCGCCGTTCGGGCGCGTCGACGTCGCCGGGCCCCCGCCTGGGGTGTGAAGCTGATCTGCGAGCGCGCTTAAGAAATCCTCGATGGACCGCGAGCGCTCCGTACGGAAGATTCTCTTCCAGGGATCTTGGGCACTCAGTCGTGCCCGCGCCCCCACATCACAGGACACGCACGTCGGGAGCCGATGCATTGAAGGCGCTGGTCAAGCTGAAGGCGGAGCCGGGACTCTGGCTCACGGACGTGCCCGAGCCGGAGACCGGCCCCGGAGACGTACTGATCAAGGTCAAGCGGACCGGTATCTGCGGGACCGACCTGCACATCCGCTCCTGGGACGGTTGGGCGCAGAAGACGATCGCCACGCCCCTGACCATCGGCCACGAGTTCGTCGGCGAGGTCGTCTCCGTCGGCCGTGACGTCGCCGACATCGCCGTCGGCGACCTGGTCAGCGGCGAGGGCCACCTCGTCTGCGGCAAGTGCCGCAACTGCCTGGCCGGACGTCGTCACCTCTGCCGCGCCACCGTCGGCCTCGGCGTCGGCCGGGACGGGGCCTTCGCCGAGTACGTGGCGCTGCCCGCGTCCAACGTGTGGGTGCACCGCGTCGCCGTCGACCTCGACATCGCCGCGATCTTCGACCCGTTCGGCAACGCCGTGCACACGGCGCTCTCCTTCCCGCTCGTCGGCGAGGACGTCCTCGTCACCGGCGCGGGCCCGATCGGCATCATGGCCGCCGCCGTCGCCAAGCACGCCGGCGCCCGCAGCGTGATGATCACCGACGTCAGCGAGGAGCGTCTCGCCCTCGCCCGCAAGACGGGCGTCACCCTCGCCCTCAACGTCACCGAGCAGACCATCGCCGACGGCCAGCGCACCCTCGGACTCAAGGAGGGCTTCGACGTCGGCCTGGAGATGTCCGGCAACCCGCACGCCATGCGCGACATGGTCGCCAACATGACCCACGGCGGCAGGATCGCCATGCTGGGCCTGCCCAGCGAGGACTTCGCCGTCGACTGGGCGAAGATCGTCACCTCCATGATCACCGTCAAGGGCATCTACGGCCGCGAGATGTTCGAGACCTGGTACGCGATGTCGGTGCTCCTGGAGGGCGGCCTCGACCTCGCCCCCGTCATCACCGGGCGTTACGCGTACACCGACTTCGAGACCGCCTTCGACGACGCGGCCTCCGGCAAGAGCGGCAAGATCATCCTCGACTGGACTGCGGGAGCCTGACCCATGTTCGATTCCGTACGCGACGACATCCGCGCCACCCTCGACGAGATCCGGCAGGCCGGGCTTCACAAGCCCGAGCGGGTCATCGGCACGCCCCAGTCGGCCACCGTCTCCGTGACCGCGATGGGGTCTCCCCTGCTCGAGCGAAGCCGAGAGCTTGGGGAAGGGCGCCCCGGCGAGGTGCTCAACTTCTGCGCCAACAACTACCTGGGCCTCGCCGACCACCCCGAGGTGATCGCCGCCGCCCACGAGGCGCTGGACCGCTGGGGCTACGGCATGGCGTCCGTCCGCTTCATCTGCGGCACCCAGGAGGTGCACAAGGAGCTGGAGGCGCGCCTCTCGGCCTTCCTCGGCCAGGAGGACACGATCCTCTACTCCTCCTGCTTCGACGCCAACGGCGGAGTCTTCGAGACGATCCTCGGCGCCGAGGACGCCGTCATCTCCGACGCCCTCAACCACGCGTCGATCATCGACGGCATCCGCCTCTCCAAGGCCCGCCGCTTCCGCTACGCCAACCGCGACATGGCCGACCTGGAGCAGCAGCTGAAGGAGGCCACGGAGGGCGGCGCCCGGCGCAAGCTCATCGTCACCGACGGCGTCTTCTCCATGGACGGTTACGTCGCCCCGCTCGACGAGATCTGCGACCTCGCCGAGCGCTACGACGCCATGGTCATGGTCGACGACTCGCACGCCGTCGGCTTCGTCGGCCCCGGCGGCCGGGGGACCCCCGAGCTGCACGGCGTCATGGACCGCGTCGACATCATCACCGGCACCCTCGGCAAGGCCCTCGGCGGTGCCTCGGGCGGTTACGTCGCCGCCCGCGCCGAGATCGTCGCCCTGCTGCGCCAGCGCTCCCGCCCCTACCTCTTCTCGAACACCCTCGCCCCGGTGATCGCCGCCGCCTCGCTCAAGGTCCTGGACCTCCTGGAGTCCGCCGGTGACCTCCGCGAGCGGCTGCGCGCCAACACCGAGCTGTTCCGGACCCGCATGACGGCCGAGGGCTTCGACGTCCTCCCCGGCGACCACGCCATCGCCCCGGTCATGATCGGCGACGCCTCCGAGGCGGGCCGCATGGCCGAACTGCTCCTGGAGCGCGGTGTGTACGTGATCGGCTTCTCGTACCCGGTCGTGCCGCAGGGTCAGGCCAGGATCCGGGTGCAGCTCTCCGCCGCCCACTCCACGGACGACGTGAACCGGGCCGTCGACGCCTTCGTCGAGACCCGCACCGCCCTGCGCGGCTGAGGCGAGCGCCGGTCTGGCGGACCGCGCGTCCGGGGGCGGGGGGTTCCCCGCGGCCCACGCGCCGGGTCCGAGGCCCCGCGGCCCACGCGCCGGGTCCGAGGCCCCGCGGCCCACGCGCCGGGTCCGAGGCCCCGCGACCCGCGCGTCCGGGTCGGGGATTCCCCGCGCCCTTCGCGTGCGGAGTCAGGGGTTCCCCGCCGCCCGCGCGTCCGGGGCGGGGGCCGGTCCCGCGGCCCGCGCGGCAGGTCGGGGGGCGGTCTGGCGGCGCGCCCGGCCGGTCCCGGACCCCGCGCGGCCGGGACGAGAGCCGGTCTCGCGGCCTGCGAGACTAGGGGCATGATCGAAGCGCGGCGGTTGCACATCCTCCGTGCGGTGGCCGACCACCGCACGGTCACGGCGGCGGCCGCCGCGCTCTATCTCACCCCCTCCGCCGTCTCCCAGCAGCTCGCCGCCCTGGAGCAGGAGACCGGTCACCGCCTGGTGGACCGCAGCGCCCGGGGCGCCCGCCTCACCCCGGCCGGCGAGATCCTGCTCAGCCACGCCAACGCCGTCCTCGCCCAGTTGGAGCGCGCCGAGTCGGAACTCGCCGCCTACAGCTCCGGTGACGCCGGTACGGTCACGGTCGCCGCCTTCGCCACCGGCATCGGACTCGTGGTGGCCCCCGCCCTCACGGCCCTGTCCCGCACCGCGCCCGGCATCCGAGTCCGGGTCCGGGACGCCGAGGGCGACGAGAGCCTGCTCATGGTCCTCGACCGGCAGGTGGATGTGGCCGTCGCGGTCGAGTACCGGGGCGCTCCCGGCGAGGACGACGCGCGCCTCACCCGCGTCCCGCTGTACGCGGAGCCCTTCGACGCGGTCCTGCCGGCCGGCCACCCGCTCGCGCACGAGCAGCGGGTCGCGCTCGCCGACCTCGCCAAGGACACCTGGATCGGCCAGTCCACCGGCAACCCCTGCCATGACGTCACCGTCCTGGCCTGCGAGTACGCCGGGTTCACCCTGCGCCTGGAGCACGCGTCCGACGACTTTCGCGCGGTCGTCGCCCTCGCCTCGGCGGGCGCGGGAGTGGCGCTCGTGCCGCGCTCGGCCCTGCGCGGCATGGAACTCGCGGGGGTGGAGGTCCGCCCGATCGACGGTGTGGCCCCGACGCGCAGGGTCTTCGCCGCCGTCCGGCGCGGCGCGGAGGAGCACCCCCTGATCAGCCCCGTGCTCACCGCCCTCCGTACGGCCTCGGAACCGGGCGCCTGAGAGTGAGCGGCTCTACCAGACGGTGGAGAAGCCGAGGCGGAGACGTTCGTCCGCGGTGGCCACGTCGAGCGAGCCGCTCTTCACCTGGGCGGCCTCGGCCGGGGTGAGCGCGCGCCGGAAGAGCCGGACGTCGTCCAGCGTGCCCCGGAAGAGCTGCGCCACCCCGGCCGGCTGGTCGGGGAAGTCGGGCCGGGCGCCGATGTGGATGTTGAACTGGGCGGCGGGGGTGACGTTCCTGTCGGCCGCCGACGCCCCCTGCGGCATGGCGGCGGTGGCCGGGGCGCCGCCGTCCACCGCGAGGCCGAGGGTGAGACCGGCGCGGGTGAACACGACGTGGTGCCATGCGCCGTCGTTGTACGAGGAGGGGAGCGTCACCTCCGTGGAGCCGATGTCCGTGCCGACGGTGGCGCGCAGGACGTTCCCCGCCCCGGGTTCGGCCCTGACCGAGAAGTGCCGGCCCTTCTTCAGCGGGTCCGTGCCCGGCATGCCGTACGCCCACACGATCGGCAGCGTGCCGGTGGTGGCCGAGTGCCGGAACCAGGCCGTGACGGTGAAGTCCCGGTCGTCGACCCGCAGGGACGGCGAGCAGACCAGACGCAGGTAGTCGTCCGTACCGTCGAAGTCCATGGCCTTGCCGCCGAGGCGGGTTCCGAGTGCGGCCCCGCCGTGGATGACGGCGTGGTTGCCGGCCTCGCCGGGCGGCCGCACCCGGGTGTCGGCGGTGCGCGGGCGGCGCAGCTCGGTCGCGGCGTCGTCCATGTCCTTCTCGGTGAAGGCCGCGAAGACGAGGTTGCCGTGCGGGATGTTGCCCGCCGTCTCGTACAGGACGCCGAGGGAGCGGTCCGGCAGGAGGGTCAGATCGGAGTAGCCGGTGCGGGCCCCCGAGACCAGGGTGCCCACGGTCTTCCAGGTCTTCCCCTCGTCGTACGAGGAGCGGACGGCCAGCTCGCGCCGGTCCTCCAGCGGGTTCGGGCCCAGGCGGGAGGGACCGGAGTAGAGCAGCCGGTCGGGCCTGCCGTCCTGGTCGTGTGCGTGCAGCCGCAGCAGCGAGCCGAACGTCGGGGAGGTGTCCAGACCGGCCACGGGAGTGAAGGGCGCGGCGAAGGAGGCGCCGCCGTCGGCGCTCGTGGTCTCCAGCCGGTGCTCGTTGGTCGCGCAGCGGCTGGGCTCGGAGTTGCGCGCGTTGACGTAGACGGCGCCGTCGGTGGTCTGCGCGACCGTCAACTCGGCCGGGAACGCTCCGGACTTGCTCACGGCCGGGGTGACGGCGCCGAGCTTCCACGTCAGGCCGCCGTCGTCGCTGTGGTACAGGTGGGCGCCCGCGGTCGTGTTGCCCCCCGCCGTGTGGTCGCCGGGCACGATCGGCCGGCCCCGGTGCGGTCCGCGGGTGAGCTGGATGCCGTGGCCGGGTCCGGTGGACACCCACCCCCACCCGGGGGCCTTCAACTGCGGCAGCTCGACGCTCGCGGACCAGGTCACGCCGCCGTCCGAGCTGTGGACGGCGTGGATGGTACGGGGGAAGCCGTCACGATCGGGCTTGGCCCCGTCACGGTTCCAGTCGCTGCTGGCGTACAGCAGGGTGATCCGGCCGGTGGCGGCGTCCACCACGGGCACGGGGTTGCCGTGCGCGCGCGTGTCTCCCGCGCCGATGACGACCCGTAGGTCCTCCCAGTGCGCACCGCCGTCGAGGGACCTCCTGAGCACGATGTCGTTGTCGCCGACGTCGTGGCAACCGGTCGTCGGCAGCCGGTTGCGGCCCTCGGCGAACGCGAGGAGGACGCCGTCGGTGCTGGTGACGAGGGCGGGAATCCGCGTGCAGAAGTAGTTCTCGCGTGCCTTGAACGGCGTGTTGAGCACCTGGGGCGTGAGCGGTGCGGTGGACGCCGGGGTGGCGCTCGTCCCCGATGCCACCGCGCGGGACGGCGGTGCGACCGCGAGCACGACCGTGGCCAGGACGGCGAGGGAGAGAGCGCACAGCCATGCGGAGAGGGGGAAGCGGCGCGCGCCCGGGGGACGGCGTTCGGGGAGGGACGACACGAAGGAAACACCTCGCTACGAAGGAGATCTCCCGCCGGGACGGTATCTCATGTGATCACGTGTCCGGGGTCCCCGCGGGGGCTGCGCCCGGCGTGTTCAATCGACCGACCTGCTCCATCCGTTCGCCTCGATCCGTGCCTCGTCCGCCGGCCGCGCGGCGTCGAACACCGAGCGCCCCGCCCCGTCGATGAGCCGGAGCCCGTCCACGTACACGCCGCGCCCCACGTACCGCCGGTCCATGGTGTACCGCCAGCGCACGAGTTCGTCCGCCTCGTTCAGCGGCGCGGACACGGTGTGCCATACCCGCCCGGACCAGCCGCCGACCGTCCCCGTGGGGTGCTCGGTGCGCCCGTCGGTGGTGAAGGGCACCGGCCGCCAGGTCCTGCCGCCGTCCGCCGAGGCCTCCAGGGCGGTCGCGTCCGCGTCGGGCACGGTGTCCCACCACAGGGCGCACTCGAACCGCGCCGCACCCGGCACCGGCGGCAGGGTGAGCGTCCCGGTGCTGCCGCTCGTCATGCCGGAGAACCAGGCCGCGCGTCCCCCGGCCGACCGTACGGGCACGGCCCTGGCCAGCCGGTTGGCGAGGGCGACGCGCGGGGCGGAGCCCGAGCGCCAGGAGCGCACCGGGTGCACGGAGTTGCCGAGGACGATCAGGAACGTGTCGGTCGTCGGGTCCAGAACCATGCTGGTACCGGTGAATCCGGTGTGCCCGGCCGTACGGGGAGTGGCCATCGCGCCCATGTACCCGTGCTGGTGCAGCTCGAAGCCGAGGCCGTGGGCGTGACCCGGGAAGGCGCCGGCGAAGTCGGTGAACATGAGGTCCACCGAGGCGGGGGAGAGGATGCGGGCCGGGCCGTACGACCCGCCGTTCAGCAGGGTGCGGGCGAGGATCGCGAGGTCCCAGGCGCGGGAGAAGATCCCGGCGTGGCCCGCGACCCCGCCGAGGGCGTGGGCGTTCTCGTCGTGGACCTCGCCCCGCACCATGCCCCGGTCGAGGCCGGACCACGGCGGTCGGGCGTCCTCGGTGGCGGCGATTCCCGGCCGCCAGGAGAGCGGTGGGGCGAAACGAGTGCGGTGCATCCCGAGTGGAGCGGTGATCTCGTCGTGGAGCAGGACATCCAGACCGAGACCGGTGATCTCCTCCAGCACCAGCTGAAGTGTGATCAGATTCAGATCGGAGTAGAGGTACGCGGTCCCCGGCGAGTGCGCCGGGACCTCGCCCCACAGCAGCCGCAGCTTTCCCTCCCGCGTGCGCTTCTCGTACAGCGGAAGCCACGCCCGGAGTCCCGAGGTGTGGGTGAGCAGCTGACGGACCGTGACCTCCCCTTTCCCGCCGCCACCGAACTCCGGGAGGTACGCCGTGACCCTCGCCTCCAGGTCCAGCGTTCCGCGCTCGATCTGCTGCACCGCCAGGATCGAGGTGAACAGTTTGGTGACCGACGCCAGGTCGAAGACGGTCTCCTCGGTCATGGGGACCCGGCGCTCCGGCGGCAGTTCGACGCCGGTGTCCGTCGTCCGGTCGTAGGCCGAGTACCGCACCGCCGAGCCGATCGCCCGGTGCAGGGCGACGATCCCGCCACGGCCGGCGAGCAGGACGGCGCCCGCGTACCAGGGGTGCGTGGGGGAGGGCGCGAGGAACCTCTCCGCCTCCGTGACCAGCCCGTCCAGGTGCGGGCAGAGCAGCCCGGCCTCCTCGGCCGAGCCCGGCCGCAGGATGGTGCGTCGCCCGGTCCTGTCGTTCCCCCCGACCCTTCCGGTCCCGCCGACCCTGCCGCCCCCACCGACCCTGCCGGCCCCACTGGCCCCGCCCGCGCCTTCCGCCATGGCCACCCTCTCGACGCCTCCTTCGCACGTTCAAGACCGCAGCCGTCATCTCCCCCGCACCCGGCTCAGGCTCAGGCGCAGGCCAAGGGGTCGGCTCCGGAAGTCCTTCCAGGATTGTCACCCGGCCGAGATCGAGGCGGCGCGGCTCGCCCACTCTGCCGTCGCGGACGCCGCCGCCTTCGGCGTCCCGCACGCCGCCGCCTTGGGCGTCCCGCACGCCGACCGGCGCGAGGAGGCCAAGGCCGTCGTCGAGACGACCGAGGGCGACGAGCCGGGACCCGCGCTCGTCGCCGCGATGCTGCCCCACGGCGCGGACCGCCTGGCGGGCTTCCCACGCCCGAAGACGGTCGGCTTCATCCCGGTCATGCCCCGCGAACCCCACGGCGAGCTGTACAAGTGCCGCCTCCGCGACCCGTACTGGGAGGGGGGTCGGGAGCGCCCGCTCCAGCCGCTCGTCCACCGGCCGCGACCACGGAACGAAACGGCTGAAATCATCCTTTGTGGCAGGATGCGGATCATGAGTTCGAGTACGGCGGCGACGGCACGGCAGTGGACCACCTGGGGGCCGGTGGTGGCGGCGCTTGCGCTCGGGGCGGCCTGGGGGCGGGATCTGCCGGGCTTCGCCGTCGGGCTCATCACGCTCTGCCTCATCGCCGCCGTCCTCGCGGCGGTCCACCACGCCGAGGTCATCGCCCACCGCGTCGGCGAACCCTACGGTTCACTTGTCCTCGCCGTCGCGGTCACCGTCATCGAGGTCGGGCTCATCGTCACGCTGATGGCCGGAGGCGGTGAGAAGACCTCCACGTACGCGCGTGACACCGTCTTCGCCGCCGTCATGATCACATGCAACGGCATCGTCGGCCTGTCCCTCCTCGTCGCCGCCCTCCGCACCCGGGTCGCGGTCTTCAATGCCGAGGGGTCCGGAGGCGCGCTCGCCACCGTCTGCACCCTGGCCACGATGACGCTGGTCCTGCCCACCTTCACCACCAGCCGGCCCGGCGCCGAGTTCTCCACCGCGCAGCTCGCCTTCGCCGCCGTCGCCTCCCTCTGTCTGTACGGCGTGTTCGTCGGCGTCCAGACCGTGCGGCACCGGGACTACTTCCTGCCGGTGCCGCGTCCCGGCCACGACTCGGCGGACGAGCACGCCGAGCCGCCCACCCGGCGCGACACCTGGACCAGCCTCGGTCTGCTCCTGGTCGCCCTCGTCGCCGTCGTCGGCAACGCCAAGCTGATCTCGCCGACCATCGAGGACGGCGTCGAGTCGGCGGGCCTGCCCAAGGCGGTCGTCGGCGTCGTCATCGCCCTGATGGTGCTGCTGCCCGAGACCCTCGCCGCCGTCCGCGCGGCCCGCAGGGACCGGGTGCAGACCAGCCTCAACCTCGCGTACGGCTCGGCGATCGCCAGTATCGGACTGACGATTCCGGCGATCGCGCTCGCCTCGATCTGGCTGTCCGGGCCCCTCGTGCTCGGTCTCGGCCCGCTCCACATGGTCCTGCTCGTCCTCACCGGTGTGGTGAGCGCCCTGACCGTGGTGCCCGGACGTGCCAACCTCCTCCAGGGCGGCGTCCACCTCTCGATCTTCGCCGCCTTCGTCTTCCTGTCGTTCAGCCCGTGACGACGGGGCCCGGAAGAACCGATCAGCCCCTGACGACCACCACCCGCAGCGCCGGGGAGCGCAGGATGTCCTTCTCGCAGAACCGGGAGGTCACCCAGCGCTCGCCCGCGTACAGCCGGGTCTGGTCGCTGTAGTGCGGCGAGGCCGGGTTCGACGACTGGGAGTACGAGAGCAGGGTCCGGGCCACCGGACACCTTCCGCCGTCCCAACCCACCGCCTGCACATGGCTGGTCCCGTGCGCGACCTCGATGTAGCCGCCGCCCGCCGCGTCCCACACGGACTCGGTCTTGTTCCAGATCCCGAGCGACTCGGTGCCGCCGCTCACCGGGATCCGCTGCCCGTTCCGTACGACGAACTGATGGGCGCCCAGAGGCGCGTCCAGCGGGATCCCGGCGGCCCGCAGCTCCGCCGCCGCGTCGGTCAGCGCCTTCGCGAACCCGGGCGCCGACGTGTTCAAGGTGTGCGGGGTACGGACCGGGTCGGTCGGCGAGAACGGCACCTTCCACTGGTCGGCCGGCCTCACCGTACCGGTGAACTTCCGCCAGAACCGGTCGAAGAGCAGCGCGCCCCGGCTGCCGGTGTCCACCGTCCGGTCCCAGGCGCCGATCACCCGGCAGACCTCCGGGTCGCCCGGGAGCGCGCCCGCGCAGGCCTCCGCCGCCTCGGCGGCCGCCAGGTCACCGGCCGGCGCCCGGTTGGCGAACTGCTGGCGCTGGAGGTCCGCCACCGTCAGCCGACCGCGCTCCGCCATCGCCGCCACGTCCTCGACCCCGCCCCGGGTGCGCAGCGAACGCGGGGTCGCGATCGTCCCGAAGACACGCTCGTAACCGGTCAGCGGCCGGTCGGCGTTGGTCAGCCAGGCACTGTCGTTGGAGTTCGCCACGTACGGGGCGTCCCGAAGGACCGGCATCCGCGCGGGGCCGAAGACCCCCGCCTGTACGGCGTCCGGGTCGGAGCCGAGCGCGCAGTCCGACCGGGAGCCGTCGAGCACCGCCACACCCGAGGACGGGTAGGTGGCCCGGCCGAGGGGGGTGGAGCAGCGCCGGTCGAGTTCGTCCGTGATGCGGGGGAGTACCTGCGCCTGGGTGAAGAGGGAGTGCCCCGCCGAGTCCGCGGCGATCGTGTTGACCCAGGGCAGGCCCTGGGTGCGCTCGAGGGTGTCGGCGATGTCCTGCGTGGACCGGGCCTTCCCGAAGCCGAGCGCGGTGTCGGAGCCGCGCAGGTTGACCGCGTTGGGGTCGTTGAGCGCGTACGCCGTGGTGGTGGACCACGGCAGCGGGAGCTGGGCGCCGAGGCCGCCGACGACCGGGCCGTACCGGGTCCACCACTGGGTGCGGGTGACGGTCGCGCCGTCCCTGACCGGAACGGTCACCGTGCGCGGGGTCATCCGCTCGGGCCGGCCGTCCACCAGGTACGCGGTCGGGTCACCGGGCGCGAGCGTCAGCTGGTGCAGGTTCAGCGGCACCCCGGTGGCGACGGTGTGGCTCCAGGCCACCTTGTCGTTGAAGCCGATGTTCACGACGGTGGTGCCGAGGAGCGAGGCCCCCGAGACGTTCAGTTCGCCCGGGATGGTCTGCTGCGACTGCCAGAAGCGGCGGCCGCCCTGCCACGGATAGTGCGGGTTCCCGAGGAGCAGCCCGCGCCCGTTCGCCGTGGTGGCGCCCGAGAAGGCGACGGCGTTGGAGCCCATGGTGGCGTTCTCGGCCGCGAACAGCTCCCGCGCGGCCGCGGCCGCACGCTCCGGGTCGGGCGCCTGGACGGGTTCCCCCGTCGAGGTGGCCGGCGGCCGGGCGCCGGTGATGCCGTCGACGGCCCGCCCCTGCCCGCCGAGCACCGACACGGCGAAGCCCCGCCGGGCCACGTCGAGCGCGGTCACCGGACGGACCCACGCGGCCTTCGCACAGGCGGGATCCGATATCCGGTTCTTCCGCAGCCAGGCGTTGTACCCGGCCGCCCAGCCGCGCATCAGTTCCTTGAGGTCACGGCTCGGCCCGGCCGGTGCCGGGGTCGCGAGCAGCTCCTCGACCGTCCCGGCGTCCTTCACCCCACGGAAGTACAGGTCGCTGGAGAGGTTCGTGGCGGCGGAGGAGAGCGAGCCGTCCGTGACGGCGTCCGGGCCGAAGTACCGGGACCGTTCACCGTTCACGGTCAGGAAGCCGTCCGCGAGGGTGCAGACCTGGTCGGCGGCCTGGGCCCAGCCCGTCCCGAAACCGAGGTTCGCGTAGTCCTTGGCCAGGATGTGCGGGACGCCGTACTCGGTGTACCGGATGACGGCCGACAGGCCCCGGTCGGAGGGGTGGTGGCCCCGGCCGCCGGAGTCCGCGGACGCCGCGCCCGGCAGCGAGGCGGTGACGACGGCGAGGGCGGCGCCGGTGAGCGCCAGGTGTTTCAGACGGGTGCGGAGATGCAACGTGTCTCCCGACGGACGGATGTGCACTGCTGGTTGCCCCATGCACCCAGCCACGCGCCCCCGTGTCAACATCCCGTTCGGTATCCGAGGCCTCAGCAAGTGCGGCACGCCGAGCGGTACTTGACCCTCGGTCCCGCCACGCCGAGGATCACCGCATGGACCGACTCCTCAGCCGTACCGTCGACGGTTTCCTGCGCGCGAGCGCCCGGCGCGTCCCCGACCGGATCGCCGTCCGGTACGCCGACAGGACCTGGACGTACGCGGAGCTGGACGCGGCCGTCTCCACCGCCGCCGCGGTCCTGCGCGAGCGGCGGCACGGCCTCGCCCTGCCGGAGTACGCCCGGGTGGCGACGTACGGCCACAACTCGGACGCCTACCTCATCGCGTTCCTCGCATGCGCCCGGTCCGGGCTGATCCACGTGCCGGTCAACCACCACCTGACGGGTGAGGACCTCGCGTACGTCCTGGAGCAGTCGGACAGCTCGCTCGTCCTCGCCGACCCGGCCCTCGCGGACCGCGTCCCCGACGGCTACGCGGTCAAGGCCCTGCGTGACGCGCCCGGTTCACTGCTCGACGCGCTCGTCGAACCGGAGACGTACCTCACCGACCGCGACGCCCGCGACATCGCCCAACTGCTCTACACCTCGGGCACCACCGCCCTCCCCAAGGGCGCGATGATGAGCCACCTCGCGCTGGCCCACGAGTACACGAGCGCCATCGAGGCCCTCGACCTGCACCAGGACGACCGGCCGGTGCACGCGCTGCCGCTGTACCACTCGGCGCAGATGCACGTCTTCCTGCTGCCCTACCTCGCCGTCGGCGCCGAGAACACGATCATCGACGGCCCCGACCCCGTCGTCCTGTTCGACCTGATCGAGGCCGGGCGCGCGGACAGCCTCTTCGCCCCGCCGACCGTCTGGATCGGTCTCGCCGGCCACCCCGATTTCGCGGGTCGCGACCTGTCCACCCTGCGCAAGGCGTACTACGGGGCGTCGGTCATGCCGGTGCCCGTCCTGGAGCGGCTGCGCACCCGGCTCCCGGGGCTCGCCTTCTACAACTGCTTCGGCCAGTCCGAGATCGGGCCGCTCGCCACGGTCCTGGGCCCGGACGAGCACGAGGGGCGGATGGAGTCGTGCGGCCGTCCGGTCCGCCATGTCGAGGCCCGCGTCGTCGACGAGGACGGCGACGACGTCCCCGACGGCACCCCCGGCGAGATCGTCTACCGCTCGCCGCAGCTGTGCGACGGCTACTGGCGCAAGCCCGACGAGACGAAGGCGGCCTTCCGAGGCGGCTGGTTCCACTCGGGCGACCTCGCCCTCCGCGACAGCGAGGGCTACTACACGATCGTCGACCGGGTGAAGGACGTCATCAACTCCGGCGGCGTCCTGGTCGCCTCCCGCCAGGTGGAGGACGCGCTCTACACCCACCCCGGCGTCGCGGAGGTGGCTGTGATCGGCCTGCCCGACGACCGCTGGATCGAAGCGGTCACGGCCGTGGTCGTCCCGCGTGGCGAGGTCACCGAGGCCGAACTCCTCGCCCACGCACGGGAGAGGCTCGCCCCCTTCAAGGCCCCGAAGCGCATCCACTTCACCCCCGGACTGCCCCGCAACGCCAGCGGCAAGATCCTCAAGCGCGAACTCCGCGACCGCCTCGCCGACGAGCCCTCCTGACCCCCTCGGGCCATTCCGGCAAGGAGCGCCGTCTGCCTCGCGAACCCGCGCGTGACTTCCCGGACAGGCCTCAGCGCTCCTCGCCCTCCCTCACATCCACGATCCGCTTGATCTTGCCCACCGACCGTTCCAGCGTCCCGGGGTCGACCACCTCGACCCCGACCGAGACCCCGATCCCGTCCTTGACGGCCGCCGCGAGCGTCCGGACCGCCTCCGCCCGCTCCTCGCCCGTCGCCCCCGGGCGGGCCTCGGCGCGCACCGTCAGGGCGTCGAGCCGTCCCTCCCGGGTGAGCCGCAGTTGAAAGTGAGGGGCCACGCCCGGCGTACGGAGCACGAGCTCCTCGATCTGCGTCGGGAAGAGGTTCACCCCGCGCAGGATGATCATGTCGTCGCTGCGCCCGGTCACCTTCTCCATCCGCCGGAACACCCGCGCGGTCCCCGGCAGCAGACGCGTCAGATCACGGGTCCGGTAGCGGACCACGGGCATGGCCTCCTTGGTGAGCGAGGTGAAGACCAGCTCCCCCTCCTCGCCGTCCGGGAGCACCTCGCCGGTGAACGGGTCCACGACCTCCGGGTAGAAGTGGTCCTCCCAGATGTGCAGGCCGTCCTTCGTCTCCACGCACTCCTGCGCCACGCCGGGCCCGATCACCTCCGACAGGCCGTATATGTCGACCGCGTCGATCGCGAAGGCCTCCTCGATCTCCTTCCGCATCGCCTCCGTCCACGGCTCCGCGCCGAAGACGCCCACCTTCAGGGAGGTCGAGCGCGGGTCCACGCCCTGCCGCCCGAACTCGTCGAGCAGCGTCAGCATGTACGAGGGCGTCACCATGATGACCTCGGGACGGAAGTCCTGGATCAACCGCACCTGTCGGGCCGTCATGCCGCCTGAGGCGGGGATCACCGTGCACCCGAGCCGCTCCGCGCCGTAGTGGGCGCCGAGCCCGCCGGTGAACAGGCCGTACCCGTAGGCCACATGCACCTTGTGGCCCGGGCGGACACCGGCGGCCCGCAGGGACCGGGCCACCACGTCCGCCCAGGTGTCGAGGTCGCCTTGGTGTAGCCGACGACGGTCGGACGGCCGGTGGTGCCGCTGGAGGCGTGGACGCGGCGGATCCGGTCCGGTTCGACGGCGAACATGCCGAAGGGGTAGTGGTCGCGGAGGTCCGCCTTGGTGGTGAAGGGGAAGCGGGCCAGGTCCGCGAGGGTTCGGCAGTCGTCCGGGGCCACCCCGGCCGCGTCGAAGGAGCGGCGGTGGAAGTCCACGTTCTCGTACGCGTGGCGCAGGGTCGCCCGCAGGCGCTCCAACTGGAGTGCCGCGAGTTCCTCGCGCCCGAGCCGTTCGCCGCTGTCCAGCAGGTCCGTCATCGCGCCACTCCTCCACGGCCCCGGTCGAGGGCCGGACGACCGATCATTCGGTAGATGCGTTCCGGGTCAGTAGAACCGCAGGGGCCGGGGGGTTGGCAAGGGGTCCGCCGGCCCTTTTTCCGGCACGGCCAGGTGCGAACCGATCATCACACCTTGGGGTGTCTTTTCGGCGGGCCCGGGGACGGCCCGCCTCCGGGGCGGGGAAGGCTGGATCAGCCGAGGTCCGCCCGGTCTCGGTCCCGCCGCCCCGGCCCGGACGGCGGCCCGCCCGCGTGCCCGGACGAAAGTGAACGTCATGCCCGACCCGCACCGCCCCGCCCTCACCTCTCCCCACCCGCAGCGGCGCCCCGCCGCCACCGCTCCCGACCCGTACCGCCCCGCCCTCACCTCTCCCGAGGGGACGGCCTCGTGACCGCCGCCACCGCCACCGACGCCGACACCCCCCAGGTCCACTTCTGGGCCGTGCCCGACCTCACCGGCCTCGACTTCGACCCGCTGCTCGCCAAGCTGCTGCACGAGGACCCCGTCAGCCGGGTCCGGCTGCCCCACGGCGAAGGCCACGCCTGGCTCGTCACCCGGTACGAGGACGTCAAGTTCGTCTCCGTCGACCCCCGCTTCAGCCGCCAGGCCGTCTGGGGCCGTTCCATCACCCGGGTCGCCCCCCACTTCATCCCGATGGAAGGCGCCGTCGGCTTCGCCGACCCGCCGGACCACACCCGGATGCGACGCGTCGTCGCCCGCGCCTTCAGCGCCCGCGCCCTGCGCGCCCTGCGCGACCACGCCCAGGACGTCATGGACCGGCTCCTGGACCGCGTCGAGGAGCACGGCGCGCCCGCCGACCTCATGGAGCTCGTCAACCGGCCGTTCCCGCTCGCCATGGTCAGCGAACTCATGGGGGTGCCCGAGGGCGACCAACCGCTCATGGCCCGCTGGTCCGACACCATCATCTCCGCCGCCGCCGGCCGAGAGGCCAGCGAACAGGCCAAGGCCGACATGGGCCGCTACTTCACCGAGCTCATCGGCCGCACCCACGGCACCGGCAAGGAGACCCTCGCCGCCGTCCTCGCCGACGCCGTCGACGACGACACCCTCACCGAACACGAGGCCGTCGGACTCGCCGTCCTCATCCAGATCGGCGGCGCCCACGCGGTCCGCAACAACAGCGCCAACATGGTGTACGCGCTGCTCACCCACCCCGAGCACCTCGCCCGGCTGCGCGCGGAACCCGCACTGATTCCGCAGGCCGTCGACGAACTGCTCCGCTACATCCCGCACCGCAACGCCGTCGGCCTCTCCCGGATCGCCCTGGAGGACGTCGAGGTCGGCGGGGTCACCATCCCGGCCGGCGACCCGGTCTACGTGTCCTACCTGACCGCCAACCGCGACCCCGCCGTCTTCCCCGACCCGGAACGGCTGGACTTCGACCGCGGCTACAACCCGCACGTCGCCTTCGGACACGGCCCCCACTACTGCCCCGGCTCCGCGCTCGCCCGTATCGAGTCCGAGATCCTCGTCGACTCCCTGTGGACCCGCTTCCCGAACCTGCGGCTCGCCGTGCCCGAGGACCAGATCCGCTGGCAGCGCGGAGCCCTCATCCGCGGCCCCGAGACCCTCCCGGTCGCCTGGTGAGAGGAACCCGCACACCGTGACAGCCACCGCGATCGGACCGGGCGGCGGCCTCATCGTGCCGCCCGGCCACGGCAAGACCCTCACCACCGCCGCCCAGCACGTCACCTTCAAGGTGACCGGCGAGCACTCCCGTACCGCCTCCACCTTCGAGGTCGTCGTGCCGCCCGGCTTCGACGTCGGCGCCCACGCCCACGGGCACAGCGAGGAACTCTTCTACGTCCTGGAGGGGGAACTCGACGTCCTCGCCTTCGAACCGCTCGTCCGCACGAAGGACAGCTGGCGGGAATGGGAGTCGTCCTCCGGGCAGCGGGCGGTGCGGGCGACCCCCGGAACCCTGATCCTGGTGCCGCCCGGCTGCCCGCACGCCTTCGCCAACCCCACCGGGGACCCCGTGCGCATGCTCTTCCAGGCCTCCCCGCCGCCCGACCACGAGCGGTACTTCGAGGAACTCATGGAGATCCTCGCCTCGGGCGGAGAGGTCGACCACCAGGCCATCGAACGGCTCCGGATCCGCTACGACATCGAACAGATCACCCCGCTCCGGCACGACGCGGGAACGACCGGCTCGCCGTCCGTGCCCGCCAAGGCGACCCCCGCCCCGTGACCGCGCGGGGACCACGGCCCGGCCGGTCCCGGCCGGGCCCTCGCCTTCACCGTCCCGACCGGCGGAAATCCCCTTGCCCGGGGCCGGACACGATGCTGGAGTGACCCCCATGGAACCCCAGCGCCTGCGCGACCTGTACGACCGTCAGCTCCGGTACGGGGCCCGTCCCGAGGGCCCCGGCTGCCGGGTCGAACGCCTCGGTGACGTCGTCCGCCAGACCGGACCGGCGCACGCCTGGAACGGCGTTCTCTGGTCCCGGCTCGACGCCTCCGCCGCCGACCGGGCCATCGCCGAACAGATCGACCACTACCGCACCGCGGGCCTGTCCTTCGAGTGGAAGCTGTACGCCCACGACACCCCCGCCGACCTCGGCGAGCGGCTCCTCGCCGCCGGCTTCACCGCCGAGGCCCCCGAGACCCTGATGGCCGCCGAAGCCGCCTCACTGCCCCTGGACGCACCGCTCCCCGAAGGCGTCGAACTCCGCCCGGTCACCGACGAGGCCGGGGTACGCCAGGTGGTCGAGGTCCACGAACGCGCCTTCGGCACCGACAGCACCCACATCGGCCGCCGGCTCCTCGACCGCCTCGCGGCCGACCCCGACACCGTCACCGCCGTCGTCGCCCTCGCGGCCGGCGAACCCGTCAGCGCCGCCCGCCTCGAACTCTGCCCCGGCACCGACTTCGCCGGACTCTGGGGCGGCGGCACCGTCGAGAGCTGGCGCGGCCGCGGCCTCTACCGCGCCCTCGTCGCCCACCGCGCCCGCCTCGCGGCCGAACGCGGCCACCGCTACGTCCAGGTCGACGCCGCCGACACCAGCCGCCCCATCCTCCAGCGGCTCGGCTTCCTCACCCTCTCCACCACCACCCCCCACACGTACGCCGCATAGGCCGGGCGCGGCGCCGCCGGTCGTCCTCGCGTCGGGCAGGGCGACCGCACGACGGTAGGGTGCCGTGCGGCAACAGAGGTCAGCGTGGGGAGACATGAGTACATGAGCGGTCAGCAGCCGGGTACAGGCGGCGCGGGCGAGATCTTCCACCCGCTCGCGGCGGACGACCCCACCACGGTCGCGGGATACCGGCTGGCCGCCAAGCTGGGGGCGGGCGGCATGGGAAAGGTGTACCTGTCGTACACGCCCGGTGGCCGGCCCGTGGCGATCAAACTGATCCGCCCCGAGTTCGGCGAGGACGCGGAGTTCCGCCGCCGCTTCGCCCAGGAGGTGCGTTCCGCGCAGCGCGTGCAGGGGCTCTTCACCGCGCCCGTGATCGACGCCGACCCCGACGGCGCCCAGCCCTGGCTCGCCACCGCCTACGTCCCGGGCCCGTCCCTCGCCGACGCGGCCGTCGCCCACGGGGCGCTCCCCGTGGATACCGTGCTGCTGCTCGTCGCCGGGATGGCCGAGGCCCTGCACGTCATCCACGGCGCCGGGATCGTCCACCGCGACCTCAAGCCGTCCAACGTGCTGCTCGCCTCCGACGGGCCCCGGGTCATCGACTTCGGCATCGCCCACGCGGCCGACGCGACCTCGCTCACCGGCAGCGGCGTCACCATCGGCACCCCGTCGTTCATGGCTCCCGAGCAGGCCGCGGGCCGCAAGGTGACCCCGGCGACGGACATCTTCGCGCTCGGACAGGTCGCGGCCTACGCGGCGACGGGCGTCCCCGCGTTCGGCGAGGGCACCTCGCACGCCGTGCTCTACCGCATCGTGCACGAGCAGCCGGACCTCGGCGCGGTGCCGGAGCGGCTGAGCGAGCTGGTCACCCGTTGCCTCGCGAAGGACCCCGAGGCGAGGCCGACGCTCGCCGAGATCATCAGCCTCTGCCAGGAGGCGAACGCGGCGACGGTGCTCCGCCGCCCCGAGGACTGGCTTCCGGCCCCCGTGTCCGCCGACATCACGGCGCGGGCGGCGGCCCCCGCACCCGTCCAGACCCCGCCTCCCCCAGCGGCCGCCCCCGCGGCCGGCTACTCACCCACCGCTCCGTCGGGCCCGCCCCCCGGCTACGCCCCCACCGCCACCGCGGGACCGACCGCGCCCGTCGCTCCGGCCCCGCCGCCCGGCCCGCCCGGCGTCCTCCGGCCTCCCCTCGGGCAGCAGCCCGGGCCGTACCGCACGCCTCCACCCCAAGCGGCGCCGGTGCACGCCGCGTACGCGCCGACGCAGGGGCCCGTCCCCACGCCGTACCAGCACCTCGGCGGCCCGGGCGGGCAACCGCCCACGGCGACCGGCGCCTCGCGGGGCCGGGCCGGGCGAGGACTGCTGGTCGCCGTCGCCGCCGTACTCGCCTTCGGCGCGGTGGGCGGTGTGACGGCGTACGCCCTGCTGAAGGACAAGGGGCAGGGGACCACGGCGAACGGCGACAAGCCGGGCGGCGCCCCGTCGAACAGCCAGAGCGGAGGGACGACACCCGGCACCACCGGCAGCACGCCGAGTGCCAGGGCCTCGACCGGCACCGACCCGCAGCCCGCCGACTACAAGAGCGTCAACCTCACCGCCGGCTACCACCTGACCCTCGGCGACGACACCGTGCGACCCCAGGACGGTGAGGACGGCGGGTACGAACTCTCCTACGACACCGGCGGGTACCTCGACGCGGAGGTCACCGGCGGCAGCCTGGTACTCCTCGACCCGGGGCAGGAGGGCTCCCTCGCCGTGTGCCGCGCGGAGACCCGCTTCACCCAGAACGTCTACGTGAACAAACTGTCCACGGGCCGGCAGATCTGCGTCACGACCGGCACCGGACACCTGGGACTCGTCACGGTCAAGGGCATCTCCCCGGAGGACTCGCCCAGCACTTACCTGACGCTCGACGTCACGGTCTGGCGGAACGCGGCGGCCTCCTCCTAGGCCTCCCAGGTAGGAGGCGGGGGACGGTCAGACCGTCCAGTGCGCGGGGCGCTCGAATCCCTCCGGGACCCGGGTGTCGGCGTTCCCGCGCGCCGCGTTCAGCTGGGGCTGCGTCAGGAAGAGGGCGCCGGTCAGATCCGCCCCCGACAGATCGGCGTCGCGCAGGTCGGCGCCGATCAGATCCGTGAGCGACAGATCCGCCCCCGTGAGATCGGCGGCGATGAGCAGCGCCCCCCGCAGGTCGGTGCCGCGCAGCCGCGCCCCGCGCAGCCGCTTCCCGACCAGGTCCGCGCCGCGCCGGCTCCTCGGCTTCCCGCCGGCCGTCGCGCGGACCAGCTCACTCGTCCGCAGGAGCAGCCAATTCACATCGGCGCGCACCTCGGGCACACGCAGCTGCTCCAGCGTGTCCGCCGAGGCACGGGTGAGCGCCTCGACACGGTCGAGCGCGCCCCTCAGATCGGCGTGGACCGGCCCGGCCGCCGGCCGGTCCAGCGCCTCGGTGAGGTAGCGCAGCAGCTCGTGGAGCTGGCGCATCACATAGAACACGTCGAACATCCGGCTCGTGGTCTCCGGCGCCTCGCGCCAGGACACCCCGCCGAAGGTCACCTGGGAGACCTGCTGGCCCGCGCCGAAGCAGTCGTACACCGTGCAGCCCTGGAAGCCGCTGGGCCGCAGCCGGGTGTGGATGCCGCAGCGGAAGTCCTCCCGGAGGTTCCGGCAGGGCTCACCCGGCGGCTTGTCCACGGCGAAGTCGGCCGACTTCGCGAAGGGCAGCGCCACACAGCACAGGCCGAAGCAGTTCGCGCAATCTCCGCGCAGCGCGGGTTCCCGGGTCTCGGACACGGTGACACGGTTCCTTCGCTGGTCGGGGACGGTCCGTCCACCGTATCGCGCTCTCGCTGGAACCGATGGCGAGGATCGTCCGGCGGCCCGACGCCGTCGGGGCGCTCCAGACCACGTCCGTCCCGCGTCCGCGTCCACGGTCGCCATGTGCCCGAGGAGCACCCACCGCACCCCGTCCCGCCGGAAGAAGGTCCCGGCGGTCCTGGCGGGGCCGTCCAGGTCACCGTCCGTGACCGGGGCAGGGGCGTCGGCGGCCCCGCGCCACCGTGGTCCGGGAGTGCCGTACGGGGCCGCCCGATCCCGCCGAACCGGGGCAGCCTCCCGGAGCCGCCCGGCGCGTCGCGTCGCGCGCCCGGGCACGTACCATGGCCGTATGTCCTTCCTCCGCCGCCGTAGCGCCGCCACACCCGCGGGCCCGGACTTCGATGTCCTGGCCATGGACCCGGGGGACTGGCCCGGCAACCTCGGCGCCGGTCTGCTGCCCGCCCCCGACGGTTCCTGCCAGGGCGTCTTCCTCCGGTACGACCTGTTCGGCGGCCGGGGCCCCGCGATGATCATCGGCAATCTGCCGGAGGGCTCCCCGGCGCGCGAGCTCGCGGAGGGCCAGATCCCCTTCGAGGTGGCCCAGCTCCTCGCCGCCCTCGAGAACGACGAGCCGGTCGACGTCCTCGACGTCGAGGACGTCCCCGTGATGCAGGGCGACAACCTCCTGATCGTGCGCCGTCTCAAGCTCTCCGAGAGCCGTATCTCCTGCGTCCAGTTCGACCGCAGCGACAACGTCCTCGTGACGATCGCCAGTTGGGACCGGCCGATCACCGACGACCTGTACACGCTGCTCAAGCCCCTGCCCGCCGAGCTGTTCCAGCAGGGCTGACCGGGGGAGCGGGGGCCGATGAGCGCACGCGTCGACAGCTGGATCTGGGCGGTCCGGCTCACCAAGACCCGCTCCCAGGCCGCCTCGGCGTGCCGGGCCGGACACGTCAAGGTCAACGGCGATCGGGCCAAGCCCGCCCAGCCGGTGAAGCCCGGCGACGAGGTGAGGCTCTTCCACGGCGGCCGTGAGCGGATCGTCGAGGTCAAGGAGCTCCACACCAAGCGGGTGGGCCCGCCGGTCGCCGTCGAGGCGTACGTGGACAACAGCCCGCCCCCGCCGCCCCGCGAGCACGTGGCCGTCGCCGCCGTCCGCGACCGGGGAGCCGGACGCCCCACCAAGCGCGACCGCCGCGAACTCGACGAGCTGCGCGGCCGACGCCCCTGAGCCGCAGCGCCCGCGTGGGCCGTCCACGGGAACACCTCCCGTGGACGGCCCTCGCCGGTGTCAGCGCGTCGCGGATCCGATCACCGAGGCCACCCGCGCGGCCGCGGTGCCGAGCCCCGTCGGGCCACGCCCCAGCAGCGGTGTGCCGCTGCCGACATGGACGTCCTCCGCGCGGTAACGCCGCACCTTCCGGTGCCAGTTGAGGATGCCCGCGAGCCAGTCCTCCAGCTCGCCCAGATACGCCTCGAAGGCCGCCCGCCCCTTCTGATCGAGGCCGAAGTCCGCGTAGAGCACCGGCACTTCGGTCTCCTTCAGGTGCTCGTACTGGCGCAGCCGTCCGCGCATCAGGTCGTCGACCATCGCCGCCGCCGTCGGGTAGTCGCAGTCGAAGAACTTCTGCAGGACCAGCACGCCGTTGTGCACCTCGCCCTCGACCTCGATCTCCTTCTGGTACGAGAAGAGGTCGTTGAGGAGCGCCGCGTAGTCCGCAACCGAGTGCTCCAGGGCACGGACCGTGCCCGTCCGGTAGATCTCGGGCGGCAGGGCCTCGGTGTGCCGCAGTCGGCACAGCAGCATCGTCAGCTCGGAGCCGAACGTGGTCCGGCGCATCTCGATGTAGTCCACCGGATCGGGCACCCGGTGCTGGGCCTGGTTGTGCAGTTCCCACAGCCAGCTGTCCAGCATCGCGTCGAGCGCGGCCCTGAGCTGGGCCCGTGCCTCGGGACCCATCGGGCCGGACGTGCGCGCCCAGAGGTCGGCGAGCGAGACCTCCAGGGGATGGGAGGCGAGCGCCCGCCCGGCCGCCGGATCCTCCACCGACATGCACGACTTGAGCCGCTCGGTGAGCCGCTTCGCGCCCGCCAGGTCACGCGGCCGCCCGAAGACGAGGGGGTAGTAGTCGTCCCCGTACGTCCCCCAGGTCAGCCACTCGGCGCTGAGCTCCAGCTCCTCCAGGGTGGCGTCCGGGTCGAGCCCCGCCGAGCAGAGCGCGAGGTCGAAGCCGTCCATCATCGGACGGTCCCAGATGTCGTCCAGGAACCCCATCCGCTCCGCCCAGTCCTCGGAGCGCCGCTTCGCCTCCTGGTGGTGCGGGCTGAGCGTCAGCGGGTACGGCAGGTCGAACTCCGGCAGCAGCGAGGGCCCCACGCGCTGGTGCGGCACATGGGTGAGCGTCCGGAGCCTGGAGGCGGCCGGGCGCCCGAACAGGGTGCGGACGTCGAGGGCGGAGGTGCCGAGCACCCCGTCGAGCCGCGAGGGCACGGCGGCCATGCCCTCGTTCATGTACCGGCTGGAGCGCATGTGCCACTCATGGCCGCCGGACTGCCAGTCCTGCAGCCCCTTGGCGTACGCCACCACGGCCGCGCACTCCTCCGGGCCCAGGCCCTGCTCGGCGGCGAGCAGCGGAACCTCGGTCAGGGCCGTGTTCTCGAACTGCTGGAGCCGTGAGGTCAGCAGATCGTTGACGGCGTTCGCCGCCTCCTGGGTCGTACAGCCGAGGAACCGCTCCAGGACGAGGACGCCGTTGCTGTTCTCGCCCTCGTCCTCCACCTCGCGCTGGTACGAGAAGAGGTCGTTGCGCAGGTGCACGGCGTCGGAGAAGGCGTCCCTGAGGACGCGGAGCGGCCGGGAGTACGCCACCCGGTCGGGGACCTCGGCCCCCGCCGCGTACTCGACGAGCCCCGCCGACCAGGGCGCGCCGCCCACCTTGCGGCGCATCTCGATGTACTCGACGGGGTTGGCGACGCGCCCCCCGTTGATGTTGTCGAGCTCCCACAGCGACTCGTACAGCAGGTGCTCGGTCGCCTCGGCGAACCGCACCCGCCAGCCGTCGGACATCGAGGGAACGGTCCGCCGCCAGAGGTCGGCGAGCCCGGCCTCGACGGGGTTGGTGGGCTCGGGCATGCCCGTCGCCGGGTCGGCCGGCATGAACAGGGGCAGCCGGTCCAGGTACGCCTTGCTGCCCGCCCGGTCCTGGGTCCGCTTGAAGACCTCCAGGAAGTGGTCGTCGAAGAAGAACACCCAGGTGTACCAGTCCGTGACGAGGTCGAGGGCCTGCGCGTCGCAGTCGGGGTGGGTGTACGCGCAGAGCAGCGCGTAGTCGTGGGAGTCGAGGTCGTGCTGTTCCCAGACGCCCGAGCCCTCCAGCATCCCCATCTCCCGCGCCCAGTCCCGGGTGTGCGTGCGGGCGGTCTCCACGTGGGGATTGAGCCGAGCCGGATACGGAACATAGAAATCCGGCATGACGAAGGGCTGAGGCATGTGCGGAGGGGCCTTCCGGTGAGCAAGTGCTGTGTCCGGCCCACCTTTACCCGTCGTTCGTACGGCGCAGGCGATCTCTTGAATAGTCCTATGAACGCCGAAAGGGCGGTGCTGGAACGCTCCTCCGGCACCGCCCCGCGTCTTTCGGCCACGTCTCCGTCAGGCCCGGGAGACCCGCACGTCAGCCGCCTTCACAAAGGCCACCCGATGGCCGAACTGGATCTGGTAGTACTCCTCCTGGCCGCGCACGACCGTGTGCCCGCTGCTGTCGAACACCGGCGCGAAGTAGTACTCGCCCGGGGTCCGGCCCCCCACCACGTACCGCTGACCGGCGAGCAGCCGGTACGGCAGGGGCGACACCGCCTGCACCGGCACACCCGCCGGATACGCCGAGGCCTCCGGATAGGCCCGTCCGTACACCGGCACCGAGGCGAGACCCTCCCGGGGGGTCAGGACGAGCCCCCGCGCGTTCACCGCGGTCGGCTCCTTCCCCGGATTGTGGAACCACGCCTTCTGCCCCAGGTACCAGACCGCCGTCCAGTCGCCCCTGCGCTCCGCGACCGCGTAGCTCTGCCCCGTGGAGGCACGCGCCCCGGTGTCGTTGACCCCGGTCGTCGAGTCCTGACCGCCCGGCCGCAGACCGATGTCCTTCACCAGGGGCGCGTCGGCGCTCGGCGCGGTGTGCAGACGCACCGCCCCGCTCCCGTGCGGCGCACACGCCTGACCCGCCACCGCGCAGCCCGTGTACACCGGCTGATGGGCGCTGTACTCGGGCCGGATCGTCACCACCGCGGCGTCCGGCCCGGCGCTCGGTGTGATCGGACGGCCCAGGAGCCGGAAGTAGTGCGCCCAGTCCCAGTACGGCCCCGGGTCCGTGTGCATGCCCCTGATAGTGGACGTCACCGTGCCCGGCACGTTGTCGTGCCCCAGGACGTGCTGCCGGTCGAGCGGGATGTCGTAGCGCGCGGCGAGGTACCGCACGAGCCGCGCCGACGTCCGGTACATCGCCTCCGTGTACCAGGAGTCCGGCGAGGTGAGGAAGCCCTCGTGTTCGAGGCCCACCGACTTGGCGTTCAGGAACCAGTTGCCCGCGTGCCAGCCGACGTCCTTGAGCGGCAGGTGCTGGGCGATGTGCCCGTCGGAGGAGCGCAGCGAGTACTGCCAGGACACGTACGTCGGGTCCTGCACCAGCTTCAGGGTGACGTCCCAGACGGCCTCGGTGTCATGGATGACGATGTAGTCGATCGACTGGGAGGAGGGCCGTTCCGCCTTGTCGTGGTTGCCGTAGTCGCCGTCGCCGAACTCCTCGTACGGCGCGGGGATCCACTCGCAGGCCACCGAGCGCGGACACTCCACGGGGCCGGCGGCCGGCGGGCGCAGCCCGAGTGCGGTCACCTGCTCCGTGGCGGGCGCCACCGCGGGCGCGGCCGGGAGCGTCACCACCTGCCCGCTGTCCGTCGTCCGCGACTCCCCGCTCCGGATCAGGTCGAACACGTCGTTCGCGTACGTCGTCGCCGTAGCCGAGTCGTCCGCGCCGGAGTACCGCGCCACCGCCCCGTACCAGTCGGCCGGGTCCGTGCTCGCCGGCAGTCCGGCCTCCCGCTGTGCGGCGGCGAGCAGGACCGCCCCGCCCTCGATGTTCGCCGCCGCGTCGGTACGCAGCTCCTCGGCCGCGATCCCCGACAGCGCGGCCGCCCGCTCCAGGGTCCGCAGCCGCGGCGGCAGCGACTCCGCCGCCGGGACCGGCACCTCGGCGCCGGAACGCACCGCGCGCGAGGCGTCGCCGCGCGGATCCTCCTCACCCTCCGAGTGGTGCGGCGCGGCCCCGGCGAGGGCCGTCACGGCGTCCGTCAGATGCATCGGCCCGTACCCGCCGGTCACACTCGGCGCACCGCCGTGGCCGTCCCAGCGCGACTGGAGGTACGAGACGGCGAGCAGCACGCTCTCCGGGACGCCGTGGCGCGCGGCCGCCCGGGCGAACTGCCCCTGGAGGGATCCCGCGTCGGGCACGTCGGCACCGGCCGGAGGCGCGGCGGACAACAGCGGGAGCAGCAGGGCCGCGGACGCCAGCACGCCGACGGCTCTGGGCAGACGGGGGGACGGCGGACGTCCGAGGGACGCGGAACGGAGCAAGGCAGCCTCCAGGGGCGGGGGGTGACACGGGGCGTGCGGGACCGAACCCGTACAGGGGTATCGGCTCCCGGACGATCCGTCAATCACACCTCTCTGAAAGCAAGTTCGCACGTCAGAGCAGAAATGGAGGCCATTGGGAGGAGTTTCGCGGAGACGGGTCCCCGGCCTGGGACCCGTCAGTGGAGTGGACCACTGACCGCCGCGGCACAAGCCGGTGCGCCGCGTCCCGGTGTGTCGGCACCGGGCGCACGGCGCACCCCCCGTTTCGTCGGCCGGGCCCGTCCTTCAGCGCGTCCCGACCGCCGCGCGCACGGCCCGCCGTGCCATGGCGCAGTCGTCGTGCAGCCGCCTCAGGAGCAGCCGCTGTTCCTCACCGGGGGCGAGCGCCCCCGTGGGCACCGGCACGGAGCCGGCCGGCGGAGCCTCCTTCATGGTGCGCTGCACCGCCGTCTCATAGGTACGGATCTCCCGCGTCAGCACGATCATCAGGTTCACCAGGAAGGCGTCCCGGGACGCCGGGCCCGCCTGCTGGGCGAGCTGGCTGATCTGGCGCCTGGCGAGCGGCGCGTCGGCGAGCACCGCCCACAGCGTCGCCAGGTCGTACCCCGGGAGGTACCACCCCGCGTGCTCCCAGTCGACGAGGACCGGCCCCGTGGGGGAGAGGAGGATGTTGGGGAGCAGGGCGTCACCGTGACAGAACTGGCCCATGCCCTGACGGCCGCCCGCCTGCGCCAGACCGTGCAGCAGCTTCTGCAGGTCGTCCCGGTCCCGGTCGGTGAAGAGCCCGAGCTCGTGGTAGCGCGCGATCCGGGTGCCGTAGTCCAGCGGGGCGTCGAAGGTCCCGGCCGGCGGCCGCCAGGCGTTGAGCCGGGCGATCGCCCCGAGCACGGCCCGCACGTCGGCCCGGGGCGGCGCCTCGACGGGGTGGCGCGAGAGCGCCGCCGCCCGTCCGGGCATCCGTTCGATCACCAGCGTGCAGTTCTCCGGGTCCGCGGCGATCAGCCGGGGCGCCCGCACCGGCGGACGGTGGCGGACGAAGGAGCGGTAGGACGCTATCTCGTGCTGGAACCGCTCGACCCACGCGGGGGAGTGGTCCAGTAAACACTTCGCGACCGCCGTGGTCCGCCCGGTCGTGCCGACGATCAGTACGGAACGTCCGCTGCGCCGCAGCACCTGCACCGGGTTGAACTCCGGGCAGATGCGGTGGACCGAGGCGATCGCCCTCTTCAGCTGCGCCCCCTGCGGGCCCGAAAGGTCGATGCGTCCGCTGATCGGCTGGGTGCCGGTGCCGCCCGTCCAGCGCCGCGGCCGGACGGCCTGGGGCGCGGGAGCGAGGTAGGGTCCGGCACCGGCCGGGACGATGCGGTGCTGCGGCCGGGGCGGGGCGGACACGGAGGACGATGCTGTGTACATGGAGGTGACAGATCCCTTCGTGTGCCGACGAGTTGCGTGCGTCGCCCCGCCCGCCCCCGGTCCGCACCCTGGGGAATGAGGGCCGGTCGGCGGGGCGGGGTGGCGCGTTCCTACCTGACACCCGGGCGCGGGTGGCGGAACATCGGGCGCACCCTGGCGAACCCTGGCGAATAGTCGCCAGCCCTATGACAGGGGGTTACTGTCAACTCAGCCGAGAACCTGGGGGCTTAGACGTGACCGGACAAACCAACACCCGCCTGGCAGACCTGTTCGGCCTGGCCGGCTGGTCCAAGGGCGAACTCGCGAGACTCGTCAACCGGCAGGCGGCGGCCATGGGCCACCCCCAGCTGGCGACCGACACCTCGCGGGTCCGGCGCTGGATCGACCGCGGTGAGACGCCGCGCGATCCCGTCCCCCGGGTGCTGGCAGCACTGTTCACCGAGCGACTCGGCCGTGTCGTGACCATCGAGGACCTCGGGTTCGTACGACACGGGCGCTCAGGAAGACGGCAGGACGTCAGGAAGACGGAGAACCCTGACGGGCTGCCGTGGGCACCCGATCGTACGGCGGCGGTCCTCACCGAATTCACGGGAATGGACCTCATGCTCAACCGACGCGGCCTGGTGGGCGCGGGTGCCGCGCTTGCCGCCGGCTCCGTACTCAGCAACGCCATGCACGACTGGCTGCAGACCGACCCCTCACGCCAGTCCGCCCCCCAGCGGGCCACCGATCCCCTCCATGTCGATCCCGCCGGGTTCGACCGCTACGAAGCCGCCCCCATCGGGTCCCAGGAGATCGAGGCCCTGGAGGCCTCCGTGGAGGTGTTCCGCCGCTGGGACGCCTCCCGTGGCGGCGGTCTCCAGCGCAAGGCGGTGGTGGGCCAGCTCAACGAGGTGGGCGGCATGCTCGCCTACCGTCACGCCGACCACCTCCAGCGGCGCCTGTGGGGCGTCGCCGCCAACCTGGCCGTCCTCGCCGGCTGGATGTCGCACGACGTGGGCCTCGAACCCACGGCGCAGAAGTACTTCGTGATCGCCGCGCACGCGGCCCGCGAGGGCGGCGACCGGCCCCGGGCCGGCGAGGCACTGTCCCGAGCCGCCCGGCAGATGGTGCACCTGGGCAGGCCCGACGACGCCCTCGACCTGATGAAGCTGGCCAAGGACGGCTCGGGCGAACGGCTGCTGCCCCGGACCCGGGCCATGTTCCACACGATCGAGGCCTGGGCGCAGGCCTCGATGGGCCGCGGGCAGGCCATGCGCCGCACCCTCGGCGAGGCCGAGGAACTGTTCGTGTCCGACCGGCGCGACGAGAAGACTCCGAGCTGGATGCAGAACTTCGACGAGGCCGACATGCACGGCATGCAGGCCCTCGCCTACCGCACCCTCGCCGATCACGACCCGACCGCGGCCGTCCCCGCCCAGCGCCACGCCAGGCTGGCGATCGAACTGCGGCACGACGGCCACGACCGCTCGAAACTCTTCGACCACATCTCGCTCGCCTCGGCCTGCTTCATCGCCGACGACCCGGAGCAGGCCGACCGGTACGCCCGGCTCGCGCTGATGTCCATGGGGGAGACCTCGTCCCACCGCACCTGGGACCGGCTGCGGGAGATGTACCGGCTCACCGGGCAGTACGCCGGCTACACGAGGATCGAGCACCTGCGCCAGGAGATCGCGGAGGCCCTGCCGCAGTCCCCGGTCAACCGGCCGAGGGCGGGCCAGGCCTGAGCGGGGCCCCGGCCCCGAACGACCTCCGGACGAGGGCGCCCGCACGAGGGCGTCGGCAGGCGGACGTCGTCGGGAGCCTCAGCGGCCGACCCGGACCACCATCACACAGGCGTCGTCCTCGCGCGGCTCCTGCCCGAACTCCTCGACCACCGCGCGCACACCGTCCTGGGCGTCCCGCGCCCCGGCGAGCCGGTGGCCGAGGGCGAGCAGCCGTCGCGCGCCGGTGTCGTCGCCCGTACCGCTGCCACGGGTCAGTCCGTCGGTGTGCAGGACGAGCAGGTCGCCGGGGAGCAGCCGGGTCTCGGCCTCGCCGTACACCGCCCCGGTCGTCGCCCCGAGGAGCACCCCCTCGGGCCGACGGAGCACGTGCCCCGTCCCGTCGCGGAACAGCAGCGGGGCGGGGTGACCGGCCTGCGCCCAGGTCAGCGTCTGGGCGACCGGGTGGTAGCGGCAGCACATCGCGCTGCCGAGCGCGGGCTGCACGGAGGCGTCCAGGAGCTGGTTGAGGTGGGTCATCAGGGCGGCGGGGCGGATCCCGGCGACCGCCATCCCGCGCAGCGCGCCGAGCAGCATGGCCATCGAGGAGGTCGCGGCTACCCCGTGGCCCGTCAGGTCACCGACGGTGAGCAGCGCGTCCCCGTCGGGGAGGGCGAGCGCGTCGTACCAGTCGCCGCCGATGAGGCCGGTACTGGCGGCCGGGAGGTAGTGGGCCGCCACGTCGAGGGGGGCGGGGCCGTCGTGGGCGAAGCGGAGGGAGCCGCGCCACGGCGGGAGCACCGCCTCCTGGAGCTCGACGGCGACCCGGCGCTCGGTCTGCTCGATGTGCCGGCTGCGCTCCAGGGTGTCCCGGCTCTCCCTGACCGCCCGCTGTCCGCGCCGCAGTTCGCTGACGTCACGGAGGACCGCCCACATCGAGGCGGTGCAGCCGTCGGCGTCGAGGACGGGCTCGCCCGTCATGTGCACCGTGCGCACCCGCCCGTCGGTCCGGACGATCCGGAACTCGCCGTCGATCGGCTTGCCGTCGATCAGACAGTCCGTCACCAGGCCCTGCAGTACGGGCTGGTCCTCGGCGAAGACCATCGTGGGCATCTCGTCGAGCGACATCGGTCCGCTCTCGCGCGTACGTCCGAAGATCTGGAACAGCTCTTCGGACCAGCTGACCTCGTCGGTGAGCAGGTTCCATTCGGCGCTGCCGACGCGGGAGAGGAGCGAGCCGGTGCGCGCCGGCGGGATCTCGCCGTACGCGGTGCCGGGGTCGGTCGCGAGGCCCGTGTCGAGGACGGCCTCGGCGGCGCTGGGCTCCTGCGTGGTCTGCTCCGGGACGCCCGCCCGGAGCTGTCCCAACTGGGCGCCCAGGTCGTCGAGTTGGCTGACCGCCAGGTCGTAGAGGGCGCGCTGCCAGCGCTGCTGCGGGTCGTCGTCGTCCACCACGGCGTCCCGGCGTACGGCGACGAGGCCGCCGCGCAGACGGCGGGTCTGTGAGATCAGCGCGTCCACCGCGCCCGGCTCCGGCTGCTGGGCGGGACGGTCCGCGAACAGGGGGGACGGCATGTCGTACTCCGATACAGGCGCGGCACGGCCAGGCTGAGGTGAAAGGCAGGCCCGGATACGACTGTTGCACAGCCCGGGAGGGCTCGTAAGGGATTTGGCAACACTCGATCCGGTGGTGCTTCTGGCATATGTCAAAGGCCCGGCGATTACCGGCCAGGGGACGACGCGTTACGGTGCGGGGGTGGTGAACGACGACGGAATCGGCACGGTGGGCACGCGCACGGCGGCCACGGGCGGTGCGGGCACGGGAGCGGCGACGGGTACGACGGGCACCGCCTTTCTGCTCGCGGTGGCGCCCGCAGGGCGGGGGCGCGCCATGGACGCCGCCTCCGTCCTGCCGGCCCTCGCCGCCGTGCCGCCCGGGGTCCTCACCGGCACCACCACCGCCACCCTCGTCGAACTCGCCGATCCGCTCGACCCGCAGACCGTGCTCACCCGCCTGCGCGCCGCTGCGGCGAGCCCCGGTCCGCTGCTCGTCTGCCTCGCGGGGCAACTGCACCTCGACCGCCGCCAGCAACTGCCGCACCTGGCCCTCGCGCGCTCCACCCCCGCCACCCTCCGCTACACGGCGCTGCCCTGGCACTGGCTCGCCGGCGAACTCGCGGTACGGGCCCCCGGCACCACCACCGTCGTCGCCGACCTCGCGGCGGACCCCGAGGTGTGGCAGCGCCTCACCACCGCACCCGGCCTGCTCACCCTGGGGCCAGGACCGCACCTCTACGGGCGGGTGACCCCCGCCCCCCGGCGCGGTGAGCCCCTGGCCCCCGCCTATCTGCGGTCCTGGGCGGAGCTCTGGCGTTCCGGCGCGCGGCTCCCGTACGACACGCTCCACGCGGAGTCCGCCGCCCACGCCGCCACCCTCGCACCGGAGTCGCTCCTCCTCGCGCCCGCGCCCGCCCCGGCCGTGGAGCAGGACCCGCACCCCGCGATCCTGGCCGCGGCCACGGCCGGACGACACGGAGAGGCGGCGGCGGTGGCCGCGGCGTGGGAGCGCGAGGCCCTCCGCCGCCACGGACCCCGGTCCCCGGAGGCCGTCCACTGGACGGAGGTACGGGCCGACCTCGCCCGCCTCGCCGGGGAACCCGCCCGAAGCTGCGAACTGTGGCTCGCCGCCGCCGAGGCCCGGCTCGCACTGCGGCAGCCGGCGGACGACCCCGACGTCGAAGGAGCCGTGGACCGGGCCCACCACCAGTGGGAGCGTATCGGCGACCGGGCGCGGGCCCGCGCCCTCGGCCCCGCCCTCATCGCCCTGCGGCAGCGGGTCCCGGGCCGCCGCCCCGGCGCCCTGGCGGCGCTGACCCGCCGCATGGCCGACTGAGCACGGAACGCCCCGCCGCCCGTCGGCCGAAATGGCCCTGAGGCCGGGCGACTCGCCGCCGGCGGAGCCGTGGGCCCTGAGATGATCGGAGGCGTGGCCATCCCCCCGCACTCCGCCCCGGCTCCCGCGCCGACCGCGCCGGCCGGGTCGTTCAGCACCGGGCGCCTGCTTCTGCGGCCGGTCCAGGAAGCCGACCTGGACGCCGTGACCCGCCTGTGGACCGACCCCGTCGTACGGCGCCACCTCGGCGGCCCCGTCATCGAGTCCGTCATCCGGATCCGGCGGCGCCGGATCGTCGGGGCGCCCGGATTCCACGCCGTGGTCCGCTCCGAGGACGGCGTCGTGCTCGGCCTGGTCGCGGTGGAGCCGGACGCGCGGGGCGGGGAGACGGAACTGTCGTACCTGTTCCTGCCCGAGCACTGGGGGACGGGTTACGCGCGGGAGGCGGTCGGCGCCGTCGCCGAGAGGACCCTGGAGGGCACGCCGAGCGTCGTGGCCGTCACCCAGGAGGGAAACCGCCGCTCCCGCCGGCTCCTGGAGGCCATCGGCCTGCGGTACGCCGAGTCCTTCGTGGAGTGGGACGCCCACCAGGTGCTCTACCGGCGCCACCGGGCCTGACTCCACGGATCCCCGTCCCGGTGCGGCACGGGGCCGCGTACCATCTGCGGTTCGCCCCCGCCCCAGCAGGACGCCTACGACGAGGAGCTCCGACCCATGTCCTTCCTGGTGATCGGCGAGTGCGTCGCCGACATCGTCCGCGCCCCCGCCGGCTCGGGCGGCGCGGACCGGGTCCACCCGGGCGGCAGCCCCGCCAACGTCGCCTTCGGCCTCGGCCGCCTCGGCCGTGACGTCACCCTGCTCACGCAGCTCGCCGACGACCCCACCGGCCGGCTCGTCGGGGAGCACCTCACGGCGGCGGGCGTACGGGTGGAGGCCGGCGACGCCCCCGAGCGCACCCCGTCGGCGGTCGTCGGGCTCGACGCCCAGGGCACGGCCACGTACACCTTCGACATCGCCTGGACACTCACGGCGGGCGCACCGGCCGACCTCGTGCCCGCCCATGTCCACATCGGGTCGATCGCCGCCGTCACGGCCCCCGGCGCCGCCACCGTCCTCGCCGAGACCGAGCGGCTCAGGGCCCGGGCCACCGTCAGCTACGACCCGAACGTACGGCCCGCGCTGATGGGCGAGCACGGCGCGGCCGTCGCCCGCGTCGAGCGGTGCGTCGCCCTCAGCGACCTCGTGAAGGCCAGCGACGAGGACCTGGCGTGGCTGTACCCCGGCGAGGACCCGCGCACGGTCGCCGCCCGTTGGCTGACGCTCGGCCCGGCCGTCGTCCTGGTCACCCGTGGCGCGGCCGGCTCGCTCGCGGTCACCCGGCGCGAGACGGTCACCGCCGACGCGCCCCCGGTCGCCGTCGTCGACACCGTCGGGGCGGGCGACTCCTTCATGTCCGCCGTCCTCGACACCCTCGCCGGGCGGGGCCGGGAGGCTCTGGGCGGACTCGACGCCGACCACCTCGCGGAACTGCTGCGGACGGCGGGCGCGGCGGCGGCCGTGACCGTCTCGCGGGCCGGGGCCCTCCCGCCCGACCGCGCCGAACTGGACCTGGCCAGGGCGGAGTTCACCATCAGGTCCGGGCGTGTGTCGTGATGTCCGACGCGAACTGCTCGACCATATCCGGGGTCACCGTCGGACGGCACTCCCCGATGGCCTCCAGGTAGTCCGCGGTGCTCGCCCCCGGCGCCGGACCGTCACCGCCCCGCCCGCCGACGGCGAGCAGGTCCCGCTCGAACGAGGACTGGGCGGCGATCCGCGCCGCGTGCTCGATGTCGGCGGGCGTGAACAGCTCGCTCGCGAGCACCAGTTCGTCGATGTCGACGTCCGCGCGGCCGTCCGTGTACCGGGCCCAGATCGCGGCCCGCGCCGCCTTGTCCGGCGTACCGATGGGGATGAGGTAGTCGAAGCGCCCGGGGCGCAGGAAGGCCGGGTCGAGGGAACGGATCGAGTTCGTCGCGCAGACGAGCAGCCGCTCGTCCCGCTCGCGGAAGCCCGGTATCAGCTTGAGGAGTTCGTTGGTCACCCCGTGCATGCCGCCGGGCTGCGCGGGCTCCGAACGCACCGGGGCGATCTCCTCGACCTCGTCGATGAAGACGAGGACCCGTTCCAGCTCGGCGATCCGCGCGAACGCGGACCGCAGGGCCGCGGCGAGGTTCCCCTCGTCGGCCAGGCGGGACGGCAGGATCTCCACGAACGGCCAGCCGAGACGTGAGGCGATGCCGCGGGCGAACGTGGTCTTGCCGGTGCCCGGCGGGCCGAACAGGCAGACCGCGCGCGGCGGTCGCACCCCGTGTCGGCCGGCCCGTTCCGGCTCCGCGAGCGGCAGCACGACCCGGCGCTCGATCAGATCCTTCTCCCGCTCCATCCCGGCGACCTTGGCCCACAGGTCGCCGGGGAGCAGCCGGCCGCCCAGGTCGTCGAGGAGTCCGGCGGCCGGTCCGTGCAGCGGCTCCACCTTCTCGAAGTACGCGACGGCCGGCTGACGGGTGTACCCGGCGTTCAGGAGACCCTCACCGAGGAGTTCCTCCTCGGGCAGGACGTACGCGATCCGCCCGACCCGGGCGGCGACGAGCCGCCGCTCCAGCTCCACGAGGAGGGCGCTGGCGAGTCCACGGCCGCGCCAGGCCGAGGAGATCGCGATCCGCATGACCCACGCCCGTTCGCCGGACACACAGGCGAGCGCCGCCCCGATGGGCACGCCCTGGTGGACGGCGACCACGGCCGGCTGGCGCGTGGTCAGGGCCCCGATGCACTCGGCCAGGGAGAACACGGACTCCTGCCCGAGTTCGGCGGTGGTGTCGATCAGATGGACGACGGCGGCGAGATCGCTCTCGCGGTAGTCGTGGATGTGCCAGTTCACCGGTGGTGCCGCCCCTCGTTGGTGCCGTTGCGGCGAGGCTAGGCGCGGTCACGGACCCCGGTCGTGCGCCATCCTGCACAAGGCGGCGCGGTCGAACGCGCCGTACCGGCTCTATGCGTGCCCCGTGCGGCCCGGCATGCGGAAGGCCCCTGGAAGGAGTTCCTTCCAGGGGCCACGCAGTCGGCCGGGGCCGGCCTGCCTCCCTTCCGGGAGGGGTGATCAGAACGGTCACGTCCTCCTCTTGCTCATGAGCAGTCCGCCGGCCGTCAGGGAGAACAGGCAGACGCACGCACCGGTGATCACGTTGCTGAGGACGGTTCCGGTGTCGGGGCTCTGGCCGGCCACCCAAGGGGCGATGATCAGCCATGCGCCCATCAGCAGGACGACGAAGTTCAGGTCCTGCGACCGCTCCGGAACCATCGACATGCACAGGCCGAGGACCGCGAGGGCGATGCCGACGACCAGGTTGGTGACGGCCAATGCGGGCTGGGTCGCGGAGAAGTGGACCGTCCATGGGGAGATCGCGGCATAGACACCGGCGAGGATCACGAGTTCCTCGACTGCCGCGACACCTCGGGTTCCCAGCATGCGGGCATATCGGTCCCGCATCTCGGGCGCGTCCGGGTGTCCCGCGATGTCACCGGGACGGTGCGAAACGTCGGCCATACGACTCGCCTCCTTATGGCGTCCTGCACGTCTGACCGTTCGCGGCGAACGACACCGCTGTCTCATTGTGCGCTTATATGGCCTTTATGTGTAGATCTGTCCCTGACGAATACGCGCAAAACAGGGGTCGACCGTATGCGGGCCAGGCCGGGTGCGGTGGACGACGGCATCCCGGCGTAACCTGGAAGAGGACTCGGGGTCCGATCTCCACCGCCGGGAGCGGATGATGAGCGGGATCGTACGGAAAAGCTTCGACTCAGCGGACGAGACCCGTCCCTTCGAGGACGGCAAGGGCAGGCTCGACCTGATCACCAGCGGGAACGGTTCGGTCGGCCGTGCCGTGTTCGAACCGGGCTGGCAGTGGTCCGAGCACGTGAAGCCGATCGCCGGCACGGACAGCTGCCAGGCGGCGCACGTCGGTTACGTGGTCAGCGGCCGGATGAAGGTCGTCATGGACGACGGCGAGTCGACGGAGTTCGGCGCCGGGGACTTCATGGAGGTCACGCCCGGTCACGACGCCTGGGTGCTCGGCGACGACGCCTGCGTGGTCGTCGACTGGTCGGGCTTCGGCGACTACGCCAAGCCCACCGGCTGACGGGCGGCCCCCGGGGTGGCGTCGGCCGACGCCCCGGGAGGACCCCTGGCCGCCCGGCCGGGGCCACCCTGGTGGACGCCGTGGGAAACCCCGGGGCGTCCGGCGGCCGACGAGGGCACAATGCCCGCATGACCTTGCAAGATCACCGCACGCCCGTCCCGCACGCCGCGGGAGAACGCGCCACTCTCACGGCCATGCTGGACTTCCAGCGCGACACCCTCGCCCTGAAGTGCGCGGGACTCACGCCGGACCAGCTGCGGGAGCGGGCGATCCCTCCCTCGGGGCTCTCCCTCCTTGGACTCGTCCGTCACGCCGCCGAGGTCGAGCGCGGCTGGTTCCGCAACACCCTGGGAGGCGAGCGGAGCCGCAGCCCCTGGGCTCCGCCCGGCTCCACCGACCGGTTCGGCTTCGACGTGGACGGGGCCGACGTCGACGAGGCGTTCACCGTCTGGCGGGAGGAGTGCGCCCGCGCCCGCGCGATCGTGGACGCGGCCGAATCCCTCGACGTCACCGGGACCGGCGGGGAGGAGACGTACTCCCTGCGCTACGTCCTCGCCCACATGATCGAGGAGTACGCGCGGCACAACGGGCACGCCGACCTGCTGCGCGAACGCCTCGACGGCGCGACGGGGGAGTGAACGCCGTGAGCGTCCCCCAGGGGCACCCCCCGCATGCGCCGCAGACGTTCCGCGAGCCGGATGTCGCCGCGGCCGTCGCCGGTGAGCTGCGGCTCATGGACCCCGCGGTACGTGCCTCACGGACGCTCGCCGCCCCGCTGCTCGACCCGGAGTTCGTCGAGGTCGGCGCCTCCGGCCGGCGCTGGACCTACGAGGAGATGCTCGCCGGCCTGCCGGAGATGGCCGGCGGCACCGAGGGCGGTCCGCGTCACGAGCCGGAGGCATTCACCGGGGTCCTGCTCGCCCCCGGGGTCGTCCACCTCACCTACGAGACGCTCCTCGACGGCCGCAGGGTCAGGCGCAGCTCGCTCTGGCGCCGCGACCCGGGCGCCCCGGCCGGCTCGGGCCTGCGGATGTACTACCACCAGGGAACGCCCGCACCCGGAGCGGACCCTCACCCGTAGGCGTCCGTGACACAGTCGACCGCGCACCGCCGGTGCTCGAACCGGCGGCGCAGCGCCGCCGCCGCGTGCTGCCTCTCCACCACGGCGTACCCGTAGCGCTCCCGGACCGTCAGGACCACCGCCTCGACGGTGACGATCGCCGGTTCGCCCTCACCTGCGGACCGGCGCGCCGCCGCGATCACGACGTCGGCGGCGCGCCGCAGGTCGCGGGCGTACTCCCGCCGGGCCACCGACCGGGCGCGCGAGGCGGCGAACGGCCGTACCGCCCGCCCCTTCCAGACCGCGCCGGCGGTGATGAGCCCCGCCCCGATCACGACGACGATGAGAAATCCCCACACGTAGATGCCCCCCATATCGGCGACCGCCCTCCCCTTGCGCCGGGGCCCGGGTCAAGCCGTCCGATTCTAGAGTTCCCCACGGCGGATCCGAGGAGGTGACTGTCGTCGTTGACACGTGTAAATCGAGCGTGACACGCTCTTCTCCCGGCCCCCGGCCCCGCGTGCACCGCTCGAGAAGGAGCAGCCATCATGAGCACCGCAGGCACCACCGTGACCACCGCCCGAGGGCCCGTCCGGGGTGAGCGCCGCGCCGACGGCAGCCTCCGCTTCCTCGGCATCCCGTACGCGCGACCGCCCGTGGGCGATCTCCGTTTCGCCGCCCCCGTACCGCCGGAGGCGTGGTCGGAGCCGCTGGACGCCACCGCGTACGGGCCGACCGCCCAGCGCCGTCCCTTCGCCGAGGTCACCACCATCCCCGAGCCCTCCGTCCCGGGGGCGGGAGTCCTCAACCTGAACGTCTTCACCCCCGACGCCGACCCGGCCGCCGCCCTGCCCGTCCTCGTGTGGATCCACGGCGGCGGCTACGTCGCCGGTTCGGCGGCCAGTCCCTGGTACGACGGAGCCGCCTTCAACCGGGACGGCGTCGTGCTCGTCTCGCTCGGCTACCGGCTCGGCATCGAGGGTTTCCTGCATCTGGAGGACGCCCCCGACAACCGGGGCGTACGGGACTGGATCGCCGCTCTCGAGTGGGTCCGGGACAACATCGCGGCCTTCGGCGGCGACCCGGCCAAGGTCACCGTCGCTGGGCAGTCGGCGGGCGGCGGCGCCGTCCAGACCCTGCTCGCCGTCCCCGCCGCCCGGGGCCTGTTCCGGGGCGCGCTGTCCGTCTCCGGCGCGGTTCTCCGCCCCGACGGCCCCGAGGTGGCCCGGGCCGTCTCCCGCCTCCTCACCTCCCGCACCGGCGTGCCGGCCACGGCAGCCGCTCTCCGTGACCTCGGCGACGACGAACTCCTCGTCCTCCAGGACCGCCTGGGGGAGCCGGGACCGGACCGTGAGGGTCTGCCGCCGATGCTGGTCCTCGCCCCCTTCGCCGACGGCGAGCTGATCCCCGGCCCCACTCTCGACGCGCTCACGACGGGAGACGCGGGCGCCGACGTCCCGCTGATGCTCGGCTTCACCGAGCACGAGTTCACGATGTTCCCCGGGCCCGGCCCCGAGGGCCCGCCCCTGCCCGTACTGCTCGGCGCACTCGGCCTCGATCCCGCCAGGACCGGAGCCTTCGCCGAGGCGTACGAGACGGGCGGTGCCGAGCGGCTCTTCGGCCAGGCGCTGACCGATGCCACCTTCCGCGCCCCGAACCTCGCCGTCGCGGAGGCGCGTGCCGCGCGCGAGCGCCCCACCTGGCTCTACGAGTTCGCCTGGCGGTCCCCGGCCGCCGGGCTCGCCGTCCACTGTCTCGACCTGCCGTTCGCCTTCGACCTCCTCGACGCCGAAGGCGTCCCCGCCGTCGCGGGCGAGGAGCCGCCGCGCGCGCTCGCCGACGCCCTGCACCGGGCGTGGGTCGCCTTCGTGACCGACCAGGACCCGGGCACCGACTGGCCGCGCTACACCCGCGAGGGACGCGCCACGATGATCTGGGACGCGGAGCCCCGGATCGAGGCGGACCCGCTGGGCCCGGTGCGCGGGCTCTGGCTCGACTGAGGCCCTGACCGGTCACGTCTCCGGCGGGACGCAGAGCACCGGCACCGTCGACATGTGGAGGAGTTTGTGGGGCGTGGAACCGAGCAGCGCACCGCGCATCGGGCTCTCGCCCCAGCTGCCCACCACGATGACCCGGGCCGCGTGACGGCTCGCCGCGTCGATGAGGGCCTGCGCGGGCTTCGCGTCGAGCACCTCGACGACGGTCGGCACGCCCGCCCGGTCGGCCGCCGCGACCGCCTGCTGCAAGCCGGCGCGCCCGGCCTGGCGGATGGCCTCGTGGTGGGACCTGTACTCCTCGCCGGTGGGACCGGGCGCCGCCGCCCCGTAGACGAGGACGAGGCGCTCGTCGAAGGCGGCGGCCACCTCGATCGCGATGCGCAGGGCGCGCTGGGCGCCGGGGGACTCGTCGAACCCGAGGACGACCGTCATCTCAGCGCTCCTTGCCACGGACCAGATCGGGGTCGGCCACCCCCGGGCGTTCCCGCCAGAACGCGGGTGACCTCAACCGCCACACGATCATGACGAGCACCCCGGTGAGGGCGATGCCGATCCCGATGACGAGCGGTGGCCCCAGGCCGAACCACGAGGTGCCGCTGTACGAGTTCGCGGGATCGGACATGTCCACCACCGACCTCACCAGGAGCCACGTCAGGAGTCCGGCACCGACGAGCGGGCCGAGGCCGATGAGCAGGAAGTTGTGGACGCTCTCGGTGAGGTGCCGCCGGTGGTACACCGCGCAGGCGACGCCCGTGAGCGCGTAGTAGAACGCGATGAGCAACGAGAGTGCGGTCAGGGAGTCCAGGAGGGCGTTGGCGCTGATCTGGTTCACCACGAGGTACCAGGCGATGGCGATGCCGGCGACCCACCACGTACTCACGTCGGGGGTACGGAAGCGCGGACTGACGTGCGCGTAGTGCGCGGGCAGCGCGCGGCGGCGGGCCATGGAGAGGGCGGTGCGCGAGGCCGGGATGATCGTCGTCTGGGTGGAGGCGACGGCGGACGTGGCGACGGCGAGGAGCAGGACCCAGTCCCAGCCGCCCAGCACGTCCGTGGCCAGCTGGGCGAAGAGGAACTCCTCCTCGCCCGCGTTCTCCGCCAGGAACGCCGGACCGGCGAAGGCGACGACCGCGAACCCGACGGAGACGTACGTGACGAGGAGGATGACGGTCGACCACACCCCCGCCCTGCCGGGGGCGGACGCGGAGTCCTCCACCTCCTCGGTGAGGTTCACGGCCGACTCCCAGCCCCAGTAGATGAACACGCCGAGCAGCAGCCCGCCGGTCAGCGCCGCGCCTCCCGCGCCGAAGGGGTTCAGCCATCCGAGGGAGGGTTCGACGGAGTCGTACGTGCTCGTGCCCGCGTACACCCGGTACAGCGCCACCACGACGAAGACCAGTAGGAAGGCGACCTGCGCCAGGATCAGGACGTTCTGCACCTTGGCCGACAGCTCCGTTCCGATGACGCAGACGGCCGTCATCACCAGGATGAGGAGCACCGTGAGCGACTGCCGTACGAAGGCGTTGTCCACCCAGCTGTCCAGGCCGACGGCGAGCAGCCCGAAGCTCACGGCCACGTCCGCGAGCGAGCCGACGACCAGGACGCCGGTCATCGCGATGGCCCAGCCCCCGAGCCAGCCGGCCCAGGGCCCCATGGCGCGCGTGACCCAGGAGAACGTCGTGCCGCAGTCCTGGTCCACCTTGTTCAGGTAGTAGAACGCCGACGCGATGAACAGCATCGGTACGAAGGACGCGAACATCACGCCGGGGGCGTAGATCCCGACGAGGGCGACGATCGGGCCGATGACAGCCGCCAGGGAGTAGGCGGGTGAGGTCGAGTTGAGCCCGATGACGAGGGCGTCGACGAAGCCGATCGCGTTCGCCTTCAGGCCCGGGTTCCGTTCCTGCGGCGCGGCGTCCTCTGCGGTCATGGTCCCTCGCTCCGGTTCCGCCCCGGGCAGCACTCCGCGGGGTGCCCCGGACACACAGGGAGATATGTCACCTCATGGTAGGAATGCACGGCCTCGCCCGCATTTCCGGAAGCGGACGGAGGACGGAGGACGGAGGCGGGGGACGGCGGGCGGGGGCGAGAGGCGGCGGACGGACGGCGGAGGGCAGAGGCGAGAGACGGTGGGCGGCGGGCCGGGTACGGCGGGAGGGGGGAGTCGCTGTCCCGCCCCTCCGGAAACCCCCGCCCGGTACGATCGCGCAGCCCGCCGCACCCGTCACAGAACGGAACGCCCGATGCTGAAGGACTTCGCCGACCTCTCCACGCCGCTCGTCGCCGACGCCTGCGTACGCCTCGGGGAACCGCTGCGCGCGGCGCCCGCCGGGATCCTCCCCGTCGCCCCCGGGATGCGCGTCGCCGGCCGGGCGCTGCCCGCCCGGCACTACGGAAGCGTCGACGTCTTCCTGGAGGCCTTCGCGCACGCCGGGCCGGGAGACGTCCTCGTCATCGACAACGCCGGCCGCGACGACGAGGCCTGCATCGGCGACCTCGCCGTCCTGGAGGCCGAGGCAGCGAGCGTCTCCGGGCTCGTCGTCTGGGGCCTGCACCGGGACACCCCCGACCTCGTGGAGATCGGGCTGCCCGTCTTCTCCTACGGACGTCACGCCCCCGGCCCCGTACGGGTCGATCCCCGGGACCCGGACGCGCTCAGCACCGCCCGCTTCGGCGACCACCGGGTGACCGCCGCCGACGTGGTGTTCGGCGACGACGACGGCGTGCTGTTCGTGGCGGCCGACCGGGCGGCCGCCGTCCTGGAGGCCGCCCGCACCCTCCATGACACGGAGCGCGAGCAGGCCCGCCGGATCAGGACGGGGGAGACCCTCCGCGCGCAGACCCGGTTCGACGCCTATCTGGCGGCCCGGGCCGAGGACCCCTCGTACACCTTCCGGCAGCATCTGCGCCGGATCGGCGGCGCGATCGAGGAGTGAGCCCGACGGCGGCCGTCAGCCCTCGAAGCCGACCGTGCCGTCCGGCAGGACCGCCTCCACGCGCGCGCCGTGCTCCACGGTCCTGCTCACCGTGCAGAACTTCTCGTGCGTCAGGCGCACCCCGCGGGCGAACACCTCGGCCGCCCGCGGGTTGTTGTCCGGCAGCTCGAACTCGTAACTCACCCGGATCCGGCCCACCCGGCCGTCGTCCTCGGGACCGGAGACCGACTCCACCACGATCCGCAGACCGTCGTGGTCCACGGCCCGCGCGGTCCGGTCCACGACGAGTCCTCCGCAGCCGCCCATCGCCGCGAGCAGCAACTCGACCGGCGTGAACGACGGCTGGGCGTCGGCGTCGTCCGCCGCGGCCATCCGGACCTCAGCGCCCCGGTCGTTACGGGCGGTCCAGTTCCGGTACCCGGTGCGGACGGTCTCGATCCGGTAATCGGCCATGGCGGCGGTCTCCTTCGTCGTCGGTGCGCGCCCGTACGGTACGGACGCCCGCCCCAGCATCCCCTGACCGCCCGGCCCCGCCCGCCCCCGGCCGCGTGACACGGCTGAGTAGCCCGCCGCGCGCGTCTGAGTACGACGACCGATACGGCGACCGCCTCCCGCTGCTGGAATGGGACCATGACCTCCGACGCGCGGCGCATCCGCCCGCTCCAGCACGTCACCACCACCGGCACGGCCCTCGCGGTCGCCCTCGGCCCGCTGGTGGTCGGGGCGCTGCTCGCCAGGCCGGTGGGCGGCGACCCGATGGTGTCCGTCAACGCCCTGATCGCGGGCGGCGGCCAGCGCGCCCGCCTCTCCCGCACCCACCTCCGCTCACGCGCTCCGCTCGGGGCCCGCACCGCCGGGCGGAGGCGACGGAGCCGCAGGCGTCCGCGTCTCGTCCCCCGGTAGGCCGCGTCTCGCCATGCGGCAGGGGCGCCTACGCCTACGCCTCCGCCGGTGCCGGGTTCGCCCGTACCGTGTCCAGGTACTCCGCCACCGCGTCCCGGTTCCGCGTCGGGCGGACGAGCCCGCCCCGGACCGTGCTCGTCCTGTTCCTGGCGGTGGTGGCCCTCGTGACCGGCGCCCGCGTCCATGGACTCCCCGCCCGCCGGTGAGGCGGACCGGTCCTGCCACCGCGCACGAAGGCCCCCACCGCGCCGAGGCGATGGGGGCCCTTCCGCGCGAGCCCGTCAGACGGCCGGGGGGACCCGGGACGGGCGTCCCGCGCCGCGCGTGAGCACATAGCCGCCGATGCCCGCGAGCGCGGCGAGTACACCGCCCGCCGCGGTCCACAGCCAGCGGTCGGACCACCAGCCGGAGGACCAGCCGTCCTCGGGGGCCGCGGCCTCGACGGCCGAGGGCCGACCCGCGTCGGCGTCGGCCTCCGCCTGGTCGGCGGTCGTCGCCCCCGGCACGAGGGGCGCGGCGAGCGCGCCGTCCGAGGCGTGGGCGCCGCCCTCGTCGAGGAGAGTCACCCCGACCCCTGCGGAGAAGGGCCGGCCGAGGTCCTCCTCCGCGAGCCCCGTGACGGTCAGCCGGACGTAGTAGCTGCCCGGCAGCGGGTCGTTCGCCCAGGCGTCGGCCGCGGCGCGGACCGGCCGCAGCACACAGGCGAGTTCCACGGTCGCGGTCTCCTTGGCCGCCGTACGGGACTGCGTCCCGTACATGCACGGCTGCCGGCGCCGCAGCCCGTCGTACACATCGACCCGCCAGGTCGTCGGCCCGTGCCGCAGGGCCGTGTCGGGCAGCGTGACGGCGGCGCTCACCGTCGGGCGCTGACCGGTGTCCGCGGGGAACACCCAGTACAGGTAGTCGCCCGTGGCCGCCCGGGCGGTGGCGTGCTGCCCCGGAAGGATCCGGGCGGCGGTACGGAAGGTGGTGCCGGCCTCCGTCGGCCCGGCCGTGGACCGGGTGTCCGCGCCCGGGTCCGCCGTGGCGGACGGGGAGTCGGCCAGGGCGGCCGGAGCGGCGAGCCCGAGAAGAGCGGCGCCCGTGAGCGCGGCCGCGGCGAGCATGCGTACGGTACGCATCAGTGGGTCCTCCAGACAGCGACGCGCCAGCGGGTCAGCCAGCCCCAGAGCAGACCGGCCACGAACCCGACGAGCACCAGCGAGCCGAGCAGCCACCAGCCGCGGCCGAGACCGAACGAGGCCACGTCCGAGGCACCTGACGGGCCGTCGACGATGTCCACCGTCAGCTCGATCGGCATGCCCGGCGTCGTCCTGACCGACGGCGGAGCGGAGAAGGAGTTACTGACCTGGAGGCAGACCGTCTCGGGGGCAGGCTTGGCGTCCCCCGACCCGTCCACCACGTCGTCGCGTTCCGGCTTCGGGTAGCGCAGACCGGTCGAGATGACGTCGGTGCGCCCGTCGCCCGCCTCGGAGCCGCGCACGATCTCCCTGCCGTGCCGGGTGACGGCGCGAAGCAGCACCCCGTAGTCGTTGTGGACGGCCCGGTCGGCCGACACGCTGACGGAGGCGCGCAGCTCCTGACCGGGCAGCAGGTCCACCCGGTACCAGCGGTGCTGGCCGAAGGACTCGCGGTCGGTGTACAGGCCGGGCTTGAGCTGCGGCGCGTCGGCGCAGCGCACGGAGCCCTCGGTGGCCACGGGCGTGACGACCGGGTCGGCGGCGCGGTCGATCAGCTGCCGGACCCGGCGGGAGAGGTCCTCGGTGCGGTGGACGGAGGTGTACGTGCCTCCGGTCGCCTCCGCGATGCAGGTGAGCTGCTGCCGGGTCTTGGCGTCCGGCACGAGTCCCAGGGTGTCGATGACGAGGTGGATGCCCTTCGCCGCGATCTCCCGCGCAACCTGGCAGGGGTCGAGCGGGGCGCAGGTGTCCTCGCCGTCCGTGATGAGCACGATCCTGCGGGTGGCGTCGCCGCCCTCCAGGTCCTCGGCCGCGCCGAGGAGGGCGGGGCCAATCGGGGTCCAGCCGGTCGGGGCGAGCGTGGCCACGGCGGTCTTCGCCTCGGTCCGGTCCAGCGGACCGACCGGGTAGAGCTGGCGGGTGTCCTTGCAACCGCGCTTGCGGTCCGGCCCCGGGTAGTCGGCGCCCAGTGTGCGGATGCCCAGCTGAACCTCCTCGGGTACGGCGTCCAGTACCTCGTTGAAGGCCTGCTTGGCCGCGGCCATCCGGGACGTGCCGTCGATGTCCTTGGCGCGCATGGAGCCGCTGACGTCGAGGACCAGCTCGACCTTGGGGGATTCCTTCGCCACCGGCTCGTCGGCGGCGGCGCCGGTCGGCAGGAGCGCGACGCTCAGGGCGGCGAACAGGGCGCAGGCCCCTGTCGCCAACCGTTTTCTCGTGATCATCGCCGGATCGTATTGATGATCCTCCGACAATCCAAAACCGGGGTACCCGGCCTCTCGGCGGCGAGCCCCAGGCCACGAGCCGGGGATGAGGTGGAAGGACCGGGGTATCCGATGCCCATCTCACCCACTAGGGAGGAATCATGGGTCTGGGAGTGTGCATCATCCTGATCGCGGTCGGGGCCATTCTCACGTTCGCGTCCGACTGGCAGGTCGACGGGGTCAACCTCGATCTTGTCGGTCTGATCCTCATGGCCGTCGGCATCATCGGAACGGCGGTCTACACCAGCATCCTGAGGCGGCGTCGGCTCGTGGTCCCGCCGACCACCACCACGGTGGCGGAGAACGACCGACGAGACCTTCTCTGAGCCGGTGACCGTCCGTACAGGGCGGTTCCCCGCGGACGCAGGAGGGGTGGCCACGCGAACGGCGTGGCCACCCCTCCTTCGTGATGCAGAGGTCTCTCCCGCGGTCTGCGGCGTCCGGTTCCCGCCCGGGGCGTGCGGCCGTCGGGTCTCAGCCGGGGTGTGCGGCGTCCGGGCCTCTCCCGGGGCGTGCGGCTCATCGGTCGATCGTCACCGTCGCGTGGATGGTCTTGCCGTCCGGGCGGTTGTCCACGGACACCTCACGGCACAGCCGCAGCACGATCGGCCAGCCGAAGCCGCCGGGACGCAGCTCGTCGCGCAGCTGGTACAGCGGGGAGACCCCGCTGGCGTCGGCCACGGACACGGTCACACGGTTCGGCCCCACCTGGATCCCGAAGTCGGTGACCCCGCCGCCGTGGCGGAGCGCGTTCGTGACCAACTCCGAGGTCACGAGGAGCAGATCCTCGACCTGGGCAGGATGCAGAGGGCCGAGGGCCGCGAGTGCGTGGCGGACGAGCAGCCGAGCCTGAGCCGGGGTACGGACCGGGGACGAGCCGCCGTACCCCGTACCGTGCGGGTCCGCTCCGGGCGCCCGGGACAGGGTGTCGCTCCAGGTGTTCATCACGAGGCCCCTTTCTTCCTGGTTCGTCATCAGGTGACAGAATTCGCCTGCCCGTTCCGCCCGCCCTGATGCCCCCGGCCCTCCGGCGAAAGTAGGCGAAACGGGCGAGGAGTGCCTGCGGGAAGCGGGGGTACGAGAACCAGGACCGCTGAACCGACCGCCAGCAGGAGGAGGTTGTGCCCGTGCGGACCCAGCCGGCCGAGGCGATGACGACGTACGTGATGAGCGGTACGCGTGAGGACCTGCCGGTTCTCGACGCACCGCACCGACTGCCGCCGCAGGACGCGCGGGCCCTGTCGAAGGTGTTCTTCCGCGAACTCGCGGCGCGGGAGGAGGGCACGGAAGGGCATCAGTACGTCCGGAACACGCTGATCGAGATGAACATGTCGCTGGTGCGGTACGCGGCGGGGCGGTTCCGCGCGCGGGGCGACGAGATGGAGGACATCGTCCAGGTCGGCATGGTCGGCCTGATCAAGGCGATCGACCGCTTCGACCTCTCGCGCGAGGTGGAGTTCGCCACCTTCGCCGTGCCGTACATCGTGGGGGAGATCAAGCGGTTCTTCCGCGACACCACCTGGGCGGTGCACGTCCCCCGTCGGCTCCAGGAGGCGCGGGTCGAGCTCGCGAAGGCGACCGACGAGCTGAGTTCGCGGCTCGGCCGGGCACCCCGCGCGGCGGAGCTGGCGCCGCTCATGAACCTGTCCGAGGAGGAGGTCGTCGAGGCCCAGGTGGCCGCCAACGGCTACAACTCCACCTCTCTGGACGCCACGCTCGGCGGACCCGAGAGCGAGGACGACGACGCCGCTCTGGCCGACATCCTCGGCCGGGAGGACCCGGCGATCGAGCTGTTCGAGGACTTCCACGCCCTCGCCCCGCTCGTGGGGGCGCTCGAGGAACGCGACCGGGTGCTGCTGCACCTCCGCTTCGTCGAGGAGCTGACCCAGACGCAGATCGGGGAGAAGCTCGGCATCTCGCAGATGCACGTCTCGCGACTCCTGGCCCGGAGCCTCGACCGGCTTCGCGAGGGCCTGGCCGTGCCGAGCGCCGACGACTGAGTCGGACCGCTGCCGTCCACGACCGCGGAGCACGACCGGGATCGACGGCCGAGAGGGGTGTACGGCCCGGCTTCCCCGCCGGGCCGTACACCACTCTCAGTTCTCGGCAGCGGACGTCCTCACCGGCGCGTTGCGATGAAGGAGGGCCGCCGGACCGGGGCCGCGAAGGGGGCTTCGGGCTGGTTCTCGACACTGTTGAAGACGAGGAACACATTGCTCCGGGGGTACGGGGTGATGTTGTCGCCCGACCCGTGCAGGGCGTTGCAGTCGAACCAGGTGGCGGAGCCCGCGGGACCGGTGAAGTGGCGGATGCCGCAGGCCTCGGCGAAGGTGGCCAGCGCATCGTCGGACGGCGTGCCGGCGTCCTGCATCTGCAGGGACTTCTTGTAGTTGTCCTGGGGCGTGGCACCGGCGCAGCCCAGGAAGGTGCGGTGCGAACCCGGCATGATCATCAGACTGCCGTTGGTGGTGTGGTTCGGGGTCAGTGCGATCGAGACCGAGACGGTCCGCATCCTCGGCAGGCCGTCCTCGGCGTGCCAGGTCTCGAAGTCGGAGTGCCAGTAGAAGCCGCTGGCGCCGAAACCGGGCTTGACGTTGACCCGCGACTGGTGGACGTAGACGTCCGAGCCCAGGATCTGGCGGGCGCGTCCCACGATCCGCGGATCCTCGGCCAGCCGGGCGAAGACCTCGCTGATCCGGTGCACCTCGAAGACGGAACGTATCTCCTGGGAGCTGGGCTCGACGATCGCCCGCTCGTCCGCCCGTACGGCGGGATCGGTGACGAGCCGGTCCAGCTCCGCACGGAGCTCGTCGACCTCGTGCGGAGCCACGAGTTCCTCCACCGTGACGAATCCGTCGCGGTCGTACTCCTCCAGTTCACGGGCCCAGAACGGCCCCGCCGTACCGGGCTCGGACCACACGACGGGGTCCTTGCGCCCGATCAGCTGCTCCTTGGGGCCACGGGTGGGGTAGAGGTCGACGGGGCGGGTGGGTGCGGAGGTCATGAGGGAGTGTGCTTCCTTCCTGTACGGGTTCGTTCGGTCGTCCGGTCGCGTGCCGTGGCTCAGCTCTCCTCGCGGACGGACTCGTCCGGCTCGGTGAGCAGGGGGTAGACGCCGTTCTCGTCGTGGTCCTCGCGGCCGGTGACGGGCGGGTTGAAGACGCAGAGGCAGCGGAAGTCCTGCTTGACCTTGAGGGTGTGGCGCTCATGCCCGTCGAGCAGGTACATCGTGCCCGGCACGATCATGTACGTACGGCCCGTCTCGTGGTCGGTGAGCTCGGCCTCGCCCGCCGTGCAGACGACGGCCTCGACGTGGTGCGCGTACCACATGGACGTCTCGGTGCCGGCGTAAAGCACCGTCTCGTGGAGGGAGAAGCCGACCCGCTCGCGGGCCAGGACGATGCGCTTGCTCTCCCAGGTGCCCGAGGCGGCCTTCACATGCCGCTCGGTGTTCTCCAGCTCGTCGAAGGAACGGACGATCATGGGGTGTCGCCTTTCGGTGCGTGCTCGTGCGTGCTCGGTGCCGGCCCCGGTGGGGGTCAGGCGGTGTGGCGGACGGAACGGGCCAGGATGCCGAGGCCCTCGTCGAGGTCCTCGTCCGTCGCGGTCAGCGGCGGCAGCAGCTTGACCACCTCACCGCTCGGACCCGACGTCTCCACGAGCAGCCCGGTCTCGAAGGCGCGGCGGCACACCGCCGCGGCGCGGTCCCCGTCGGCGAACTCCAGCCCCCACACCAGTCCGCGGCCGCGGACCGAGACGCCCATGCGCCCGTCGGTGCCGCACAGGTCGAGGAGGGCGCTCTCCATCCGGCCGGCCCGGCTCAGGGTGCGCTCGCGCAGGGCGCCGTCGCGCCAGTGGGCGTCGAGGGCGGCCGTGGCGGTGACGAAGGCGGGGTTGTTGCCGCGGAAGGTCCCGTTGTGCTCGCCGGGCTCCCACACGTCGAGCTCCTGCCGGAACAGGCAGAGGGCCATGGGCAGGCCGTATCCGCTGATCGACTTGGACAGCGTGACGATGTCGGGCGTGATGCCGGCCTCCTCGAAGGAGAAGAAGTCGCCGGTGCGCCCGCAGCCCATCTGGATGTCGTCGACGATGAGGAGCATGTCGTGCCGGCGGCAGAGCTCCGCGAGCCCGCGCAGCCACTCGGCCCGTGCGACGTTGATGCCGCCCTCGCCCTGGACGGTCTCGACGATCACGGCCGCCGGGTGGTCGAGACCCGAGCCCGCGTCGCCCAGAAGACGCTCGAACCAGAGGAAGTCGGGGACCTGCCCGTCCAGGTAGTCGTCGAAGGGCATCCGGATGGCGTGGTTCAGGGGCACGCCCGCTCCGGCGCGCTTGGCGGCGTTGCCCGTGACGGCCAGCGAGCCGAGCGACATCCCGTGGAAGGCGTTGGTGAAGGAGACGACGGTCTGGCGCCCGGTGACCTTGCGGGCGAGTTTCAGGGCGGCCTCGACGGCGTTGGTGCCGGTGGGGCCGGGGAACATCACCTTGTACGGCAGGGCGCGGGGTTCGAGGACCGTCTCGTGGAAGGTCTCGAGGAAGTCGCGCTTGGCGGTCGTCGACATGTCGAGACCGTGGGTGATGCCGTCGTCGGCGAGGTAGTCGAGGAGGGCCCGCTTGAGGACCGGGTTGTTGTGACCGTAGTTGAGTGAGCCCGCGCCCGCGAAGAAGTCGAGGTACGGACGCCCGTGCTCGTCGTACAGCCGGCTGCCACTGGCGCGTTCGAAGACGACGGGCCAGGCGCGGCAGTAGCTGCGGACCTCGGACTCGAGGGCCTCGAAGATGGAGGGGGCGGCGATGTCGATCAGGGTCACGGAGTCTCTTCTCCAGGTGTGGTTCGGGAACGTGGTGCGGACGACGGCTCGGGACGGAGGACGCTGCGGGGCTCCGGGGCCGGTGCGTTCCATGGGGCCGGCTAGGGGCTCAGGGCTCCGGGGACCGGTTCAGGACACCGGAGCAGGCTCGGGGCTCCGGGACCGGCTCGGGCCCCTGGGACCGGCTCAGGACTCCGGGGGACCGAGGGGGCCGATGCGGTACAGCACCTCGGACTCGTGTCCTGCCGCGGGGAAGGCGGCCGAAGGGAACAGCACCTCCTGCGTCAGGTCCGCGCCGTGCCGACGCGCGTACGACCGGAACAGCCGGTCGGAGGCGAGGTTCCCCGGGGTGACGGTGGCCTCGACTCGGCTGACTCCGTGCTCGGCCGCGACCCGTGCGGTCAGGGCGTCGAGCAGGGCTCCGGCTACCCCGCTTCCGCGGTGCGAACCCTCCACGGCGACCTGCCAGACGAAGAGCGTCTCCGGCGCGTCGGGCCGCAGGTAGCCGGTGACGAAGCCGACCGGGCGCCCGGCGGCGTCACGGGCGACGGCGGTCGTGCCGGCGAAGTCACGGCACCACAGCAGGTAGCTGTAGGGCGAGTTGAGATCCAGTTCCCCCGAGCCGCGGGCGATCCGCCAGAGCGCGGCGCCGTCGTCGATCGAGGCGGGGCCGATGTCGAGGCCGCCGACCGGGGCCGGGGCTGTCATATGGGCTGTGGTCATGGGCGCCGAAGTTACCTAGTGGATCTCAGAACTTCCTGGAGTCAGGGGGTTGTTCCGGACAGCAGGACGTGATAGATGCTCTGAGGGTCCGTGCGGTGTGAATGTATCCTTCCTCACATGAAAATCCCACCAAAACGGGTTGAAGTCACCGTTTATAACGGATGTGTAACGTGACTGAGGTGTGTCTTTCGCCCGGTCGAAGACCCTGAGAACATCCGGCATTTGGTGTTTGAAGGCGCCGAGAGCGGTCAGACGTAACGGCCGACGTGCGCGGAGCCGGTCCGGGTGCGGGACACCCGGACCGGCTCCGTCCGGTTCCGGCGCGGTTCGACGCGGTCGGACTACCAGATCGCCTCGACCCACTCCGGATGGTCGATGAACGGGTTCCGGTTGCCCTGGTAGGTGCCGTGGATGAGGTCGTTGCGACGCTCCTCGAAGGCGCTCGGCGGATCCTGCTCGTTCCACTGCTTCAGGACCGAGAGCCGCCCGTGGAAGCGGACGCTGCCGTTGGTGGTCGACTCGTTGGGCTCCAGGTCGACCCAGGCGTCGTCGCCCTCGTAACGGACGGCCATGTAGAGGATCATCCGCGCCACGTCGCCCTTGTCCGCGTCCCGCGGCTCGAACGAGTCGCTGTCCGTGTAGCTGCCGGGCGCGCCGCTCACCGCGCTGCCGCCGTTGTCGAAGTCCTTGTTGCCGCGGATGCTGTTGACCTGCACGTCCGCGGGGCGCAGATGGTGGAGGTCGGTACCGGGGCCGGCCGAGGTGCCGAAGCTGCCGTGGGACTGCGCCCACACGTGCTCGCGGTTCCAGTCGCCGACGTCGCCTCCGCTGAGGCTCTTGCTGCGCGAGGTGCCGCTGTACAGCAGGATCACGTTGGCGGAGTTGTTCGGATCCTGGTCGGTCACCTTCAGGGCGTTCCAGACCGCGTCGTACGAGATCCGGCTCTGGCTGCTGATGATCGTGTGCAGCGAGGACTTGAGGCTCGTGCCGGTCTTGCCGATCGCGTTCTCGTAGTACGTGCTGTCGTACGCGGTGGTGGTGGCGCTCGCCGGAGTCGCGGTGACCGTCGGAAGGGTGAGGGTGACGAGTGCGGCGGCTATGGATGCCGCCCACGCCTTCCAGCGGCCTGTCTGTGCAACGGACATGGGGGGTGCCCTTTCCCGGGGGATGGCACGCGAGGAGACGCCGAGCCCGCTCAACGGCTCCGCGTTCTACGCGTGTTGCGTGTGGTAGCCGGGAGCGTCGCACAGCGGTGCGGATGGCCGTGTATCCAGAAGGAGGCGATTCCGTGACGTTCTCGTATACGGCGCAGCCTCTGACGCGCCCTCAGTTCCGTCCGGTGGGGGAGTGGTGAGCGTCATGCGCCCCGGACGTCCACCGGCATCCCCTTCGGCTCCTTGATGCGCTTCATGATGATCTGCGAGTTGACCTCGGTGACCCCGGCCAGCGTCGTCAGGCGCTCGATCCACAGACGTTCGTACGCCGCGAGGTCGGCCACCGCGATCCGCAGCAGGCACCCCGGGCTGCCGAACAGCCGGTACGCCTCGATGACGTCCGGCACGTCCTGCAGGGCGGCCTCGAAAGCCTCCACCGTCTCCCGGTCGCGCCGCACCTCCACCGAGACGAGGACCTCGAACCCGCGACCCACCGCCTCCGGGTCGATGATCGCCCGGTAACCCCGGATCACCCCGTCCTGCTCCAGCTGGCGCACCCGGCGCAGACAGGGTGACGGGCTGAGCCCGACCCGCTGGGCCAGCTCCTGGTTGCTCAGTCGGCCGTCGTTCTGTAGCTCACGCAAGATATGGAGATCGATTCGGTCCATGGCGCAATCATCTACCACGATGAAACATTCCATGGGCTGATTTCGCAATCGTCTTGCGCGCCCTCTGCCCTATCGTTGCGGCGCAGGCGATTCTGGTACGGAGTGAGGACGGCAGGCATGAAGCGGACGAACGACGGAGGAGCGCGCCGGATCGTCGTCATCAGCACCGGCGGCACGATCGCGAGCCGCTGGCAGGGCACCGGCTACGCCGCCGACGCCTCCGGGAGCGACGTCATGGCCACCGCCCCCCTCCCCGAGGGCGTCACCGTCGAGGTCGTCGACCTGTTCAACGTCAACAGCTCGCGCATGACCGCGGCCCATCAACTGGCCCTTCTGCGCACCGTCCACGAGACCCTCGCCGACCCCGGCGTGGACGGCATCGTGGTCACCCACGGCACCGACACCCTGGAGGAGACCGCCTTCCTCCTGGACCTCCACCACACCGACGTCCGCCCGGTTGTCCTCACCGGCGCCCAGCGCCCGTTCGGCACCGGCGACGGGGACGGCCCGGGCAACCTGTACGACGCGCTCCAGGTCGCCTCCACCGTCAGCGACCTCGGCGTCCTCGTCGTCTTCGACGGCCGGGTCCATGCCGCCCGCGGCACCGTCAAGAGCCAGACCCTCGCGGCCGACGCCTTCTCCGACCCGTCGGCCGACCGACTCGGCCGCGTCGGGTTCTCCCGCGTCGACATCGAGCGGCAGCCGGAGCGCCCGACGCCGCTGCCGCTTCCCGCCGCCGCGCACACGGCGACCCCCGGCGCCCGCGGCCCCGTCCCGCTGCCCCGGGTCGACATCGTGAGCCACCACTCCGACGGCGACCCGTTCCTGCTGAACGCGGCCGTCGCCGCCGGAGCCCGGGGCATCGTCCTCGAAGCGACCGGCGCGGGCAACGCCACCCCCGAGATCGCCGCCGCCGTGGCCGACGCCGTCGCCCAGGGCGTCCTCGTCGCCGTGACCACCCGGGTCCCCGCGGGACCGCTCGCCGAGATCTACACCGGCGGCGGCGCCGTCGACCTCGTCGCCGCAGGGGCGCTGCTCACCGGCACGCTCCGCGCCGCCCAGGCCCGGATAGCCGTCCTCGCGACGCTCCTCGCCGACGGCGCCGCGGGCGACCCCGCCCGTGGCACCGCCCTCCTGCGCCGCCTCCTCGAAGGCCCGGTCCGCGCGGAACCGGCACTCGCCACCGGCGCCTCCCGTTCGGCCTCCGCCGTGGCGGCCCGCGCCTGACGGGCAACCCCCAGTACCCCGGCTCGCGGGCGGCGCACCCCCCGCCCGTCCGCGAGCCGGAGCCAGAATCCTCCCCGGACGGCGACCGTCGCCGGCCACGCCACCCCCGCCCGGCCGCCCGCCTTCAGACGCGCGACCGCACCCCGGGAGACGCGGCCGTACGGGTGAGGGCACCGGCGTCACCGCAGCGCCGCCCGGCGAACGGGTACGGATCGCAGCACTGCCCCCGGCCAGGAGGATCCGTCCATGTCCGTCCGCAAGGGCGCCCCCGCCCTGCTGATCGCCGGCGCACTGTGCGCGTCCCTGATGCTCACCGGCTGCGCCGACACCGCGCCATCCGCCCCCGGGCCCGCCGGGTCGTCCACCGGCGCCCCGCCCGCCGCCGGTGACTCCCGCCCCGAGGGCGCGCCACCCCGCACGGCCGGCGAGGTCGGCGGTCCGGGCGGGGCGGCGAGCAGCCACTCCTCCGCCCCGGTCCCCGAACCCCGGATCCCCGGCCTCGGTCCCGCCACCGACGCCCTGGTCCCCGACGGCACCACCCAGGCCCTCGTCGTCACCGGCGCCACCGCCGACGCCAACGCCTCCACCGCGACGCTCTACGAGCGGGGCCCCGGCGGGCGCTGGGCCCCGGTCGCCGGACCGTGGGCCGCGCACAACGCGCTCCGGGGCTGGACCGACGACCACGTCGCCGGCGACCTGCGCACCCCGATCGGGGTGTTCCGGCTCGGCGACGCGGGCGGCCGGCTGCCCGACCCCGGCGCCCGCCTCCCGTACGACCAGGACGACGAGTTCGCCATCAGCGGCACCGGCTTCTCCGGCGAACCCCTCGAAGGCTCCTTCGACCATGTGATCGCCATCGACTACAACCGGGTGCCCGGCCGGACCCCGCTCGACAAGGAACGCCCCCTCGGCGCGGGGAAGGGCGGCGGGGTCTGGATCCACGTCGACCACGGCGGCCCCACCCAGGCCTGCGTCGCCCTGGCACGCGAGGACCTGCGCGAACTGCTGCGGGCCCTCGACCCGGCCAGGGACCCCGTGGTCGTCATGGGCCCGGCCCCCGTGCTCGGGCGCTGAGCGCCCGAACCGGGGACGGTCCTCAGTTGCCGCCGGTTCCGACGGCCCCACGGAACGACGCCGTGTGGCCGCGGACCTGCTCCGGCGTCAGATACGCGTCGGTGTACTCGAAGTCCCGTAGGGTGCCCGACTTGGACGCCAGGAACCCCGTCCGGACGAAGTCGTCCCCGGCCACCGCGTTCAGCAGCCAGTTCGTCATCACCCGGGTCTTGGCCACATTGGTCCGCAGCGCGCCCCAGTGGTAGGCCCGGGCCACGGCCTGCGCCGGCATCCCGTGGAGTTCCACACCCAGCGGCTTGGACACGCCGTCCATGCCTCCGAGGTCCACCACGAGCCCCAGATCCTTGTGCGCGTACGGGTGGGTCCGCTCCCCGCGCAGCGTCGAGACGATGTTGTCCGCGAGGGCCTTCCCCTGCCGCATCGCGTGCTGCGCGGTCGGCGGGCAGATGGCGCCCTCCTCGCCCTTGGCGAGATCCGGCACCGCCGCCGCGTCACCGAGCGCCCACACGCCGTCGAGCCCCGGCACCGCCATCTCGGCCGACACGACGGCCCGGCCCCGCAGGGTCTCCACGCCGAGAGTGCCGATCAGCGGGCTCGCCGCCACCCCGGCCGTCCAGATCAGCGTTCGGCTCGGCAGCACCCGCCCGTCCGTGAGCGTGACCGTCTTCTCGTCCACCGAGGCGACCGACACCCCGAGCGAGACCTCGATGCCGCGCCTGGTCAGGATGTCCATCGCGGCGGCGCCCAGCTTGTCGCCCAGCTCCGGCATCAGCTTCGGCGCGATGTCCACCAGATGCCACTTGATCAGCTTCGGATCGATCCGCGGATACCGCTTGACCGCGTTGCGGGTGAGCTGCTGGAGACAGGCCGCCGTCTCCGTGCCCGCGTAGCCTCCGCCGACGACCACGAACCTCAGCCGCGCGGCTCGTTCCTCCTCGTCGTTGCTCGCGTCCGCCAGGTCCAGCTGGGCGATGACGTGGTCGCGGATGTACACGGCCTCCGCGAGTGTCTTCATCCCCCGCGCGTGCTCGGCGAGCCCCGGGATGTCGAAGCTGCGGGTCACGCTGCCGGGCGCGAGCACGAGATGGTCGTACGGCTCGGTCACGTACTCGCCGGAGATCGTCCGCACCACGCAGACCTTCGCCGCCGTGTCGACGCCGACGACGCCACCGGGCACGATCCGGGTGCGGTGACGTTCGCTGCGGCGCAAGGACAGCGCGACCGACTGCGGGGTCAGCACCCCCGCCGCCACCTGGGGCAGCAGGGGCAGGTACAGCTGGTACGAGAACGGCGAAAGGAGCGCGAGCTGCGCCTCCCGCTCCGCGAGCCGCCGTTCGAGCCGCCGTACGCAGGCCACCCCGGCGAATCCGGCGCCCACCACGAGAATCCTCGGTCGCGTCACGCTGTCCGCCCTTCCGTTGGAGCGTGCAAACCCGTATGTCGATCCGTCGCCGACCAGCCGACCAGCCGACCAGCCGACCAGCCGACTGTCTTCAGTTCACCCTTTTTATCGTTGTTGCGGGCTTGTCGCCCTTCGGCGCGGTTCCCCGCCCCGGCGACGGCCCCGTGCCATCGGCTACCCCCTCGCGACGATCTCACCACCCTCCGCGGGGGCGGTCGGGTCAGAGGACCACGATCCCCAGCGGCCGGGAGCCGGCGGCCAGCCGACGGGTCCCGCCCGATGCGAGGTCGACGACGCTCAGGCCGTCCCAGTACCCGTCCCGGGTGAACCCACCGGTCACATACGCGGTCCGCCCGTCCTCCGACACCGCCACGCCCTCGTGCGGCCCCTCCAGGGGGTGGACCCGCTCGGTCCCGTCGGGCGTCCGGACCGTCAGGGAGGGCCCGCGGTCCACGTCCGGATCGATCGGCCCCGTACCCACCGTCAGGAGCGTCCCGTCGGCGGTCACCGTGGTGCCGTGCTGATGGGTGTTCGCGGTCATCGGCTCGATCGTCGTCCGCCCCGTCCGGGGGTCGACGACCGCGAGCCGCTCGCCCTCGAAGGGCAGGAGCAGCTTCCCGTCCGAGGGCCGCACGGCCGTGTAGTGCGGCTTGAGCCAGGAGCCGAGCCCGCCCTCCGTGCCGTACGGGGCGACCTCCACCCGGCGCGGCTCGAGCGTGGCCGTCGAGACGACCGTGACGTCGAAGGAGTCGTGGTTCGTCGCGTACACCTCGGCGCCGTCCCGCGACACGTCCACGTCGAACGGACGCCGGCCCACCGCCACGGTGTCCGTGACCCGCAGCGTCGCCGTGTCGATCACCTCCAGGGCGCCGTTCCCGCCGGGGACGTTCACCCCCACGTACACCCGTCGTCCGTCCGGCGCGAGCCCGATGCCCATGCCGCCGCCCCGGTACTCGCCCGTGGTCACGGGCCCGGTGTCCGTCTCGTACGGGACGAGCGCCAGCCGCCGGCGGGTCGCCGTGTCCACCACGGCCACGCCCTCGGCGGTCGCCACCCAGGCCCGTCCGTCCGCACCGAGGGCCAGACCGTACGGCGCGGTGCCGACCTGCACGGAGCCGGTGCCACCCCGCTCGGGATCGACGAAGGTGACCGTGTCGGAGCCGAAGTCGCCCACGAGGAGCGTGCCCGGAGCGGCCCTGCCGGTCGGGGCGGGCGCCACGGTGACGGAGGAACCGGCCGAGGGGGACGCACCGGCAGGGGGCGTCGTCCCCGACGCCGCCCTTTCAGGGTCCCGCGCGCACCCGGCGAACACGGCCACGGCCACCACGGCGGGCACGAGCATCCGGGTGGTAGCGGACGCGCGGCGGAACTTCGTCATCACGGACTCCTCGGTACGGCGAACACGGGCGGCGCCGTCGAGCGAGGGCCCCGCACCCCGCTCCGATCCTCCGCCCACGCCCCGGCCCGTACGGTCCGCCAGCCGGCTTCCCGCCCCCGGCAGATCGGACGACACCGGGGTCGGCCGAACGGTCGACCCCCCTGTCGTCCGTCAGTGTGAGAAGCTCAGCGCCCCACGCCGTCCAGGAAGCACAGCACCCGCTCGACGCACAGCGCCGCCGCCTCCGGCACATGGGACGGCGCGCCGCGCTCCACGAACAGATGCGCACTGCCCGGGTACAGGAACAGCCTCCGGTCCGCCGCGTCCGTCACCAGCGCACGGGCCGCCGAGAGGTCACCCTCGTCGACGAAGAACGGATCGGCGTCCATCCCGTGGACCTGCACGGGCACACCCTCCGGCCAGGGCCCGCCGAACTCCGCCGCCGGCACGCACGCGCTGATCAGCACGGCGCCGAGCGCTCCCGCCCGCGTCTGGGCCAGCTTCTGCGCGGGCAGCACGCCGAGCGACAACCCGGCGAGCACGATCCCCTCCGGCAGCCCCGCGGCGGCCCGCTCGCCCCGCGCCACGAGCGTGTCGAACCCGATCTCCTGGGCGTACCCCGCGCCCGCCTCCAGGTCGGCGAACGTGCGCCCCTCGTAGAGGTCGGGCACGTGCACCGTGTGCCCCGCTCGCCGCAGTTCGTCGGCGAACGCGCCGACGCCCTCCGTCAGTCCCCGCGCGTGATGGAACAGCAGAACCTCGGCCATGTCGTCATCCCCTCATCACCGTCCGCGGCCCGCCCCACCACGGCACGGACCGTCCGGGACACAGCATGGCCGACGGCACTGACAACGCCCCGAATCGGCCTGGAGGGGAGGGACGACGGGGCGGCCCCGACGCGAAGGGTCGGACAGGCCCTAGCGCAGCGGTCGGTGCGGCAGGACGGCGCCCGCCTGGCCCACGACGCCCATCGGACCGCTGACGCCCATCTGTCCGCCGACGCCCATCGGACCGCCGGCACCGGGGTGCTGGCCGGGGCCCTGCGGTCCGGCGACACCCTGCGGCGGCACCTGGATGACCCGGCTCAGGTCCCGCAGAACCTCCTCGGCGACCTGGCGGACGTCACCCGGAACATCCCCCCGCTCCCGTATGAGCTCGGCGTAGATCGGTGCCGTGCCGTCCGCGTGGTTCATGGGGCTCGCTTCCTTCGTCTGCGCCGGTCACTTCACCGACGGGGAGACGGCGAGTCTACGGGGCACCACCGACACGCCCCGGATGGGGAGCCCTCGCACCGCCCCTCCCCGCGCCCCCGGGCCGGATAATCGCTGTCCTCCCGGGACCCGACGGCCGAGAATGGATCATCGAACACCCGGGAGGGACCCCATGAGCCAGGCGACCCTGACTCTGCACGACCTGATGCCGTCCGACGAACTCGCCACCGCGCTCGCGGACGGGCACGTCACGCGCAAGCGGCACCCCGAGCTGCCGCTGTCGATCTACACGTACACGCGCGCGTGCCAGTACGCCCAGCACTGGAACCGGGCGACCACACGCTGCCGCGGACTCGTCGCCGACGACGCCACCGGGCGGATCGTCGCGCTCCCCCTCCCCAAGTTCTTCAACGTCTCCGAACACGCCACCGGCCGCCCCTACGCGCCGCCGCTGCCCGACGAGCCCTTCGAGGTGTACGACAAGGTCGACGGCAGCCTCGCCGTGGTCTTCCACTACGACGACCGCTGGCACGTCGCCTCCAAGGGCTCCTTCACCAGCGCCCAGGCGACCTGGGCGCGGCGCCGTCTCGACGCCGCAGACACCACGGGCCTGACACCGGGCGTCACGTACCTCGCCGAGATCCTCTACCCGGGCAACCGCATCGTCGTGAACTACGGAGAGCGCCGGGACCTCGTCCTGCTCGCCGCGTTCGGCCACGACGGCACCGAGATACCGCTCGCCGATGCCGCCGTCGGGTGGGACCCCGTCGGCTCGGTCGTCCGCACCTGGCCCGCCATGAGCGTCGACGAACTCCTCGCCCTCACCGAGTCCAACACCCTCCCGACCGGCCACCGGGCCACCGGCACCGACGCCGAGGGCTTCGTCCTGCGTTTCGCGTCCGGCCTGCGCGCCAAGGCCAAGCTCACCGAGTACGTACGCCTCCACAAGGTGCTGACCGGCGTCACCGAACGCGACATCTGGCGCGGCCACGGCATCCAGCGGTTCGCCGCCCTGCCGGCAGCCGAGCTGGCCAAGGGCCTCGGTTGCGCCGTCACCGAGGTCGAGGCCTCCGGTGGCAAGCCGCTGGACGCCCTTCTGGAGCAGGTGCCGGACGAGTTCGACGTCTGGGTGCGCCAGGTGATCACGCGCCTGGAAGAGGCCGCCGCCGAGCGCGAGCGGGCCGTCGACGAGGCCTACACCCGTGTGGCCCACCTCGCCGCCGACCGGGGCGCCTTCGCCCGTGCCGCCGCGGGCGTGGCAGACCGGGGCCTGCGCGCCGCCCTGTTCCTCCGCCTCGACGGCCGCCCCACCGACCTCCTCGTGTGGCGCCAGCTGCGCCCCGAGGCCACCGACCCCTTCGCCACCGACCAGGAGAACTGACCGTGCCTGTCGTTCACGTCATGACCGGCCTCCCGGCCTCCGGGAAGACGACGGCCGCCCGCGCCCTCCAGGCCGCCGCCGAGGGACGCGTACGCCGCGTCAACCTCGACGACCTCCGCGCCATGCTCGACCTCCCCGCGGCGGACCGCGGGCGCTCCCGCGCGCACGAGCTGACCGTCCTCGGCATCCAGGACGCGGCCGTCCGCGCGGCCGTCGACGACGGCTTCGACGTCGTCGTCGACAACACGCATCTGACCCCGCACATCCCGAAGCGTCTGAAGGCCGCCGTCGCGGGCCTGGCCACCTTCGCCGTCCACGACTTCACCTCCGTGCCCGCCGACGAGTGCGTACGCCGCGACGCGGCCCGCGAGCGGCCCGTCGGCGAGGAGATCATCCGCGTCCTCGCCGACAAGCACGCCAAGGCCACCCGGGGAGGCTGGAGGCTCACCGAGGACTGGCTCAACGACCAGGCGGCCGTCGAGCCCTACATCGCCGACCCGAGCCTCCCCACCGCCGTCATGTGCGACATCGACGGCACCCTCGCCCTGCGCGTCGACCGCGGCCCGTACGACTTCACGCGCTGCGACCGCGACCTGCTCAACGTCTCGGTACGGGACGCCCTGCGCGCCTTCCGGCACAGCGAGCGCGACCGGATCGTCCTGCTGTCCGGCCGCAGCGAGGACCACCGCGCCCTCACGGAGAGCTGGCTCGCCCACCACGAGGTGCCCTACGACGAACTGTGGATGCGTGCCTCCGGCGACGGCCGTGGCGACGACCTGGTGAAGGCGGAGCTCTTCGACGCCCACGTACGCCACCGCTACGCCGTGCGCGTCTCGCTCGACGACCGCGACCGCGTCGTCGCCCTCTGGCGCCGCATGGGCCTGCCCACCTGGCAGGTCAACTACGGCGCCTTCTGACCGGCGCCTTCTGGCCGGCGCCTTCTGACCGGCGCCTGCTGGCCGGCGCCTTCTGGCCGGCGCCTGCTGGCCGGCGCCTGCGGGCGGGATCCTTCTGACCGCCGTGGGGGGTGGGCCCACCCACTCCCGCGGCCGTGTCAGGATCGTGGGATGGTGGAAAAGATCATCGCGGCGTGCGACGGCGCGTCGAAGGGAAACCCCGGCCCCGCGGCCTGGGCATGGGTCATCGGCCGGGCCGACGGAGCGATCGACCGCTGGGAGGCGGGCCCGCTCGGCCGGGCGACGAACAACGTGGCCGAACTCACGGCCCTGGAACGGCTGCTCGAAGCGCTCGACCCCGCCGTACCGGCCGAGGTCCGCATGGACTCCCAGTACGCCATGAAGGCGGTCACGACCTGGCTTCCGGGCTGGCGCCGCAAGGGCTGGAAGACCTCCTCCGGCAGCCCCGTCGCCAACAAGGACCTGGTCGTCCGGATCGACGCGCTCCTCACCGGCCGGGACGTCGACTTCGTCTACGTGCCCGCGCACCAGGTCGACGGCGACCCCCTCAACGACGCCGCCGACCGCGCGGCCAGCCACACCGCCCGGAGCCAGGAACCCACGGGCTCCGCCGCCGGCGCTCCGCTGCCTCCGCCGGAAGCCCCGACACGCGCCTCCGCGCCCCGCGCGCGCTCCTCAGCGCCGTCCGCCTCAGCGGGGGGCTCCACCGGTTCCGCCGGTGGTTCGTCCGCGCGTCGGACACGCCCGTCCGGCGGCACGCTCAAGGCGAGGTTCGCCGGGCGCTGCCGGTGCGGCAAGGCCTACGACAAGGGCGAGACCATCGCGAAGAACCCCGACGGCTGGGGCCATCCCGCCTGCGTCTGACCCCTGTGCCGTCCGACTGGCGGGCGGCGCCGTCCGTTGCGTGAGACCGGTCGACCCGGGCGCGCGTGAGCCTTCACCCACGCGTGTATCCGGGTTCGCCGGGGGTTCTGTTCTCCGAGCGCCCGGGGCTGCATACTGTCCTCCTCGCACCGGTGACGAACCGTTTTACCTGCACATTTGTCGCTTCACGACGCGATCGGCACCCGGCGAGAACCTCCCTCCTGCTGCCGCCGCGGTCACCCCTCGGCGGAAGCTCTCCCTGCCCGTGAAAGACCCGAGGACCCGTGCCAGTACCTGTTCTCCTGACCGGACGCTCCGTGCGTCTGGAGCCGCTGGCGATGCGGCACGCCGAAGCCCTCGCGTGGGCCGGCGGGGCGGACCGATCGGCCTACGCCTTCACCCCCGTACCCGACGGCCTCGAATCGGCCCTCGACTACATCGCCCGCGCCCTGACGGATCAGGCGGTGGGACGTTCCCTTCCCTTCGCCCTGATCAGTACCGCCGACGAGCGAGTCGTCGGCTCGACCCGGTTCCTCGAACTCGACTACTGGCGGGGGCCGCTGATCTGGCCGCCCGCCCCCGGCATGCCCCACGGCGATCCGCTGACCGCCGTGCCGGACGCCGCCGAGATCGGCAACACCTGGATCGCCCGCGACGCGCGGGGCACGGGCATCAACACCGAGGCCAAGTACCTCATGCTCCGGCACGCCTTCGAAACCTGGGGCGTCCGCCGGATCACGATGCGCGCCGACGCCCGCAACACCCGTTCCAGAATCGCGATCGAACGCCTCGGAGCCAGCTGCGAAGGCGTCCGCCGCGCCCACTCCCGCGGGCTCGACGGAGCCGTCCGCGACACGGCGTTCTACTCGATCCTCGACGAGGAATGGCCCACCGTCCGCGACATCGTCCAACTCCGCAGGTCCAGCCCCCGCCAGATGCGCGTCCCGCAGGACCTGCTCCCGGCCTGAACCCCCTCCGTCACCGCCCCGGCGGGTGCTCGCGCCCCCGCCGGAGCGGTGGTTCCCTCCCGCTCCGCACTCCCGCGCACCCGGCCGGTACGGTGATCGCGACACCGAGCCGCGCCACCCGAAGGGACCGAGTGATCGTGCCGACCGCCGACGTACTTCTGCGGACGGAGGGCCGGGCCGGATTCATCACCCTGAACCGCCCCCGCGCCATCAACGCGCTCACCCACACCATGGTCCTCGCCGTCGACGCCGCCCTGACCGCGTGGGAGCACGACCCGGCCGTCACCACCGTCGTCATCGAAGGCGCGGGCGAGCGTGGCCTCTGCGCCGGCGGGGACATCCGCGCCATCCACGACGACGCGCGCGCCGGCGGCTCCGCGTCCCAGGGTTTCTGGCGCGACGAGTACCGGCTCAACGCCAGGATCGCCCGCTACCCGAAGCCGTACGTCGCCCTCATGGACGGCATCGTCATGGGCGGCGGTGTCGGCGTCTCCGCGCACGGTTCCGTCCGCGTCGTCACCGAACGCTCCCGGGTCGCCATGCCCGAGACCGGCATCGGCTTCGTCCCCGACGTCGGGGGCACCCACCTCCTGGGCCGCGCGCCCGGCGAACTCGGCACCCACCTCGCCCTCACCGGCGGCCACGTCGGCGCCGCCGACGCGATCCTCACCGGCCTCGCCGACCACTTCGTCCCCGCCGCCGAACTGCCCGCCCTCGCCCGCGACCTGACCCTGCTGCCCGCCGCGGAGGCCGTCGCCCGCCACACCGCCGCGGCCCCGCCCGGCGTCCTCGCCGAGCAGCGGCGGTGGATCGACGCCTGCTACCCGGCCGAGACCGTCGAGAGCGTCGTCGAGCGCCTCTTCGGCACCGGTGTGCCCGCGGCCAAGGACGCCGCCACCACCCTCCTCGCGAAGTCACCGACCGCGCTCAAGGCGACCCTGGCCACCCTCCGCCGCTCCCGCGCCCTCGCCACTCTCGAAGAGGCCCTGGACCTGGAGTACCGGGTGTCCTGCGCCGCTCTCACCACCCCCGACCTCGTCGAGGGCATCCGGGCCCAGGTCGTGGACAAGGACCGCACCCCCCGTTGGGCCCCGCCGACGCTCCCCGAGGTCACGGACGAGGCCGTCTCCCGCTACTTCGTCGCACCGCCCGGTGGCGACCTCGGTCTCGCCGCCGCCCGGCGGGCCTCCGCGGACCGGTGAGCCGGGAAAGGCGCGTGAGGAGTCGCCCGGCCGCTACCGCGCGGCCCGGGAGCCCGGCCGGACCGTGACCGTCAAACGGGGGGCGAGGCCCGTCACCTGTGCGCCGCGGGTTCGCCGAGCGCCCCGGCCGCCGTCCGCCACGCCTCCGTGACGGCCCGGTGGGCCAGCGCCGTCGCCGCGCCCACGTCGGCGGGCAACCGCAGCGGCGTACCGATGTGGACGTGCAGGCCCGGTCTGCGGACGGGGGCCGTGAGCACCCCCGCGACCTGCTTCACGCGCCCGCCTGAGGTGATCCGTCGCGCCCCGGCCTGGCCGATGGGAACGACCGGCGCGCCGGTGGCCGCGGCCAGGCGGGCGAGCCCGGTGCGGAAGGCCTCCGGCGGGTTCTCGCCGGCGTCCGGACGCCGAGGGATGCGGCCCTCCGCGTACAGCATGACGTGCCGCCCCGAGGCGAGCGCGACCGCGGCGCGGTCGAGGGCGGCGGCCGCGCGCGCCGAGTTGCGGTGGACGGGCACATGGCCCTCGCGGGTCAGGGCCCGGCCGAGCAGGGGGATCCGCCACAGCCCGGAGGTGGCGAGCAGGACGGGCTCGACGGCCAGCCGCCTGCGGAGCGCGGCGAGGACGAGCGCCGGGTCGGCCGTCGAGGTGTGGTTCACGACCAGGATGCTGCCGGGTTCGATCCGGGCCTCCGGGTCGGTGGTGATGGTCAACCGTCCCAAGAACGGCACGACATGGGCGGCGAGACGGCTGAGCACGAGCGGGCCCCCTGGGTCCGAGGACGAAGCACTGACCCCCTCATCGTGCGGTCCGCGCCCGTTCTCCACATGAGCACGCGTACTCAGCTGCCGCACCCGGTCCGACCCGTCCGCAGGGCCGCCGTCCCCGTCAGGACCCCGGGAGCTCGGCCTCGATCAGGTCGGCGGCCCGGCGCGTTCCACCCTCGCGGGCCATCGACTCCTGGATCTCCCGTGCGCGGCGCGCCACCTCGGGGTCGTCGAGCAGGGCCAGCACGTCCTTCCGCAGCCGCTCGGGGGAGACCTCCTCCATCGGCAGGTGGCGCGCCACGCCCAGGGACTGGAGCATGTCGGCGTTCCCGAACTGGTCGACGGCCTGCGGGACGGCCACCATGGGGGTGGCGGTGGCCAGGCCCTCCTGACTGCCGCCGGCGCCCGCGTGGGTCACGAACGCGTCGGCCTGGCGCAGGATCGCCAATTGGGGCACCCAGGAGTGCACTTCGACGTTCGGCGGCAGGGCGCCGAGTTCGGACGCGTCGACGAACCTGCCGATCTGCAGGACGACGTGCCAGCCCGGGAGGCCGGCGAACGCCTCGACGCAGTCCCGGTAGAAGCCGGGCTGCTTGGTGAAGGAGGAACCGAGCGAGACCAGGACGACCTTCTCCGCGTCCGCCGGCCGCCGCCACTCGCCCTGAGCGGCGTGCTCGCCCTGGCAGGCGCCGACGAAGGTGTAGACGGACTCGTCGACGCGCTCGGCGTGCGGCTGGAGCGCCTTCGGGATGAGCACGAGCGCGCGGCGCGGACGGGCGACGAACCTCTCGGGGTCGTCGTCGAGCCCGTGTTCCGCGAGCCAGGCCGCGAACCGCGCGTAGTACGCCTTGCCGCGCGGGGAGGCCTTGAGGTCGGCGGTCATCGGCTCGGCGACCTCCTTCTCGTACCCCTCCCAGGGCACGAGGTTCGGCCACAGGGAGATGGCGGGGACGCCCCAGGTGTGGGCGAGGACGGGTGCCGGATAGGCCGTGATGTCGTGGAGCACGAGGTCCGGCCGGTCCCCGTCGAAGGCTTCGGCGAGCTGCGGAAGGACCTGGACCGCGTCCCTCAGGAACGGTTCCAGGTGGTCGATCAGTTCCGTCCCCCAGGCGTCGGGGTCGTCGTCCGTCGGGAGGGTCGAGGTGTAGACGACGGGTGTGGCCCCGGTCTCCGCGACCTTGTCGGCGAAGGACGCGGGGACGGCGTAGCTGACCCGATGGCCCCGGGCGACGAGCTCCCGGACGACTTCGAGACTGGGGTTCACATGGCCGTGGGCGGCGATGGAGAACATGGCGATGTGCGCGGGGGACGCGGTGGTGGTCATGACGGCCACCATAAGCGAGACGATACGTATCGTCTACTGCATTCCACGGGGTTCCGGGCCCGGGGGCCGGCCGCCGGTGGCGGACGTGACGCGTCGAGTTCACGCACGGTTCCTCCATTCATGAACTGTGCATGCCAAAATGACGGCCCTCGCATCATGCCGCCCGACCCAGGGGAGACAGTGAAGACACAGGCGTACGCCGCCAGGGGCGCCCTCGCCCTCGCCGGCGCTCTCACGTTGATCATCGCCCTGCCCGGCAGCGCCCTCGCCGCTCCGCCCCCGGCGCTGCCCGCCAACGCCGACGGACTTGAGCAGACGTTCCAGCCGGCCTACGACTACGACACCGACGGCTGCTACCCCACCCCCGCGATCGGGCCCGACGGCACGGTCAACGGCGGCCTCAACCCGTCCGGCGCGGTCAACGGCCAGTGCCGGGACTCCTGGGACCTCACCCAGACCAACGGATACGCCCGCGCGAAGTGCAACAACGGCTGGTGCGCCATCATCTACGGCCTGTACTTCGAGAAGGACCAGGCCGTGGCCGGCAGTGGCCTCGGGGGACACCGCCACGACTGGGAGCACGTCGTCGTGTGGGTGCAGAACAACCAGGCGCAGTACGTCTCCACGTCCGCCCACGGCGCCTTCGACATCCACGGTCGCGACCGGATCCGCTGGGACGGCACCCACCCCAAGATCGTCTACCACAAGGACGGCATCGGGACGCACTGCTTCCGCCCCGCCAACTCCAACGACGAACCGCCCGAGAACCACCAGCACACCTGGCAGTTCCCGAGCCTGGTCGGCTGGAACGGCTACCCGGCCGGTCTGCGCGACAAGCTCAGCGCGGCCGACTTCGGCAGTGCCGTGTTCGGCCTCAAGGACGGCAACCTCGCCTCCCACCTGGCCAAGGCCAAGCCGTCCGGCATCGCCTTCGACCCGTACGCCTGACAAGTCGAGGACGACGGCAACCTTTTCGTCCGCCGCGGCGACTACCGTCCGCCCGCCCCTTCTCGGGGCGGGCACCCCCACGGACGGAAGGACCCACGACATGACCGAGACCCGAGGCAGGGCGCGACACCGCAGGCGCGGAAAGGCGCTGGTCATAGGTGTACCGGCGGCGCTCGTCGCGGCAGGAGTCCTGGCGTACGGCACGGCCTTCGGCGTGTTCGGCACGGATGCCCGGCCCGAGGCGGGGGCGGCGGACGCCCCCGCGTGGGCGCGCGCCGTCGCCGACGGCTTCGCCTCGGTCGACGCGCTCGGCCAGAAGGGCACGTACGGCGGGCGCGACGGCAGGACGGTCACCGTCCGGAACCTCGCAGACCTGGAGAAGTACGCGACCGCCCAGGAGCCGTACGTCATCGTCGTGGCCGGGACGATCACCGTGAACCCCACGGGCAAGGAGATCAAGGTCGCCTCCGACAAGACGATCATCGGCTCCGGCACCTCGGGCCACATCGTCGGAGGCGGCTTCTTCCTCGGCCAGGGCGTCCACAACGTGATCATCCGGAACCTGACGATCCGAGACGCGTACCAGGGCGTCTGGAACGACAAGGAACACGACTTCGACGCCGTCCAGATGGACGGCGCGCACCACGTGTGGATCGACCACAACGACCTGCGGCACATGGCGGACGGCCTCATCGACAGCCGCAAGGACACCACGTACATCACGGTGTCCTGGAACAGGCTCGCCAACAACAACAAGACCTTCGGCATCGGCTGGACGGACAACGTCACCGCCGACCTCACCATCCACCACAACTGGTTCCGCGAGACCGAACAGCGCAACCCCTCCACCGACAACGCCGCCCACGCCCACCTCTACAACAACCTGCTCCAGGACGACGCGGGCACGGGCGTCACGTCGTCCTACGGGAACTACGCGCGCGGCAGGACGCGGATGGTCCTGGAGAACAGCTACTTCCAGGGTGTGAACAACCCGGTGATCAAGGACGCCACCGCCGCCCTCGTCCAGCGTGGCAACGTCTTCTCCGGGACCACCGGTCGCAACGAGAGCGGCGGAACGGCCTTCGACCCGAAGACGTACTACCCGTACACCCTCGACCCGACCGACGCGGTGCCGGCCCTCGTCAAGTCCGGAGCGGGCCCGCGCGCCTCCCTCGGCACCGCCACGGCGGCGGCCGCACCCGCCGCCACCACGCTGACCGTGGCCAAGGACGGCAGCGGCCGGTTCACCAGCGTGCAGAAGGCCGTCGACGCCGTACCGGCGGGCAACACCTCCCGCGTGGTGATCCGGGTCGCGCCCGGCGTCTACCGCGAGACGGTCAAGGTCCCGTCGAACAAGCCCCACGTCACGATCGAAGGCACCGGCGCCAGCCGCAAGGACACCGTCATCGTCGAGGGCCACGCCTCCGGCATGACCAGGCCGGACGGCTCGGGGACGTACGGGACGGGCGGCAGCGCCACCGTCGCCGTCGAGGCCGACGACTTCCGGGCGCGCAACCTCACCGTCTCCAACGACTTCGACGAGGCCGCCAACCGGAACCTGAACGGACACCAGGCCGTCGCCCTCCGCACCGCCGCCGACCGGGTCGTCCTCGACGGCGTCATCGTCAGCGGAGACCAGGACACCCTCCTCCTCGACACCGCCGCCAAGGACCGGATCGGCCGGGTGTACATGACGGGCTCCTACGTGATCGGCAACGTCGACTTCGTCTTCGGCCGGGCCACGGCGGTGATCGACAGGTCCGTCCTCACCCTGAAGAAGCGCTGGGACGGCACCTCCGCCGGATACGTGACGGCCCCGAGCACCGCCGCCGGCCGCAAGGGCTTCCTCATCACGCGTTCCACCGTCAACGGCGACGTCACCGCGGGCAGTTTCCACCTCGGACGCCCCTGGCACGCCGGCGGTGACGCGACCCTGGACCCGCAGACGACGGTCCGCGACAGCGTCCTCGGCGCCGCCGTCAGGCCCACGCCCTGGACGGACATGGGCGGCTTCTCCTGGAAGGCCGACCGCTTCGCCGAGTACCGCAACACCGGCCCCGGCTCGGGCCCGGCCCACGCCGACCGCCCTCACCTGACACCGGCTCAGGCCGCCACCCAGGACACCACGCACTGGCTCGACGGCTGGACCCCGACCGCGGGTTGACCCGGACCGGCCGGGCGGGGGCCCCTGTGCGATCATGCGGAAGCCCCGGGGAGGGGGCCGGAACCATGGGTGACACGAGGGGAGCGGTGTGAACGCGGGTGGGGAGCGGGACGGTTCGTCGGTGCCGGACGACGTGTGGGACCAGTTCCTGCGCGACTCGGTGGCAGGCGTGGGGAACGCGCCCAAGGAACCCTCGGCGCGAGCCCGACTCGTCGCCGACCGGCTCCGCGACGAGCCCCGGCCGGCCGAGGGCCGGCGTACGTACACACCGCCCCCGCCCCGGCGCGGGAAGGGCTGGTACGTGGTCGGGCTACTGGCGGCGGTGGCCCTCCTCGTCGTGGCGCTTGACCCGTGGCAGATGATCGGCTCGTCCGACGCGGACGGGCGGTCGGGGGTGCCGCTCGCCCAGGAGGCGGAGCGCCCGACACAGGCGCCACCGCCGGAAGCGGCCCGACGCCCCACGCTCGACGAACCGTTCAGGGGTTCACCCGCGGCGCGCTGGGCGGACGGAACGGCCGGGATCACCGTCCCGGCCGCCCGTGCGACCGGCTGGATGAGCACGGCACAGGTGGAACAGGCCCTGCGGCGGACCCGTGACTTCCTCGCCGCGTCCAACCTGGACCCGGCCGTACTCGGCGGCGAGCGCCCCGCACGGGCCATCGCCCTGATCAACCCGCACCAGCGCGACGTCAAGGACTATCTGGCCGTCGCGTTCCGCACGCCGAGCGCGGAGAACGACCCGCTGCTGCTGTTCAGTCGCTTCAACGCGTCACACGCGCGCGTGGTCGGCGAGGTGGTCAAGACCCGAGGCCGGATCACCTACCGGGAGGGCGAGCGCGGCGCCCTCCAGGTCACCACCGACGTCACGTACGTCTATCCGGTCGCACCGGCGGCGGGCAGCGGCGACGACGAGGTCGTCCGCACCATCGTGCGGCGCGAGGTGGTGCTGACCTGGGACGACCCGGCGAAGATCGTCACCGAGCCGGGGACGTTCTCCCTCGTCTCGTACAAGGTCGACATGACCAACGGCGGTTGCGACAACGACACCGGCTACTTCACCCCGGAGTTCGGCGGGGACCGGACGGGCACCGGCCCCACCGACGACGAGACCGTCGACCCGTACGACCGCAGTACGGAGATCGTCCGGGGGAGCGGCACCCCCGACGGCGGGTGCAGGACCGCGACGCGTTCGTAAGGCGTGTCCCGCGGATCGGGACCGGACGGACCGCGCCATGGTCACGCGCGCGCGTGGCGGGCACGATGGGGCCACCTCGGCGGGCGAGGAGCGCGCCGAGGCGGCCGACAGCCATCGGAAGGGACGGGTCTCCCCATGCCCCAGCACTACGGCGACTACCAGCACGAGATCTACTTCGACGGGCTCTTCGGGGTTCTCCCCACGCTCCCGATGACCTTCGGCGAACTGGAGGCGAAGGCACGGGCGGCACTCCCGCCCTCGCTGTGGTCGTACGTGGCGGGCGGCGCGGGCGACGAGTACACCCAGGAGGCGAACGTGGCCGCCTTCCGGAACTGGGGTCTCGTGCCCCGCATGATGGTCGGCGCCGCCCACCGTGACCCGTCCGTCGACCTGTTCGGCCTGAAACTGCCGTCCCCGCTGTTCATGGCCCCCGTCGGGGTCATCGGACTGTGCGCCCAGGACGGCCACGGCGACCTGGCGACCGCCCGCGCCGCCGCGCGCACCGGCGTACCGATGATCGCCTCCACGCTCTCCGAGGACCCCATGGAAGAGGTCGCCGCCGCCTGCGGCGCCACCCCGGGCTTCTTCCAGCTCTACACGCCGACCGACCACGCCCTCGCCGAAAGCCTCGTGCACCGGGCCGAGGCGGCCGGATTCCGGGGCATCGTCGTCACGCTCGACACCTGGATCACCGGCTGGCGCCCGCGCGACCTCGCCACCAGCAACTTCCCCCAGCTGCGCGGTCACGCCCTCGCCAACTACACCTCCGACCCCGTCTTCAGGGCCCGCCTCGCCAAGCCCTCGGAGGAGGACCCGCGCGCCGCCGTCCTGGAGTGGGCGGGGGTCTTCGGGAAACCGCTGGTCTGGGACGACCTGGCCTGGCTGCGCTCCCTCACCGACCTGCCGATCGTCCTGAAGGGCATCTGCCACCCGGAGGACGTCCGCCGCGCCAGGGACGGCGGCGTGGACGGCGTGTACTGCTCCAACCACGGCGGGCGCCAGGCGAACGGCGGGCTGGCCGCCCTGGACGCCCTGCCGGAGGTGGTCGCCGCCGCCGAGGGGCTCCCCGTCCTCTTCGACTCCGGCGTGCGCACCGGCGCCGACGTCGTCAAGGCCCTCGCCCTCGGAGCCACGGCGGTGGGCGTCGGCCGCCCGTACGCGTACGGGCTCGCCCTCGGCGGTACGGACGGCGTCGTGCACGTCCTGCGCGCGCTCCTCGCCGAGGCCGACCTGATCATGGCCGTCGACGGCTATCCCGCTCTCGCGGACCTCCGCGCGGACGGCGCCCTGCGGCGCGTACGGGTCTGACCAAGGGCCCCGGTCTCCCCGCTCAGTTGAAGATGTCGGGGTCCGGGCCGGTGCGCAGACCGCGGTCGAGGCCGCCGAACGCGTCCATCTCCTCGCCGCTGAGGGTGAAGTCGAAGACGTCGATGTTCTCGCGGATGCGTGCCGGGGTGACGGACTTCGGGATCACGATGTTCCCGAGCTGAAGGTGCCAGCGCAGCACCACCTGCGCGGGGGACTTCCCGTGCCGGGCGGCGAAGTCCACGACGGCGGGCTCTGCGAGGACGGCTCCCTGCGCGAGCGGGCTCCATGCCTCGGTGGCGATGAAGCGGTCGGCGTGCAGGGCGCGGAGTTCCCGCTGCTGGAGCGCCGGGTGCAACTCGATCTGGTTGACGGCCGGGACCAGGTCGCTGCTGTCGAGCAGCCGCTGCAGGTGGGCGGGCCGGAAGTCGGAGACGCCGGCGGTACGGATCCGCCCGTCGGCGACCAGCTTCTCCAGGGCGCGCCAGGTGTCGACGTACAGGTCACGCGCCGGGGCGGGCCAGTGGACGAGGTACAGGTCGACGTGGTCGGGGCCCAGCTTGGCGAGGCTCTCGTCGAAGGCCCGGAGAGTGGAGTCGTACCCCTGGTCGGCGTTCCCCAGCTTGGTGGTGACGAAGAGTTCGTCGCGGGGGACGTCCGAAGCGGCGAGCGCCCGGCCGACCCCGGCAGGGCGCATCTCGGCCGACGGAGGGCCCGACGCCGACGGCGGGCTCCCGGCAGGCGGCGACCCGAGCCTCGCGCCGCGGCCCGGCCGCGGGCGAGACCCGACGGGTACGGGAGGGGCGCTCCCGCGCGGTCTTCAGCGCCCACTGTTCGAACCCGGCGCGGGGCGGGGCCTTCTCGTACCCGCACACACGTCTTGTCGTTCATCGTGGGTGCGGGTTGATCACGTCATCGGCCGCTCCTGAGACGGGTCGGCGACGAAGATCCCTCGTCCCGCCCCTACGCGTCGGCGAGGAGGGGGTCGTACGGGGCGCTCGTGCGGCGGCCCGTCATGAAGGAGAGGAAGTCGCCCACGAAGGCGCTCCGGCCGTAGGCGCCGCCGGTGGCGGCGAGGTCGCGGTGGAAGGCGGTGCGGAAGAGGGTCCGGTACTCGTCCGTGTCGATGGTCCCGCTCCCGTCCTTGTCGGTGGCGTCGAACAGCACCTCGGCGACGCGGATGAGCGCGGGTCCGGCGAGGGAGGGAACGGCGGCCGCGTACTCCTCGGCGCTGACGCGGCCGTCGCCGTCCGTGTCGAGCGCGGCCTGGAGCTCGCGCCACCAGGCGGCGAAAGCGTCGTAGAGCCGGGTCTCCTCGGGTTCGTCCAGATCGAGGCGGGTGGAGAGCTCGCGGGCCATGGCCGCCAAGTCGGGCCAGTCGAGGTGGCCGTCACCGGTCTGGTCCAGCACCTGGCGGAAAAACTCCTCGGCCGAACGTCGGCCCTCGCCCGGTGCCGCCGGAGGTGCCGGGTCCGGGTCGGCGTCCCCGCCCGGTGGAGCGAGGAGGCGAAGCAGCGCCGACGCCCGCTTCATGCGGGCGCGCAGGGCGGTCACGGTCCGGGCGCGGGGGTCGTCGTCACCGGGCCGGAGCGAGAGGACGTCGATGATGCTCTCCGCGTTGATCCAGCCCGCCGGCAGGAAGCGGGCGAGCCCGGCGGCGACGTAGGCGCCCTGCATGAGGGCCGGGGCGCCGGGCATCTCCGGAAGGCCGGCCCGGCGGCGGTACGGCGAGGGGAGCGAGGCGACGGTGATCGCACCGAGGAGCGGACCGGCGACGGCACGGCCGGCCGCCCACAGCGTCGGCGCGCTGTCGAGCAACGCCGGGGCGGGCAGGTGGTCGAAGAGGTGGTAGAGGATGACACGGGCCGCCTCGGTGTTCTCCAACTCGTCCTCGACGACCCGGTCGAAGTACCGCCAGAAGTCTCCGACGTCTTCGGGGAGTTCGCCCGCGTCGCCGCCGAGCGCGGCGAGGAACGCGCGGTACTGGGCGTACATGCGCTCCATGGTGTCCTGGTCGAGCGGCTGGCCGCTCAGCCGGCACATGGTGACGGCGCTCTCGAAGAGGGTGGCGACCACCCAGGCACGGGTCGGGCGGTCCAGGGCGTCGTAGGCGCGGCCGCGCGCGTCGGAACCGCTTAGGCGGGCGTGCAGCCGGTTGAGCCGGGTGGCCTCCCGTTCACGTACCGCGGGATCGGGGTCGAACATGCGCCGCATGCTGAGGAAGGTGTTGCGGAGGCGGCGCCAGGGGTGGGCCACGAAGGTGGAGTTGTCGACGAGGGCGGCGCCGATCTGCGGGTGAGCGGCCTCCAGCACGGTGGCGCGGATCATGGCCAGCGCCCAGCGCGGGTCGTCGAGGAGGGGGCGGAACTGAGGTTCCGGGCCGAAGAGGGGTGCCTCATCGGCCCTTCCCGCGGTGTCGGTCGTCATGACGGGTCTCCGTTCGTCCGTGGCGGCACGCCGCCGAAGCGGCGGTCGCGGCGCCGGTAGGCGTGCAGGCAGGCGTGGAAGTCGGGGGCCCGGAAGTCCGGCCAGAGCACCTCGGGGAAGACCCACTCGGCGTAGGCGACCTGCCAGAGCATGAAGTTGGAGATGCGCTGCTCGCCCGAGGTGCGGATGACGAGGTCCACGTCGGGGGTGTCGGGGAACGGCAGGTGGTCCGCGAAGAGCCGCTCGGTCACGTCGCCGGCGGGCGTGCCGCTGCGGATCAACGACCTGGCGGCCTCGACGATGTCCCGGCGCCCGCCGTGGTCGAAGGCGACGGTCAGCGTCATGCCCCTGTTGTCGGCGGTCAGCGTCGTCAAGTCGGCAAAGTCCTGCGCCAGTTCACGGGGAATCCGCGGGTCTGCGACGCCGAGGAAGCGGCAGCGGATACCACGCGCGAGAAGCAGCGGTGCGTGCTTCCGCACGACCCGGCGGACCAGACGCATCAGGTAGTCGACCTCGGCGCCGGGGCGGTTCCAGTTCTCGGTGGAGAAGGCGTACAGGCTGAGCCACTCGACGCCGGCCGACCGGGCCGCCTCGATGACATCGATGACGGTGGTCTCCGCGGCCCGGTGGCCCGCGGTACGGGGAAGCGAACGCCGCTGTGCCCAGCGCCCGTTGCCGTCCATCACGCAGGCCACGTGCCGCGGCACCGGGCGCACCGGTCCGTGGCCCTGCCACCGTTCCCCGGGCTCCTCGATCTCGTGTTCCGGGCCGGTCCCGTCGGCCTGCCGCCGACCGTCGGGCTCGTCGTCGTACGGTCGCCCGCCCGGCCGGTCCTCCGTCACCGCGCGTGCGCGCGGGACGCCGTGGTCCGCCACGCTCTGCCCCGTAACGCCTTGTCCCGTCCCGTCCGGAGCGACACGACCAGTCGAACCGCGCTCGGTCACATCCACCCCGCCTCGCCCCCGACCTCGCCCACGCCCCACCGGCGCGTCCCCTCCCGGGAGTCTGGCAGCGCGCAAGGGCGTGACCGGCGGAGATGGGCGGCTGTCACCCTTGGCGCGTACGTCCGAGGCGCCCGGTGAGGTCAGACGTCTCCCCGGCACCGTCAACGCCCCACGGGGTCCCCGTCCGCCCCGTCGTTCCGGCCGATCAGCATCATGTGTCCGCCGTGATCCAGCGGCGTGGCCAACCGCAGCCGGGTCGTCTCGTGGCCTGCCACGGCGTCGACGAGATGCACTTCGCCGTGGCCGCCGCGGGTGACGGCCACCCAGTCGGAGCCCGGCGAGGCGGCTACCGCACGGCGTTGGACGCCCTCCCAAGGGGTGCCGCCGCGCCTCGGTGCGCCGTCCATGGCGTGAAGGGGGACGCGGCGCAGGGAGTCGTCGGCTCCCAGAAGCACCAGTTCGTCGCCGTCGGGGTGGATGCGGGTGAAGGCCGTGTGCTCCCGGGCGAGAGCGAGCCGGAAGACGAGGCCGGGGCCGAGTTCGGTGTGAAGCGTGCGGCCCGTCTCCAGGTCGTGACGCCACGCCTGGTTGGTCCAGTCCGGCCACCGCAGGGGGTCCGGAGCGCCACCGCGCAAGGTGCTCCACAGCGCCCGTCGACGGGTGTCGAGGCGGAGGTACCAGCCACGCGCCGACGCTTCCCATGGGATCACCGACTCGGCCACGAGGGTGTCCCCCTTCCTTCGCGCCGCGTGCACTCCCGCGCTCGTGGCGGCGAACACCTGCTCCGATGCGGGGTCCTGGGCGTCACCGTGCCCGTCGTCCGGCAGTGGCAGAAGGGCGTGGGGCGTCACCACGGGACAGCCCGACGGGGCCGCGAGGAGATCCGCGAACCGGTGGACGGCCAGCGCGCCGGGTTCCCGGTGCCGCAGCACGACGAGCGGATCGCCGCCCCCCAGCACCGTCACGCCAGGTTCGCCGACGCGGGTGCGTACCCTCGCGGCCTCTCCGGTGTCCAGGTCGATGATCGTCAGAAGGTCCGACCAGGGCTCGGTGCTCTGGCCGAGGCCGGTCGTGACGACCAGCCGGCGACCGGTCGGATCGCAGGCCAGGTGCTCGGCCGGCACGGCGACAGGGACCGCGCGCTCCACGAGCCGGGCACCGAAGGGGTCCAGTACGAGCAGCTCCCCCCGGCGGTCGTCGACACAGGCCACCCGCCCTCCCGGCAGGGCCAGGAACCCGGCGTGCTCGGAGAGGTGACGGCCGGTGAGGCGCCCGGTGACGGTGCCGTCCGGCACGGTCAGCACGTACACGACTCCGTCCATGTGGTCGGAGACGAGCAGCGCGGAAGCAGTGGTGTTCATGTGCCCTCCAGGTATTTAGTGAAAACGATTATCATGTATGTTCGGTGCGTTCCAGGTTCCCGAGAAGAATCGAGGGCGTCGATGCTGCGCGCACCGTCGAGATTTGTCCGTATGTGGGTCACCGCAGCGGTGGCGAGTTCCGTCCTGGCCGGTTGTGGCTCGTCCCCGGGCGAGCCCGTGAGCGACAAGGCCACACCGGGCGCGAAGACCGAGATCACCGTCGAACCCATCAAGGCCGCCACCGAGTTGACCGACGTCAACGGCGTCAAGATCTCCCTGGCGAAGCGGCCGGATCGGATCGTCTGCCTGTTCGCACTCTGCGACGACATCCTGACCGAGCTCGGCATCGTCCCGACGGCCACCAACAGTTCGCTGCTCGCCCACCCCCGGTTCCTCGGGGAGGGGGAGGCCGAGAAGGTCGCCGTCATCCCCGGCGGGTTCATCGCACCGGAGGTGGAGGCGATCCTCTCCCACAAGCCGGACCTCGTGATCGGCCTCGGGGACACCCACGGCAAGCTCGCCCCCGCGCTGAAGGGTGCCACCACGTTCTGGGCCATGCAGCCCGAGACCTGGCAGGACAGTGTGGGCTACCTGCGCGACGCCGCCGCCCTCACCGGCCGTACCGCCGAGGGGGAGAAGGCCGAGAGGACCTTCCGGACCAAGCTCGCCACAGCGGAGAAGGCCCCGAGCGACAAGACCGCCCTCGTCATCTACGGCGGTGACGAGAACTTCGGCGTCGCCACCCCGGAAGGTGACGTGACCGCCAGTCTGTTCCCCAAGATCGCCCAGTACCCGTGGAAGTCCCGTGGCGTGGAGGGCAGTTACAGCCTCGAGGAGATCCTCGCCCGGGACGTCGACGTGCTGTTCGTCGAGACGATGAGCTTCGGCGGTGCGGACGGCAAGCTGTCCGAGAAGCTCGCGAAGAACCCGCTCTGGAGCAAGATCCCGGCCGTGAGGAACGGCGACGTCCACGAGGTGAACTCAGAGGTGTGGGCCAAGGGGCGCGGTACGCGCTCCCTGGGCATCGTCCTCGACGAGGCCACGGCCGCGCTGCGGTGAGGACGTCCTCGTCGGTGACGAAAGCTGCGGACGAGGCGGCGGACAAGGCCGCGGGCGAGGCGGCAGACCACGCGGCGGATCGTACGGCGGACGGAACCCGGCGGGCCTCACCAGGGGTACGGGCGTGGCAGCCCCTCCTGGTGATCGCGGTGCTCACCGCCGCGTCGCTCTGCACCCTGTGCTTCGGCACCCCCGTCGTGCCGCCGCACCGGCTCGCCGCCGCGGTGCTGGACGGTGACACCACGCTCGCCGGGGTCGTCCTCACCGAACTCCGCCTGCCACGGCTGGTGTTGGCGCTGGTCGCCGGCGCCTGTCTGGGGGCGGCGGGGCTCGTTCTCCAGGAGTCGCTCCGCAACCCCCTGGCAGTGCCGGAGATGCTCGGTGTCTCGTCCGGGGCGGCGCTCGGAGTGGCCGCGCCGCTGGTACTGACCCTCTCCGTGCCCGCCGCCGTCCAGCCCCTGCTCGCCCTCGGCGGGGCCGCCCTCGGCGGCGGCCTGACCCTGCTCGCCGCCGGTCTCGGGCGCAGCCCGTCCGCCGTGCTGCTGACCGGCGCCGCGGTCGCGGCCGCCCTGCAGGCCGCGCTGCTCGTTCTGATGGTCATGGCCGACCAGCTGGACCTGCAGCTCATCTACCGCTACCTGCTGGGCTCCCTCTCCGCCCGGACCTGGGACGACGTCGCGGGGCTCTGGCCGTGGCTGCTCGTCGCGGTCCCCGCCCTCGTCCTGTGTGCGCCGGTGCTCTCGGTGATGCGGCTCGGCGACGAGGACGCGGAGGCGCTGGGCGTGCGCGCCCAGCGGGCGCGGCTGGCGGCGCTCGCCATCGCGGTCGTGCTGATCGCGCCTGTGACGGCCGTGTGCGGGCCGGTCGCGTGGGTGGGTTTCCTCGCCCCGCACCTGGCCCGCTGGTTCAACCCCACCGCGGGGGCCGTGCGTTGGCTTCCGTGGTCCGCCGCGTGGGGGGCCGTCGTCGTGACGGTCGCCGACGTCCCCGCCCGGCTGGCGCTGGCGCCCGTGGAGACACCGGCCGGCGCCTGGACGGCCTTGCTGGGCGTACCGGCCGGGGTCGCCCTGATGCGGTCGGGCCGCCGTGACCGGACGGCCGGGCGCGGCGGACCCGGGGTTGCGGCCGTCGTGCGCACGCTGCTGAACGGACGGCGGACCGTGCGCTCCGACGTGGGCGTCGGGTCGTCGTCCATCGGGTCGTCGTCCATCGGGACGTCGTCCATCGGGACGTCGTCCGGCGGGGCGCGGAAGAAGGGGCGTCAGGACGAGCCCCCGGACGGCGGTGCGTGTCATACCCCCGTGGAGAAGACCGGAACGGAGGACGCACGGTGAGCCGGCGTTTCGCGGCGCTCGCGGCACTGGCCGTCGTGTGCGCCGGAGTGGAACTGGTGGCCGGACGCGGCATGTCCCCGGGCGCGGTCTGGGACGTGCTGGGCGGTGGCGGCGACGCGACGGAACGGCACATTCTGCTCCAACTGAGGCTGCCCAGGATGCTGGTGGCCCTCGGTGCGGGTGCGTGCCTCGCCGTGGCGGGGCTCGTCCTGCAGTCCGCGTTGCGCAACCCTCTCGCCGGGCCCGAAGTGACGGGGGTGACGCCGGGCGCGGTCCTCGGGGCCGTCACCGCGACGGCGCTGGGACTCGCCGGGTGGGACTCGCCCCTGGCCGTGGTACTCGCCGCGTGCGCGGGCGGATGTGCCGGGGCGCTGCTGCTCTGGCTGTTCGTCGGCCGCGCGGGTGGCGACCCCGCCCAGACCGTCGTGCACGGCGTGCTGGTGTCCGCGGTGCTCGGCGGACTCACCGCCATGGTGCTGCTCGTCGAGCCGGGGGAACTCGGCAGCGTCGTGCAGTGGCTTGTCGGCACCACGGAGGGCCGGGTGTGGGAGCACTGGCACCTGCTGTGGCCATGGGCCCTGGTCTGGGGGGTCGCGGCCTGGCTGCTCGCCGGGCCGTTGACCCTGCTGCGCTGCGGTGACGAGATCGCCCTGGCCGCGGGCCTGTCCGCCGGGCGGGCCCGCACCCTCGCCCTGATGTGCGCGGTGGCGCTGACGGCTGGTGCGGTGGCCGCCGTCGGAGCGCTGGGCTTCGTGGGGCTGCTCGTCCCGCATCTGGCCACGGCCGTCTTCGGCGCGGACCTGCGGGTGGGTCTTCCCGGCGCCGCCCTGCTGGGCGCGGTCGTGGTGTGCGGGGCGGACGCCGCGGCGCAGCTGGCCTCGCGTCTGCTCGCCGAGACGCTGGACGCCGGGCGGCTCACCCTTCCGGTCGGCGCGCTCACCGCCTGCCTGGGCGCCGTCCTGCTGCTGGTCGTCGTGCGCCGAGCACCGGGCCGTACGTTCTGAAGTCGACGGAGGAAGAGCATGACCCTGACCCAGTCCGTGGGAGTTCACGTCGAGGGGGTCCACTTCGGCTACCCCGCACGACCCGTGCTGCGGGGCGTCGACATGACCGTACGGCCCGGTGAACTGACCGCCCTCATCGGTCTCAACGGCTGCGGCAAGTCGACCCTGCTGCGGCTCGTCGCCGGGCTGCTCCGGCCGGACCGGGGGCGGGTGCGGCTCGGTGGGGACGACCTCGCCGGGCTCTCCCGGCGCGCCACGGCCGCCAGGGTGGCGCTGCTGCACCAGTCCGCCCCAGCCGTACCGGGGATGACGGTCCGGCACCTGGTGCGTCAGGGGCGGTACGCGGCTCGGGGCCCGCTGGGCATGCTGCGCGAGGGCGACGATCCCGTCGTGCGCCGGGCGCTGCGCGACGTCGGTGTGGAGGAGTGGGCCGACCGGGACGTGGACGCGCTGTCCGGGGGTGAGCGGCAGCGGGTGCGGCTCGCGATGGCGCTCGCCCAGGACACCGGTGTGCTGCTGCTGGACGAGCCGACCACCTATCTGGACCTGCACCACCAGCTCGACGTGATGCGGACGGTGGTCCGCCTGCGCGAGGAGCGCGGGCTCACCGTGGTGATGGTGCTGCACGACCTGGCCCACGCCGCCCGGTTCGCCGAGCGCATCGTCGCGCTCCGCGACGGGCGCGTGGTGGCCGACGGCCCGCCGAAGGAGGTCGTCACGCCGGGGTTCCTCGCGGACGTGCTGAAGGTGGCCGGCCGGGTGGGCCGGGACCCCGAGGGCGGCTGGCCGGTGTGTTACCCAGATCACCCTCTCGCTGATCCAGAAGATCTAGAAAATGAAAATCGATTCCATTAGTGTCGGTCGTGAGGCGCTCAACCGAACGCCTCATCTCCCTTACGAACAAGGAGAGTTCATGGACAACGACCAGATCTTCGCCCCGATCGCCGACCCGGGTCAGCTGGCCCACGCCTCGGCCACCCACTCCAACGCCCTCGTCGAGAACCCCTTCGAGGACACCGAGGAGTAATCGAGGCCTCACCCCCTCGACCGTGGGCCCGCCCGTTGCCTTTCGGGCGGGCCCACGCCCATCCCCATCCCTGTCGTCAGGAGGATCGTCGTGTCCCGCACCCGGCTCGTACCCGGTGTCGAAGTCGTCGCCGTGCCAGGGCGAGGTCTCGCCGTCCGCACCACCGAAGGAGAGTTCCTCAGCGTCAGGACACGAGAAGCGGACGAGAGCGCCGTGCTCTCCCTGCTGTCCGGAACCGGTGACGCCGCCCTCGCGGACGACGAACTGCACCGGGTCGTGCGGGCCTTCGAGCAGGCCGGTTACCTGGCGGACGAGCCCCCGCTCCCGCAGTGGCCCGCCGCCCGGCGTGACATCCGGCTCCTCGGAGACCCCGCACTGACCCGACCGTTGGCCGCGCACCTGGCGGCCCTGGGCGCCGAGCCCCGGTCGACACCGGTCGTGACCGCTCCGGACACCTCACCGGTCGAGATCGGGGAACTGCTCGCCGGTGACCCCGCCGCCGTCGTGTGGTGTCTCGACGGCCCCGTACCCGACGGGCTGTGGGAGGCCGCCGACCGGCTGCCCGAACACGGGGTCGCCTGGCTGCGGTGCCACCGCGAGGGCTGGCAGGCGTACGTCGAACCCCTCGCCGCCGCTCCCGAAGACGTCACCTCGGCCCACGTCCGGGCCCGCCGACTCGCCGCCACCCCCGCCCACCACGAGCTGGCCGCCTACTGGACCGGACCGCGTACGTCCGGCGCACCGGCCCGGCTGACCACCCCCGCCGCCGCGCTGCTCGCGGCCCTGCTCGCCGACGACCTTCGCCGGTGGGCCACCGGGGCCCCCGACGCCCCGGCCGGACTCCCGGCCCGGCGCCGGCTCCGCCGTGTGGACCTGCGCAGACTGACCGTCACCGAACACCCCGTCCTGCCGGTGCCCGCCGTCGCGCCGGTGCCGTCGGCATCGATGCGGGGGGCTGCGGTGTCGAGGGCCGCGATGCCGACCGTGCCGGTGCCGGTGGCGAGGGCTGGGATGTCGGGGACTGCGATGCCGGTCCTACCGCGCCCGGACGCGCCGGCACCCGTCGCGCCGATTCCGGGCCCAGCGATGCCCGCCGCGCCGACTTCGGACGTACCGGTGCCCGTCGTACCGATCCCGAAGAAGGACGGATGAAGTCCTTCCGTACGGCCGTCGACGACCTCGCCACGGACGTCGGCCTTCCCGACGGACCCGGTCCCTTCCCCGCCGTCCTCATCCGCACCCCCTACGACCGTGCCCGGCACCTGGCCGAGGCGCGCGGCTGGGCCCGCCGGGGCTTCGCCGCCGTCGTCCAGGACGTGCGGGGCCGATTCGCTTCGCCGGGGGAGTGGCGCCCGTACGAGAACGAGGCCGCCGACGGGGCGCTGACCGCCCGATGGATCCGGCGGCAGCAATGGAGCGACGGCCGGTACGTCGCGGTCGGCGCCTCCTACGCCGCTCACTGCGCCCTCACCCTCGCCCTCGAAGCACACGGGGAGACAGAGGGCCTGCCGGACGCCGTGATCGCGGCCGTCCCCGCGCTCGGCGTCGCCGAGACGGCGCGCGAACCCTCCGGTGCGGAAAGGCTGCTGGCCCGCGCCGGGTGGTGGGCCGCCCACGGCGACCGGCCGGACTCCGACGGGACCGCGCTGGACAAGGCACTCGCCGCGGACCCCGGTCTGCTGACCCACCTGCCCCTCGCGGAGCTCCCCGAGCGACTTGGCCGCCAACTGCCCTCCTGGACGGGGCTTTGGAGGCACCGGGAACGCGGCCGGCTCATCTCGCGGGCCCCCCGGGCCGAGGTCCCCCTGCTCGCGGTCGGCGGCCACCACGACCACTTCACCGAGGACACCCACGCGCTCTGGCGCACCTGGGGCGGACCCTCTGCCCGCCTGCTGCTCGGCCCATGGGGGCACGGTCTCGTGGCGTCGCCAGGACCCGACGCCGGCCCCGCCCACCGGGTGAACCTCGGTGAGCTGTACGTGCGCTGGGCCCGCCGCGCCCTCGCCGGTGACCTCGCCCCCGGCCGCCACGGCGCCCTGGCGCTGGGCGGCGGTGACCTGTGGCTGCCCGCAGGCATCGACGGTGCATCGTTCACCCGGCGCCCGCGGCTGCTGCACGGCGCCGAGTTCACCGCCGACCCCGACCGCCCCGTCCGCTCCGACGACCTCACCGTGCCGACCGGCGGACTCCCCGACCGCTGCCTCCTGGCCACCCCGCCGCTGCCCCGCCCTGTCGATGCCGTCGGGCCCGTACGGCTACGGCTGCGGGCCACCGCCGACACCTCCTGCGCCGACTGGGTCGCCCGACTCGTCGCCCTCACCCCGGGAGGGACCGCCGAGCGGATCGCCGTCGGTGTCCTGCGGCGGGAAGGGCCGCACCAGCAGGGTGAGTTCACCGTCGAGCTCGGTCGGATCGCCCGTCGGCTGCGCGCCGGCACACGGCTGCGCGTCGAGATCGCCGGACACCATTTCCCGGCCCACGCGCGCAACCCCCACACCGGGGAGGACCCGGTCACGGTCCGACAGCTGCACGCCTCCCGACGAGCGGTCGACCCGGAGAGCGTGACCCTGCTCCTGCACACCCTCCCCTCCCGTCCCACCTCCACCGATCCCGCCAAGGAGATCCTTCGATGACGGCGCTGCCGCTGGAAGTACTCGTCGACCCCGTCTGCGGCATCGTCCGCACGGTCAAGCCCGTCGAGCACCCTGCCGGTGCCCCACCCCGCTACACCGCCCTCACCGCCGAGATATCCGACGCCCGCAGACTCGGCCTGTGGCCGGCCGACCGGGTCTCCCTCGGCACCACCTTCGGCGACCCCGAGCAGGCCCGTATCGCCGCGATAGCCGAGGGCGTGGAGCGGTACTGCGGCAATCGCGTGCCGCCGCCCGGCCACCCCGACGCCCCCCTGCGCGCCACCGCCGCCGAGCTGGCGGAGAAGGGCCTGCGGCTCTACGGCCCCGACGACCTGCCCACGTACGCGCCCTGGCAGTACGCCAGGGAGAAGTTCCCGTACCGCCGCCTCGCCGCCGACACCCCGTCCCTGTGGACGCGCGGCACCGAGCTGCTGACCGACGGCCACGCGACGGAGGTCTGGGCCCCCGTCGCCCTCACCCACCTCAACTGGCGCCAGGGCGACCTGCGCGAGCTGCCCCGCACCCACCACCTCAACTACGCGGGCATCGCCACCGGGCAGGGCCTCGACGACGCCGTCGAACGCGGCCTGCTGGAGATCGTCGAACGCGACGCCCTGGAACTGTGGTGGCACCTCGACGGACCCACCCGCGGGATCGACCCGACCAGCGTGCCCGGCCTCATGGACGATCTCGCGGGATCCGCACTCGACGTCCATCTCGTCGAGATGCCGTCCGAGTTCGCCCCGTGCATGGCAGCACTCGTCCACGACCAGCGACTCGGCCTGTACGCGGCCGGCTTCGCGTGCAAGTACGACCCCGCCGAAGCCGCCCGCAAGGCGGTCCTCGAAGCCGTCCACACCTGGGTCTTCACCCAGGGCCTGACGGGCTCCGACGGCTGGGTCTTCCAGGCCGTCGAGGCCGGCCTGCTCGCCCCCGGGCTCTACCTGGACCACCGCGCCGACGGCCGATATCTCGACGCGTGCGGCGAGCAGTTCGAGCACGTGCGGGACCTGGGGGCGCACGTGCAGGTGTGGCTCGACGGACGGATGGCGGCCGAGGCCCGGCGCTTCACCGAACCCGCCCACGGGACCGTGTCCGTCGACCAGGTCGACCCCGGCAGCCGGGAGCGCCTGGAGAGCGCGCTGCACGCCGGCGGCCACCGGATCATGACGTTCGACCTGACCACCGAGGACGTGGCCGAAACGTCCCTGCGGGTGGCCAGGGTCCTCGTCTCCGGACTCCTCCCCAATGCCCCCGCCGCCTTCGCCTACTTCGGCTGCCCACGGTTCGCCGAAGCAGGCACCCGACGAGGCTGGCGCACGACGGCGCCGGGCGCCCCCGAGGACTTCACCCTGGCGCCCCCGCCGCACATGTGAGGACCACTGTGGATCACCTCGACGTGGAGCGCCCGAGGGACGTGGAGTACCTGACGGACGTGGAGCACCCGATGGACGTGGATCGTCCGATGGACCTGGAGCACCTCGACGCCGGTCACCTGACGGACGTGGAGCACCCGAGGGGCGTTGAACACCTCGACGCGAACCGCCCCCCGGACCTCGCCACCGCTCTCGCCCGCGCCCGCTCCCCGCGGCTTCCCGGTCCCGACACACCCGCCGGGGCGCCCGTACCGGCCTGGCCGGGTCCGCCCTTCCCACTCACGGAAGGCGGTCCGGCGGACCGCCTTCCGGGGACCCTGCTGCGCCTCTCCCTGGCGGCCTCGGACAGCACCGGCCGACTGCGGCCCGCGTCCTCCGCGGGGGCGCTGCACCCGGTGGACACCGTGCTCGTCGTGGGCGCCGGTTGTACCCTGCCGCCCGGCCGCTACGGTTACGACCCGCTGCGCCACCGTGTCCACCACCTCGGCAGGCAGCCCGACGGTACGCCGCCCGGCGTGACCGTCGAACTCTCCGTCACCGCGCGGCGCACGGTGTCCCACTACGGTCACCGCGCCTGGCCGCTGCTCCTGCTCGACACCGGGCACGCCGCCGCGGCCCTGTTCCTCGCGGCACGTGCGCTGGGCGTGGACGAGTCCGAACTACGACTGGATGGGCTCGACGCACGCGGTGGGCTCGACGGACCGGACGAATCCGACGCACCCGACGCACGCGGTGGGCTCGACAGACCGGACGGATCCGACGCACCCGACGCACGCGGCGGGCTCGGCGCACCCCACGCACCCCACGCACCCCACGGACCCACCACGACCCACGCACCCGACGGACCCCACGGCTTCCAGAGCCCCTCCCCGACCCCCCTCGCCGCCCTGCACATCCCCCCGCCGCTTCACCGGCCCGACGGCCCACCGGGCTTCCGGCCGCCGAGGGACGCGCCCACCCCTGAGGAGCTGCTGGCCCGCCGCAGCGCCCCGCCGCCGTTGCCGGGGGCCCCGGACCCGGACGCGCTGCGGGCCGTCCTCGCCACCGCCGCACGGGCGGGCGGCCCCGATCTGCGGTGGTGCGTCGCCGTCGGATCGCCACGGCCCGGCCTGGTGGAGCTGGCCGCCGACGGTGCAACGCTACGACGGATCGCCGCGGGGGAGGCGCGCCCGACGCTCGCGGTCTGGGCCGCGCGTCAGGCCTGGATCGCGGACGCGGGTGCCGTCCTGCTCGCCCGTGGCTGTCCAACGGACGCCGACGAGGCGCACATCCGCCGCGCCCACCTGCGGGCCGGATTCGCCGTCCACCTCGCCCACCTCACCGCCCGGCGCCACGGCCTCGCCGCCCGACCCGTGGGCTCCTGGCAGCAGGCGGACCTGGGCGCCGCGCTCGGCGCCCCGCCCGGCCGGGACTGGATCGTCCACGGACTGGCCCTCGGCACCCTCCACGCCGACGAGGAGAACACCACATGATCGTCCACCCCGAACTGCGCCGCGCCGCCCGACGCGCACGGCGCCCCCTGCTCGCCGCCACCCTCCTGCAAGGTGCCGTCACCCTCACCCACCTGACGCAGGCGACCCTGCTGGCCCTCGCCCTCGCCCAGCTGGCCCGCGGCGAGGCGGGACGGCTTCCCTGGCTGCTCACCGCGGTACTCGCCGTCGTCGCCGCCCGCGCCGGACTCGGCACCTGGCAGCGGCGCACCGCCACGCGCGCCGGGGCCGAGGTCAGAGTGGAGCTGCGGGACGAACTCCTCGCCCACCTGGGACGCCTGGGCCCCGCACACATGACCACCGCGCGCGCCGGAGCCGTCCGCACGACACTCGTGGACGGCGTGGAGGGCGTCGACGCCTACGTCTCCCGCTATCTGCCCCAACTCCTGATCACCCTGACCGTGCCGCCCCTGGTGCTCGCGGCCCTCGCCGTGGTGGAACCGGCGGCGCTGCTCGGCCTCGTCCCCGCCCTGCTGCTCGCCCTCTGCGGCCCCCGAGCCTGGGACCGTCTCCTCGCGGCCCGGGGCAAGGAGCACTGGGACACGTACGAAGGTCTGGGCGCCGACTACCTGGAAGCCCTGCAGGGCATGCCCGCGTTGCGGGCCGCCGGCGCGGTCGGCCGTACCCGCGCACGCCTGGAGAGGCGTTCGGCGGCGCTGCACCGGGCGACCGTCGCCAAGCTCCGCGTCTCCCTGGTCGACACCGGCATCACCGACCTCGCCATCCAGGGCGGCACCGCCGCCGCCGCGCTCCTCGCCTGCTGGTCGGCCGTGACCGGATCCACCACGGCGACCGGGACCTACCTCGTGCTGCTCCTGGCCTCCGAATGCTTCCGGCCGGTCCGCGACCTCGCCCGCGAGTGGCACGCCGGATACCTCGGAGTGTCGGCCGCGGACGGCATCCGGGCACTGCGGACCGCCGAACCCGCCGTCCGAGACACCGGAACGGCCCCCGTGCGACGGTCCGCGCCCCCGGAACTCCGTTTCGAGGAGGTCCACTTCACCTACGAGGGGGCATCGGCGGCAGCCCTCCGCGGCGTCTCCTTCACCGCACCGGCAGGACGGACCACGGCGATCGTCGGCCCGTCCGGCGCGGGCAAGTCCACCCTCGTCGCGCTGCTCCTGCGCCACCACGACCCGGACGGGGGTCGCATCACCCTCGACGGGCGCGGTACCACCCGGTACTCCCTCGACGCGCTGCGGCACGGCGTCGCCGTGGTGTCGCAGGACACGTACCTCTTCCATGCCACCGTCGCCGACAACCTCCGCATGGCGCGTCCGGACGCCACGGACGACGATCTGGCAGGGGCGGCCCGCGTCGCGGGGATCCACGACGAGATCGCCGCCCTGCCCGACGGCTACGCCACCGTCCTCGGAGAGCGCGGCGCCACCCTGTCCGGCGGACAACGACAGCGACTCGCCCTCGCCAGAGCCCTGCTCGCGGACGCCCAGGTGCTCGTCCTCGACGAGGCGACGAGCTCCGTCGACGAACGCCGAGAGGCGTACATCGTCCGCGAGCTGACGGCCGCCGTCGGCGACCGCACCGTCCTGGTGATCGCCCACCGGCTCGCCGCCGTCCGGCACGCCGACCACATCGTCGTCCTCGACGCGGGACGGGTGGACGCCGTCGGCGACCACGACAGCCTGGTCGAGGCGGGCGGCGTCTACGCGCGCCTCCTCGAGGCCGGCCGTACCCACCGAGGAGAACTCGCCGCATGAGCAACACCGTCGACAGCCACACCCCCGCCACGGACGCCGTGGTGACCGTGCCGTCGCCCGTGTCCGTCGCCGCCCCCGCCGACGCCGTCGACACGGACCTACCCGAACGGGGCTCACTGCGCGCACTGCTCCCCGCCCTCGCCGGGCACCGTGCCATGACGGCCCGCACCTGCGCCGCCGCGCTCCTCGAACAGGGCTCCCTCGTCACGCTGGTCACGCTCGCGGCGCACACTGTGGGAACGGCCGTCATCGAAGGAAGAGCCCCGACACCCGGCACCGTCACCGCGCTGATCGCCCTGGTCCTCGTACGGGCCCTGACGACCTGGCGCGAGATGGACCTCTCGCACGACCTGGCCTACCGGGTTCTCGCCGCGCTCCGCGTACGCGTCTTCGACGGGCTCGCGCGCAGCGCACCCGCCCGTGTCGCGGGGCGGCGCAGCGGAGACCTCGCCGCCACCGCCATGGCCGACGTGGAGGCCCTGGAGTTCTTCTACGCCCACACCACCGCCCAACTCCTGGCAGCGGGAACGGTCTTCACCGGCGGCACGGTCATCCTCGCCGCGGTGGAGCCATGGCTCCTGGCCGCCGTACTGCCGGTCGCGGCGCTGCTCACCGCGGCCCCCTTCGCCGAGGCCCGCGGGCGGACGGCACGCGGCGCCCGCACCCGTACGGCCGTCGCGCAGCTGTCGGCGGACACTGTGGAGATCGTCGACGGACTGCGTGAGCTGGTCGCCTTCGGCGCCCTCACCGGACGACGCCACCGGCTGGCGGCACGCGGACGGCAGGTGGGCGACGCCCAGCGTGCCGAAGCCACCTGGGAAGCGGCCGTCGCCGCGGTCCGCGATCTCCTCATCGTGGTGGCGGTCCTCGGCGTCGTCGCCGCCGCGGCACAGTCCGTGACCTCGGGGCGGCTGCACGGCGCGTGGGCCCCGGCGGCGATGGCGCTCGCCCTGGCCGTCCTCGGCCCCGTCGCGGAGTCCGCTCGGTCCCTGAGCCAGGCCGTGGCGCTGCGCGCCGCCGCCTCCCGCGTCGGCGCGGCCGTCAAGGCCCCCGCCCTCGCCCCGCCCCCCGCCGAGCCCCGCCCCCTGCCCGCGGGTCCGCTGGGTGTCCGCCTGCACCAGGTGAGCTTCGACTACGGTGGCGGTCCCGTCCTCGACGGCGTCGAGCTGACTGTACCCGCAGGTCAGACGCTGGCTCTCGTCGGCGCATCGGGCGCCGGCAAGTCCACCTGCGCCCACCTCCTGGCCCGTTTCTGGGACCCCTCCGAAGGGCAGGTCCAGCTGATACCCGCCGACGGGACCCCCCTCGACATACGCGAGGTGAGCGACGCCGAACTCCGGCGCGCCGTCGCACTGGTGGGCCAGGAGACGCCCCTCTTCCACGGCACCCTCGCCGAGAACCTGCGGCTCGCCGCCCCTGACGCCGACGACGACCTCCTCGCCGAGACTGCCCGCCGATGCGGAGTCGACCGGATCGCCCCGCTCGACACCGTGGTCGGCGAGCGCGGTGCCACCCTCTCCGGAGGCCAGCGGGCCCGGATCGCCCTCGCCCGCGCACTCCTGGCGCAGCCCAGAGTCCTCATACTGGACGAGTCCACCGCCCACCTGGACAACGCGAGCGACGCCCGACTCGCGTCCGTACTCCGCCAGGAGGACCGCACCACCGTCGTCATCGCCCACCGCCGCGCCACCATCCGCAGGGCCGACCGCATCGCTGTCCTCGAAGCGGGACGCATCACGGAGGAAGGCACCTGGGAGGAGCTCACCGGGCGACCCGACAGCGCACTCAACCGGAGCCTCGCCCAGATCCCCTCCTGAGCGCGCGGTGGTGCGACGCGGGGCGAGGCGGGTGCGTTCGGGCTGGAGCCCTGGAGCCCTGGAGCCCTGGAGCCCTGGAGCCCTGGAGCCCTGGAGCCCTGGAGCCGAGGAGCCCAGGAGCCCTGGAGCCCAGGGTCCCGGTCGGCTCTCGCCGGGCGCCGGCGGCGTTGTCAGTGGGCGGCGATAGGTTCGATCTTGTTCCGCCACGACGGCGAGAACATCCCTTCGACGTGCATGGGAGAGGTACGTTGCCGGTCTGGGAGAGGTCGAGTACGGCGCGGGTGGTGCCGCCCGCGCGACCGCGGAAACTCGCCAAGGTGCCGTTCGTCGAGTTGGCCGACGGACGACTGCAGGGCGTCGTGTCCAGTGGATCCGACGCAGGACGCGTGTACGTGTCCTCGATCGCGACCGCGACGTTCACGTTCGCGTGCAGCACCAACAACAACCGCCCCTGCGGCGGTGCGCGCGGCGCCTTCTGCAACCACATCCGCGCCCTGGTCGGGGAGGCGGTCCTGCAGTACGGGGCCGAGCGCGTCGCCCGGTACCTGAAGGCCGACACCCCGGACGGCGAGCCCGACGCGCAGAAGCTCGTCTCGGTGATGACCGCCACCCGCCCCGAGCAGGGCGACACCTCGGCGGCCGCCCCGGTGTTCAGCCGGTTCCTCCGGCACCTCGCCTATCTCGAACTGGAGCCGACCACCGCGCCGCTGCCCGAGATGCAGTGGTTCCCCCCGACGAGGACGGTCGCCTGATGCGTACGGATCTGCTCACCGACCCCGTGGACGGGCTCGACGAGGCGCTCGACGCCGTCGACGCCTTCGACCGGGCGCTCGTCGCCGGACTGCTCCGACCGCAGCCCGCCCAGGCCGCCGGACTCGCCGCGCTCGCGGCCGCCGTCGCCGGATCGCCGCTCGCCTGCCTGGTCGCCGAGGCCGCCGACAAGGCCGCCGCGGGCGCCGCCGGCGAGGACCACCTCGTCGCGCTCACCGCCGCCCGCACCGCCCTCATGGGCGCCGTGCACGACGCACTCACGGACCGCGTCGCGGACGTCACCGGCCGGCCGCGCGCCGAGCGGAGCGCCCCCGACCCCGGCACCACCGACGCCGGCCCCGCTGCGAACGTGCTCGCCGCCGCCCGCGCCTGGCTCGGCGACCTCGCCCGCGCGGGCTGGCAGGGCATCGACCACGAACTGGTCGCCGGAGCCGCCCCCGTGGTCTCCGCCATGCTGCCGGACATCCACCTGCGCCGTCTGGCGACCCTGCTCGACGGCTTCGCGGCCGAACTCGCCGCCTCCTGCCCCGGCGCCACCCTGGATCGCGTCCCGGAGCGCCGCTGGGCCGACCTGTGGACCCGCGCGCTGCTCCTGACCCTGCCCGGCGCGGCCCCCGCACCCGCCCCGTCCCCCGTGACCGGTCGCCTGCTGCCGCTCGGCGTGGACGTACAGGAGCACGCGACCGCCGTGCAGGCCCAGGTCCACGCCGTGTTCGAACCCTCCGACGGGACCCCGTCGCGTCTCGTGCGGGCGGCGGTGTCCGCACCCAAGCCCGACACCGTCGTCGGTGCCGGCCTGTGGCAGCTCCTGCGACCGCGGATGTCCCTGCTCGGTGCCGCGGGGGAGGGGCGCGCCATGGAGCTCGACGCCATGCCCGTCACCGCCGAGGGCGACCTCGTCTGGGACGACGCGCGGGCCCGCACCGGCGAGCCGGCCGACCCCTTCGCCACCGCCCGGGTCGTCCTGTCCGCCGCCACCGACCCGGTGACCGCGCCGCTGGACCGCCACCCGGCCCGGATCGCCGTCCCCGTACTCCTGGAGGGGTACGCGGCGGGGCACGAGGACGACGGGACGCTCACGTTCACCGTCGCCGGGCACCGGCTGGCCGTCGACACCGACCGCGTCCCCGCCGCCGGTCCGCTCACCCCGGAGGCGGTCACCGCCTCCGGCGCGTGCCTGGGTCTGCTGCGGTGGGACGCGGGGGAGTTCGTCCTCCAGCCGCTCGCCGTCGAGACGACGGTCCGGAAGAAGACCGTCGCCGTCCACGCGGGCGCGTGGGCCGGAGGCACCACCGACAAGCTCGGCGTACGGGCCGAGAAGGCGGCCACGGACTCCGTCACCGTCCTGCGGGAACGAGCCGGAAAGCTGCTGCGCGCATGACGGACACCACGCCCTCGGCAGATCCCGCCGACGCCCCGACCACCGTTCCCACGGCCCCCTCCCGCCCCGACACCCCGCCCCCGGGTGTCCCCGACGCCGAGGACAACCGTCGACAGGTCCTCTACTGGCGACTGCTCGCCAGGCTCTTCGACCCCGAGGAGCAGGCCGCACTCGAAGCGGCGAGCCTCGCCGTCGTCGAGGACATCGGTCTGCCGTCGGCCCTCCTCGACCCGGGCGCGTCCGTCGAGTCCGTCGTCCAGCGCCATCCGGAGCTGGCCGACGAGTTCGACGGGCTGATGATTCCGGAGCCCGACCCGGACGGCGCGCGTGACCGGGCGGCGGAGGTACGGCGTGCCGCGCTCGCGTCGAAACTGCTGCTCAACGTCTTCGCCACCGGATCGGGAACGGTCTCGGCCGGGCAGCTCGCCCGCTGGCAGTCCGACGCGGGTTGGCTGGAGCGGGCGCACGGCTGCCCGCCCGGGGGGCTGCGCGGCGGCCAGGGCGGCGGAGCAGCGGCCGGCGGCCTCGGATCCGAACTCGGCGCCGTCGAAGCCGAACTCGTCCGCCGCATGCACCTGCGCGAGGTGCTGGCCGACCCCGTGCTTGCCGCCCGGCTCACCCCCAGCATGTCGCTGATCGAACAACTGCTGCGCGACAAGGGCAACCTGTCAGGGATCGCCCTGGCCAACGCCAAGTCCCTCATCCGGCGCTACGTCGACGAGGTCGCCCAGGTGCTCCGCACCCAGGTGGAGAAGGCCACCGTCGGGGAGCTCGACCGCTCGGTCCCGCCCAAGCGCGTCTTCCGCAACCTGGACCTCGACCGCACCATCTGGAAGAACCTCACCAACTGGAGCCCGGAGGAGGAGCGGCTCTACGTCGACCGCCTCTACTACCGGCACACCGTCCGCCGGACCACACCCCAGCGGCTCATCGTCGTCGTGGACCAGTCCGGCTCCATGGTCGACTCGATGGTCAACTGCACCATCCTCGCCTCGATCTTCGCCGGGCTGCCGAAGGTGGACGTCCACCTCATCGCGTACGACACCCGCGCCATCGACCTCACGCCATGGGTGCACGACCCGTTCGACGTGCTCCTGCGCACCAACCTCGGCGGCGGCAACGACGGACCGGTCGCGATGGCGATGGCCCGGCCGAAGATCGCCGAACCCAGGAACACCGCGATGGTGTGGATCTCCGACTTCTACGAGTTCGACCGCTCGCAGCCCCTGTTCGAGGGCATCGAGGCGGTCCACCGGTCCGGGGTCCGCTTCATCCCCGTCGGGTCGGTGACCAGCTCCGGACGGCAGGAGGTCAACCCCTGGTTCCGGGAGCGGTTCAAGGCGCTCGGCACCCCGGTGATCTCCGGCCACATCGACAGACTCGTGCACGAACTCAAGACCTTCCTCACCTGAGACGCCCAGAAAGGCCCTTCTCATGTCCGACCTGCTCCGCGCTCCCGCCGAGATCAAGTACGCCGAGGAACTCGACTGGCTCGAGTCGATCGACGACAGCCCCAAGCCGTTCTCCTGGCGCCTCTCCCCGAAGATGGTCCGCCTGTTCGTCCTCGGCTCCGAGCGCGCCGACGGCCTGGACCGGGAGGTGTCGCAGAAGTGGTTCGGCGACCGCAGCTTCGTCGAGCGCTCCATCGTCACCCTCGCCTCCGACCGCGGTCTGCTCCTCATCGGAGACCCCGGCACCGGCAAGAGCTGGCTCGCCGAACTCCTCTCGGCCGCGATCAGCCGCAACTCCACCCAGGTGGTCCAGGGCACCGCGGGCACCACCGAGGACCACATCAAGTACTCCTGGAACGTGTCCATGGTCATCGCCAAGGGCCAGTCCCGCGAGTCGATGATCCCCTCACCGATCATGACCGCCATGGAGACCGGCACCATCGGCCGCTTCGAGGAGCTCACCCGCTCCACCAGCGACGTCCAGGACGCGCTCATCTCGATCCTCTCCGAGAAGTACATCTCGGTCCCCGAACTCGACGGCGCCGACGGCGAGAACATCGTATTCGCCAAGCCCGGCTTCTCGGTCATCGCCACCGCCAACAGCCGTGACCGGGGCGTCAACGACCTGTCCTCCGCGCTCAAGCGCCGGTTCAACTTCGTCCGCATCCCCATCGTCACGAACAAGAAGAGCGAGGCGGAGATCGTCCGCTTCCGCACCGAGGAGCTGCTGCGCCGGCACGCCATCGAGCTGGACGTGCCGCCCACCCTCCTCGACGTCCTCCTCCAGAGCTTCGCCGACCTGCGGGCCTCCGCCGCCGCGGCCGGCAGCGACGACGAGAAGCTGGAGTCCGCCCTCTCCACCGCCGAGCAGATCGGCGTACTGGAGGACGCCGTCCTGCACAGCGACTTCTTCGGCGAACGCACCCTGACCGCCCGCGCCCTCGCCTCCTCGCTGATCGGCACCCTCGCCCGCCGCGAGCCCGAGGACCTGGCCATCCTCAACAAGTACCTGCACGGCGTCGTCGAGCCGCGCGGCAAGGAGGAGGGCGGCTCCTGGCCCGAGTTCCTGGAGGGCGGCCGCGAAGCGATCGCCAAGCTGTCATGACCGGCACCCCCGACACGACGGCCGCGCCCGGCACCCCCGACACGACGGCCGCGCCCGGCACCCCCGGGACCACGGCGGCGGGGGCCACGTTCACCGCGCTGCGCGGGCAACTCCACGATGCGGCGGCCGAGTTCGCCGACGGCCAGGACGCCCTGGAGGGAATCCTCCTCGGCATGGTCGACGACGTCGACCGCGCAGTCGGCGAACCCCTGGAGATCTTCCCCGTCTGCCACCACTCGCCCGCCTCCGCCCTCGCCATGGCCCGCCGGCTGCGCGAGAAGCAGCCCAAGGTGGTGTACCTGGAACTCTGCGAGGACATGACGCCGCTCCTCACCGAGCTGCGCAACTGCCGGCTGCCCGTCGCGGTGCAGGCCTTCGCGAGCGAGATCGACGGCTTCCCGCCCGACTGGGCCCCGCTGTCCGTCGTCGCACCCGTCACCGAGGCCTCCGCCGAGTACCAGGCCATCGCCTACGCCCTCGACACGCCCGGCGTCGAACTCGTCCTCGTCGACCGCTCCTCCGACCACGTCTTCCAGTGGGACGCCCGGCACGACCAGACCGAGCGGGCCACCGGGGACACGGACGCACTCCACGGTGAGGCCGTCGGCGTCGAGATCGGTGACCTGCGGCCCCGGTTCGCCGAACTGGAGGAGCACCTGCTGCGCCACGGCAAGGTGCGGCACTGGTCGGAGTGGTGGCACCAGTACGTCGAGGTCCCGCTCGGCGACAGCGACCACGACACCTACCGCCAGGTCATGTTCCTCATCGGCAGCCTGTTCCGGCGACTCGCCCCCGGCCGGGGCGATCGGGTGCGCGTCGACGAGGACCGCGAGCGCTACATGTGGACCCGGATGCGCGAGCACCTGGCCGCCACCGGCACCGATCCGGCCGACTGCCTCTACGTGTGCGGCGCCTTCCACGCGGCTAGCCGTGTCGAGGAGTTCGGCGTGCACGGCACCGGAGACTTCACCATCTCCCCGCGCACCGCCACGACCTGGCAGTACGGCCTGATCCCGTCCAGCCACACGGCGATCGAGGCACAGTTCGGCCTCGCCCCCGGTTCCGTGTCCATCGCCGCGACCCAGTGGGCGAAGAACCTCAGGCGCACCCGGATCGAGCCGTACCGGCTGGCCGGGCAGGCCGGCACGAAGAAGCCGCGCGCGACGAAGGCGGCGACGAAGACGGCGGCGAAGGCCGCCGCGCCCGCGCCCGTGCGTACGGAGGACCGGCTCTCGGGCTTCCTCCAGCAGCCCCCCACCCTGCACACACTCGACGAGGCCGAACTGCTCGGCTGGTCCGTGGACATCGTCCGCGCCGCCCGCCGCAGTGGCTACCTCGCCTCCACCGCCGACGCGATCGCCGTCTTCGAGACGTCGATCCTGCTCGCCGCCATGCGCGACCGGGCCAAGCCCACGCCGTACGACTTCCAGGACGCGGCGGTCACCTGCATCGAGAAGGACACCGTCCCCGGCCGTAGGGACGTGCGCCGGCTCGTCGAGATCATGATGGGCGGCGACCGGATCGGCCAGGTCGGCTACGAGGCCCTGCCGCCGCTCGCCCGCGACGTGCACGACCGGCTGGCACCGCTCGCACTCGACCTCCAGCAGCGCGGCGTACGGCGAGCCCTCCTCGACATGGCGTCCCGCCCCGAGCTGCGGGCCTGCTCGGACGTCCTGTGGATGCTCCGTCGCCTGCTTCCCCCCGGAGCCGCACGCACGGTGATGGGAGAGCGGCGGCTCGGCGAGCGGTCGATCCAGGAATCATGGGACCTGTCCCTCGGCACCCACCAGCGGGCCCTCATCGAACTCGGCTACGAGGGCGTGAGCCTGGAGCAGGTACTGGAGCAGCGCCTGCGCCGCACCGCGTACGGGGACCGGGCCACGACGGCGGAGGTCCTCGCGGCGGTCGAGGACGCCACCCTGTACCTCGGCGGCAGACGCCTCGCCGACGAGCTCGGCACCCGCGCCCTCGACGTCCTGGCGGGCGAGCGCACCGTGGACGGGGCGCCGGAGGTGCTGCGCCGGGTGCGCGGACTCCTCGCCTACTACCGCACCAGCGAACCGGTGCTGCCGCCGTGGATCGAGTCCTTCGTCCGAACCGGTTACGCCCACTACTGCACGCTGCTCCCGTCGGCGTTCCGCGACGAGGACGCCACCGTGGGGCAGGTGGCGGCGATGCTCGGCTTCCTCTTCAGCATGGAGAGCCTGGCCCTGTCGCTTGGCTGCGACCGGACGCAGCTGGAACTCGCGGTGGCGCAGTCGCACCCGGGGGACCCGGCGAAGACGGCGCTGCTGTGGGCCGCGCAGGTCCAGCTCGGCACCCTGTCCCGCGGCGAGCTGCGCGCCCGCTGCGACGAACTCCTCGCCAACCCCCTGGTGGTGCCCTCCTACCCGCGTTACCTCAGCGGGTTCGTGCACGCCCTCGAGCCGGTACCGGGGCTCGCGGACGTGGTCGTGGAGGCCGTGTCGAACGCCTTCGGGCGGCTGCCCGACGCCGTCCTGCTGCCCTGGCTGCCGAACCTCATCACCACCCTGCGGTCGAACGCCGCGGAGCTGGCCCCGCTGCTGATCCGCGAGGCGGGCCGGATCTTCCCGGGGCGCCTCGCGGCCCTGGACACCTGGGTCCCGCCGTGGCGCGCCCTGCCGGAGCCCCAGCGCGTCCGGCCGGCCGCCGTGCCGCGCGGTGCGGCACTGCTCCCGGCGCACCCGGAGACGTGCGACGCCCTGGCGCGGCTCCTCGGCCGTACGGAGACCTGGGCCCCGGCGGACGGGGCGGTCGCCGGACCTGCCGGTGCGGCGCTGCTGTTCGCCCACCGGGCCACGAGTGACGCGGTGGCGGACCTCCTCGGTGGCGGCGAGCCCTGGGCGCCGGAAGCCGCCGAAGTCCGCTCCCCGGCCCTGACGGCCCGCCACCCGGCCACGGCTCACGCGGTGGCGGCGCTCCTCACGACCCCGTGAACCGGCCCCGGGCCGGCCACCGGGCCCCGGGCCACCATCGACGACGGACGCCGACTGGTGAGTGAACTCCACGC